>NZ_SMFT01000002.1:468828-469648 GCF_004339025.1 Volucribacter psittacicida
ATGGTATAGCTAAAGCTCTCTGTTAAGGTATCGCTCTTACCTTTCAAGGCTTCTACCGCTGCATTCGCGCTATCTAATGTATAGCTATAACTACCGTCTGCATTTAAGGTCAGGCTACCGTAGTTTCCAGTAAGCGTACCCGCATTGCTAACCACTACTGGGCTATCTGCTCCCTGAACATCATTGCTTAATACGTTACCTGAGGCGACTACTTTCACACCTGCCGTTACTTCATCCTTATCTGCTACCGCCGTTAAGGTAGAGTCGGTAATATTAACCACTAAACTGCTACTTTGGCTGTTATTCGCTGTATCTGTAGCAACCACAGTAAAGCTGTCTGTCACCGCTTGATCTTTGTTATTGTGTGCTTTATTGCCCTCTGTGTATTCATAACTGATTACCCCTGTGCTTGCCTCATAACCTGTTACTTTTAACGTACCTTTGTCGGTAGTAATGGTAACTGGGGTAGCGACTGTGGCGTTTGTCACATCTTGACCATTTACAGTAATTTGTTTAACACCATTACTATCATTCACAGTAACTGAGCCTGTAATAGTTTCTGAGCTAGCTTCAACTACAGCACTTTCTGGCGCGTCCACGGTAATGGTCGGTTTTGTGGTGTCAATGGTGCCTTTACCGTTGTTATCACCCTTATTGCCCGCGGGATCGGTCACTTCTACTGTTACCTTATACTCACCCTCTGGCAAGGCTTCTGGCACCTCTACTTCATAGCTGCCGTCCTCTTTCACCGTGGTGGTCACTGTCTGTGTCTTATCCTCTTTATCGATAATGGTTACTGTCACCGTTGAGCCTGCTGGTG
>NZ_SMFT01000002.1:469743-712834 GCF_004339025.1 Volucribacter psittacicida
TTACCGTTGTTATCACCCTTATTGCCCGCAGGATCGGTCACTTCTACTGTTACCTTATACTCACCCTCTGGCAAGGCTTCTGGCACCTCCACTTCATAGCTGCCGTCCTCTTTCACCGTGGTGGTCACTGTCTGTGTCTTATCCTCTTTATCGATAATGGTCACTGTCACCGTTGAGCCTGCTGGTGCATCGGTCTCCCCTTTAATGGTTGGGGTGCTGTCATTGGTGTTCTCTGGGACCTCGACCGTAATGCTTGGTTTAGTCACATCCACCGTATAGTCACGGCTTGTGCTGCCACTGCCTGGGTTACCCGCACTGTCTTGGGTGCGAATGCTGGCTGTCACCGTCGGAGTGCCTGCACCTGCTAATACGCTACCTGGGATTTCAACACTGAAATGCCCTTCTGCATCCACGGTGGTGGTGTAGCTGTTGCCATCCACACTCACCGTTACCGTATCCCCAGCTTTAAACTCACCGCTCACTTCACCAGTAATGGTAATATCGCCTTCTGATTCCGCTTTATTAACCACATCATCGCCGGCGATCTTGTCTAAACTAATCGTCACCGTCGGAGCTGTGGTGTCAATGGTGCCTTTACCGTTGTTATCACCCTTATTGCCCGCAGGATCGGTCACTTCTACTGTTACCTTATACTCACCCTCTGGCAAGGCTTCTGGCACCTCCACTTCATAACTACCGCCCTCTTTCACGGTGGTTGTCACGGTTTGTGTATCACCGTTCTTATCCGTAATGGTTACCGTCACCGTTGAGCCCACTGGCGCATCCGTTGTCCCGGTAATGGTTGGGGTGTTGTCATTAGTCAGATCTGGCGCGTCCACGGTAATGCTTGGCACTTTAGTATCGATATGCGTATTCGGCGTATCTTCGTTATGTTTTTTGCTATGCCCTTTTGCCGCAGCCCCAATACCAATACCCGCTAATGGAATTAAAGCTAATAGCCAAGGTGATATAGCCCAAACCGCTTTGATAGGTTCTCCACCTAAAGCCTGTCCTGCCGATGTACTTTCTGATAATTCCGTTACCGCATCGGTTTTTAAACCACTTTCTGGTACATAAGGATAAATCTCACCATTTTCATATTGACCAATTAATAAATTATCACTCTCAACCTGATAATAATTTTCAATAATTAAGTTTGGTGTTTCAATTTCTGTCCCTTCAAAGGCAATTAAAAGATCATCGCCCTCTCGTTTGATCATAATATTTTCTGGGGCAAATTCCGTTTCATCATCAATAAATTGATAATTTACTTTTTCTTGTGCTTGAATTTTTACTTGTTGGTTTTTTTCTAGCTTAATCGTTTTAATTGTATCTTTGCTTGAATTGATTTTTAATGTAATGCTCTTTGTCATAATACAATTTCCTTAAATTAATATTCTTTTAAAATTAATGAGAGTTTGCTAAATGTAAGATCACCTCTACTCGGCGATTTGGTTGATTGCATTCATTTTGTTTAGCTTTATTTTGCGGATATTGACGATCGCAATGTGCGACGAGAAGATTTTCAGCGCCTCTTCCTTCTGTTTTAATGATTGAAGCGGAAATATTATTTTGAACTAAAACAGATTTAATCGTTTCAGCCCTTTGTAATGACAATGTTTTGTTATAACTGCTTTTACCAACTGGATCGGTATAACCAATTACTTCAATATAATTCACATTTAACTGATTAAGCTTTATATCTTCTGCAATTTTAGCGATCTCTTGTTCACCATAAGGAATAATTCTATTACCACTATTGAAAGCAAATAATGCTGAAGCAGATAAATTATAATGTTTAATTTTTTCACAATTTTTTTCTTCTACTCGTGGTAGTGTATTTACCTGTTTTGGAATTTGTTTAAGCTCAACCTTTGCTTGCTGCTCGGAAACAGCTTGCAATGTAGGATGTCCATTAAGATTGATAACTTTGAAGAAATTTAATTGATTTTCGCCTAAGTCATAATAACTACCTAGTTTAGCTTTATTTTTATAACCAGGATCATTACCAGTAAACTCGCTATATAATCTTTGACTATGAGGACAAACATTATATTGAGAATATGCGTTAGGTTGTAATGAGGTTAAATATTCACCATTAATATAAATATTAACCGCATTACCTTCTATTGCTTGTAACTCACGATAAACGATAATTGATGCTTTATCTTTAGGAACGTCTGTTTGATAAATCAAAGATTCCGTATTATCCCAAGTCAGGCTCTGAACCGTACAACCTGTTAATAAAAGATAACAAAATACAATAATAAATTTCTTAACGGAAAGCATTTATACCTCGCAAATACTATGCTGAACTAAAATAAAAAACAAAAACCACAGCTAATATTCTTTAAACTATGTTTAAGTTTGAGAAAAATTCGACACAATATACACGACTAGCAACAAGTTATTAACAGGATATTAAGACTTTTACCCCCCCCCCCGCTAACTTTTCTTTAACATAATAAACTAACAGAAGTTTACTTATTGCAACCGATTGCGATAAGAATAATTATCTTTTCTATATAAGAATTAATAAAAATAAGTTTTAAGCGAGAAACCCTTCCAACAAATCATTTAAAAATAATTTGCCGTGAGTGGTAATTTGCCAATGAGAGGCGGTTTCAATTAAATATTGTTGATCCATTGCCCATTGGATTTGAGGCTGGATTTTGTTTAGGGATAAACCTGTAAATTGTTCAAAGTCCGTTTTTGGTGTCGGTTCAAGTAGGCGAAAACGGTTCATAAAGAACTCAAAAGGGCGGTCGATTTCTGCAATATTTTTTTGTTCATAGCGGTATTCGCCTCGCATATAGCCTTTAGGGTGTTTGGTTTTGCTATAACGAAGAATTTCGCCAGTAGGAAAGGTAAGCTTGCCATGTGCCCCACAACCAATGGCAAGATAATCGCCAAATCGCCAATAATTGAGGTTGTGTTGGCATTGATAACCCGCTTTGGCATAGGCGGAGGTTTCGTATTGTTGGTAGCCTGCTTGGCTTAATAATTGATGACCTTGTTCAAAAATAGCCCATAATTCATCGTCGTCAGGCAAGGGCGGCGGACGATAAGCAAACATAGTATTTGGTTCAATGGTCAGTTGATACCAAGAAAGATGCAGGGGATTTAGGGCGATGGCTTGTTGTAAATCATCAAGAGCTTGTTCAAGGGTTTGATCGGGCAAGCCGTGCATTAAATCTAAATTAAAACTGCGCAACCTTGCCTGTTGGGCATAATGTACCGCTTGTTTTGCTTCACGGCTATTATGAATACGTCCTAATTTTTGCAATTTGTCATCGGCAAAACTTTGAATCCCCATTGAAATGCGGTTTACACCTGCTTGCTGATAACCAATAAAACGGCTTGCCTCTGCTGTGCCAGGGTTTGCCTCAAGGGTAATCTCAATTTGTGGGCTAAAGGGGATCATTTGTTGAATTTGTGCCAATAGGTAGGCGATACTTTCTGCCTGAAATAGGCTAGGTGTGCCGCCGCCAATAAAAATGGACTGCAAGGGGCGTTGTTGAATACTGGCGGAAAAATCTTGTAAGTCCGCCTGTAAATCCTTGAGCAAATGAGAAAGATATTGTTGCTCAGGGATTTCGCCTTTTTGTGCGTGTGAATTAAAATCGCAATAAGGGCATTTTTGTACACACCAAGGAATATGGATATACAAACTCAGCGGCGGAAGTGTTAACACAGCATTACCTAATTGATTTTTGGCTTAATTTTTGTTTTAGTTCTTGCAAGGCTTTGGCACGATGCGAAATTTTTTTCTTTTCACAGGTTTCCACTTCGGCAAAACTGGCATTGAGTTCTGGGCTAAAAAATAGACTGTCATAACCAAAGCCATTATTGCCCTTTTCTTCGGTTAAAATTGTCCCCACACATTCTCCCTCCGCAATAATCGGCGAGGGATCTTTTGCATGCTGTAACATCACAATACAACTCACAAATTTCGCTTGTCGTTGTTCATCAGTAAGTGCAGTTATTTTTTGCAATAATTTTTGGCGATTATGCTGATCCGCTAACTCGCCCTCTACTCCAGCATAGCGAGCAGAATATAATCCTGGTTCGCCATCTAATGCGGGAACCACTAAGCCAGAATCATCGGCAATCGCAGGTAATCCCGACACTTCGCTCGCATAGCGTGCTTTTAATAACGCATTTTCCACAAAAGTTAAGCCCGTTTCTTCAGGGCTTTCAATATTGAGTTCCGATTGGGCAATGACTTCAAAACCAAATTCGGCTAACACATCAGCCATTTCTTTGACTTTGCCCTGATTACTGGTTGCTAACACCACTTTTTGTTTCATTTTCTTTGATCCTTTTCACATATTAGCGATGTATTTTATCAGTTCGTCTACAAAAAACTAGCGATGTTTTGTTTATATGAGACGATAATAATTTCAACTTAAAAATACAAGTGCGGTAGGTTTTGAAAAAAATTAAGGTATATACCAAAACAAGATCAAGAAATTCCTTTCTTAATCCAATACTGATAAGGTAAAGTGTCAGTTTGTTGATTTAGCAAAGTATGATCCATAAATTGACAAAAACTCGGAATATCTCTCGTTGTTGCCGGATCATCAGCAGTAATATGTAAAATTTCGCCTTCCTGCATTTGCCGAATAGTTTTTCGTACTAACATCACAGGTTCTGGACAACGAAGCCCTATGGCATCAAGCTGTTTATGAGCATTAAATTTGTTCATTATTTTTATCTTAGTTATGCTTAAAAATGTTGGTTATCATACATTAAAGCGAGTTGAAACCCTAAAAGAAATTTATGTACACAAAACGAATTATTGCTACATAATCAATATATCGTATTACTTTGAAGTTGGTGGCCTTATCTTATTTTAAATTGAACAACTATAAGTTGATGGGTCTATAAATTTTTTATAAAAACGACCGCACTTTATGAGTTATTATTCTTTCACATTAAGTGCAATCTTAACTTTAAAGATAAACACGCATAAAAAAACCTGCCTTAGGCAGGTTTTTATCCTTATGATCAGAATTATTCCGCAGCGGCTTCAGTTGCTACTTCTGGGCGATCAACTAATTCAATGTATGCCATTGGTGCATTATCGCCTGCACGGAAACCACATTTTAAAATGCGAGTATATCCACCTGCACGTTGTGCGAAACGTGGACCTAATTCATTAAATAATTTTGTAACAACATCAATGTTACGAGTACGAGCAAAAGCTAAACGGCGATTTGCCACAGTATCTACTTTTGCTAAAGTAATTAACGGCTCAACTACACGGCGTAATTCTTTCGCTTTAGGTAAAGTTGTTTTGATGATCTCATGAGTCACCAATGAACTTGCCATATTACGGAACATCGCTTGGCGATGGCTACTATTACGGTTTAGTTGACGACCACTCTTACGATGGCGCATGATCTTATCCTTCTCAGAAAAATCTTAACCTAAATGACCTAATCTTCAGCAATGCTTGCTGGTGGCCAATTTTCAAGGCGCATACCTAGTGATAGCCCACGCGAAGCTAAAACGTCCTTAATTTCAGTAAGAGATTTCTTACCTAAGTTAGGTGTTTTTAATAATTCAACTTCTGTGCGTTGTACTAAATCACCGATATAATGAATTGTTTCTGCTTTCAAACAGTTAGCAGAACGAACTGTCAACTCTAAGTCATCAACAGGACGTAGTAAAATCGGATCAAATTCCGGTTTTTCTTCCTTAACTTCAGGCTGACGAACATCGCGCAAATCAACGAATGCATCAAGTTGCTCTGCTAAAATCGTTGCTGCTCGACGAATTGCATCTTCTGGATCAATAGTGCCGTTAGTTTCCAATTCAATTACTAATTTGTCTAAGTCAGTGCGTTGTTCAACACGAGCTGCTTCTACATTATAAGCAATACGATCTACTGGGCTATAACAAGCATCTACCAATAAACGACCAATAGGACGCTCTTCATCTTGAGCATGAACACGAGCAGAAGCAGGAACATAGCCTCTACCACGTTGTACACGAATACGCATTTGAATTGATGCGTTCTCGTCAGTCAAATGACAAATTACATGCTCAGGATTTACGATCTCAACATCACCATCATGAATGATGTCACCTGCAACAACAGGGCCAATGCCAGATTTGCTCAATGTTAATAAAACATCATCTTTATTCTGTACTTTAACCGCTAGGCCTTTTAAGTTTAAAAGCACTTCAAGAATATCTTCTTGAACACCTTCTTTACTACTATACTCATGCAATACGCCATCAATCTCAACTTCAGTTACGGCACAACCCGGCATTGAAGATAAAAGAATACGACGCAATGCATTACCTAATGTGTGACCAAATCCACGCTCTAACGGCTCTAAGATCACTTTAGCATGAGTTGAACTAATTTGTTCAATATCTACTAAGTGTGGCTTTAAAAATTCTGTAACAGAACCCTGCATTTTATCCTCTCTTTGCTGCGCGAAACTTTAACTATTATTTAGAGTAAAGCTCGACGATCAGATGTTCGTTAATATCTGCTGATAAATCAGAACGTTCAGGAACACGTTTGAAAACACCTTCCATTTTAGCAGCATCAACATCTAACCATGTTGGTTTTTCTCTTTGTTCTGCTAATTCTAATGATGCTTTGATACGAGCTTGTTTTTTAGATTTTTCACGCACTGAAATAACATCATCAACAGAAACTTGGAAAGATGGAATATTCACAACACGACCATTTACAACAATCGCTTTATGGCTCACTAATTGGCGAGCTTCTGCACGAGTTGCAGCAAATCCCATGCGATAAACAACGTTATCCAATCGACCTTCTAACAACACTAATAGGTTTTCACCTGTGTTACCTTTTAAACGGTTTGCTTCTTTATAGTAGTTACGGAATTGACGCTCTAATACGCCATAGATACGACGAACTTTTTGTTTCTCACGTAATTGACTACCATAATCAGACAAACGTGGTTTGCGAGCACCGTGTTGACCTGGTGCTGTATCAATTTTACATTTTGACTCAATCGCGCGGACACCTGATTTAAGGAATAAATCGGTACCTTCACGACGGCTCAGCTTGAGCTTAGGACCCAAATATCTTGCCATTTTCTTTCTCCAACTATCCTATTACGCCATTAAACACGACGTTTCTTCGGTGGACGACAACCGTTATGAGGAATCGGAGTCACATCAGTAATATTCGTAATACGGAAACCCGCTGCATTTAATGCACGAATAGTTGACTCACGACCAGGACCTGGTCCTTTCACCATAACTTCCAAGTTCTTTAAGCCGAATTCTTTTACCATTTCGGCACAACGTTCTGCAGCAACTTGTGCAGCAAACGGTGTAGATTTACGAGAACCACGGAAACCTGAACCGCCAGCTGTTGCCCATGCTAGAGCGTTACCTTGACGATCAGTAATAGTAACGATTGTGTTATTGAAAGAGGCATGAATATGAGCCACGCCATCTACAACTTGTTTTTTTACACGTTTACGTGTACGAACTGGTGTTTTAGCCATTTATATTACCCCGACTATTTCTTGATCGGTTTACGAGGACCCTTACGGGTACGCGCGTTAGTTTTAGTGCGTTGACCACGCACCGGTAAACCACGACGATGACGTAAACCACGATAACATCCTAAATCTAATAGACGTTTGATGTTAAGTGTTACTTCACGACGTAAGTCACCTTCAACAGTAAATTTACCAACTTCGTCACGCAGTTTATCAATCTGCTCTTCAGACAATTCACTGATCTTAACATTCTCAGCAATTCCCGTTGCCGCACAAATATGTTGTGCTCGGGTTTTACCGATACCATAGATAGCAGTTAATGCGATCACAGTGTGTTTATGATCAGGAATGTTAATGCCTGCAATACGGGCCACTATGCACTCCTATATTTTAACTAATTTGATATACTGATCTTGAAAAGCCCGTTTCAGGATACTCAAACAGTATATCAAGGACATAAATGAGCTGAGCAGTATATCCGCTCAGCTGGTTCTTTGCAAGAAAATATTTCAATTAACCTTGACGTTGTTTATGTTTAGGGTCTGAACATAATACACGTACAACCCCTTCACGTTTAACAACTTTACAGTTACGACATAATTTCTTCACGGAAGCACGAACTTTCATTGCTTATCCCTTTTTCTATCAAAAGACAATATTACTATTGCCCAAAACCTTTAAGGTTTGCTTTTTTCAACGCAGATTCATATTGAGTCGACATAAGATGACTTTGAACCTGAGCGATGAAATCCATTATTACCACGACGACAATCAAGAGAGATGTTCCGCCAAAATAAAACTGAACATTCCAAGCTGACATCATAATGTAAGGAATCAAACATACAAATGTAATATATAGACCGCCAATTAATGTTAGGCGAGTCATAATTTTATCAATGTAACGTGATGTTTGCTCACCGGGTCTAATTCCAGGTATAAATGCACCAGATTTTTTCAAGTTATCAGCGGTATCACGCGGATTATATTGCATCGCTGTATAGAAAAAACTAAAGAAGATAATTGATACTGCATATAATATCATATACAGAGGTTGTCCAGGTGCTAATAACATAGATAAGTCAGTTAACCAATCCGCACTCGCTCCTTGTCCAAACCATTGGCTTAAAGTCGCGGGGAATAAAATAATACTTGAAGCAAAAATAGCAGGAATAACACCAGCCATATTTACTTTTAATGGTAAATGACTGCTATGTCCACCAAGAATCTGACGACCTTGTTGACGTTTAGCATATTCAACTTTGATTCTTCTTTGTCCTCTTTCAACGAAGACCACAAAATAAGTTACCGCAAATACAATCACTGCAATTAATAATAATGCTAATGCGTGCATTTGTCCTTGACGAGCCTGCTCAATAGTTTGACCAATTGCAGATGGTAACCCAGCCACAATACCCGCAAAAATAATTAAAGAAATACCATTACCAATACCGCGTTCTGTAATTTGTTCGCCTAACCACATAAGGAACATTGTTCCTGTTACTAAGCTAATGACCGCAGTAAAATAAAAACCAAATCCAAGATTTGGTACCAAACCAGGTAACATATTTGGTAAACCCGTTGAAATACCTATGGCTTGAATGGTCGCAAGGCCTAAAGTCGAATAGCGTGTATATTTGCTAATTTTACGACGACCTGCCTCTCCCTCTTTCTTTAATTCAGCTAATGCTGGGTGGACCGTTGTCAATAATTGTATAATAATCGATGCCGAAATATACGGCATGATCCCTAATGCAAAAATTGATGCTCGGCTCAATGCACCACCAGAGAACATATTAAACATATCAATGATGGTGCCTTTTTGTTGTTCAATCAATTGAGCTAAAACGGCTGCATCAATACCAGGAACGGGAATAAAAGAGCCTATACGAAAAACAATAAGCGCTCCTAACACAAACCAAAGTCTGCGTTTCAATTCACCTGTACCACTTTGAGTACTTCTATTTTGATAACCTGGTTGCTTAGCCATTTGTCAATTATTCCTCAATTGAACCGCCAGCAGCTTCAATCGCTGCTTTAGCTCCTTTAGTTACACGTAATCCACGAACTGTTACTGCACCTTTCACTTCACCCGCTAAAATAATTTTAACGAATTGAATATCTTTAGTAATAACATTCGCAGCTTTTAATGAATCTAAAGTGACTACATTACCTTCTACTTTGGCTAGGTCATTCAAACGAACTTCAGCAGTTACCGCTGACTTCATTGAAGTAAAACCAAATTTTGGTAAACGACGGTATAAAGGCATTTGACCACCCTCGAAACCACGACGAACACCGCCACCAGTACGAGATTTTTGACCTTTATGACCACGACCACCAGTTTTACCTAAACCTGAACCAATACCACGACCTAAACGCTTAGCACTATGCTTAGCACCTTCAGCCGGAGATAGAGTATTTAAACGCATCTATTACTCCTCCACTTTAACCATGTATGAAACTTGGTTAATCATACCGCGTACCGCAGGGGTATCAATTAATTCAACGGTATGACGAATATGACGAAGACCTAGACCACGTAACGTAGCTTTATGTTTTGGTAAACGACCAATTGAGCTACGAGTTTGTGTTACTTTAATAGTTTTTGCCATAGTCAATTACCCCAAAATTTCATCAACAGTTTTGCCACGTTTTGCAGCAACCATTTCTGGTGATTTCATATTTGCTAGTGCATCAATAGTTGCACGAACAACGTTGATTGGGTTGGTTGAACCGTACGCTTTAGAAAGAACGTTGCGAACGCCTGCTACTTCTAATACTGCACGCATTGCACCACCTGCGATAATCCCAGTACCTTCACTCGCTGGTTGCATAAATACACGAGAACCAGTGTGAGTACCTTTAACAGGGTGTTGTAATGTCCCTTCATTTAAAGCTACGTTAATCATATTGCGACGTGCTTTTTCCATCGCTTTTTGGATAGCTGCCGGAACTTCACGAGCTTTACCGTAACCAAAACCTACACGACCATTACCATCACCTACTACTGTTAAAGCAGTAAAGCTCATGATACGGCCACCTTTTACAGTTTTTGATACACGGTTCACCGCGATTAGCTTCTCTTGCAGTTCACCAGTTTGTTTTTCGATGCTTGCCATCTCAAATTACCTCTATTAGAACTGTAGACCAGCTTCACGGGCAGCGTCCGCTAACGTTTGGACACGACCATGATATTTAAAACCAGAACGATCGAAAGCTACGCTTTTTACGCCTTTCGCTAATGCACGCTCAGCAACAGTTTTACCCACTACTGCAGCAGCATCTTTATTTCCGGTATATTTTACTTGCTCACTAATTACTTTCTCAACAGTTGAAGCAGCGGCAAGCACTTCTGAACCGTTTGGTGCAATCACTTGTGCATAGATATGACGAGGAGTACGGTGAATAACTAAACGAGTTACTCCTTGTTCTCTCATCATATGACGTGCACGTGCTGCACGACGGATACGAGCTGATTTCTTATCCATAGTGTTACCTTAATTATTTCTTCTTAGCCTCTTTTGTACGCACCACTTCATCAGCATAGCGTACCCCTTTACCTTTATAAGGCTCAGGACGGCGATAAGCACGAATATCTGCTGCCACTTGACCGATTAATTGTTTATCAATACCTTTTAAAACAATTTCAGTTTGTGATGGGCATTCTGCAGTAATCCCCGCAGGCAAAGTATGTTCAATAGGGTGAGAATAGCCTAAAGATAAAGCTACTGCATTACCTTTAACTTGAGCTCTGTAACCTACCCCTACTAATTGTAATTTCTTAGTGAAACCTTCAGTAACACCAATAACCATTGCATTAACTAATGCACGTGAAGTTCCTGCTTGTGCATCTGCACCTACCACGCCTTCACGAGGAGAAAACGTTAATGCACCATTATCTTGTTTTACTTCAACTGCATTATGAATCTTGCGAGATAACTCGCCATTTTTACCTTTTACCGTTAATAGCTGACCGTCGAGTTTTACCTCTACGCCGGCAGGAATATTAACGGGTGCTTTAGCAACTCGAGACATTTCCTACCTCTTCTATTAAGCTACGTAACAGATAATCTCACCGCCTAAACCCGCTTGGCGAGCTGCACGGTCAGTCATCACACCTTTAGATGTAGATACTACAGCAACACCTAAACCACCCATTACTCTTGGTAATTCGTCTTTACGTTTATAAATACGAAGACCAGGACGGCTTACACGTTGAATGCTTTCTACAACTGGTTTACCTTGGAAATATTTTAATGTAATTTCCAACTCAGGTTTTACACCTTCTAATACTTTAAAGCTCTCAATATAACCTTCTTCCGCTAATACATTGGCGATAGCCACTTTTAGCTTGGAGGAAGGCATGTTGATCGCAACTTTATTCGCAGCTTGACCGTTACGAATACGAGTCAACATATCTGCGATTGGATCTTGCATGCTCATGTGCTTTTACTCCGATTCCAAAATAAAGTGGTAAATTACCAACTTGCTTTCTTAAGGCCCGGGATCTCACCACGCATCGCAGCTTCACGGACTTTAATACGACTTAAACCAAACTTACGTAACACACCATGTGGACGTCCAGTTTGACGGCAACGGTTACGCTGACGACTTGGGCTAGAATCACGTGGTAAAGTTTGTAACTTTAACACCGCATTCCAACGATCTTCGTCAGAGGCGTTCACATCTGAAATAATTTTCTTTAATTCAACACGTTTAGCGTAGAATTTTTCAGCTAATTTAGCACGTTTTAAATCGCGCTCGATCATTGATTGTTTAGCCATTTATAACCTGCCTTATTTACGGAATGGGAAGTTAAAGGCAGCAAGTAGTGCTTGACCTTCTTCATCAGTTTTCGCCGTAGTAGTAATAGTAATATCTAAACCACGTACACGATCCACTTTATCATAATCGATTTCAGGGAAGATGATTTGTTCACGCACACCCATGCTATAATTACCACGTCCATCAAATGATTTCGCACTTAAACCACGGAAATCACGGATACGTGGAACAGCAATAGAGATTAATCGTTCAAAAAATTCCCACATACGCTCACCACGTAGGGTCACTTTACAACCGATTGGATATCCCTGACGGATTTTAAAGCCAGCAACAGATTTGCGAGCTTTAGTTACTAAAGGTTTTTGACCGCTGATTGCTGCTAAATCCGCTACTGCGTTATCTAGCAATTTCTTGTCGGTCAATGCTTCACCCACACCCATATTCAGGGTTATCTTTTCGATTCGTGGGACTTGCATGACAGATTTGTAGTTGAATTTTGATTTTAATTCATTCACTACTGTATCTCTGTAGTAATCATGCAGTTTCGCCATCGCATTACTCCAGTTAATTAAATTGTTTTACCAGTAGATTTGAAGAAACGCACTTTTTTACCATCTTCAAATCGGAAACCTACACGGTCAGCTTTATTTGTTTCAGGATTGAAAATCGCTACATTTGAAACATCAATAGGTGCTTCTTTTTTCACTAAACCACCTGCTTTACCTAAAGCTGGTACAGGTTTTTCATGTTTAGTAATAACGTTTAAACCTTCAACAATTACTTTACCATTCGGTAATACTTTTGTTACTTTACCACGTTTGCCTTTGCCTTTTTCAGTGCTACCAGCAATCATAATAACTTCATCGTTTTGACGGATTTTTGCAGCCATTTTCACTTCTCCTTACAGTACTTCTGGTGCCAAAGAAATGATCTTCATAAACTTCTCAGAACGAAGTTCACGCGTCACTGGTCCGAAAATACGTGTACCGATTGGTTGCTCAGTATTGTTATTTAAAACGACACAAGCATTACCATCGAAGCGAATAACTGATCCATCTGGGCGACGAACACCCTTCTTGGTGCGCACAACAACTGCTTTTAACACATCACCTTTTTTCACTTTACCACGAGGAATTGCTTCTTTCACAGTAATTTTGATAATGTCGCCAATAGCAGCATAACGACGGTGCGATCCACCTAGAACCTTGATACACATTACGCTACGTGCGCCAGAGTTATCTGCCACGTCAAGCATAGTCTGTTCTTGGATCATCTTAGTACTCCGCTAAAATATAAACAAAACCCTTTCGGGGACGAATCACTTACCGATACAGGCAAGTGGGCGTGGATTTTATCATAATATCAACAACAATTACAATGCTATTTTTCACTAATTCGGTAAGTTAACATAAATCTCTAACACTTCTAGTTCCAAAAACCTTTTGTAAACCCCAAAAAAGCATATATCCATATCTATTTATTCATAGCTTCAAAAGCTTCTTCCACTGGTATGATGATCCCTTCAGCGATAGTCATTTCACACAACTCTTCCATTTTTTTCTGTTGTTTTCTTGGCAGTTCATCGATACGATCACATATACTAATTTCTGTTCTACCATTACTCGTACAAAGCATTGCAATACGCGTTAAACCAGATGCAATAGCTCTGGTTACATCATGATATTCTCCATAATCATTAACAGTCGCCCTTCCTATATATTCATAATATTCTTCATTAGTACAAAATTCTCTCATAGTAATATGCCCAACATCATTTAAAGTTAAGTCATTTAGTCGTTCCAATCTCTGCTTTTCAGAGAGATTAGAATACTCATCAACTAACGAGGCGTGATCACAAGATACAATAGAGAAAGCGGATAAAAAGCCTATTAAAATTTTTTTCATACTATTTTCTCCTTAATATTAAACAGTAATACTTTACTTGTTATGTCAATAACAAGTAAAAGCAGTATACTGCTTCAAAATTATTAGTAGAGAAAAGAATATAGATATTGATTAGATAAAAAAACCGTACTATTAAAGCACGGTTTTTTATTTTTATGATTAAAAGCAATAATTAAGCATTTACTGCTTTTTCAACAACACGAACTAAAGTGTGGGATTTTGTTTTAGAGATTGGACGACATTCACGAATCTCAACAATATCACCTTCTTTAGCTTGATTGTTTTCGTCATGCACGTGTAATTTTGTAGTGCGACGGATAAATTTACCGTATAACGGGTGTTTTACGAAACGCTCAATCGCGATTGTAAAAGATTTATCCATTTTGTCGCTAATTACACGACCTTGCAATGTGCGAATTTTATCAGTCATTACTCACCCGCCTTCTCTGTTAGAACAGTTTTTACCTGTGCGATACTACGGCGCACTTGTTTTAACTGATGGGTTTGTTGAAGCTGACCGGTGGCTGCTTGCATACGCAACTTGAATTGCTCACCTAACAAGTTAACCAATTCAGCATTCAGCTCTTCAACACTTTTTGTACGTAGTTCTTGAGCTTTCATTACATCACCGTCTTAGTTACGAACGTTGTTTTGAATGGAAGTTTTGCCGCCGCTAATGCGAAAGCATTGCGAGCAACTTCTTCAGATACACCGTCCATTTCATATAATACTTTACCCGGCTGGATTAGGGCTACCCAGTACTCAACGTTACCTTTACCTTTACCCATACGGACTTCTAATGGTTTTTCTGTAATTGGTTTATCTGGAAATACTCGGATCCAGATTTTACCTTGACGTTTTACAGCACGCGTCATTGCACGACGAGCGGCTTCAATTTGACGCGCAGTTAAACGACCACGACCAATTGCTTTTAAACCGTAAGTACCGAAGCTCACTTCTGTACCACCAGCAATACCACGGTTACGACCTTTGTGGACTTTGCGGAATTTTGTACGTTTTGGTTGCAACATTTAGCAGTTCTCCTTACTTACGACCTTTACCACGAGGTGCCTTTTTCGGCGTGGCAGGTTGTTGTTCTGGTTGTTGTGCCACTGCAGCCATACCACCTAAAATCTCACCTTTGAAGATCCATACTTTTACGCCGATAACGCCGTAAGTTGTATGTGCTTCAGCTGTGCTATAATCGATGTCTGCACGAAGAGTATGAAGAGGTACACGACCTTCACGATACCATTCTGAACGTGCAATTTCTGCACCACCTAAACGACCACTTACTTCAACTTTGATACCTTTTGCTCCTAAACGCATTGCATTTTGTACGGCTTTTTTCATCGCACGACGGAACATCACACGGCGCTCAAGTTGAGAAGCAATGTTTTCTGCAACCAATTTTGCATCTAATTCTGGTTTTTTCACTTCAGCGATGTTGATTTGTGCAGGTACACCAGCAATAGTTGCTACTGCATTGCGTAATTTTTCAACATCTTCGCCTTTTTTACCAATTACGATACCCGGGCGAGCTGTGTGAATAGTTACTCGAATACTTTTTGCTGGACGCTCAATAGTGATACGTGAAACAGAAGCATTCGCTAACTTTTTATTTAAGAATTTACGTACTTTGAAATCGCCATCTAAATTATCAGCGAAATCTTGTGTATTCGCGAACCAAGTAGAGTTCCAAGGTTTAACAATACCTAGGCGAATACCATGTGGATGTACTTTTTGACCCATTTGCTATTCCTCTACTCTTAACGATCTGACACAACCACTGTGATGTGGCTTGTACGTTTTAAAATACGATCTGCACGACCTTTAGCTCGTGGCATAACACGTTTCATGCTAGGACCTTCATCTACAAAAATCTTAGCAACTTTAAGATCATCGATATCTGCACCGTCATTATGCTCTGCATTAGCAATCGCTGATTCAAGCACTTTCTTAACTAAAGCTGCTGCTTTTTTATTAGTATAAGTTAAGATTTCTAACGCTTGAGCGACTTTTTTACCGCGGATTAAATCCGCAACTAAACGAGCTTTTTGTGCTGAAGTGCGAGCGTAACGATGTTTTGCAATAGTTTCCATCTTTTACCCCTTACTTCTTAGCTTTCTTATCCGCAGCGTGACCGCGGTAAGTACGAGTCGGTGCAAATTCACCTAATTTATGACCGATCATTTCATCAGAAATAAATACAGGAACGTGCTGACGACCATTATGGACAGCGATGGTCAATCCAATCATTGATGGAATGATCATTGAACGACGGGACCAAGTTTTAATTGGTTTTTTATCCCCGCTTTCCACCGCTTTCTCTACCTTCTTCAACAAGTGTAGGTCAAGGAATGGACCCTTCTTGAGAGAACGTGGCATGGTTTATCCTCTATCTAATCAAAAAAAATTATTTACCACGGCGGCGTACGATATATTTATCAGTACGTTTGTTATGGCGAGTTTTCTTACCTTTAGTTTGAACGCCCCATGGAGTCACAGGATGTTTACCAAAGTTACGACCTTCACCACCACCATGAGGGTGATCTACCGGGTTCATTGCTGTACCGCGAACAGTTGGACGAATACCTCTCCAACGACTTGCACCTGCTTTACCAAGTACACGTAACATATGTTCTGAGTTACCTACTTCACCGATAGTTGCACAACATTCTGCTAATACTTTACGCATTTCACCAGAACGTAAACGTAAGGTTACATAGTTACCTTCACGTGCAATAATTTGTACATAAGCACCAGCTGAACGCGCAATTTGTCCGCCTTTACCTGGTTTTAATTCAACATTATGTACAGTTGAACCTACTGGGATATTACGCATTGGTAAGCTATTACCAACTTTAATTGCTGCATTCACACCAGCTTGGATTTGATCGCCTACAGATAAACCTTTAGGTGCTAAGATATAACGACGTTCACCATCTTTATATAGCACTAAAGCAATATTTGCAGAACGATTTGGATCATATTCTAGACGCTCAACAACCGCAGGAATATCTAATTTATTACGTTTAAAATCAATTAGACGATAATGTTGTTTATGCCCACCACCGATATGACGAGTAGTGATGCGGCCTACGTTGTTACGACCACCTGTTTTAGATTTAGTTGCTAATAAAGGTGCATAAGGCTTACCTTTATATAAATCTGGGTTAACAACTTTAACAACATGACGACGACCAGCGGAGGTCGGCTTACATTTTACGATAGCCATCTTCTTCTAATCCTCCGAATTACTCTACCGCACTATCAACAAAGTCTAATTCTTGACCTTCTTGTAGCGTTACATAAGCTTTTTTCCAGTCACTGCGGCGTCCAATTCTTGCACCATGACGTTTGGTTTTACCTTTAACAACCACAGTACGAACAGAATCCACTTTCACTTCGAATAATTGTTCAACCGCATTAGCGATTTCTACTTTATTTGCATCTAAAGCGACTTTGAACACGATAGTGTTAGACTTCTCAGCGTTATTTGTTGCCTTTTCAGAGACATGCGGTGCTTTAAGCACTCTTAGCAAACGTTCTTGACTCATGCTAACATCTCCTCAATTTGTTTTACCGCATCAACAGTAACCACCACTTTATCAAAAGCGATTAAACTTACTGGATCGATACCTTGCACATCACGAACATCAACTTTATATAAGTTGCGTGCAGCTAAGAATAGATTTTCATCTACACTTGCTTTGATGATTAATACATCATCAAGTGCTAATTCTTTTAATTTTTGCACTAAAACTTTCGTTTTTGGTGCATCAATTTCAAACTTCTCAACAACGATTAAACGCTCTTGACGAACTAATTCAGAAAGAATACTTTTAATCGCACCACGATACATTTTTTTGTTCACTTTTTGGCTGTGATCTTGTGGTTTCGCTGCAAAAGTTACACCACCAGAACGCCAAATTGGTGATTTAATATCACCTGAACGGGCACGACCAGTACCTTTTTGACGCCAAGGTTTTTTACCTGAACCAGACACTTCAGCACGAGATTTTTGGGCACGAGAACCTTGACGAGCACCTGCTGCATAAGCAACAACAACTTGGTGGATCAACGCTTCGTTAAACTCACGTCCGAAGGTAGTTTCAGAAACAGTCAATGCACTTTGTGCATCTTTAGTTACTAATTCCATCTCTATCTCCTAGACTTATGCTTTAATTGCTGGTTTTACGATAACATTACTATTAGTTGCACCTGGAACAGCACCTTTTACTAATAATAATTTACGCTCAGCATCAACACGAACAACTTCAAGGGATTGAACAGTTACACGTTCATTACCTAAGTGTCCAGCCATTTTTTTACCTTTAAACACACGACCTGGTGTTTGGTTTTGACCAATAGAACCAAGTACACGATGTGATAAAGAGTTACCGTGACTTGCATCTTGAGTACGGAAATTCCAGCGTTTAACACCGCCAGCAAATCCTTTACCTTTAGATGTACCAGTAACATCAACTTTTTTAACATCTGCAAAGATGTCAACATTAATCTCTTGACCTAAGGTGTATTCTTCACCTTCAGTACGAAATTCCCATAAACCGCGACCAGCTTCAACACCTGCTTTCGCAAAATGACCAGCTTCTGGCTTAGTTACACGACTTGCTTTTTTTGAGCCAGTGGTAACTTGAATTGCAGAATAGCCATCTGTTTCAACAGTTTTAACTTGAGTAACACGGTTGGCTTCAATTTCGATAACAGTAACAGGTACAGAAACGCCATCTTCATTGAAGATACGTGTCATACCCACTTTACGACCGACTAAACCAATCATTGTAATAACCTCTATTAACCTAGACTAATCTGCACGTCAACACCGGCAGCTAAATCTAAACGCATTAATGCATCAACAGTTTTTTCTGTTGGCTCAACAATATCAACTAAACGTTTGTGAGTACGAATTTCATATTGATCACGTGCATCTTTGTTGACGTGTGGTGAAATCAATACTGTAAAACGTTCTTTACGAGTTGGTAAAGGAATTGGACCACGAACTTGTGCACCAGTACGTTTAGCTGTTTCTACGATCTCCGCAGTAGATTGATCGATCAAACGATGATCAAATGCTTTTAAGCGGATACGGATTCTTTGGTTCTGCATTAGACCAGAGCTCCAATAAAAATTAGCTAATAATAAAACTGACACCATCACTTTTCTATCATTTAATAAAAAGAAAAGGAAGTGCAGTTAACCTCTTATATAGTCCCCAAATCGGGAACATTGTTAGTATGAAATATCTCCATACCCATTTGATAAATGATTACATCAAATGACTTTCAAAAAAGAAAGTGGGCGTATTCTACACAAATCACTTAATGAATGCAAGCACTTTTACGCCATTAACCAAGCAATTCAAGATTTTGCATAACAAACTCTTCTCTTTACTTGGGTAAAACTTTGTTATAATTCTGCCTCAAAATTTTAGTAAAACACACCGCACTTTGAGTAAAACAAATTATGCAAAACAACCTTTATCGTGGGCGATTTTCTGTTGCACCAATGCTTGATTGGACAACACGCCACTGCCGTTATTTTCATCGCCAATTTAGCCAGCACGCCTTATTGTATAGTGAAATGGTTACCACAGGGGCGATTATTCATAGTAAATATGATCATCTCATCTTTACCCCTCGTGAAAACCCTGTGGCACTACAATTAGGTGGCAGCGATCCCCAACAACTCGCCCATTGTGCTAGCTTAGCGGAACAATACGGTTACCACGAAATTAATCTTAATGTAGGTTGCCCTTCCGATCGGGTGCAAAATGGTATGTTTGGGGCTTGCTTAATGGCAAAACCAGCCTTGGTTGCCGAATGTGTACAACAAATGCAACAAGCGACGTCACTCCCTGTTACAGTAAAAACACGTATCGGCATTGATGAACAAGATAGTTATGCCTTTTTAGTGGATTTTATTCAACATATCGCTCAAATTGGGGGGCGAGAATTTATTATTCACGCACGTAAGGCTTGGTTATCGGGACTTAGCCCGAAACAAAATCGTGAAATTCCACCGCTGGATTACGCCCGAGTTTATCAACTAAAACGAGATTTTCCTGAATTAAAGATCGTCATTAATGGCGGTATCAAAACCATTGACGAAATACAACAACACTTAAATTATGTTGACGGCGTTATGATAGGGCGAGAAGCCTATCAAAACCCAAGTTTACTCGGTTATATTGATCAAGCCTTATTTGATCCCCATTGCCCCATTGTTACCCCTCGCCAAGCTGTGACCAAAATGTTTCCCTATATAGAACAGGAACTAAGCCAAGGTACTCAACTTAACCATATCGTACGCCATATGATTAACGCCTTCCAGCAATGCAAAGGCGCAAGACAATGGCGACGTTATTTAAGCGAAAATGCCTTTAAACCCCAAGCAGGGGTTGAAGTGGTAGAACAGGCATTAAGTCTGGTAGAGGCGGAATAAAAGTGCGGTCAAATTTCAAATTATTTTTGTACCACCGCTGAATAATTCAGGCTTTCAATCGCCTCAATCAGTCGCTGATTATCAAGATCTTGCTGTGCGGTAACTCGCACAGTTTGGTTTTGAATATTGGCTTTTGTGGTGATTACGCCCTGTACATCACGCAAGGTTTTATTAACGGTATAAGCACATAATTGACAAGTCATTTCTTTAATCTGTAATAAAACTTGCTTTTCACTGGCAACCACCATTTGAGCATATAAAATCAAAAAAACAGCCACTAATTTTTTCATTCACTTCCTCCTAATAACCAAGGCAATATATAAGGATAACTGAGTAAAAATAATAAAAGAATAAAAACCACTAAATAACCTATTTGCAATCCCAAGCGAGAAATATACTTTGTGCAAAGAATTTTATGGCTAAAAAACAGTAGCCAACCGCCATAGGCAAAGGTCAATAAAGAGATGATCAATAAGGGATATTGCAAAAAGCTCAGTTGATGTAAACTCACTAACCAAGCCGATGAAATGCCAAACAATAAATATATTAAAGGGGCAATACAACATAGGCTAGCCCCTATTGCACTCATTAAAGCCGTAAATGTGGCTAAAAATAATTTACTTATCGAGCTTTTTGGCAGTAAATTCATATTTAAAACTTGCTGGATCAAAGAAATTTAAAGGATCGCCACCGACTTCTGCATAAGGGTAACCAAAATTATTGAGTGGGGTTAATTCTGGTGTCGGATAAAGATCAAAATCACGTCCATAATTAAAACCAACCCAATTCATCTCCCAGTTACCAAATAAATAATCTGCCACCGCTTGCGTTGCAGGATCATCAACAGCTTTCTTTTCCGCTAAACGCATTTTGGTCACATCCGCAGAATCTACAGGCACCCAGCCAAACCCCACTAAATAAAACTCAGCACGACAATGTTGCCCACCACTCACTTGTGCCACACCGTTCGCATCAGCACTACCAAAGGCGGTTGCAGAATATTGTGCCAATTTCTCGGAAGCCCCCAAACGAAGCCCAAAAACTTCTCGAGCAGGAATCCCCACAGCTCGGGCTAAAGCAACAAAAACGGAATTAATATCGGTACATTTTCCTCTTAATACCCCTGTGGTTAAGATTTTCGCCACATCACCCTCGCCACAGCCAATCACATCATTATCACGCTCCATATTATCCACAATCCATTGATGAATAAGTTTTGCTTGTTGCAATGGGTTCTTCTCATCACCAACAATCTTATCGGCAAATTGTTTAACAATACCATCGATTTTTATATGTTGCGTAGGCTTTAAAAACTCAACAACATCAACAGGATAAATAATATTTTCTGGCGCTTGGTAAGATTGTAATAACTGTTGTTTCTCAGGTTCACGATCTTGCGTTTGAATAATCAATGTTAAAGTTAAATCAGGTTGTGATTCTTGACTATCCCAGCTTACAAACAGGGTTTTCGCGCCATAACTATTATTATCAGTAATATAAGCCTGTTGATAATTTCCTTCAAACTGAATGGATTTCACTTGCTGGTAAGCCGTATCAAAGGGCACAGGCACCCACAACTGCATTTGCCCTTGCGAACCTTTTGGCGTTTCTAAATGATAATGTTGCAGAAGTTCATAAAGATGAACATCTGTATAAGGAGAAGAAAGAGCAACAGGATTGGCGAAAGCCGTAGAATAAGCCCCTAGACTGAGGGCGAAAAGAATTTTTTTCATATAATAAATCCTAAAATAATTAAACTTAATCTATTTCAGTATCAATACCAATAGGGTATTAATTGGCTCATACTACCTAAGAAGTGAAAGAAAGGCAATGTTATCCTTTTATAAAAAAGAAAAGTGCGGTCAAAAATAAAAATATTTTGACCGCACTTCTACATTCAATCAGCAAGGATAACTTATAAAATATGCTCAAATTCCTGCATCACTGATTTTGGCCATACACTACATTGCACTTCGCCAATATGTTTTTTCTGTAATAACAACATAACAAGACGAGATTGCCCAATGCCACCGCCGATAGTTTGCGGTAAACGACCGTTAATTAAATCTTGGTGCCAATCAAATTTTAAGCGTTCTTCATCGCCTTTAATGGCAAGTTGGCGGCGTAAAGCGACCTCATCAACACGAATCCCCATTGAAGAAAGCTCAAATGCACTCTCTAATACAGGGTTCCATACTAAAATATCGCCATTTAAGCCTTTATATTCACCTTCTGATGGCGTCGTCCAGTCATCATAATCTGGCGCACGAACATCATGTGGTTTACCATTAGATAGCTCGCCACCAATCCCAATTAAAAATACCGCTCCGTATTCTTTACAGATCGCATTTTCACGTTGTTTATCATTCATTTCTGGGAAACGCTTAACCAAATCTTCGGTATGTACAAAGGTAATTTGCTCAGGTAAAAATGATTTTAATCCAAATTTTTCATCGACTAAGGCTTCCGTTTCACGAATTGCCGCATAAATGGAACGTACAGTTTGTTTTAAATAATCTAAGTTACGCGATCCTTCTGGCATAACTTTTTCCCAATCCCATTGATCCACATAAACAGAGTGCGTGCGATCTAAAGAATCTTCATCAGGACGCAATGCTTTCATGTGAACAAATAGCCCTTCATTTGGTTTAAACCCAAAACGTGCTAGGGTATGACGTTTCCATTTGGCGAGAGAATGCACAACTTCAAAGGTGGCATCTGTGATCTGCTTCACATTTACTTGCACAGCTTTCTCTGTACCTGAAAGATTATCTTGAATACCATTGCCCACTTGGCTTAAGATTGGACCTTGAACTTCAACAATACCTAAATGCTCAATTAATTTTTCAGTAAAGGTATTTTTGGCAAAACTAATTTCTTGTTGTTGTAAAATAAATGATTTTTTCATCTTATATCGCCTTTGTAGAATACATTTTTATAATTTTTATTTATATTGCGCGCATTATTCAATAATATGTTGATCTAATTCAATAGATTTAATCATTATTTGCAAACGATATAGATAATATATAATAAAGATAGGCTTATTTCATAAAAAATATAAAAACGGAGCAAAATTATGCACCAAATTGATAATTTAGATCAAAATATACTACGCGTATTAACTAAAGATGCCCGCACACCTTACGCTGAAATGGCAAAAAACTTTGGTGTCAGCCCTGGCACTATTCACGTTAGGGTTGAAAAAATGCGACAGGCGAACATTATTGAAGGCACCAAAATTAGAATTAATGAGCGTAAACTTGGTTATGATGTGTGCTGTTTTATTGGCATTATCCTAAAGAGTGCCAAAGACTATGAAAAAGTCATTAAGCAGTTAGAAAGTTTTGATGAAGTGGTAGAGGCTTATTACACAACAGGAAATTATTCTATCTTTATTAAAGTAATGACCCATACGATTGAAGAATTACATCATGTCCTTGTAACAAAAATTCAATTAATTGATGAAATTCAATCCACTGAAACCTTAATTTCTATGCAAAATCCGATTAAGCGTGATATTAAACCCTAATATTCATTTACGAGGGCAAACTGCCCTCAATGATTATTTCGTTAATTGTTGTTGTAGTTTTACCATCAACGCATCACAGCATTGATCGAGTAAATCATAGGTTTGTTGGAAATCACCTGTATACCAAGGATCTGGGATATGATCATAGTCTAATGTTGGACAAAGATCGGTCACTTTAAATAATTTTTGTTTATCTGCTTGGAAAAAAGCCTGTAAATCTCGCAAATTCTGATTATCCATCGCAATAATATAGTCAAATTGTTGCCAATCTTGCGAACGTATTTTACGACTGACAAAGCCTTGTTTATCAATATGATATTGACGCAATATTTTTGCTGTACCTTGATGCATATCTTCGCCGTCGTGATAGCCAGCGGTGCCTGCACTATCCACAATGACTTGCTTATCCAATTTGGCTTTTTTCAATTTATCACGCAATAAATATTCAGCCATAGGCGAGCGGCAAATGTTACCTAGGCAAACAAACAGCACTGAACGTTGTAGCATATTTTTCTCCTCTGAATGATGAAGGCAATATTATAATGAACCCTAGACAAAAGCCAATATTTCGCATTAAGCGAAAAAATGCTATATTTAGTCCCCTTAATTTGTTTTGGGAATGTAATTTTAAAAAATATGATCAGATTTTGGCTAAAAGGAAAAACTCGGCAAATTTATACCGCACTTTTATTGAGTTGTGGTTATTTACCCTACTTATTTGCCAATGATCTTTCACAAATTCAGCAACAAATTAAACAGACTGAACAGCAAATAGCCCAGCAAAAACAACAACAGCAGCAATTACAAAACCAATTAAAAAATCAAGAAACCCATATTAATCAAGTGGTTAATCAATTACGTCAAGTAGAAAGTGAATTACGAGAAAGCAATAGACTCATTCAAGAAACGGCACAACAAATTCAACAACTTGAAAAACAACAACAACGGCAAAAAGCGCAATTAGCTAAACAATTAGACTCAGCCTATCGTACTGGCACCAACCCTGCTTTATTAGAAAAATTATTATCAGAAAAAGCACAAGATGCCGATCGTATGAAAAGATATTATGAGCATATCAATCAGGCTCGCATAGAATTAATTGAAGAGTTAAAACAAACACAACAGCAATTAGCCGAAAATCAAGCCTTTATTGAACAACAAAGGCAACAACAGCAACAACAATTAACAAGCCAAAAACAGCAACAACAAGCATTACAACGCACACAAAACGAACGACAAAAAACCCTTAATCAATTAAACAAAACCTTGCAACAAGATGAAAATCGCTTAGCACAATTAAAAGCCAATGAAAACGCATTAAAACAGCAAATTCAACGGGCAGAAAAAGTCGCTCGTCAGCAAGAACAACGAGAACGAGAGGCCTATGCCCAGAAAAAAGCGGAGGCCGAGCGTAAAAATAACCGTCCTTATCAACCCACTGCACAAGAGCAACAATTATTACGTCAAACCGCAGGGCTTGGACAGCCTCGTAAGCAATATGCCTTCCCAGTGGTAGGCAATATTTTACATCGTTATGGCGCAAGCCAAGTAGGCGAATTAAAATGGAAAGGTATTGTTATTGGTGCCAAGACAGGCACAGCGGTCAAAGCCATTGCTGATGGAAGAGTGATTTTAGCGAATTGGTTACAAGGCTATGGCTTAGTTGTCGTCATTGATCATGGTAAAGGCGATATGAGCTTATATGGTTATAATCAAGCACTGGCTGTCAAAGAGGGAAATTTAGTGCGAGCGGGACAAAAAATCGCCGAAGTTGGGAACTCTGGTGGGCAAGGACGTTCTTCCCTGTATTTTGAAATCCGCCGTCAAGGTAATGCAGTAAATCCAATAGGTTGGTTAAAATGATCAAAAAATTGAGACAAAGTGCGGTAATTTTTAGCATGATTTTTTCTGTTATTCCTCAAGTTTATGCTGGTAAACTCGCCATTGTGATTGATGATATAGGTTATCGTCAACGTGAAGACAGTGCGATTTATGCCTTACCGCCACAAATTGCTGTCGCCATTATTCCCGCTGCCCCCTATGCCAAACAACGTAATCAGCTAGCTTATCAACAAGGGCGAGATATTCTTATTCACTTACCTATGCAAGCCAAAAACAATATGAAATTAGAACTTGGCGGCATTTATCTGGGTATGAGCCAAAATGAAGTAGCACAACGTGTTGCTAATGCAAAAAACATCGTATCCTATGCCATAGGATTAAATAATCATACAGGAAGTGCGGCAACCTCTAATGCCCCTTTAATGGAAAATTTAATGCTGGCTTT
This sequence comes from Volucribacter psittacicida, assembly GCF_004339025.1. Lineage (GTDB taxonomy): Bacteria > Pseudomonadota > Gammaproteobacteria > Enterobacterales > Pasteurellaceae > Volucribacter > Volucribacter psittacicida. The sequence continues at coordinate 496,220 of NZ_SMFT01000002.1, forward strand.
ACGACAACATCATTTATTTTTTCTTGATAGCCGCACTATTGGAAGCAGTGTTGCCAGTAAAATTGCTCGCCAACAGGGTATAAAAGCGCTCGATCGTGATATTTTCTTAGATGATAGCGATCACTTCCATGATGTACAAAACCAGTTCCAACGAGCAATTCAATATGCACGCAAACAAGGAAAAGCCGTAGTCATTGGGCACCCTCGCCCTAATACCATTAAAGTTTTGCAAGCAGGTTTACGTCAATTACCCCCTGATATTCAATTAGTGAGTATTAGTAGTCTATGGCGTAACGAAAAAATCACCCCAGCAAAACCTTTTATTCTGTTATTTAGCCAACAAGCCGCCCCAACATCTACCCCACCTTTTGAACCTGTGGTAGGATTGCGAGGTATGCCACAATAAACACAGCGACATCACCATGGCAAAATCAAACTATATTACTCGAGCAGGCTGGAATGCCTTAGATCAAGAATTAAAATACCTTTGGAAAGAAGAACGCCCAAAAGTTACCCAAGCGGTTTCAGAGGCGGCGGCATTAGGCGATCGCAGTGAAAATGCAGAATATATTTATGGAAAACGACGTTTACGAGAAATTGATCGCCGAGTACGTTTTCTAATGAAACGATTAGAAGTTTTACAAATTGTGGATTATCATCCACGCCAAGAAGGCAAAGTCTTTTTCGGTGCTTGGGTTGAAGTAGAAAATCAACAAGGAGAAATCAAACAATATCGTATTGTTGGTTGCGATGAATTTGATCCCGCTAAAAATTGGATTTCCATTGACTCGCCTGTAGCAAGAGCCTTGATTGGCAAGCAAATTGACGATGAAATCAAGGTACAAACCCCTTCGGGTTTAAATACCTTGTATATTAATCGGATTTGGTATCGAGAATAATTACACTTACCCAACAACCCTCAACAAAATAGGTTGATAGGCTTCACGTTGGTTAAGGCGTTTGCTGTACCAGCGGACAAAAATGAAACTGAAGGTGGTTGTGAGAAGAATTAGGCTTGCGCGGGTCAGTTCGCTTGTAAAAATACCTTCAGTGAGGAAAGTGGTTAGTAAAATACTTAATAAGGGGACGATATACATTAAAAGTGCGGTAAAAATAAGGGATTTTTCGGCTAATCCGATTTGCACAATTTGTCCTGCTTTAAGTGGCGTTAGGCTTTCTACGGTAAATATATGTTTCCCTTTTTCTCCCGCTAATTCAGAAAGTACCGCGGTTCCACAACCTTGCTTTGCCGCGCAACTACCACAAGCGGATTGGCTTTCACATTGTACTTTCGCTATGCCATTACAGTAACTCAATACCACCGCATTTTCTGTCAACATAATACTTCTCCCCTTTATTTGGAATGAAATTGAACATCTTGCACAATGCGTTTTGCTGTTGTCAGGGGGATTTGCCCGATTAAAGTCACTTCTTTATTATTAATGGTTTCACTATAAATGGTGTAAGCCCCTTGTTTCCACACCATTTCTTGATTTTCAGGTAATGCACTGTCTGAAACATATAAGTTAAAAGAAAATAGCTGATCACTGTAAGATTGGCTTTCGATCAGGTCATTATCCACTTGTTGGCGGGCGGTTTTTATTTGGTGGAAACCATTAGGTACCCAGCTCGGTGCCCAATCCATTTTTTCTATCAATGGTTCAACATTTTTTTGATTAATGCTTGGTGGAAAATAGGCGGAATTAATGTAATTAAGCAAGGGATTAGGATCATCAAGCATATACATATTTAATACGCGAAATTGTTCTAATAGATTCCCTTCACGATCAAGTAAGTCGCTACGCAATAATAAGTGGTTTTGTTCATCAATGAATAAAACATATTGATAGCGGAAATTATCTTTAGGTTGAATACGTATGGTTTGCACTACTCGATTAGCAATGCGATTGCGTCCAATATTGGTAAAATCATAATTTTCGGTTAAGCCTGTAAAATCGGTACGCAAAACATTGGGTAAATTATCAACAATATTATTGGCATATAAGGAGAAAGGTTGATAATTATTACCAAAATAACTGATGAGGTTATCACGTTGGATAATTTCTTGTGGGCTATTATCTAAACTTAATAATTGGGCATAGGTTTTATCATTCTCATAAATATGCCGATAACGTAAGGATAGCGTGTCAAGCGGATTAATGGCGATAAAAGATAAGTCATAATTGCCTTTTTGGGTGGCTTGGGACATTTCTACGAGTAATGCTTGTGCCTGCTCATCAGCCCAAGTAGGTAAGCTATGGGTTAATGTTAGCAAAAGTGCGGTCAGTTTTAGTAATGTTTTTTTCATATACGGGCTTCAATATTAGAAAGGGAAAAGTCTTCACTTTTCCCCTTAATTTTTGTTAAAACGTTAATGATTAATGCGTTACTGATTTTGTGCCGAATGGCTATTTACTCGACGTTGCAACTCATAATCTTGTAACATCGCTTCAATGCGTTTACTTTTTTGTTCTAGCTGATCCGCAGTAACAACATCTTGCGTTGGTGCATTGTAACTTACCGCTTGCACATTATTATTAAACGGCAAGGTTTGTAGCACAGGGGTATCCACATCGGCATTTGCCATATTATCACTGCCATTAAAAGATTGCACGCCTAATACAGCAACCAAACAAACCCCAGCGGCAACGGCAACTTGAGTAATGGGCATAAATAAACGGCGTATTTTTTGCACAAAAGGCGATTTTTCCGTTTCAGCAATAGAAGGCTGCTCTTGATAGCTTTCCTCTTTTGCAATCACTGATGCCATTTTCGCCGTAAAGTCTTCCCCTAGAATCACTTGGCTCGTTTCCTGACGCATCACAGAACGAACAAGATGAAAATGATGCCAAGTCTGCTGTAATTTCGGATCTTGGTGAATTTCATCAATAAATTGGTTACTTACTTGTTCTCCATCCATATAGGCCGAAAGTAACTCTTTTTGCATATTCATACTCCAACGTTCGGTTTATCTTTGCAATGTAATTTGGGCATTTGTGTTTTCAAATTAGCGTTGCATTAAAGGGGCGATTTTGCTTTCAATAATTTCTCTCGCACGAAATATTCTTGAGCGTACAGTGCCAACAGGGCATTCCATTATTTCTGCAATTTCTTCATAACTCATACCTTCAATTTCTCGCAAGGTAATCGCCGTTTTTAATTCTTCTTGCAAACTATTAATGGTATCAAATACGGTTTGTTTTAACTCCGCAGATAACATTAAGTTTTCTGGTGTTTCTACATCCCGTAAATGGCTACCGACTTCATAACTTTCCGCCTCTTCCGCTAAAATATCTTCTTTCGGCGGACGGCGACCTTGTGCCATTAAATAATTTTTAGCAGTATTGACTGCAATTCTATAAAGCCATGTATAGAAAGCACTTTCGCCACGAAACGAATCCAAAGAGCGGTACGCTTTTATAAAGGATTCCTGCACAACATCAGGTATATCATTAGCAGATACATAGCGACTCAGCAGTCCAGCCAGTTTATTCTGATAACGAGATACCAATAAATTAAAGGCTTTTTTATCTCCCTGCTGTACTCTTTCTACCAAAGCTTGATCTGTTAGCTGTTCACTCATGAACAGTGAATCTCCTTAAATCTGTTTCTCTCTAACAATCTTCAATATCAAAGACAGCAAGCTTGTACGTTGAGTTAGAGCGAATAACCAAAAAAAAGTTCAATCTTTTTTGTAAAGATGAACCTAATAGCCTATCTTTCCAATGTTTGTTGAATATGGGTGATCATCTCCCGCAATTCAAGGTCTTGTGGTTGAGAGCCTTTAAATAACCAAGAGAACAGCTCCAAATCAGAACAAGCCAATAAACGGATAAAAACCTCTTTTTGTTGCTCGGTTAAATGGTCAAAATGCTGTTGATAAAAGGGCATAATAATATTGTCTAACTCCAACATACCACGCCGACAATCCCACTCAATTCTTAATTTATTATATTTGCTCATCATTTAATCCAAAATATCCATAATTAGGGGTTATTTTAACATAAAAATTTGAGCCAACAGGCTAAAACAAGTATCCTATGGGCAATTTTAACTTAACACAATGAAACTTATGTTAAATCAACAAATCAGCCAAATTATTGCCGCCGAATTAGCGGTACAACCTCAACAAATTCTCGCCGCCATAGGCTTACTTGATGATGGTAATACCATTCCTTTTATTGCACGTTACCGCAAAGAGGTAACAGGGGGGCTTGATGATAGCCAATTACGCCATTTTGAAAGCCGTCTAACCTATTTGCGTGAATTAGAAGATCGCCGCCAAACTATCTTGAAATCCATTGATGAACAAGGCAAATTAACCGACGCTTTGCAACAAAAAATCCTCGCTTGCCAAAGTAAAACCGAACTTGAAGATCTTTATTTGCCTTATAAACCAAAACGGCGTACCAAAGGGCAAATTGCCATTGAAGCAGGGCTTGAACCCCTTGCGGATTTATTATGGCAAAATCCACAAACCGATCCTGAACTTGCTGCCACAGATTATCTTAATGCAGAGCAAGGTTTTGCTGATAGCAAAGCGGTATTAGATGGGGCGCGTTATATTTTAATGGAACGTTTTGCCGAAGATGCGGAATTATTAGCGAAAATTCGCCAATATTTAAAACAAAATGCCTTATTGATCTCTAAAGTCATTGCAGGTAAAGAAAATGATGGGGCAAAATTCCAAGATTATTTTGATCACCAAGAATTATTACGCCAAGTGCCTTCCCATCGTGCTTTAGCGATGTTGCGAGGACGCAATGAGGGTATCTTACAACTGAGTTTAAACGCCGATCCTGAGGCCGATGAAAATAGTCGCCATAGTTATTGTGAAGAAATTATTCGCCAACATCTCAATGTCCATTTACAGCAACAACCTGCGGATAAATGGCATGAGCAAGTGATCGCTTGGACGTGGAAAATCAAAATTTCTCTGCATTTAGAAACTGAATTAATGACCGCATTACGGGAAAAAGCCGAAGAAGAGGCGATTAATGTTTTTGCCCGCAATCTCAGTGCCTTATTAATGGCCGCGCCTGCTGGCGCGAAAACCACTATTGGACTTGACCCTGGATTACGCACAGGGGTAAAAGTGGCCGTTGTGGATAACACGGGCAAATTACTGGCAACCGACACTATTTATCCCCATACAGGACAAGAACAAAAAGCAATGCTCAGTTTATTTAACTTGATCAAAACCCATCAAGTAGAGCTTATTGCCATTGGTAACGGTACAGCCTCTCGAGAAACGGAACGATTTGCCAAAGAGGTCGTCAAACAATGTGGCGAAAACAAACCGCAAACCGTGGTGGTAAGTGAGGCGGGTGCTTCCGTTTATTCCGCCTCCGAATTAGCTGCGACAGAATTTCCCGAGCTTGATGTGTCTTTGCGTGGTGCCGTATCCATTGCACGCCGATTACAAGATCCCCTTGCCGAATTAGTTAAAATTGAGCCAAAAGCCATTGGCGTTGGGCAATATCAACACGATGTTAATCAAAGTCAATTAGCACGCAAACTTGATGCAGTGGTAGAAGATTGTGTAAATGCCGTTGGGGTGGATCTCAATACTGCCTCTGCCCCTTTATTGGCAAGGGTAGCAGGTATGACCAAAACCCTCGCACAAAATATCGTGGCTTACCGTGATGAAAATGGACGCTTTGCCAGCCGTAACGACTTGAAAAAGGTGCCAAGGCTCGGTCCAAAAGCCTTTGAACAATGTGCAGGCTTTATGCGTATTGCCCAAGGCAACAATCCCTTAGATGCCTCTGGTGTCCACCCAGAAGCCTATCCTGTGGTAGAAAAAATCTTACAAGCCACCGCACAATCTATTCAACAGCTAATGGGGAATACCAGTGTCATTCGCCAACTTGATGCCAAACAATTTACCGATCAGCAATTTGGTTTACCTACCGTACAAGATATTTTCAAAGAGCTAGAAAAACCCGGACGAGATCCTCGTGGAGAGTTTAAAACCGCCACCTTTATGGACGGCGTAGAAAATATTGATGATCTCAAAGCAGGTATGATTTTGGAGGGAACAATTACCAACGTAACCAACTTTGGGGCGTTCGTGGATATTGGTGTTCATCAAGATGGTTTGGTACATATTTCCTCATTAAGCGATAAATTTGTCGATGATCCTCATCAAGTGGTTAAAACAGGGGATATTGTAAAAGTGAAAGTACTTGATGTAGATGTGGCTCGCAAACGTATCGCTTTGACAATGCGATTAGATGAAAATATTGGCGACAAAAATAATGCCAAAACTGACCGCACTTTAGCAACAAAAGCAACGAAGCCTACTCGCCAACAAAACCATAAAAACCAAAATTCAGCAATGGGTAATGCCTTTGCTGATGCCTTGAGGAATTGGAAGCAGTAAAAGCGTAGTTAAAAAGAAAGGAACACGAAATAAATGTGTTCCTTTTTTGTTTCTTTATCTCTTCGGTAAATAACGCAATGGATCAACGGATTTACCACGATAACGGATTTCAAAATGCAGTTTGACTTCGTTTGTGCCAGAGCTACCCATTTTGGCGATTTGTTGCCCTGCGGAAACGGTTTGTTGTTCTTTGACTAAAATGCTTTCATTGTGGGCATAAGCACTGAGGTAATCATCATTATGTTTAATAATGATAAGATTACCATAACCACGTAGAGCATTACCTGCATAAACCACTGTACCAGCAGCGGCAGCATTTACCGCTTGTCCTCTTGAACCACTAATATCAATGCCTTTATTACCACCGTCAGCGCTTGAGAAGCCTTGGATAATTTTACCATTTGCTGGCCAACGCCACGCAATATTGCTGGTTGGGGTTACCGTTGGTGCGGTATTTGTGATGGTTGTGGTGGTAGTCGGTGTGGTAATTGGCGTTGGATTAGGGGTTGAGATCCCTGTGGATTTTGCCGGTGCATTGGTACTTGTTGTCGCTTTGACAGGGCCAATAATGGTGCCGTCAGAACCATATTGTGTACCATTCGCTGCTGGCGTATAGGTTACCGTCGGCTCATTTACCACTTGTGTTGTTGTCGCTGTGGTTTGATTGACAGGTTGAACGCGATTATTGCTCCCATTAGACACTTTTAATACTTGCCCAATGCTTAATTGATAAGGCTCGCTCATATTGTTTAATGCGGCAAGTTCTTTTACATCTAAACCTGAAATATAGGCGATTAAGAACATAGTATCGCCCTTACGCACTTGGTAGGTTTCGCCCTTATAAAAACCTTTGTCTATTTTGCTGTAATCTGGTGCATTCGTTTGGGCATTACGAGGAATGGTAAAGTCCTGTGATACCTGGGCAGAATTTTGTTGTTGTACGCTGGTTTGAGCAGGTTGTTGCACAGGCTGAGTATAGCTTGGTGTTGTTGAAGGTTGATTTACAGGAACTTGCATACTTGCTGGCATACTTTGTTGTTGAATTTCAGGTTCCCAAGTACCGCCTGTAGCTCCTGTTGATTCGATAGGTTGCATAATGCCTGGCGTTAATGTACCGTCTGCGTTTTCTACAGGCGCTGGGGTACTAGAACTACAAGCGTTCAATACTAACCCCGCTAAAGGTAATAAGAAAAATGATTTTTTCATTGATATATCCTTTCTAAAACAGAATGAATGTTAACGTAACAGAAGATAAGCAATCACCGCTAAAACAACGACTGCCCAACCAATAATTTCAATATAACGACGTAATTGTGTCGCAAAGCGTTGCCCGCCCCAAGCCGCTAATTTTGCCACTAAGATAAAACGAGCAGCACGAGAAATAAAAGCGGTAAGAATAAAGGGTAAAAAGGCCATTTGCATTACACCAGCACAAATGGTAAACACTTTATAGGGAATTGGCGAGAAACCTGCCACAAAAACAATTAATACGCCCCAACGTTCAAACCACGACATAGCGGTTGCCCAATGGGCTTCATAACCCCATTGCACCACATAATGATGAACAAAATCAAAGGCGTAATAACCAATGGCATAACCCACTGCCCCACCTAATGCCGACGCAATAGTGGTATATAACGCATAATGCCAAGCCTTTTTCGGTTTAGACATTGACATAGGAATCAGCATCACATCAGGGGGAATAGGAAAGAAAATGGCTTCAATAAAACTCACAAAGGATAACCAAAAAGGGGCAAGTCTATGCCTTGACCATTGCATGGTTTTATCATACATCGCACCAAAAATATTCAAATAATTTCTCCTTCTACTAGGGGAACAAATTTTGCTTGTTCAATATTTTCCACATAAAAATCATCACCATAACGGGTAATGCGTTGTAATACTTGCTGATGTTCATTACCCACAGGAATAATAAGCCGTCCATTGTCCTTTAACTGGTGCAATAATGCAATAGGTACGGTTTCAGGTGCCGCCGTAACGATAATTCCGTCAAAAGGGGCTTTGGCTTGCCAACCTTGCCAACCATCATCATGTTTAAATTGAATATTATACAAATCAAGTTGTTTAAGGCGGCGTATGGCTTGCCATTGTAACTTTTTTATCCGTTCCACACTAAACACTTTGTCAGCTAGCTTGGCTAACACAGCGGTTTGATAACCGCTACCCGTACCGATTTCCAAGATATGATGATGAGGTTCAACCTGTAATAATTCGGTCATTCGTGCGGAGGTATAAGGGTGGGTTAGGGTTTGTCCTTCTGAAATAGGGACAATATCTTCATAACAACGATGTGCAAACGCCTCATCAACAAAATGCGGACGAGGGGTTTCATAAATGGCTTGCAACACACGTTCATCAGTAATGCCTTGCTGATATAACTGTTGCACCAATTTTCGCTGTTCTGGTGTCGGCATAATTAATTATCCACCCATTTTTGTAATAAGGCTAAAGAATGATGTGCTGTCATATCCGCTTGCAATGGCGTAATCGCCACATAACCTTGTTGCACCGCGTGAAAATCTGTCCCCTCACTGGCATATTCAGGTAAACCACTTGGCCCAATCCAATAAATCCGTTCATTGCGTGGATCTTGTTGTGAAATTACCTCGGCGGCAGATTCACGATAACCTAAATGACACACTTTCAAGCCTTTAATTTGTTCATAAGGCAAATCAGGCACATTAATATTAATAATTTCACGCCGCCCTTCAAGTAATTGATGATGCAATTTAGGAATTAAATCACTCACAATACGAGCCGCACTTTCATAATGCTGACGACCGTCTAAAGACACCGCAATAGCAGGCAAGCCTAAATGGCGTCCCTCCATCGCCGCCGCAACAGTGCCTGAATACAGGGTATCATCGCCTAAATTTGCTCCTGCATTAATGCCTGATACCACCAAATCAACTCGTCCAGCTAAAAAGCCATTTAAGGCTAAATGCACACAATCCGCCGGTGTACCATTGACACAATAATCGCCATTATCTAATTTATGCGGACGCAAAGGCTCAACTAAAGTCAAGGAATTAGACGCCGCACTACGATTGCGATCGGGAGCAACCACCGTAACTTCCGCAAATTGACGCAAAGCCTGTGCTAACACACGAATCCCCTCTGCATGAATACCATCATCATTACTTAATAAAATATGCATTAATTTTCCTCAATATTGACTAATTCTCGCACCACCGCAGTGGCATAACTGCCCGCAGGCAAATAAAAGGCTAATTGCAATCCCTCTGGCACAAATTGCCAAGTAAAATGCTGTGGCAATAACAATAACGGACGGCGAAGGGTTTTCACTTTTTCACGTTGCATTAAAGCTAATAATGCCGAATATTGCGGAATAATCTCTTGTTCAAAGGCTGAACTTGCTTTCTCAATATCCTCGCCAATTAACGCCCCAGTTAAATAAAGATCCCGTTGTTGCAAACGTTGCTGTAATTCCGTCAAATCGTCCTCTGGGGCGATTTTAAACCAACTCTGTGAACCGCTTAATTGCACAATATCCCCCATCATCACTTGTTCAATTAAGCCTTGTTCAAGGCGAGCCGACACAATTTGATTAAATATTTCACTGCGTGCCGCCGACAAATAAAAACTGCGTTTATGCCGATCCTTTACCTTAATTTCGCCATTCGCCCAACGAATGGCTTGGGTTAAGTTATGCCCATCACGCCCAAAACGTTGCTCTGTGAAATAATTTGGCACACCTTGTTGAGCCATATTTTGTAAGCGTTCAAGCAACGCTGGTTCTTCCACCACATTGCGTAATAACAGCTGAAAATGGTTACCCGCCAAACTACCAATACGAACTTTGCGTTGATGACGAGTCACTTGCAAAATTTCCACGCCCTCTAAATGAAATTGGCTAAAATCAGGTGTTTGTTTAGGCAAATGCAAGCAAAACCATTGTTCCGTTACCGCTTTGCGATCCTTTAAGCCCGCATAGCTCACTTGACGAAGAGGAATGCCAGCAAATTGGGCTAATTTCTCTGCCACGAACAAGGTATTACAATCACGTTTTCGCACCCACAATAGCACAAACTCTCCCTCGCAAGTCAAAGGATAACCCAAGTCCTCCACCACGCAAAAGTCTTCACATTGTGCTTTCAAAAGTGCGGTCTGTTTTGGCAACGTTTTTAAATAGGCTAAGGCTAACATACAGCTTTCACCAATAACGCCACCGCCTCACAAGCAATGCCCTCGCCACGCCCTGTAAAACCTAATTTTTCAGTGGTTGTAGCCTTAACATTCACTTGTGCAACATCACAAGCCAAATCTTCTGCAATCACCGCTCGCATTGCATCAATATGCGGACGCATTTTCGGCGCTTGTGCAATAATGGTCAAATCCACATTCCCAATCTGATACCCTTGCTGACGTACTCGTGCAAAAGCCTCTCTAAGTAAAATACGGCTATCAATATCCTTAAACTGTTGATCGGTATCAGGAAAAAGTTTACCAATATCCCCTAGTGCCACTGCGCCCAATAAAGCATCAGTCAGTGCGTGCAAAGCCACATCGCCATCAGAATGGGCAATAAACCCCGTATGATAAGGCACTTCTACCCCACCAATAATCAAAGGACGTTGTTGCCCAAAAGCATGCACATCAAAACCATGTCCAATACGTATCATCTTATTTCCTCGTTAAATAAAACTCGGCTAATGCCAAATCCTCTGGGCGTGTAACCTTAATATTATCCGCTCGCCCTGCCACTAAACGCGGATAATAGCCTGCCAGCTCCATGGCAGAGGCTTCATCGGTAACATTAAACCCCTGTGCCTTTGCTTGTAATAAAGCATTTATCAACACATCGGCTTTAAAAAATTGTGGAGTTAAAGCCAACCACAACTGACTACGATCCTCTGTTTGTTGAATACGCTTCTGATCCAAACTGCGTTTAATGGTATCCACCGCAGGAACCGCTAAAATAGCCCCATGCTCATCATTGACCTGCAATAATTTATCCAAATCTTCATGCCGTAAACAAGGGCGTGCCGCATCATGCACCAATACCCAACTTTGCTCAGGGTTTTCAATACATTGCAAACCAGCCAACACCGAATCCGCTCTGGTTTGCCCGCCATTAACCAAACAAACCTTAGAATGTTGAACCTCGGCTAATTGTGCTAAATAATGCTGATCAGAAGGAGAAACGGCTACCGCAATACGATAAATCGCAGGATAATTGATTAAACATTGCAATGTATGGGCTAAAATGGTTTTACCTTGCAATGTCAAATATTGCTTGGGGCGATCAGCTTGCATACGGCTACCAATCCCCGCCGCAGGCACTACCGCCCAAATCTTATTTGAATATGTCATTATTTATTTTCTTTCACAATACGATAAAAGGTCTCATTCGGTTTTACCATCTCATAATTCAGCCTTGCTCGCTCTTCTACCGCCTCAATCCCTTCTTTGAGATCTTTAATTTCAGCAGCAACTAATTGATTACGCTGACTTAATTTCTCATTTTCGGCTCTATGTACCACAATCTCTTTTTCTACCGCACGATAAGTGGTATATCCATTTTTACCAAACCAAAAATTAAGCTGAAAATAAATCAACAACCCCGCTAAAATGACCGTCAATAACCGCATAACACTCTTGTTTCTTTTGTTCTACTAGGTGGCATAGTTTACCTTGAAATCAACAAAATAGGCAATTTATCTTTTGGGTGAAAAATAGTCTCTAAACCATTACTATTTTTTCTTGCTTGACATTAGACCAATTAGTCCATAATATTTTAGACTATTCAGTCCAATCATAATGATACACTATGGAAAAACGTGGTCGCCCAATTAAAAAACGAACCGAAAATAACGATACGAAAACCTTATTGATCCGTACAGGGATTGCTTGGCTTACCGAAACAGGCTATCTCAATGCGGATATTAATGGAATTTTGCAACAAGCCAATGTGCCTAAAGGCTCTTTTTATTATCATTTTAAAAATAAACAAGACTTTGGACTGGCGGTTATTCAGGGCTACGGCGAATATTTTGCCAAAAAATTAGATCGTTTTCTTTTAGCAGAAAATATTCCGCCCTTACAACGTCTATTTAATTTCACGCAAGATTGCCGTCAAGGTATGCAAAAATATGCTTTTAAACGTGGCTGTTTAATTGGCAATGTCGCTCAAGAAAGTGCTTTATTACCAACGGATTACCACATCTTACTGCAACAAATTTTGCAACAATGGCAAAACAAAATTGCTCAATGTTTACACCTCGCTCAACAAGCTGAACAAATTTCCCTAACATTAGATTGTCAAGCTCTCGCGACATTCTTTTGGACAGGTTGGGAAGGTGCGGTGATGCGTGCCAAACTTAGCCAATCTGCCTTACCATTAGATAATTTTATTTATTATTTCAAACAGTTATTAGGAGATAACGATGTTCAATGCCATCTTAATTGAAAAAGATCAACAACACTACCAAGCCAAACTCCAAGCCATAGCAGAAAGCCAATTACCGCAAGAGGAAGTGTTGGTAAAAATTGATTATTCCACCCTTAACTACAAAGACGCTCTCGCCATAACGGGCAAAAGCCCTGTTGTGCGTCAATTTCCGATGGTGGCGGGTATTGATTGTGTAGGAACAGTATTAAAAAGCCAATCTGATGCCTTTAATATCGGCGATCAAGTGCTACTCAATGGCTGGGGCGTTGGCGAAAAATATTGGGGCGGTTTAGCAGAGCTTGGCTGTTTTAAAGCACAATGGCTTATTCCCCTCCCCAAATCCCTCTCACCACAACAAGCGATGTTAATCGGTACAGCGGGTTATACCGCCATGTTGTCGGTAATGGCATTACAACAACAAGGTATTACCCCTTCATCAGGCAAAATACTGGTAACTGGTGCAACAGGTGGCGTAGGCAGTTTTGCCGTTGCCATATTGGCACAGCTGGGCTATGAAGTCATTGCCTCAACAGGTAAAACAGAACAAGCAGATTGGTTACGTCAATTAGGCGCTAGGGAGATTATCGCTCGTCAAGACCTCACTGAGCCCGCTAAACCTTTAATGAAAGAACGTTGGATGGGTGTGATAGATAGTGTCGGTAGCCATACCTTAGCAAACGCTTGTGCAAGCACACAATATGGCGGTGTAGTAACCTGTTGTGGTTTGGCTCAAGGTATGGATTTTCCTGCCACTGTCGCCCCTTTTATTTTGCGTGGCATTCGCTTAATCGGTATAGACAGCGTAATCTGTCCAAAAGAAACTCGCCTTAAGGCATGGCAACAATTAAGCCAACTCGATCTCAGCCTACTCAACCAAGCCAGCCAAACTATCTACTTAGAACAAGCCATTGATTATGCCCAAAAACTCCTCAATGGCGAAACCAGTGGCAGAGTGGTGGTGGAAATGGGGAGATAACATTTCAATCTATTATTTAAAAATATCTGTTTACTCTCTCAAAGGGAGCAAACAGATAAATAACGAGTAATGATAGATAAAAAACAATCCTTTTTCATAAACAAAATATTCTTTTCTTTTAGCATCTTTTCGTTTATCGCCTGGGTATTAAGATCTTACTTTAACTATGGGAACGATACGAATACTAACTGATACCCCCATTAACTGAAGACGATTATAACAACTACGTAGATTTATCTTACTAAATAGAGGTAAATCTAAAGCCGTTGTCTTACTATCATTACTTGCAATTACATATATAATTTCAAATTCACTAGCTTTAGGTTTCTTATTTTTAGCTGGCAATTTATGTGTTTTTGGTAATTTTTTATTAACTAATGAGCGAAATTCTCCATCAGAGAGGATTAATTGCGTAGAAACTAAGCCTTGAGAAAATAAGTGACTTAATACGCTTGATCCATCGTATCTTTTAACATGAATAAGTTTCTTATCTTTAGTGTAAATATCACAAAGTTCTATTCTACTCCCACCACTACCGTAAGATATATTTTTCTTATCCATCAAAACAAATTCTTTATTATTTTCAACAACTTTTTTATTATATTCTTCTTCAGATTTCACATCATAATCTGGCAAAGAAATATTTGATACAGGAATCTCTTGAATTCTTTCATTTAACAGTGATAAAAAATCGATATCAATTTTATACCATTTTCCATTTATCAAAGTATATAAATTCTTCTCTAACTCAATCTCACAGTAAATACATTGATAAATTTTCCATTTGTATACAGGATTTTCACTCACTGTATCAATGCAGTAAATACATTGTTCTCTTAGCTTACTTATAGAAATTTCTTTATCATCATTATTCACATAATCTTCCCAACTTATATCATTATAAAGTTTTCCTCTTTTAGGTTTTTGATATCTAAAACCAGAAATATTCTCCCAATTTATAACCTCGGGAATCGAAAGCCATGTTCGTGAAAAATCCTTTTTAACAATTTTGTTAACTAGCTTTTTATCTAACTTATCCTTGGTTGAAGAATTTCTAACTTCAGACAGTCTATCTATCCAAGCAAAATTTTTTTATAAGATTCAGCCTCAAATAGTTCTAATACTTTACTTAAAAGAATAGGGAGATCATTTAAATCAAAAGATAAAGAAATTTTTAGTGAATCTTTTCCAGAAAGTTTTTTACAAAAATTTTTATCTATCGGAGATCCTGTTGCAGCATACATTAAATCTTGCTCGACATCAAAACCGAAATCAGTGAAATTCGTAGAAACACTTGCTTGATTTTTCTTATGAACAGGAGTTGCCTCCAACGTATGTGCATCCACACATCTTAATTTACGAGGATCTACGCTATTAAGAACAACACGCAAACCAAAGTTTTCTTCAAAACAGTCTGGCTTAAGAAGATAATGACCATACCCAAAAGTTAAAGCAAATTTCCTATCATTATTTTTTACTAACAAGACTGCCGAACATCCTGAATTAGATAAATCATTTAAATTATCTGTTGTTGTATATGGTTTAAAAATATTTACCCATGATGGTGTGTGAGAAGGGTTTTGCCTAGAGTATAAATCAAATCCTTCATTTTCTATTTTAACTTCTGTTTTCTTAAGTTTGGTTATATCTTGAATAGCCTCATCATCTTTTTCTAACGATTCTTTTAATAAAAAGATTGAAAGACTATATGTTTTCTTATCTTTTTTATTCTTATTCTTCATTTACATAATCTCCTATTCAATTATAAATAATTCTTTCTTTTGAATTTATATACTTTAATCAATTCATTTCACACTACATCAATTTCATCTTATTAGCAAATCATTCCTATTATGTTTATTATATTTACTTTCTAACTCCCATTATTTTTCTATCAATACAATTTTTCTTCTAGGTGTTTACAATCACTACTGTACAACGGGGTTATTTGATTTCTTTATCGGTATTTTGAATATATTATTCTCGCTCGCTAGCCAGTCGTTGAATTTTTATTCTTAATCAATATAGAACATATTGTGTTGCATTCTAGGTGTTTAGTAAAAGTTGTTTGCTATTTTGATATTTTTA
Organism: Volucribacter psittacicida; assembly: GCF_004339025.1. Taxonomy (GTDB): domain Bacteria; phylum Pseudomonadota; class Gammaproteobacteria; order Enterobacterales; family Pasteurellaceae; genus Volucribacter; species Volucribacter psittacicida. The sequence continues at coordinate 512,102 of NZ_SMFT01000002.1, forward strand.
CTCAATTCAAATAATACCCTAAAATTACCCATCATTATCCTTATATTTTCTTAAAATTCCCCCCACGCCATCACCACCAATGTCAAATCCTCATACTCATCACATTCGCCGGTTGGGGTAAAACCGCAATTTAGCCAAAAGCGGTGGCTGCTTTCACTGTCTGAGGGGTAACTCAAAATGGCTTGGGAAATTCCGCTTTTATCTAATTGATTTAGGAATTGTTGAATAATGCTTGCTCCAATCCCTTGTCGTTGCCAAGATTGATCCACCATAAAAAAGCCGATAAGCACACAATCCTCTGTGGGGTAATGAAAAACGCCCTCCAAAACCGCAATTAAGGTTTGATTATGCCAATACCCCCAATAAAATTTATGTTCCGCTTTGGCTTGTGGCGGAAGTGCGGTCAAATTCTGGCGAATTTTATCAAGTGTTAAAGGTTCTTTCATTGCTTGATAATAATTTGGATTGCTTAAACAAAGCTGATAAACCTTTTCAAGATCTTGCTCTGTTATCGCAATAGGTTGCCAATATTGTTTCATTTTTTCTCCTTCAAAATTGTCGTCAAAGGTAACGCAAAAATATCATAAAAACCCACCGCACTTTTAGCCCTTAATGTGAGCAAAAAACTGTTTAAACATTACCAATAACCATTCGGATACTGCACCATGCGAATGGCTGCGTGAACGTAAGCATACAACCCCCACTTGATTGCCCTCAGGCTCTACCGCCAGCGGTAAACGGATTAAACGTCCATTCGCGAGATCCGCTTGCACCATTTGCTCAGGCAAATCCGCCCAGCCAATGCCTTGTAGTGCCCATTGGTAAATGGTAAGCCGATCATTGGCATACCAACAATGTTCGCTATCGCTGCCTGCAAACCATAGCTCTTGCCCGTTTAAACTACGATGAGTTAAATGCACATAATTCATCAAATCTTGAGGCGATACTTCCGCTAACTGGGCGAGCGGATGTTGTGGCGAGGCTACGGTGATAAAGCGATAATTGCCTAAAAAATGGAAATCAAATTCCACAAATTTCGCCATATCAAAATCCTTATAAATCACCCCTAACTGCACCTTGCCCTCTGCCACCATTTGCTCAATGTCAAAGGTTGAGGCGGTAATCAGGTGAAAACGTGTTTGGCGAAACTGTTGTTGCAATGGGGTAAATGCCTGTAAAAGCCCCTCGCTCCATAAACTTTCATCTATCGCTACACTGATTTCCGCCTCTTCATTGCGTTGCAACGCCAATAATTGTTGATCAAAAAAATCGGCTTGGCGTAATAATTGGCGAGCCAGAGGCAATAAACTTTTCCCCGCCGACGTCAGCGTTAGTCCGCTTTTTGACCGAATAAATAACGTTTGATTTAAGTCCACCTCTAAATTCGCCATAGCTTGGCTTACCCCTGATTGTGCCCGACCTAAGGCTCTTGCCGTTTCTGCTAATGAACCTTTTTCACTCGCCATCACAAAAATTTTTAACTGCTCTAAGCTATACATTAACCCCTCCATCCATCACAAATAATGATAGATAATAATTTTATTTATCTAAAATAACAATGGAAAATAGGCTGCCTGAATTATTTATGGAGAAGAATTTATGCCATTAAAAGAACGTATTTTTCACGCAATATTATTTGAAATCGGTGCAATCAGTGTTTCCGCACTTGCCGTTATGTTAACAGGGCAAGCAACTGCGCAAACCGCCTTTACCACGACCTTTTTGATTGGCACGATTGCGATGTTTTGGAATTTTGTGTTTAACTATTTTTTTGATAAATGGGCAACAGGCAAACGGGAGCAACGCTCGGTAAAATTAAGAATTTTCCATACCTTAAGTTTTGAAGGGGGATTATTGTTATTTACCATTCCTGTGATCGCTTATTTTCTACAACTCACTTGGCTACAAGCCTTGCTGGCGGATATTGGTTTAACCCTATTAATTACCGTTTATGCTTTTTTCTTTAATTGGGGCTATGATTTATTGCGAGTTAAGGTGTGGGTTGGCGACTAGAACTGAATAAATAATACGTTTATGCTACCTTAATAGATGTTATGATATACAGAGTCAAGTCTGTAAAGTGGTCATTGATTTTACCGTACTTGACAATGAAGATAATGAAATATTTAAAAGTTAAGGAGTTATAAATGAAAATTGTGTATGCAATTTGTCGTGTTCAACCTGAACAACAAGAAACTTTTAAGCAAATTGCTGATAAAATGGTTGTTGCTTCACAACAAGATCGGGGTTGTATTTATTATCGTTATGGTAAATTAGATAATCAAGAAAGTACTTATGTTTTTATTGAACATTGGGAAAATATGGCGGATCTCGAGCTTCATCTTCAGCAACCTCATTTTGTAGAGAATTTTCCTCTTATTGAAAAAATATTGATTTCTCCAGCGGAAATTAATATTGTAGATATAGATAGATAAAATTATCTTTTTAGAAAGAATAATTAAAATATTCAGTAAGTTTAGAGTCGTCTCACTTTAAAATAATATGATGTTGCTATATTTTGTCTTATTTTAAATTGAGACGACTATATAAAAATGTCATTAAACATCATCATCTCTATTCATAATATCAAGTATCTCCTGTTCTGTTTTAGCAGAAAGAATTCGCTGAATATACGTCTGATCAACCAATTTCGCAGAAAGTTTAGCCAATGCTTTTAAATGGGTATTGCCGTTATCTTTGTCTGTTGTGGCGATCATAAAGATAAGATGAGTTAATTGACCGTCTTCGCTGTCAAAATCAATACCTGGTTGGGAAATACCAATGGCAACTCTTGGGGTGTTCACGGCACTACTTTTCGCGTGAGGAATGGCAACGCCCATTTCAAAGCCAGTGGACGATAAGTTTTCTCGTTGATAAATGTCTTGCTCAAATTGTTGTGCATTATTTAAGACGCCTTCTTGGTCTAATAATTGTACCATTTCACGAATTGCTTCTGCTTTATTATTGGCGGTAAGGTTAAGTTTAATAGTGTCTTTTTGATAAAGTGAAATGTTGTTTGATGGCAAATCCGATGAAACCTTAGTTTCTATCGTGATGTTATCACCAACTTTTGGTGTTACCATAGCGTATAATAATGCCCCTACAAATGATCCAGTTAAAATACAACCAACCCATAACAATGGTTTATTGACTAAGCTGAGAATAAGAAAACCGCCGTGAGGTGCAGGCACTTCAATTTGTGCCATATAGGTTAAGACAGCGGAAATTGAAGAGCCTATCATTAAAACAGGGATAACCTTGAGCGGATTTTTGGCGGCAAAAGGAATCGCTCCTTCTGTAATATGGGTAAAACCAAGCACATAATTGACATAAGCAGCAGTTTTGTCTTCTTTAGCAAAACGATTTTTAAATAAGGTTGCGGCTAAAGCAATGATTAATGGTGGAGTAATACAAGCCGCCGATACACCAGCCATAAACAAATAATTGCCCTCTCCCAATAACACAGTGCCGGTTACATAAGCGGCTTTATTCACTGGACCGCCCATATCAAAGGCACTCATACAACCAATAATAATCCCTAACAACAAAGGATTGGAATGTTGTAGCTGAGAAAGCGATGACATCAAGGCATTGTTAATGGCTAAACAAGGCTCGCCAATAGCTAACATTAATAAACCTGTGGCTGTTACCGAAATAATAGGAATAAGAAAGATAGACTTTAACCCCTCTAATTGGCGAGGTAATTTAACCAATAGTTTTAGTAACAGTAATACAAAGTAACCCGCAAAAAAGCCCGCAACAATTCCTCCGATAAAGCCTGAACCTGTTTGTACTGCGGCAACGCCACCCACAAAACCTGCCAGCATACCGGGTTTATTGGCAATAGATTGGGCAATAAATGCCGCCAAAACAGGCACCATCAATCCCATTGCAAAACCACCAATTTGTTTTAATGTTGCTGCAATAGGATTATATTGGCTAGAATCTGGATCAAAAGAATAAATTCCCCATAGGAAAGAAACAGCAATAAGCACACCACCTGCCACAACTAAGGGTAACATATGGGAAACACCGTTCATCAAATGTTTGTAAATATCATGCCAAATTGAAGTTGATGAGGTTGAATGTTCAGTTAAATTGGCGACACCTTTACGGATAGGCACATCGCCTGTCAAGCAACGTTCAATCAATTTATCCGCTTTATTAATCCCCTCTTTTACGGAAGTAATTAAGGTTGGTTTACCATTAAATCGTTCTAAATCTACGCTACGATCACAAGCCACAATCACCGCATCAGCCTCACGAATATCCGTTGCGGTCAACCCATTTTCTACCCCAGCCGCACCATTGGTTTCTACTTTAATTTGACAACCCAATTTTGCCGCCGCTTTTTTTAAGGCTTCTTCTGCCATAAAAGTATGAGCAATCCCTGTAGGACAACCTGTTACCGCAATAATTTTCTTTTTCATCTTTTACCCTCCATCATTTAATCAATAAGTTTTACTTCAATATACTGCTGATATTGCATAACACGCGCCAAATCGCCAATCCCATTACTCTCCGCTACATTCGCCCCTGTTGCTGCCGCCCGCTTTAACGCCTGAATCAACTGAGAGGGGTGGGCTAACCATAGCGATAAAAAAGCCGCTAAGCTCGCATCGCCCGCACAAGCAGAGCTCACTAACTCAACAGGTTTAGCGCTGACAAAATAAAACTGATCTCCATTAAAAAAATATGCCCCTTTTTCCCCTAAGGTCAGCAAAATATTTTGAGTCCCTAGATGATGCAAATATCGCAATGCCTCAATTACATCAGATTGTCGCTCAAGTGTTATGCCAAAGATTTGTGTTAATTCTTCATCATTGGGTTTGATTAAATAAGGACGATAAGCCAATAACTCTGCCAAATTAGGCGAACTAATATCCAAAATGACTTTGCTGTTTTTTCGTTGGCAACATTGCAAAAGCGAATGATAATAATCAGGTTCAATACCTTTCGCCAAACTCCCACTAATGGTTAATACATCAAGATCGTATAATTGTTCCAGTTGGTCTAATAAGGCTTGTTGTTTCTCTTTCGGCACGAACGCTCCCTCATTGACTAACTTATATTCTTGTTTATTATCATTCACAAACACATTGATACGCGTAATGTCGTCCAACCAAATCGGTAAAATCTCTATATCACGCTGTTTCACTTGCTCAACAATATAATGCCCCGAAAAACCGCCAAAAAAGCCCAGTATGGTAGAACGGATACCGAAATGTTGTAAAACAAAACTCACATTAAGCCCTTTGCCATTTGGCGTATAAACTGCATTGAAGGTACGATTAACCTGATTTGCCAATAGCCCATTACAAGCAATATTCATATCAATGGCAGGGTTGGTGGTAAGGGTATAAAGCATAATCTCTTTTCCTTTTTAGATATAGTCATTCCACTTTAAAATGATACAGCGTTAGTACGTCTCGCCGTACTTTTTGTACTGTCTTCGGCGTAACGCCTTGTCTCATTTTAAATTGAAACGACTATAAAAGTGCGGTGGATTTTCAACATATTTTTTATAAGGAATAAGATAAGGCAAAAAACGCTGAAAATGTTTTCAGATTTTGGAAATGAGAATGGGGTTGTTAAAGATTACTTGTTATCCCCATTCAACACCAAATAATCAATGATAATCCTCGCCATAATTTGCAACGGTAAACGAGAGGCGACTTCGTAGGTTTTAATGGCGACGTTGCTATTTTTATAGCCTAATAAATAATGATCTGAATAAGCTAATAATGGCGAATCAGGATTACAGGTGCAACTCATTACTGTTGCCCCACTGTAATTGGCATTTTGCGCCGACTCAATCAATTCTTGGGTATAACCATTTAATGAAAATAAAAAGAGTAAATTTTGTTTGGTCATTGTTTGGCTTTTGATTTTCATAATATTAGGATCACGAATTGCTACCGCATTAAAATCCAATAACTGTAATTTTAAAGCAAATTCGCTCGCCACTTCTTCCGTTAAGCCACGCGCAAAAATAAAAATACGTTTAGCTTGTTTAATTTGCTCAATAATATCTAGTACTTTGGCAACCGCAATTTGTTCAATGGTTTGTTGTACTTCACGCAAGGATTTATTGATGACTTCGCCTAAATTCAGTACATCATTATGTACTGAATTATGGGTTAATTTATAACGTAGTTCATTAAAACCAGATAAATGGCATTTTCTAATGGCACGAGAAACACTCGCAGGCGAAGAGTAAGTTTCAAAAGCAATATCCATAATGGAAAGTTGCGAAAGACGTTCCGCATTTTGGTTAATAAACTGAACAATGCGTAATTCGGTTTCTGATAATGTATTAATAATCTCTTTATTCAAGGTAATTAACATTATTTATCCGTTTTCACATATAAATTTAACCTTGAGGAATAACAGGTTACCCCTTTGCGTAGTAAGTTGTTTTTCCCTCTGGTTGAACGAGCAAATAGGGTTTCTAACCATTGATAATAACAAGGTTGTTGCACTAATGCCCCCTCTGTTATTGGAATATCAGAGTATTGATTATGCGAAAAAATGGCGACCACTTCTTGGCTTTGTTGTGTGCCAATAATTCTAAGTTGGATTGGTTCAATATAAATATCATAATCCCCTTGTTCAATGGCTAAAGGCTGTTGTTCCGTTTGCCAATAATGGATTTGTTCTGCACCATAAAGCAATAAAATCAAACTACGCAGAGACCATAAACTGCTAGCTGGTCCGCTGTAAGGATCAATTAAACGGCGATCTTGTGCAAATACCCCTTGGGTAAAATTCCCTGCTTTGATGCCGCCATTTTTAATGAAAAAGGTAAAAAGTTGAGCCACAACGCGTTTGCTTTGTCCGTCAGTTTTCTGTTGTTGGATCATTGTGCTAATCAAGGCACAAGGGGCGGCAAAACGATAAGGAATACTGCGTCCGAAAAAAGCAAAACCTTGTGTGCTAAATAAATATTTAAATTTTTTGCAAAAATCTACCGCACTTTGTTGAATAAAAGTGCGGTCAAAATCAGGATTAATTTGATCTAACCAGAATAAGCCGTAATGAAAACCCCAAGAGTTATAATAATCAAAATTGCCTTTTGCTCCATCACGAAACCAGCCTTCGCCCACATAAAATTCTTTAATGCGTTGGTAACGATCCCAATTAATATGGTCTTCCCCTGTGAGATCTTTGATGACAAATTGCACCAATAACACAAATAAATGCCAATTATTATCCACCGTTTTCACCTGATTGATGCCTTTAAGCCAAGCGATTATTTGCTGTTGTTGAGCTGATGAGTAAGTTGCCCAAACTTGTTTTTTGCTTAACCATAAGGCTAAGGCAAAATCGGCGGCTTCACAAACCGCTTGCTGATAATCGCCTAATTCGCCCCAATAATTAGGGTTTTTCGGATCGGTTGCTGCCACAAAACTTTGGCTGACCGCTTGTTGTACCTGACAATACAGTGGGTGTTGTGGATTGCGGTTGCGTAAAAATACCGCCAATAGGGGCAAATTACGGGTTACACCCTCAATACTGTCTGATTGTATGCCTTGTTCAGAGGGAAAGCCTGGATAATAAGCTCGTGCATAATCCTTATCGGCATAATGTAAAAAGGATTGGACAAAATAATCAATTAAAAAATCAAATTGTGATGATGAAAAGTCTGCTTGAGTAAATTGTTGGTGTAATTGGCGATCTAATTGATTAAAGGCTTTTTTGCGTTTGGGGAGGCTGCATAAATTTTGCCATAAAAAACGGCAATAATCTCGCCAAGTGGGGTGTTCGTGTGCCAAACGTGGGCGTTGGTTATAACGAATATTTTCTGACATAGGTACAACTCCTTAATATTCCCCTTTAGCCGAAACTATAGTCGCCCCACTTTAAAATGATACAGCGTTAGCACGCCTCGCCGTACTATTTGTACTGTCTTCGGTGTGCCGCCTTGTCTCATTTTTAAATTGAAACGACTACAAAGGGGATACAACCATTACGCTTTACATTCTGCAAGCTGTTTTTTTAAGCGATTGGTAAAACCGCTGGTAAATTCAACGGGTCGCCAAGAATCGTTGGTTTTCTCTAACCAAGGAATCAATTCTTCCTTAATGAGTTTTTGTACTAATTCAGGCTGTTTCTCGGCAATATTGGTCATTTGATAAGGATCATTGATATTATCAAATAGGGTATATTTTAATGGCTCGCCGTCTTGTCGTTCCACTACTAAAGTATGGGTTTTCGTTCGCACCCCACGCCGCCCAAAGGACGGTTGCCCATAAGGCACAAATAAATAAAGCTGAGAGGTCGGTGCTTCGCCGCTATCTGATAGAATTTGCTCCGCTAAACTGACCCCTTGCACTTGCCCCGGGATTTTATCCTTAAAGCCTAACAAATCTAAAATAGTCGGATAAATATCAGGGGCAGACATCAAACTTTGATTCACCCCTACTTTAATGCGATTTGGTAATCGGAACATCATTGGCACACGCATTGATTCTTCATAAGCGTTATTTTTAGTTGGAGCACCGTGCGAACCTAAACAACAACCGTGATCAGAGAAGAATACCACTAGAGTGTCTTCTGCTAATCCTTGAGCTTCTAACTCCGCTAAAATTCGTCCAAATTGTTCATCAACCCCTGTAACCATTGCTAAATATTCTTTGAAATACTGTGGCCCATAACCTTCAAGGTATTCTTTATCCCATTGTACATTTGGGCGAATATTGAGATCTTTTGAGGTCTTATCCTTATACATATCAAGATATTTTTGTGGTACTTGATCATAAGGAGAGTGAGGAGGGTTCATAGATACAACTAGAGCGAAAGGTTTATTAGGATCACGATATTGGTTACCTTCATTACGCAAATATTTAATCGCCATATCTGCTTCGTGTTCAGGTCCCCATTGATCCACATATTGCGGATATTCTCTCGGTGTATCATTGCCCCAATACATCGGTTTTAAATGTAAATCGTAAGTGCCATAGGAATACCAGAAATCAAAACCGTGGCGACGATCTGGTGGCGTCCAATCGTTCCAATAACGCCCTTCCATAGGATTGTTATAACTCTTAATATAAGGCTCTTGTGGCACATCTAAATGCCATTTTCCAATATATCCCAAAGAATAACCTTGTTGTTTTAATACATCAGACCAACAGGTTTCATAAGGCGACAATTCGATTCCTACTTTACCGCCATAATCGTGAGTATTACCCGTTACACCATTGGAAATAGGGTATTTCCCTGTGAGGAACATACCTCGGAATGGCGAACATAATGGATAATTAGATACCATTTGATCCATCACTTTAGCCTGCTTAGCAAAGGCATCTAAATGCGGTGTTATCACAGGATCTTCATTTTTAAAGCCTTGTGCCATTGAACGCATTTCATCGGGAAATACCAATAGTAAATTTAGTGGCTTAGTAGCTTTCTTACTTTTACCTTGCTCCTCTGCCTGAGCAGTGGTTATTTTACCAGCGAGAGCAACAGCTGCTCCACCAGTAGCCACCCCTTGAATAAACCTACGACGTGAAATTGTCATAATACCTCCTTTCGTTTACTTTCGTTTTTAGCATGATACTTATGAATAGGTTGATATAATTTAGCACATAAAAGGCGATTATTATTAAAATTTCCTTGATTATTTGTTGAATTTGTGAGAATGATCACGAAATGTTATTATTAAATATTTAAAAGACTGATATTTCATATTCTTTTGAAATAAAATAGTGATAAAGAATAAAAGGTCATTGATTATTTTATTTATTATAAAATTTATTACAAAACAAACGACTTTTAACACAAATCCCCCTTAATCTCTTTACAACCCCCATATTTTAAGTTACTAATAACCCTATTTCTGCTAAATAAAAGGAACATAATATGACAACTGCTTTTACCCGTTATTTATTCGCTGCCTCTGTGGCTTATGGATTATCTTTTTCTGTGTTTGCGGCTAACGTGCCTGAAGGAACTGTGTTAGCAGACAAGCAACATATCACTATCAATAATGGTTCTGAACCACAAAGTTTTGATCCTCAATTAACAGAAGGCTTACCAGAAGCACAAGTGGCTTTTCAATTATATGAAGGTTTAGTAACTAAAGATGAATATGGGCAGGAACAACCCGGCGTAGCGGAGTCTTGGGAAAGTAGTCCTGATTTTAAAACTTGGACTTTTCATTTACGCAAAGGGGCGAAATGGTCAAATGGTGATCCTATTACCGCAGAGGATTTTGTTTATTCTTGGCGACGTTTAGTTACCCCTGCTACCGCTTCCCCTTATTCAAGTTTTCTTGTTTATTTACAGGTAAAAAATGCCCAGGAGATTATTGATGGCCATAAACAACCCGAAGAGCTTGGAGTTAAAGCCATTGATGATTACACTTTCGTTGTGGAGCTTGAACAACCTGTTCCTTATGCAGTAGGGTTAACCACTCATCAATCTTTATTACCCGTTCCTCGCAAAGTCATTGAGCAATATGGTGCAAATTGGGTAAAAATCGGTAATCATGTAGGAAATGGGGCCTATACTCTAGCTGAACACGTTATTAATGAGAAAATTGTGTTTAAACGTAATCCACATTATTGGAATGATAAACAAACTGTGATTGATAAAGCCACATTTTTAGCCATTGAAAATCCAACTACCGATGTACAACGCTATCGTGCAGGCGATTTAGATATTACTCATTATGCTTTACCACCAGAACAATTCGCTAAATTGAAACAAGATATGCCTGATGAAATTTTTGTCAGTAAAACATTGGCAACCTATTTATATGAAATCAATAATGCGAAAGCCCCTTTTAATGATATTCGTGTACGTAAAGCATTAAATCTTGCCTTAGATCGCAATATTATTACTGACAAGGTACTAGCTCAAGGTCAAACTCCAACCTATGCATTTACCCCGACTTATATTGAAGAGGGCGAAAAAATTGCACAGCCAGAGTATGCAACACAATCTATGGCGGAACGTAACCAACAAGCCATTCAATTATTGGAAGAAGCAGGATTTAGTAAAATAAACCCACTGAAATTTACTATTTTATATAACACGAACGAAAATCATAAAAAAGTAGCGATTGCCGCCGCCTCTATTTGGAAAGCTAATACCAAAGGTCTAATTGATGTGAAATTAGAAAACCAAGAATGGAAAACTTACATTGATAGTCGCCGTCAAGGTAATTATGATGTGGCTCGTGCTGGCTGGTCTGCGGATTATAACCAAGCAAGCTCATTTACCAATTATTTCTTATCCAACTCTAGCAATAATACTGCTTTCTATAAGAATAAGAAGTATGATGATGTGATTGTACAATCTTATCAAATGGCAGATGCTAATGGACGTGCTGAAGTTTATGCGAAAGCTGAACGCATACTTGCAGAAGATTTTGCTATTATCCCTGTTTATAATTATGTTAATCCTCGTTTAGTAAAACCTTATGTGAAAGGCTATACGGGCAAAGATCCACAAGATGATATTTTGTTAAGAAACCTTTATATTATTAAGCATTAAGTTGTACAAAATACCCTTAAGCATCAAACCTTAAGGGTATTTTTGACTAAAAACGGAGAAAATAATGCTGAAATTTATATTTAAACGATTATTAGAAGCAATTCCAACCTTATTTATTTTAATTACCGTCTCTTTTTTTCTTATGCGGCTTGCTCCGGGTAGTCCTTTTACCTCAGAAAAGGCTTATCCACCAGAGGTAATGGCGAATATTGAAGCGAAATATCATTTTAATGAGCCTTTATCCAAACAATATGTCTTATATTTAAAAAATCTTGCACAAGGGGATTTTGGACCTTCATTTAAATATAAGGATCAAAGCGTCAATAGCCTTATTGCTTCTGCTTTCCCAGTATCTTTTAAGTTAGGTATTGTAGCTTTTGTGTTAGCCGTTGTTATTGGGTTATCCGCAGGGACTACCGCTGCTCTTAAACAAAATAGCTGGTGGGATTATTTTATTATGTCCTTCGCAATGACAGGAGTCATTATGCCAAGTTTTGTTTTTGCTCCTCTATTAGTGCTATTTTTTGCAATTCATTTACAATGGTTACCTGCTGGCGGCTGGAATGGCGGGCAACTTTATTATATGGTATTGCCCGTTTTATCCTTAACAATTGGTTATGTAGCAGGCATTGCAAGGATAACAAGAGGCTCAATGATCGAAATATTACATACCAATTTTATTCGTACCGCAAAAGCCAAAGGGCTTCCTATGTGGCAAATTGTTTTTAAACACGCATTACGTCCTGCTTTGTTACCTGTAATCACCTATCTCGGTCCAGCCTTCGTAGGCATTATTACAGGTTCAATGGTGATTGAAAGCGTATTTGGACTACCCGGCATTGGACAGCTTTTTGTTAATGGCGCATTAAATCGTGATTATTCTTTAGTGCTAAGCTTAACCATTCTTGTCGGCACATTAACCATTCTTTTTAATGCCATTGTGGATATTTTATACGCCGTGATCGATCCTAAAATTCGCTATTCATAAGGATAATTATGCTAAATAAAGAAAAACAACAGTTTGCTCAACAACTTAGCCAACAAAGGATACAAGGGCGTAGTCTGTGGCAAGATGCCCGCCGCCGTTTTTTCCGCAATAAAGCCGCAGTAGCCAGTTTAATTACCTTACTACTGATAGTGTTATTTATTATCTTTGTCCCTATGTTTATGCCTTTTAGCTATGAAGATACCGACTGGAATATGATGGGTGTTGCCCCAGATTTTACCTCTGGGCATTATTTTGGTACTGACAGTTCTGGGCGTGATTTGTTAGTACGGGTAGCAATAGGGGGACGAATCTCATTAATGGTTGGCATTGCAGGAGCATTGATTGCTGTATTCATTGGCACGATTTATGGTGCTATTTCAGGCTACATCGGTGGTAAAACTGATATGATAATGATGCGCTTTTTAGAAATATTAAGCTCTTTTCCCTTTATGTTTTTCGTGATTCTACTAGTCACTCTATTTGGTAAAAATATTCTATTAATTTTTGTTGCAATCGGTATGATTGCGTGGCTCAATTTAGCTCGTATTGTACGAGGACAAACCCTTAGCCTAAAAAATAAAGAATTTATTGAAGCCGCCGTTGTTTGTGGCGTTTCTCGCCGCCAAATTATTTGGCGACACATTATTCCTAATGTATTAGGTATTGTGGTAGTCTATGCCTCCTTAGAAGTTCCTTCATTAATTTTATTTGAATCATTTCTGAGCTTTCTCGGATTAGGGACTCAAGAACCCATGAGCAGTTGGGGTGCATTATTAAGTGATGGCGCAATGCAAATGGAAACCTCGCCTTGGTTACTGATTTTTCCTGCATTCTTTCTTTGTTTAACCTTATTTTGTTTTAATTTTATTGGCGATGGCTTACGAGATGCCCTCGATCCAAAAGATAAATAGGTATTGTGATGGCATTATTAGACGTAAAAAATTTACAAGTACAACTTAAAACTGACGATCAATATGTACAAGCAGTACGTTCAATTTCCTTTCAACTTGATAAAGGACAAACCCTTGCCATTGTTGGAGAATCTGGTTCAGGAAAATCCGTTACCTCAATGGCAATTATGCAACTTTTGCCTAAAAATATTGTGCGTTATGGACCAGACTCTCAAATACTCTTTGAAGGGCATTCTCTCCTTGATCTCAATGAAAAAACCTTACAAAAATTACGTGGCGATCGTATTGGAATGATTTTTCAAGAACCAATGACCTCATTAAACCCCTATATGACCATTGGCAAACAAATTAGCGAAGCCTTGCATATCCACCAGCCACAGATTAATAAACAACAAGCCAAACAAATGGCATTGAAGGCACTTCACAAAGTAAAAATTCCGCAGGCAGAGAAAAAATTAGATTGTTATCCGCACGAGTTTTCTGGTGGGCAATTACAACGAATAATGATCGCCATGGCAATCATTAATCAGCCTGATTTACTCATTGCTGATGAGCCAACCACAGCCCTTGATGTCACAACCCAAGCAGAAATCCTCGATCTATTGCTTGAATTGCAACAAGAAATAGGAATGGCAATTATCCTTATTTCTCACGATTTACGCTTAGTCCGCCGTTATTCTGATCGCGTTTGTGTCATGAAAAATGGTGAAATTATTGAACAAGGCGAAACCCAACAAGTATTTGCACAACCACAACATCCCTACACTATCGAATTGCTTACCCCTATTCCAACTCATCTCAAAACACAACAAAGCTCAAGGACAGAAGCATTAATTAAAGCACAACAACTCTCCGTAGATTATGTATTAAAACGTAATCTCTTTGGTAAGCCAAAGAAAATTTTTAATGCCGTAAAAACTCTTTCCTTAGAGCTAAAAATAGGCGAAACCCTAGGCATTGTCGGTGAATCAGGTTCAGGAAAATCTACCTTAGGACGTGCTATTATGCAAATTTTACCTTATCAGGGTAGCTTGAGTTTTAATGGTATTAACCTTGCACAATTAGATCAAGTGACACATCAATGCCTGAAAAAAGATATGCAAATGGTGTTTCAAGATCCCTTTAATTCTTTATCACCACGCTTAACTATCGGCGAAATTATCGGTGAGGGATTAACGGTACATTGCCCAACACTAAGTAAAGCAGAACGGCGAGAAAAAGTTTGCCAAATGCTACAAGAAGTGAACTTATCCCCAACCATGATAAACCGTTATCCCCACGAATTTTCAGGAGGTCAACGGCAACGTATCGCCATCGCACGGGCAATTATCCTTGAACCCCAATTTGTGCTCCTTGATGAGCCAACTTCAGCCTTAGATCGTGCTACCCAAATTACCGTGGTAGAACTGCTTAACCGTTTACAACAAAAATACGGCTTAAGCTATATTTTCATTAGCCACGATTTAGCGGTTATTCGCGCATTAAGTGATCGCATTATCGTCATGAATCAAGGGAAAATCGTGGAAACTGGCGATGTGGAACAGGTTTTCAACAACCCTCAACAAGACTATACAAAACGACTCATTGCGGCATCAAACTTATAGGTGTAATGGACAAAATGGTTGCTAATAAGCATTTTTTCAAATTATCAGCAACCTTTCTTGATTTAAAAAACTCTTTATAAACACAAACTTATTGAATCTTTCGTGGCTAGCATTACTGCAAAAAACAGTCTCTGAACTCGTGAATGTCAATAAAAATACAGCTGCTTTTATTTTCATCGCTTACGCTTATTCATTTATCAAAATAGTCTTCATTTAGAAATATTGAGGGAGAAGTTGAAGCTGATGAAAGTAATTTTGGTGGAGCTTATAGGGTAAACTAGGGTGTGACACAGCAAGTGAAGTCACTATATTCTGGCTTTTGCAGCGTAATAGTAAAGTTTATACCGTTGCTGTCCCTAATACAAAATTGTGACCTGACCTCCTATTATTTGACCTAATACTATTTGTTTACACCGATACTTATCGCAGTGATGATGTGTTTGATGTGAGAGAATTTAGTTATTCTCTCATCAATCACAGCACACATTCTGCTGAACATCATAATCATATTAATAGCATTCCTAAAGCACATTTTGAGCTATATTTAAAAGAGTGTGAATGGCGTTTTAAAACGATTAGTTAAGAGTAATTTTTTCTAGTTATCCAGTACAGCCCCTTATTTATAGTTATCCGACTTCAAAATAATACCGTTGGTATGCCTCGCACTCCTATATGTATTACGAAGCGTACCACCTTATCTTATTTTAAATTGAAACGACTATATTAATGATTACCTTGCTCACTATGTGGCATATTTTTATGCCCACCACGAAGATGAATTATCTTCCCCTCACTATCTAATTTAAACGCTTTTCCAAAGCCTTTCACAAATAACCCATCTAATGGCTCAAACACAAACAAATTAAAGTCGCCTAATTCCCCTAATTCATTAATACGCTCACCATAGCGTTGCTGTAATTTAGCCAATAATTGTTGCCCTTCTTCTGTTTCTTTATCTACTAAACGGGCAATGGCGTTCATAGTTAAACGCTTACGTGCAAATAATTCACGCGCGGTTTTTTCATCTTCAATCAACATTAAAGATACACTATTAACTTGTTTGAGGTTACGTGCATGTTTAGCCATATCTGAAATAAGCACGACATATTGATTATTATCATAGATAAAAGGTGCATAGCTCGCATTGGGTACTCCCTCTTGATCAACTGTAGCAAGATAAAGAGTTAAACATTGTTCTCTAAATTCAGCAATGTCCGTATTGATTTTGTTATTTAAAACTTCTTGGCGATTGTTGTCCATAATGAATAACCTCATTGATTGATTTAAATAAAATATAGAAAATTAGGTAATGATTATTTACTGCTAAAACTAATCATAAGAGTAATATAAATCTCGTCCGTATTATATAGCATTGTTTGAGGCAAACAATTAAAAGTGATAATTATTTTTATTATAACAAATGAGTAATATAGCTGTTCAATAATAAAAATAAATCAAAAACTCACCGCACTTCAAACATTTACATCATAAATTTATTTGTTAAATAAAATTTAAACTAAATGTTAAATAAAGATAACTGACATTTTAAAGGATTATCTTGCAAAAGATATTGTTATCAAATATAGTAACCATTCTCATTTTCATTAAATGCAAAGGATTTACTATGCGTTATTCACCAATTTATTGTTTATTATTTGCTGGTTTTGCCACAAATGTCATGGCAGAAACAGAATCTAAGGAAGAACCCACTAAATTAGCCCCTATTATCGTAAAGGAAGAAGATAATAAGGATTATGTACCTGGCACAACAACTGAACAAATTAAACAAGCGACTTCATTGCGCGAGTTATTTTCCGATACACCCGGAGTCAGTTTTATCGGAGGTGATGGCGGTATATTAGAAGATGTAAAAATTCGTGGCGTTGGTGGAAAAGCCAATGATATGGGGGTTGGTAGTGGGCGTGTAGCATTAGAAATTGATGGTATTCCTGTTCCACCGAGTTTTAAATTTGGACATGAAGATACCAAAGGACGTGCCTATTTTGATTTAGCCAATATTAAAACAATGACTGTTTCTCGAGGGCCAAGCTTTTCTCCTACCTCAACAGGTTTAGCGGGAACAGTATCTTTAACAACCCGCAGTGCCAAAGATGTATTGGTTAACAACCGTCCAATTGGTATTGAGCTAGGGGGGGGGTACGATGCCCGCTATCACGAGCAAATGAAGCACGTTAGTGGAGCATTTGATACCGATATTATCGGCTTGTCTGCTTTAGTATCCTATACGCATCGTCAATCTTCCGAAGCCAAAACCCATTCCGACTATCAAAAATTATTGACTGATTATAAACGCCGTAGTGAAGACTTTTTTACTAAATGGCAATGGGAACTAAATGAAAGAAACCATTTTACACTACAAGCTGGGCGTTATCATAGCAGTCAAAAAACACCCCCTAAATTAACCGCTTTTGGTACAACTGAACCACCTAAATTTACCGACACTAGCCGTAAATTCATTTCGGTGAGTGGTAGCCATCTGGTCAATTTAGGCATACTTGATAAACTTTCTTGGCAAACCAGTTGGCAGAAAACAAACACTGAATTTTCTAATTATATAAACCAACCGCTTGGTCCTATTTTTGCACCTATTGGGCAATTAATTAACCGTACAGGTACATCTTTTGATTTGAAAGGCTATTACGGTAATATTATTGCTGAGAAAGTATTTAATACTGCAACATTAGAACATAATTTATCCTATGGTGTAGATTGGGGAAGAGAAGATCTAGAACAAATAAAATCCTTATTTAACTCACAAACACTATTTGGATCAACCTCAAGTAGTGAGAGTGAACAATCTTATATCCCTCGCAGTAAACGTAAAAATATAGGTCTTTTTATTCGTGATAGAATACATTTTGGGAATACAGGTTTTAGCATCACTCCTTCTCTAAAATGGCAAAAATTTAAAATCAAAGCAGATGAAAATAGTTTTGATCGTTTAACTGATACTAGCGAGGAAATTTACCGTACTTATAAATATACCCCATTAAACCTAGGATTATTATTTGATTGGCAAGTCAACCCTGAACATTTACTTTCCTTAAACTTAGCACAATCAACGCGTGTACCAAGTTATACGGAAACCAATGTAGCAGATTATTTCCATTGGCCAGCAGAACCTAATCCTGATTTAAAACCTGAAACGGCAAGAGCTATTTCTTTAGCTTGGCAATATCATAATGATTGGTTAGAGCAAAATATTACACTTTCTCATACTCGCTATACCGATATGATTTATATGAATATGCAATATTTGCAAATTACCTCCACTGACTGGATGGTAAGATTAGAAAATGTGCCAAAAACGAGAGTTAATGCACTAGAATATTTTGCTAAAGTAAATTTTTCTTGGATTAATGAAAGATTGCGTGGTTTAACTTTATCCACCAATATTGCTTGGGCAAAAGGTAAAGATACTCATCGCAATCAGCCACTTAATAGTATTAGCCCATTAGAGGGAAATGTCCGTTTAGGCTATGCTACCCAACATTGGGATATGTTCGTACGTACCAACTTCGCCGCTAAGAAAAAAGAAAAAGATATTGGTACAGATCCAGTTTATGGTGGAAAAGTCGACCCAGTGGCAGGTTATGCTACCGTTGATCTTGGTGTGAAATATGAACCAAACAAGGCTTTCAATGCTTCATTAACCCTGTATAACTTATTTAATAAACAATATTTACGCTGGGACGATGTAGCAGGTCGTAGAGGGAGTTATCGTAATGATTTCTGGCAACCCGGCAGAGCAGTGGGCATAGATTTTGCTTACCGTTTCTAAAAATAAACCTAATAAACCGCCATTGGCGGTTTATTCTTTCTGCCCCCTAATCATTAGCCAATGAAAAGAAAAGGGACTGATTTTAGGGGAATACCATTATCATAGTCGTCCCATGCTAAAACAACTATAAATAGATTCACATCACACTAATATACCGCAACATCACACCTGCTGCGATGGCAGAACCTATTACGCCAGCCACGTTAGGCCCCATGGCGTGCATTAATAAAAAGTTTTGTGAGTCGGCTTCTAATCCTAGTTTATTAGATACTCGGGCTGCCATTGGTACTGCGGAGACCCCTGCGGAGCCAATAAGTGGGTTAATTTTATGTTGGCTAAATTTATTCATTAATTTTGCCATTAATACGCCACTGGCTGTCCCGATAGCAAAAGCGATGACACCCAACACTAAAATACCTAAGGTTTGTGGCTGTAAAAATTTATCTGCCACTAATTTTGCCCCTACGGATAAACCTAAAATAATGGTAACAATATTGATTAAGGCATTTTGAGCGGTATCGCTAAGACGTTCTACCACGCCACTAACACGCATAAGATTACCAAAACAGAACATACCTAATAAGGGGGCGGCATCAGGTAATAATAATGCCACGAGAAGTAACAGGATAATTGGAAAAAGAATTTTTTCACGCTGGCTAACATTGCGTAGCTGTACCATTTTTATTTGGCGTTCTTGTTGGTTGGTTAAGGCTCGCATAATCGGCGGTTGGATTAAAGGCACTAATGCCATATAAGAGTAAGCAGCGACCGCAATAGCACCCAGTAATTCAGGGGCAAGTTTACTGGCAAGATAAATCGCCGTAGGGCCGTCAGCACCGCCAATAATACCAATAGCCGCCGCTTGCGGTAGGCTAAAATCTATCAGTTCTGTCCAATTTAATGCTAATGCCCCTAGCACAGTAGCAAAAATACCAAATTGTGCAGCCGCACCTAATAGCAAGGTGCGCGGGTTTGCCAGTAAGGGCCCGAAATCTGTCATCGCCCCTACCCCCATAAAAATAATTAGGGGGGCGGCACCAGAACCAATAGCCACTTGGTAGAACAAGGCTAAAATACCTGCACTATATCCTAGATCATTAGCCAATAATTCCGCTTGTTGTTGATAGGCGGCAGGTAATTGTGCCAAAGCGGCTTGAATGGCGGTTATATTAGGTGAGCAGTTTAACCATTCGGCAAGCTGTGCAAGATGTTGGCTATTTTGGCTATGGAGTAAATTTTCCAAGGCTGTAAATGCCATACCCGCCTCAGGAATATTTGACAATAAGCCACCAAAACCAATCGGCAACAATAATAAAGGTTCAAATTTTTTGACAATGGCAAGCCAGAGTAGCAGTAAACTCACTAAAATCATTACCGCTTGCCCCCAACTTAAATGAGCAATACCTGTGCCTTGTAATAATGCCACAATACTTTCCATAAGCCACCTACACTAATTGCATTAAGCGATCACCCACATTAACGGCATCGCCTTTTTTCACAGTGATTCCTTTTACCGTTCCTGCTTGAGCGGCACGAATTTCTGTTTCCATTTTCATAGCTTCTAGCACCAATAACACCTGATCTTTGGCGACCTGTTCGCCCTCGCTTACGCAAACTTCCCAAATATTACCTGACATAGGTGCATTCACTGCCACGCCAGTTGTTGAGGAAGGTGTTTGCTCAGCTGTTTTTTTCGTTTCTGATGAGCAGGATTGATGCTCAATATGAGTACGAGGTTCAATCTGTTGAATATCGCCCCCTTCGCTAACTTTAACCACAAAGGCTTTGCCCTCTAATTCAACGGTATATACCGCCACTCCACAGGAAGTGTTTGCACCAAGTGCGGTGTCTTTTTCAGATATTTTTTCACTCGCTAATGCAGGGGCTGGTTCAAAGGCATCAGGATTATGACGATTTTCTAAATATTTCCAGCCAATTTGTGGAAATAACGCCACAATTAACACATCATCAATCTGATTTTCCGCTAACTGAATCCCTTTTTGTTTCGCTTGCTGCTGAATATCTTGGCTTAATTGCTCCATTTCTGGGGCTAAATGATCGGCAGGACGATCTGTAATAGCGGGCTTATCCTGTAAAACTCTTGCTTGTAATTGCGGATTAACCGGTGCTGGTGTTTTGCCATATTCGCCCTTTAAAATGCCTGCTGTTTCTTTTGCAATGGTTTTATAACGTTCGCCCATTAACACATTCATCACCGCTTGCGTTCCCACAATTTGTGATGTAGGGGTCACTAAGGGAATAAAACCTAAATCCTCACGCACCTTAGGAATTTCTTGTAAAACTTGATCCAATTTATCGCTGGCATTTTGCTGTTTTAACTGGTTTTCTAAGTTAGTCAACATACCGCCGGGTACTTGAGCCACTAAAATACGGCTATCAATACCACGCAATTTTCCCTCAAAATCCGCATATTTTTTGCGAACTTCTCGGAAATATGCCGCAATTTTTTCTAAACGGTGCAGATCAAGCCCTGTATCATAAGGGCTATTTTGTAAGGTGGCTACCAAGGATTCCGTTGCGGGGTGCCCATAGGTGCCACTCATAGAAGAAATGGCGGTATCAATACCGTCCACACCAGCTTCAACCGCCTTAAGTAATGCCATTTCTGCCATACCCGTAGTGGAATGGCAATGTAAATGTAAGCGGACATCATCGCCATAACGCCCTTTAATTTCAGCCACTAATTCTGCCGCAGCCATTGGGGTGAGAATACCTGACATATCTTTGATAACCAAAGAATCAATGCCAATTTCCAATAGTTGCTCTGTGGTGTCTAACCAAGTTTGCAAATGATGAACGGAACTTGTGGTATAGCTTAATGCCCCTTGTGCGTGAGCCCCTTGTTTGCGAACCGCTTTCAGTGCTTGTCGCATATTTCTAGGGTCATTTAAGGCATCAAAAACACGAAATATACTCATACCATTGGCGACCGAACGCTCCACAAAACGATCCACCACATCATCAGCATAGTGGCGATAACCAAGCAAATTTTGCCCTCTTAATAGCATTTGTAATGGGGTTTTGGGGCAAGCCTTTTTTAATTCTCGCAAGCGTACCCAAGGATCTTCACCAAGAAAACGAATACAAGCGTCAAAGGTTGCCCCACCCCAAGCCTCTAAAGACCAATAACCAATATCATCAAGTTCCGCAGCAATGGGTAACATATCATCAAGGCGTAAACGTGTGGCAAACAGGGATTGATGTGCATCACGCAAGACTAATTCGGTGATTGAAATAGGTTTCTTTGTTGTTGTCATAATGGTTTTTCTCCTTGGCAATTATTTCTGTCCTTGTTGACGACGATAATGATGAACGGCGGCAACAATAACAGGACGTAAACGGTCAATATCATTATCTGTTTTGCTTGTTGGTTTAATGTTTTTACTGCTAGGAATAGGTTCAGGCAAAAAACGATTAATGAATTTTGACATTAAACCAATGGCATAAATTAATATAAGTAAAAATAATAAGACAAATCCCATACCTACGAACATTAAATTGATACCTTGTTGTAATAATTCGGTCGCCGTCATTGAGGTATTTCCTTGTTAAAATGAAAAAATAGAGAGTAGTTACTATACGTGAATATAAATCAAAAATATTTGGCGTTGATCACAAAATTGACTTTTGTTTGTTTTTTTAAGGAGAGATGAGGATTAAAGTGCGGTCATTTTTCTCACAGTTTTTTACAATAAAATTTGCTAAAATGCCTGCATTATTGATTAATTGCTTAAGGTAATGATGATGTTAGATATTGTATTGTATGAACCTGAAATTCCACAGAATACGGGGAATATTATTCGTTTATGTGCTAATACAGGCTTTCGTTTACATTTAATTGAGCCGTTAGGGTTTACTTGGGACGATAAAAAATTACGCCGTTCAGGCTTGGATTATCACGAATTTGCTCAGATAAAAAAACATAAAACTTATCAAGACTTTTTAACGAGTGAACAACCTCGCCGTCTTTTTGCCTTGACTACCAAAGGGCAACCCGCGCATAGCGAAGTGCAATTTGCTTTGGGGGATTATTTAATGTTTGGTCCAGAAACCCGAGGCATTCCTATGACGATTTTAGACAGTTTGCCCCTGAGCCAAAAAATTCGTATTCCTATGACCGCCAATAGCCGTAGTATGAATTTATCCAATTCGGTGGCAGTGGCGGTTTATGAGGCTTGGCGACAATTAGGTTATCAAGGAGCAACGAATTTATCGTCCTTAGCCATATAATTATCGTTGTGTTTTAAATTGGATCAGTTCACGCCGTTCTTTTTTATTTGGGCGGCGATCAGGGTGAGGCATAACATTCATTTTGCGTGCTAATGCCATTTTTTCACGTTGGATAAGGCTTTGTTCAGTTTCTTGGTAAAGTAATTGTGCTTCAGGAGCGCCTCGCCGTTGGCTAGATAAGGCAAGCACTTCTACTTCTTTTTCATCGTTACCTTGCCGTAAGCGGATTTTTGCCCCAATTTCCACATTTTTATTGGGCTTGCTTCGTTGTCCATTGTAATGGACTTTTCCGCCGTCAATCATTTCTTTGGCGAGGGTTCTTGTTTTGTAAAATCGGGCGGCCCATAGCCATTTATCTAAACGTACGTTGTTATCCTTTTCGTTGTCTTGTGGTTGAGAACGGTGTTTTGCCATAGATTTTGTGTTTCTCCGTTTTGTTATTGTCGTTTTGTGTCCTTATTGAAATGACGATAATCGCATTTGTGGTTTGTGTATTTTATGGTATCGTTATTGCTCTCATTTGTAAAACTTGAGGTCAGTATGCCAGCATTACAAAAACCACAAATTTTATCTGTTTCTGTTGTGGCACAATCGCGTCTTTTTGAAATTCAAGCGGTTGAGTTGAAATTTTCTAATGGCGAATTACGCACTTATGAACGCTTTAAGCCCAGTAGGCGTGCGGCGGTAATGGTTTTGCCTATTGAAAAGGGTAATTTGTTGATGGTGAAGGAATATGCCGTAGGCACAGAGCGTTATGAGCTGGGGTTTCCCAAGGGGTTAATGGAAGTGGGCGAAACGCCAGAACAGAGTGCCAATCGAGAAATGCAAGAGGAAATCGGTTTGGCGGCAAGGCATTTTATTCCTTTGCGTACGGTAAATACATCGCCAAGTTTTATGAATAATCCTATGCACATTTTTATTGCTCAAGATCTTTATCCGAGCCAATTAGAGGGCGATGAGCCTGAACCTTTGCAACGGATAAGCATACCTTTAAGTCAGTTGGATCAATTATTACAAGATCCTGATTTTTGCGAGGCTCGTAACTTGGTGGCGTTATATGCGTTACGGGATTATTTAGCCAAGACAGCAAGTGAAAATTAAAGGGGGAGGAATAGAATGTTAGCACGATCAGAGGCGTTGTTGCAGTCCGTATTAGCCATTGCGATACAAGCAGGCGAACATTTACGGCGATTTTATCAGCAATCTGCTGAGGTTAATGTGCAATTAAAAGCGGATAATACCCCTGTTACGGAAGCGGATTTATTTGTGAGCCAATTTTTAACTCAGCAATTAAGCCAATTAACGCCGAATATTCCTGTGCTATCAGAGGAAAATTGCCATATTCCCTTTTCTGAACGTCAACAATGGCAACAATATTGGTTGATCGATCCCCTTGATGGTACACAACAATTTATTGATCGTACCGATCAATTTGCCATTCTTATCGCTTTGGTGCAACAGCATCGTCCGACATTAGGCATTATTCACGCTCCTATTTTGCAACGTAGTTTTTATGCTATGCAGGGTTATGGTGCTTATCAACAATCGCCACAGAGTACGCAAAGATTATCTCGGCAAGCACCAAACTGGCATCAGCCGTTGAAGATTGCGATAGGTTCAAGTTATTCCCAACAAAAAGTGCGGTCGATTTTGCCAGAAAATTTTGCTTGTGAATTTTTGGTGTATGGATCAAGTGGATTAAAAAGTACCTTGGTAGCAACGGGCGAATGTGATTGTTATGTGCGTTTAGGCAATACAGGCGAGTGGGACACCGCGGCAGCGGAGATTATTCTGAGTGAAATGGGGGGCAAAATTTTTGATTCTCAATTTCAACCCTTAACCTATAATCAACGGCATAGTTTGATTAACCCAGATTTTGTGATGGTGGCACAAGGACAACGGGATTGGCAAAAGGTTTTCCGTTTTTATAGTCGTCCCACTTTAAAATAATACTGTGTTGGTACTCTTTGCCGTACTCTTTGTACTGTCTTCAGCGTACCGCCTTGTCTTATTTTAAATTGAAACGACTATAACATTAGGTAAAATCAATTAGTGAAAATCAAATTAATCGGTAATATAGTTATGATACTTTATATTGAAACGACAATAACAAAAATCGAGATGAAATAGGAAGGCAATATGACAAAACCAGAAAATAGTATTATCGCCATTTTTGGTGCTTCTGGGGATTTAACTCAGCGTAAATTGATCCCGGCATTTTATAATTTGTTTCTCCATAGCAAATTACCAGAGGATTTTGCCATTTTGGGAATTAGCCGTACGGATTATAGCGATCAAGCCTATCGTGATAAGGTTAAACAAGCCTTAATTGAGTATGAGAAAATTGATGAAACCCCTTTATTAGAAGGCTTTTTACAGCATATTTATTATGTGCCGGTGAATACCTCGGAAGTGAGTGAGTACGCTAAGGTAAAAGAGCGTTTAGCGGAATTAGAAACACAACACCATACTCAAGGTAATGTGGTTTATTACCTTTCTACACCGCCGAGCTTATATGGCGTTATTCCAGAATGTTTAGCCGCACATCAGTTAAATTCTGAGCAACAAGGTTGGAAGCGTTTAGTGGTAGAGAAACCTTTTGGTTATGATTTGCAATCTGCCATTGAACTTGATGATAAAATTCATCAATATTTCCAAGAACATCAACTTTATCGTATCGATCATTATCTTGGTAAAGAAACGGTGCAAAATTTATTGGTATTACGCTTTTCAAATGGTTTATTTGAGCCCTTGTGGAATCGTAATTATATCAATTACGTGGAAATTACTGGGGCGGAATCCATTGGGGTGGAAGATCGTGGCGGCTATTATGATGGCGCTGGCGCAATGCGTGATATGTTCCAGAATCATTTATTGCAGGTATTAGCCTTGGTTGCTATGGAGTCGCCAGCAGTGATTAATGCGGACTCGTTGCGTAATGAAGTGGTAAAAGTGTTGCAAAGCCTACATCCGTTATCGGAACAAGATTTAGAGGAAAATTTGGTGCTTGGGCAATATACGGACTCAAAAGTACGAGGTAATGCCTTAGCAGGTTATCGCGAGGAAAAAGGCGTTGATCCAGAATCTCGCACCGAAACCTATATGGCATTGCGTATGCAAATTGATAACTGGCGTTGGAGCGGCGTGCCGTTTTATGTGCGTACAGGTAAACGCTTGCCAACCCGTGTGACAGAAATTGTCATTCATTTCAAAAGTACACCACACCCAGTATTTAGCCAAAATGCCCCTGAAAATAAATTGATTATTCGTATTCAGCCTGATGAAGGGATTGTTATGAGCTTTGGTTTGAAAAAACCAGGGGCTGGTTTTGAGGCTCAAGAAGTTTCTATGGATTTCCATTATGGTAATTTAGATGAGTCTCATGTTTTGACCGCCTATGAGCGATTATTATTAGATGCTATTAAAGGCGATGCCACCTTATTTACCCGTAGTGATGCGGTGCAAGCCTGTTGGCAATTTGTCCAACCGATTTTGGATTATAAAAGTAAACCTGATTTTAAATTACATGGCTATGCTTGTGGTACTTGGGGGCCAGAAGCGGCAGATCAATTAATGACAAGAAGTCAACGTGAATGGCGTTTTCCTTGTAAAAATTTAACCAATACCAATTATTGTGAGCTTTAATATGAATAAAACCATTTTTGCTACAGCACAACAAGCCGTAGAGCAAATTGCACAAGAGCTGTTGGCTTATAGTCAGAAAGATCGCCCTGTGCATATTTCTTTGTCGGGGGGCAGTACGCCAAAATTATTGTTCAAAACCCTCGCTCAAGCCCCTTATCAACAGGGGATTCAGTGGCAAAATTTGCATTTTTGGTGGGGCGATGAACGTATGGTTGCCCCTACCGATCCAGAAAGTAATTATGGCGAAGTTCAACATTTATTATTTGATCATATCAGTATCCCAGCGGAAAATATTCATCGTATCCGTGGTGAGCAAGAGCCTGAACAAGAATTGGCACGTTTTAGTGCGGAATTAAAACAATATATCCCCACAGGGCAATTTAACTGGATTATTTTAGGTATGGGGACTGACGGACATACGGCTTCATTATTTCCACACCAAACAGATTTTAATGACAGGCATTGGGCAGTGATTGCAAAACACCCTGAAACAGGGCAATTACGCATTTCCAAAACCGCTTATTTGCTTGAACAAGCAAAACGAATTACTTATTTAGTCACAGGGGCAGCGAAAGCACAAATTTTGCAACAAATTCAAGATAATGATGCAGAGCAATTACCTTATCCTGCCGCCAAAATTAAGGCAAAAAACGGTAAAACAGATTGGTATCTTGATCAAGATGCCGCTAACTTATTGCAAAAATAAACATAGTCGTTTCAATTTAAAATAAGACAAGGCGGTACGCCGAAGACAGTACAAATAGTACGGCGAGGCGTACCAACGCCGTATTAGTTTAAAGTGGGACGACTATAATAAAATCTAACCGCACTTTTTGTGGTTACCAAACAACAGGAGAAAACAAACAATGTCAGTAAAAGGCGATATCGGCGTTATCGGTTTAGCGGTAATGGGACAAAACTTAATTTTAAATATGAATGACCACGGTTTTAAAGTGGTGGCTTATAACCGAACCACTTCAAAGGTTGATGAATTTCTTGAGGGAGCGGCAAAAGGCACTAATATTATTGGGGCTTATTCTATTGAAGATTTAGTTAGCAAATTAGAAAAACCGCGTCGTGTTATGTTAATGGTAAGAGCGGGTTCAGTGGTCGATCAATTTATTGATGCCCTTGTGCCACATTTAGAACAAGGCGATATCATTATTGATGGTGGTAATTCAAACTTCCCTGACACCAATCGCCGCGTTGAGGCTTTGCGTGAAAAAGGTATTCGTTTTGTTGGAGCCGGTGTATCAGGTGGCGAAGAGGGAGCAAGACACGGACCTTCCATTATGCCGGGTGGTAATGAAGAGGCTTGGCCGTATGTAAAACCTATTCTACAAGCTATTTCAGCTAAAACCGATAAAGGCGAACCTTGCTGTGATTGGGTTGGTAAAGAAGGGGCAGGGCATTTTGTCAAAATGGTACATAATGGTATCGAATATGGCGATATGCAGTTAATTTGTGAAGCTTACCAATTCTTAAAAGACGGATTAGGCTTAAGCTATGAAGAAATGCAAGCCACATTTGCGGAATGGAAAAAAACAGAGTTAGATAGTTATCTTATTGATATTACTACCGATATTCTCGGTTACAAAGACAGCGATGGTCAGCCATTAGTAGAAAAAATCCTCGATACCGCAGGACAAAAAGGAACAGGAAAATGGACAGGCATTAATGCCCTTGATTTAGGTATTCCATTAACCTTAATTACTGAATCCGTTTTTGCACGTTGTGTCTCCTCTTTCAAAGAACAACGTGTTGCCGCAGAAAAAGCCTTTAATAAACAAATTGGCAAAGTGGAGGGCGATAAACAAGTTTGGATTGAAGCAGTACGCAAAGCCCTACTTGCCTCAAAAATTATTTCTTACGCACAAGGCTTTATGCTTATTCGTGAAGCATCAGAAAATAACGGTTGGAATATTAACTATGGCAGCACCGCATTATTATGGCGTGAAGGTTGTATTATTCGTAGTGCATTCCTCGGCAATATTCGTGATGCTTATGAAAACAACCCAGACCTTGTATTCCTAGGCTCAGATCCTTACTTTAAAGCTATCTTAGAAGACTGCCTAGCCGACTGGCGTAAAGTGGCGGCGAAAGCTATTGAAATTGGCATCCCAATGCCTTGTATGGCATCAGCCATTACCTTCCTAGATGGCTACACCACCGCACGTTTACCTGCTAACTTACTACAAGCACAACGTGATTATTTTGGTGCTCACACTTACGAACGTACCGACAAACCACGCGGTGAATTCTTCCACACCAACTGGACAGGCACAGGCGGTAATGTGTCTTCGAGTACTTATGATGTATAAAACTTTAAGGGGCTAATAAATTTAGCCCCTAAATTTTATCTTATCAATACTAGTGCTTAACCAGCGCCATTGATAATAAGGTTATCGGGTGAATACATTGTACTTGGCTTGACATATCAATTTGCCATTTACAAGTTTCACATTCAGACACCACATAATCAAAACCGCCTTGATTAATATGATCAAATAGGCTTTTGCCAATGGCTTGAGCTGTATCATAATTCTCGGTTTTAAATCCGTAAGTCCCTGCAATACCACAACATTGTGAAGGTAATTTGACAATTTCTAAACCCGGAATTTTACGCAATACGTCTAGGGTATAAGGTGCCCAGCCTGCTTTTTCCACGTGGCAAGCAGTATGATAGGCAATACGCAACGGCAATTTTGCCAAAGGTAATTGTTTACCTTGGGCAAAAAGTTTATATAAATAACGGGTAACAATATCAATATGATTGCGTACTTTACTATTGTCCATACCTAATACGTGATGATATTCATCGCGTAAATTCATGGTACAACTTGAAGAAGTTCCCACCACATCAAGCTCTCGTTCACAAACGGTATTTTCTAATTGTGCGAGGTTAAATTTTGCTTGGGCTTTAGCTCGTTCAGGAAAACCGTTTACTGTAAGGGGTAAACCGCAGCATTTTTCTTTTTCTAACAACAAGACGCCAATATTCATTGCATTGAATACATCAATGAGTTCTTTGCCTAGCTGTGGGTTATTATAGTTGACATAGCAACCGTGATAATAAGCGATTTTTTCAGGATATAGTGCTTGCCGTTCCATTTGGTGTTTTTTATACCAATGACGAAACGAGCCAAAAGAATACTTAGGTAAGGTGCGATGACGACTGACGTTGAGGGTTTTATCCAGTAAAAAACGTGTGGCTTTTAAGCCGACAATTTTATTGACAATAGGTGCAAAAGGCGTATTCATTTTGCCCATAATATCCGTATTACTTAATACGGCATCACGCAGTTTGTGGATAAGTTTTTTATTTTGTTGATCGAGATGATTATTTCTGGCACGAACAATAATATCGCCAATTTTTACATCGGAAGGGCAAGCAATTTCACAACGTTTGCAATTTGTGCAATATTTTAGGGCTTCATCATAAAGTGCGGCACTTTTTAAGCGTAATCTTTCGCCATCTGGCCCAGCTTGTTTTGGCCCCGGGTAAAAAGGGTTTTGACGAGAAACCGGGCAAACGGCAGTACAAGCGGTACACTTTATACAGCTTTCAAAACTTTCATCAACATATTGATGCGTGATAGTGGGTAGGGTATTTTGTTTTGCTTGCTCAATCAGTTGATTAATGTTCATATTGTCCCCCTATGTATTTTGCCACAGATAACGCTGTGGCTATGGCTACTCCTGAGCCACAACCTAATTGGATAGGGTTATATCCGCCAATCACATTACCTGCTGCAAATAAATTTTCTAAAAACTGACCGCCCTTTTGTACCTGACAATGTTGATTAATGATGACACCTGTAGCTTGGTAAGGCTGTGGTTGGCTAAAACGAGAGGTCGTCCAAGATAAGCGTTCGTTGGCAATAAAATCTTGAGTTTGGTAAATATCAGCACCAAAAACGGGTTCATAAATACGATCAAAATCGGCAATAAGCCCATTACTGAAAAAACTGCCTGTGGCTAAGACAAAATGTTTGGCAGAAATGGCTACATCTTGATGAATTTGGGTATAGATTTTACTGACATAATGCCCTTTAAACTCGGCATACAACGCTCTATCGCCATTCATCATTAAGCCGCCAAGTTGTTCAAAATGTTGGCGTAATTGTTTATGTTGGCGAATACCCAACAAAGAGGGAGGCAGTGTTGGAAGTTCAAATAATGCCAGTCCTGTGGCTTCACACAAGAGATTAAAAAATTCTTGGCTTTCCAAACCAAAACAGGCTGGTAAAAAGACGGCTTTTGCCCCTTGTGCCGATTGTTTAATTTCACGCACTAAATCGCCAAAAGCCAATTTATGCTCTAATAATTGGGCAATATTAACACTACGAAACTCGCGCGACTGTTGGCGAAGTTGATCCAATTCTGGGATATGTAAATAGCCTGTACGCAATGTGCAATGGGCAAAAGCCGATTGCTGTTTAAGATTATCCGCTAACATTTGCGGTTGGAAATCGTGGTATCCTTCTATGCCCAATACGGCAATATCGTCATAAGCAAAAGGTTCGCTAGCTTGTACGGTAGGTACGCTATTTGGCGATAACCAGGTGGCACGCAATCCTCCTAATGGGG
Organism: Volucribacter psittacicida; assembly: GCF_004339025.1. GTDB lineage: Bacteria > Pseudomonadota > Gammaproteobacteria > Enterobacterales > Pasteurellaceae > Volucribacter > Volucribacter psittacicida. The sequence goes on from NZ_SMFT01000002.1 coordinate 543,395, forward strand.
TAACACGATAATGGTTTTGCTTGGTTGAACCAATGAGATTTAACTCAAGCGAACGAGCAAGTTGTTCAAAAACTTGTAATTGAGCTAATACTTGCTCTTTCCCCAATAAAACATAAGGATGTTGTGGGACTTGTTGAGCTAGTTGCTCAAAAGTACGGTCAAAAGATAAACTTTTTTTTCCATCAGGTAAACAGGCTAATAAATCTAATGATCCTGAAGAAAAATCAATGCCCGCTTGCCCATTATTGATAATGGCACAGCGTTGCCCTTGTTGCTGTAATTGTATGCCACAAGTAAGCCCCGCTAATCCGCCTCCGATAATCACGACATCAAAATTCATTGCTATCTGTCCCTTTTTGCGCTTGGTCATCAAGCGGTTGAACATCATTTAATCCTAATAAACTGTAATACACCCAGCTTGTAAACTCTGCTTCACGCATAGCTTCCCCCCAAGCAATAGGCTCAATACCACGCCAGCGTTCCTCCATAAAAGCCGCTAATTGTGTGGTAGATTGGCGTGGTGTGGCGACTTGAAACCTTGCCATTAAACCTGCGGCACGACAAGCACAAAGCTCCGCTTGGCAAGTTCCCATTCCCACTCGGGTACGGCGGCGTAAATCCACTAAATTATTCACATTAAGCTCATCAACGGCATAACGCACTTCTCCTGCGGTTACTGCCTCACATTCACAGACTAAACTGCGATCTAGCCGATCTTTAGCCAATAATCGTGCGGCTCTTGAACCATGACGATAAACCGCAGAAATGCGAATAGGGTTAGGTAATGAAATCACTTTACGATGGGTATCTTCTGCACTTTCATTTGATCCCGGTAAAGGGCGGTGTGCGGTTTCACAAGATTTATGATGATTTAATTTTTGACAAACTAAATCTGTTGTCCATTCTGCCATTAAGCGATAGGTCATTAATTTCCCACCTGTGATGGTAATAAATCCCTCTAACCCATCACGTTGAGCGTGATCGAGCAAGACAATACCTCGGCTTACATTACGCCCAGAAGGATCATCATCTGTCGCCACTAACGGACGCACCCCTGCATAAGCACGTAACACCCGAGTATGGCGTAAACTCGGTGCTAATTTTTCGCCCTCTCGGAATAGAATATCTACCTCTTCAGGGGTCACTTCCATATTATCAATTTGATCATAAGGAATTCGGCTTGATGTTGTACCAATAACACAAATGGTATCACCCGGTACTAATATATCCGCATCGGCAGGCTTACGGCAACGATTAATCACTAAATTATTAATGCGATGCCCCATAATGAGCAATGCCCCTTTGGCTGGGAACATTTTGACTTTTAACTCCGCATATTCCGCAATACCTTGTCCCCAAATTCCTCCAGCATTGACAACCACAGGTGCAAACATTTGTCGCTGAATATTATGTTTATGATCATAAACCTCAACCCCAATGACTCGCCCACCTTCACGAATTAAGCCTTTTACTTCACAATAAGTAAATATCTGTGCGCCATTTTCTTTGGCATCAAGCATATTCGCCGCGGTTAAACGAAAAGGATCAACCGTACCATCAGGTACAACAACCGCCCCAATCAAACTAGGATTAACTGAAGGTTCTAATCTTTTGGCTAAGTCAGGTTCAATCGCTACCGCTTCTATGCCAGAAGCCTCACAGCTTTGTAAAAAGGTTTTTTGATAAGCAAGGTCATCTTCAGGTAAGGTAATAAACAAGCCTTTTGAATCCTCAATACAATGGCGAGCAATATGTTTAAGGATTTTATTTTCTTCAATACATTCTCTGGCTGATTCTTGATCATTGACGGCATAACGTGCCCCACTATGTAATAATCCGTGATTTCGCCCCGTTGCTCCCGTAGCAATATCACGCCGCTCAAGCAAAATACAACTTAATCCTCGCAAAGCACAATCACGTGCAACTCCAGCGCCTGTCGCACCACCACCAATAATAATCACATCGGTTTGCATACGCATATTAGCCTGCAAATTTGTCGCTAATTGCATCATAGTATCCCCACAAAACCTAATAAAAATTCGTTTACGAATAAATTGTTATTATTTTAGCAGAAATAATCAGTATTTATGAGCGAAAAAGAACAAAATTGCTAACTCGATCACATTTTAAGTAGTGTTTGTGGTATTTTTATAGTCGTTTCAATTAAAAATGGAGATAAGGCGGTATATTGAAATCAGTACAAGTAGTACGGCGAGATGTAACAAGGCTGTATCATTTTAAAGTGGGACGACTATAGTAGGACTATAATAAACCTTTCTTTATCACACTACTCCTCCTTAATATAACCAAAAAGATTAATTCGGAATGAAATATTATTTGTTCTTTATAAATAAATTATGATATTTATCTTTTTCAACCATAACATCATCTTATTGCCAATAAGGAAAAGAAAATATGCTACAACACATTAATAAAACCCTAAAAATCAGTTTATTAAGCTGTTCTTTATTGTTTGCTTTGCCTGTATCCAGTAACGAAACAAATACACAAGCACCGCTTTCTTTAGTTCAACAAGCTGCCGCTCGTTATGACAGTAGTAAAGATATTTTTCACCCTATTTATGCGACACAAGGAATGGTTGCCTCTGAACAAGAATTAGCCACACAAATTGGTGTGGATATTTTGCAACAAGGGGGAAACGCCGTTGATGCCGCCGTCGCAGTAGGTTTTGCTCTAGCAGTGGTATTACCTAATGCAGGTAATATTGGTGGCGGTGGTTTTATGGTTTTACATGATGCTAAAACAGGCGAAAACATTACCATTGACTTCCGAGAAACTGCTCCTTTAAAAGCCAGTAAAAATATGTATTTAGATGACAACGGACAGATAATTGAAGGCAAATCTATTCTTACTCATTCTGCCGTTGGTGTGCCGGGAACAGTTGCAGGTTTAGAATTAGCATTAAAAAAATGGGGAAGTTTATCTTTACCACAAGTAATGGCACCTGCTATTAAGCTGGCTCAAGAGGGCTTTATCGTAAGCTCCACTTTAGCCAAGCAATTAAAACGAGAACAAGATACCTTAGGAAAATGGGAAGCGACCCGAGCGATCTTTTTTAAAAATGGAGAAACCTTAAAAGCTGGCGATCTCCTTATTCAACAAGATCTTGCTCATTCCCTTAACCTTATTGCGGAACAGGGTTCAAAGGCTTTTTATCAGGGAGAAATTGCAGAAAAAATTGTCGCTGAAATGAAAAAACATGGTGGCTTAATAAGTATGCAAGATATGCAACAATACCAAGCCATTGAACGACAACCTATTGTGGGCGATTATCGAGGTTATAAAATTATCACAATGCCACCACCAAGCTCTGGCGGTGTACATTTAGTACAAATATTTAATATGTTAGAAAACTATCCCTTAGATCAATATGGGGCAAATAGTGCCAAAACAATCCATTATTTAGCAGAAACAATGAAGTTAGCCTATGCTGATCGTTCAGAGTTTTTAGGCGATCCTGATTTTGTCAATATTCCTATAGCTGGTTTAATCAATAAACAATATGCTAAACAATTGATTGAGCAAATTGATGAACAAAAGGCTCGTCCTGCCAAAGACATTAAACCTGGCAATCCTCAACCTTTTGAAAGCGATCAAACCACACATTACTCAGTCATGGATAAACAAGGTAATGCGGTAGCGGTAACCTATACCTTAAACCTCAATTTTGGCAGTGGTATCGTTGCGGAAGGCACAGGGATTTTACTCAATAATGAAATGGACGACTTTTCGGCTAAGCCTGGTGTCGCAAACACTTTTGGCTTGATTGGTGGAGAAGCCAATGCCATTGCCCCGAAAAAACGCCCTCTCTCTTCAATGACTCCAACTATTGTGCTAAAAGATAATAAACCTTGGTTAGTTACAGGTAGCCCAGGCGGAGCAAGAATTATTACCACAGTTTTGCAAAGTATTTCTAATGTGATTGATCATGGTATGAATCCTGCTGAAGCAATAGTTACTTCAAGAGTACATCATCAATGGTTACCCGATGAATTAAGAATTGAAGAAGGTATTAGTGTAGATACCTTGAAAATCCTACAAGAAAAAGGACATCGCATTCAATTAAAAGCACCTATGGGGCGTGTGCAAATTATCCAAGCTGAACAAGAGGGATTTTACGGTTATTCTGATCCTCGTAATCCGGATGGTAAAACCTTAGGTTTTTAATTTTATCTAAAAAAGAACCTGGTATTTTACAATACTAGGTTCTTTTTGTTTATAGCTATTTTGTATACCGACTTGTTTTATTTTAAATTGAAAGGACTATACCAAAATTAGATTGTTCAGCAATATGATAATAAGATGAAATAGTGGGTTGAGTATCAGTATCTATCATCAGGGTTTTGATACCATGATCTGCACAAAATGCCCCGATATTTGCAACATTAGTTGATTTAGTTACGCCACCTTTTGTGGACATAACAGTAACAATGAAAGGATTTATTTGATTTTGCATAACAAATTCTCGCTATAAAAATTAATCGAAAATTTGTCCTACAAGATAACTATATAATAACTACTTTAGTAAAGTCACGGATTTTAATATGATTAAAATTCTTGTTTAGGCTTGGGTACCATAAAGCTAAATAAGTAGCTCTATTGATACGCTTTATGATGTGCGTATAGATGGTGCCCGAGGGCGGACTTGAACCGCCACAGCTCGAAAGCCGAGGGATTTTAAATCCTAAAATAACAAGTTATAAATCAATTAGTTATTGTTATTTAAAGAAATTTAATAGACAATCTTGGACTAATAAAGACGAATAGAAAGAATAACAGCCACCTGAATTTGCGGTTAAAGTACAAGGGATTAAATCCCTTTTTTAGTCGTCATCTAGGTTATTTAGTGGGTTTAGTGTTACAGCGGTTTCTAAATGTGATGGGGCGAAGTGAGCATATCGCATAGTCATTTCAATAGTGGAATGTCCTAGAATATCTTTCAACACCAAAATATTTCCCCCGTTCATCATAAAATGGCTTGCAAAGGTATGGCGTAAGACGTGGGTTAATTGTCCTTTGGGTAAGTCAATATTTGCCCGTTTAATTGCATTTTCAAAAGATTCATAAGCATCATTAAATAAACGCCCTCTTTTTTTCGGCAAAAGGTCGTAAAGCTCTTTGCTAATAGGGATTGTTCTATTTTTCTTAGATTTTGTGTTGGTATAAGTGATTTTATAAGGCATTATTTGCGATTGGCGTAATTGTTCCGCCTCGCTCCACCTTGCCCCAGTGGCAAGGCAAATACGAGTGATTAAGCCTAAATCAGGGTTTCTTGAGTTGTCGCATTCCTCTAACAATCGCTTTATATCATCAGAATATAAAAAAGCGAGTTCGGTTTCTGTTTCTTTAAATTGTCTAATACCTTGTAAAGGGTTTTCACCCGTCCATTTACCCAGATATTTTAATTCGTTAAATACCGCACGCAGATAGGAATGTTCACGATTAACTGTAGCCTCTTTAGGAGGGCGTTTTGGATTAGCGGAAAACTTGCCAGCAAGTCGTAATTTACGATATTCGGCAAAGTCTTCCGTAGTAAATTTATTAGCAGGCGGATCGCCTAAGTTTTTGCATAGATTTTCTAATTTAGCTAATCGTGCCTCACCATCAGATAAGGTTTGCCCATGTAATTCGTACCACTCTTGAACAAAATAGCTTAATGCTGGCGACTCTTGTTGAAATTCTTTGCCAGTAATATTTGAAATAATAGTTGAATAGTTATCTACTGGTGCTTGGTTTTCATTATAAAAGCGTAATGCCTCGCCTTTGGTTAAGAACCATTTGCGAACACGTTTACCGTTTTTATAAAATTCAGCTAACCATTTGCCATTTTTGGTGTTATCTTTGCGGACTGCCATATTAATTTCTATATGCTATGAGAGATCACTTTATCTACTTCCTCTTGAAATTTATCAATATAATCTTTAATTATTTTTTTATATAAACATAAAGAAACCTCCATATTAAATGGTTCATCATTTTCATTATAAAAAACAAAATATGCTTTATTATTAATAACTTCTAGCTTATTCTTATCATTTTTAATTATATATCTATAAAACCTTGAGTTTTTTGCAGTTTCAGAGTAATATCCATTCTCAAGTAAAAATATCTCAACGGGAATACTACGCATGCTGTATAAAATATTATCTTTGCATTTTTCATAATATTCTCTAAATTTTTTGTCAATTTCTTCTTTATTATATATATCCTTAAAATCATTAAATTCTTTAGCTAAAGAAAAAATAGAATTATCAAATTCATTATTTTTAGAAAAATAATCTCTATGTGTTTTTAATAAATATAAAAAATTATTAAAATTATTTTCAATTCCTAAAAGAAACTTATTATGCATATCCTTTACATAATTAATTTCTGGTGCAATTGAAGGTCTCAGATTGTCCTCAGGTTCCCCTACTTTTAAGAAAAAGCTACTATATTTATCTTCTTTATGAACATATTCATCGAATCTAATAAATTTAGATAATAGATCATCAAACTCTTTCTTTATACCTAATATTACATTGGGTTTACTCTGTTTTACCCATGAATCAGAAGTATTATATGCAATCCAAACCAAAAAAACAGTTCCTATAGCCATAACCCAATTAGTAATAAAATTAGATAAACTAGGAAAATAAATATTTAATAAAACATCAATGATAATAAGGAAAACACTGATTATTACAGCACCAATAATATACTTTTTCATTAAGGATAATCCTCACCACCATTAGGATATTTACAGCGTTTTAATCGGTTGATTGCCATTTTCCAACCTTTAATAAAACCATATTTAGTTAAAGCTAAAATAGCGTAATTTGAGCAAGTCGGCTCAAAACGACAGCCCTCACGAATTTTCGTGGGGGCTAATCGTTGGTATAATTTAATAAATTTTATGCTTAGTTTAACTAACACGATTAAACTTCTTTTCTGAACGTAACAACATTATAAAAAGCCATAGTCATTTTTCCACCAGATAAACAACCTTTTTTTTCCTCTGTAGAAAACTGATCTATTCGGTAAAATTCCCAACCTTGTTCAGCATATTTATTAACTAAAGTTTCTAAATAATCTGCCGCCGCAGTTTTAATGTTTCTACGATCAGCAATAATATTGGGTGGTACTTGAACCATTTTGTATTTATAAGCCATTTGATATTTTCCTTATGGTTAGGTTTTAGATAGAAATTATTTACATTGCTCTTTTATCATTTCATTTAGATTTGAAAAAGATTTTAGCCAACTACCCTTTAATTCATTTAATAGCCTTTCTTTTTCTTTCTTAGTTGGAGCTTTTGCGATACGAACAAAATAATTTGCAATAACACCAATCCCTACCTTAACATTATTTGCCTCTTCTAGTAGTTCTTGATCAAAAGGAATTGGCGTTTTGATTGGGTATTTTTGTTTGAATTTAGTGTATTTAGGATTAAAAAGTTTTACTTTTCTATCTGATAATTGTTTAGGATCGGCTGTTTGTACATTATCAAAGGGGGCTAATAGTTCTGATAATAAAGATTCTCCCTCTGATGATATGCCTTTTGCTATTTTGCATTGGTTATCAATACTATTTGCAACAGATACTTGGGCAAATGCCAACAGTATAAATGCGAATACTGTGATTTTTTTCATCAAGACTTCTCCATTTTCAAAATAACACGCCCAGCTATTTGCACATCATCAACATTCGCCTCAAAGGAAAATTTGCCGCCATCTACACGAATTTTGCCTTGTGGTAATACAGTGATGTAGCGGATAAGGTGGGAATTTTCAACAACAACGAAATATTCGCCGTCAACTAAATCAAATTCATTAATACAAAAATAGGTGTGTTTATCTTCAATCACACAGAAAATCTTATCAAAATCTTCTCGGCTGTTTAGATAAGGAAAATAGTTTAATAAGAATGGCTTATTATCCATTATGAAAGATTTTCCGTTATCTAATTTAATTGTATGAAAATATTTCAAGTCCGCTAAATTGTCAAAAATCGGCTCTTCGCCGTATGCCAAATATTGCAATCTTGCTCCTGTTTCTATTGCACATTTTGCAACAAGATCAGCAGGGAAATGATTGCGTTTAACCCAAGTACTAAAGGTATTTGATGGAATTCCTAAGTAATCCCCAAACTCTTTTCTTTTTGAAAAACCGTATGCTTTTTGAAGTCTATCTATAACTTCTTTTCCGCCTAAAAATTCTTTAATCATAAAAATGAGAGAAAATAATATATTGACACCCTCAAATGAGAGTTATATATTAAAACTCTCAAATGAACCTCTATCGATACTCTATTTAAAGTCTGTAGAGACTATAACATAACAAAGGGGATTTTTATATATGGATAAAAATACAGAAGATTCAATGATTAAAAGGGTAAGACTACAAACTCATGTCCCACGTCGTTACTACGACATTATTAAAAAATATGCCATTAAAGACGGCAGAAATATGTCGCAAATGTGTGCCAAGTTGATTGAAGAAGCGATTGATACACGAGAAAGGAGGAAGAAATGAATCAGCCCATCATTATCCAAGTGGATATGCCGTTTTTACCTGTAGAAGAATTTGCCCGTCGCAACGGTGTAGATGCAAAAGCTGTTAGAAGACTTGTGGGAAAAGGTGTTTTACCCATTAGAAATCGCCCATCAGGTAAAGGAAAAATCTATATCAATATGATTGCCTTAATGAAAGAGGCATTAGCACAACAATAAACCGCACATCAAAGTGCGGTCAATTTTAGCAAATTTTTAATGTAAGGAAAAATTATGAAACTACAAAAAGGCTTAATTATTTTTGTTGATGAATATCATCAAGGGATTTGTTCAACAACCGAACAAGATAACGTTCAAGCTCATCGCTCGCTGGCGGTGACTTTTCAGCGACTTCGCCAACAAGCTCAAAAAAGTCAGCCTCTATCTGATCAAGATAATCGGGCTGTTGAGCGAGTAAACGAAGTAAAACAGAAATTACTTTCTCTTGCATTATCTGATTTGCCTGAAGTTGAGCTATCTGCACTTGAAGCTGTTGCAACAATTCTGGGTTCTGAACGTCCGCCATGTGAAAAACTCCTGCAATTAAATAGTGAAATTGGGCGACTTTGCTATAAAGCATACCGCAAAAGCTCAAGCATTGACAACAAATAATCCTGTTTAAAGGGGGAAGATATGACGGAACAAGAAAAAGAACTATGGTTTGCTCGCCAATGGAATTTATTGAATAAAAGCCGTTACGCCGTTGAACGTGCCTTTAATGGTTTACCCCTTAAAGAAAAGCAAATCATTATTGTGCTAGCTAATATTCTTCCTGCCGAAGATTTAAGAGAACCCCATTTAACAGGCTATCAATTAAGCCATTATAGCCCTAAAGGACAAGGCAAAATTGCTTATGCGGTACGCCTAATTAGAAATATTGTTAATGCTTTTCCCCAAACAATGTCAACAAGTGATTTTTATAAAACTGATCCTAACTATAACGCCGAGGTATCTTATGAATAACTTTTACCTTAACCCAAAACATATCAATGTGAAATTATGCCGCGAGGCAATGTTACTTTGGTTAGATACGCATAATGTCAATTTAGCCTTAGCTAAAAAACGCCCTGCAGAAAAAGACTTATATTTGCAAAAGGCGAAACAATGCCGAGAACAATATCAAAGTTTAGCTTGGCTTATTCGTTTAGCCACAAGTTCAACACCAAGCCCAGTACATTAAGGATTTATTATGAACGAACAACATATTATTGAGCTTTCTCATCGTTATCAAATTGCTGTTAGTGATCGTGGCTTTATGGTTAATCAACTTATGCTTAATCAAAATGGGCAATATGAAATCCAAACTAAGCAACATTGCCCGAATTTTGAAAGCGTTATCCAGTATTTAGAACAATGCGAATTAAGCCAAGAAGATGTATTGAGTTTGCAAGATTGCAAAAAGGTACAACAAGCCATTTTGGCGGAAATTCGTGATGTGATTTGTCGTAGCCAATCTTATTAATTGTCTTCATTATGCTATCGTCTTCTTGTTTTGTCAGTTCTCAAGGTTCTATCCCACTCGCAAAATGGGAAGACGAGATTATGCCTGTTTATCAAAACTCGCAAAATCAGCATAAAAAATATAACGCAAAAACAGACCGCCCTTTACCTCAATCCGCCAAAACGGTATGCCAGTTAGAATTATTTGCTACTGTTCCTGATCATTATCAATTTGTCGAGAATTTATTAAAACAATTACCAAGACAACGCCAACGGGAGCATTTTAGAAAGCTCTATTTAAAAGAATATCATTCTGTGGCTGATGACGGCAGTATCGCCTTTGCTTGCGGCAATTTACAAACCAAGCGAGCAAATGCTTTCTTGCGGGATATTTTGGGCTATCGTTTGCGTAAGGTCTTGGAACAATACAAATGTAATGTGTCCTTTTTGCAATCCTTTAACACTGAACCTAACTGGGTACAGGATATTAACTTAGAAGCAAAATATCAGCTTAATTTAGTCACAGTACCAACAAGGGAAGAATATACCTTGCTCAAGCAAGAATTAGAGAAAATCCCTAGCTATGTTCAACATTATTTCAAGGTTGAACGCCAAAAAGCGAGCCTACCTTTTTATCTGATAACAGAAAGCAAACTAAAGGAAATTGCCTATCAAATAGCAATGTTATTAAGCAAGCAACAATATGATTTTATTACACAATTAGCTAGCCAAGACCGCAGTTTTAGCTCGGCAGAATTAGCAGAGATTACCTTAAATATTTATGCCAAATGTGGGCGAGCCTGTGAAATGATAGGCTTTCCTATTCCGCACTGGGCAAAGTATTGTGCCAACAAAAAAATTAAAGGGGAACTTATTGATATTGCTTTAAGCAAAGTCGCTTGTGAAAAATATTGGTTTCGCACAATGCGAAAAGTGCAAAAGCAAATGGTTGAACATATTTCCATTGCTTGCGGCGAAGTAAGAAAGCAAACCAGTATGTATATTTCCCATAACGGACTAAGAGATTATCGTTATCAGCTTAAGAAAAATCTCAATTTCTTAAAAACAATGATTGTTGAAAATATTGATAATCCTGATGAACAAGCGGAATTGCTGAATATGTATTTACGTTCATCAAGCAATCCTGCTATACGCCGTATAGAAATGATGACAAGATTAGACGGCATAGAAAAATGGGCGGACGAAAGCGGTCATAAAGGATTATTTATAACGCTAACTGCCCCCTCTGCCTATCACGCAACGTTACATAATGGGGAAAATAATCCTAAGTGGAATGGTGCAAGCCCCAAAGAAACCCAAGCCTATTTAAACCAAGTATGGAAACAATATCGTGCGTTATTAAGTAAACGCAAAATTAAAGCCTATGGTATGCGTGTAGCTGAACCGCACCATGACGGCACACCCCATTGGCATTTATTGTTTTATGTGCCACTTGAAGATAAAGATGAAGTTATTCGCCTATTTAAAGCAAAAGCCTTAGAAATGGACGGTAACGAAAAGGGAGCGAAGAAACACCGTTTTAAAGTGGAAGAATGCGATAAAAGTAAAGGCTCTGCTACCGCTTATGTTGCTAAATACATTTCAAAAAATATGGACGGTTTCGCCTTAGATGATGAAGTTTCTGATGAAAATCCTGATTTACCTTTAAAAGAAAATGCTATGCGAGCCAAAGGCTGGTCTAGCCTTTGGGGTATTCGTCAATTCCAGTTTTATGGAGGTGCCTCAATTTCGGTATGGCGTGAATTACGCCGTTTAGTGGCTGGGCAATGTGATGATGACATCATTGAAGAAATGCGAATCTGTGCCGATTTGGGTTGCTATGCCTCTTATTTAAAACGGCAAGGCGGTGCATTGGCAAAACGAGCGGATCAACCTGTTAAATTACATTATAGCGAGGAAGAACCAAATCAATACGGCGAGAAACGGAAAAAGATTGACGGCATACAATTAGCCCAAAAAGCCTTTGAGTTTATTAAAACAAGGCTCAAAAAATGGGTTATTAAGAGAAAACCGAAGTCAGACAATCAAACTAATGCGGTGCAAAGCACCGCACAAACAGCGACCAACGGTCGCCTTGGACTTGTGTCAGTAACTGTAACCGAAAAATCACGGGAGGATCTGAAAGATAAAATACAAAAAGCATTAATTCCTATTCGTTTGCCATTAAATGACTATCAAATAGATTATTTAATAAGCAATAAAAAGCTGATTTTAAATAATTATCAACGTATAGACATAAAAAATGGCGAAGTCATTATCAACACCAACGACACAGCACAACTACATTTTGCTGATGAACCTGATTATTTAAAAAAATTACGTCATTTAGTGAGTTAGAGAGGATAACACTATGAATAAAATTGCTTTAGCAAACGGACAATGTTTTGATTTTAACGATCCGACAAGCTATAAATTAAGTATTGGCTATATCTCACAACAGTTATCATCAATCCGAAGATTTAATGGTAACGGAAGATTTTCTACGGATCATTCTGTTGCGGTATCTAAGGCTTTAGCCCAGATGGGCTATAACGAAGAATTTCAACTAGTAGGACTATTATATGATTCACCACAAGCGATTATTGGTAATATTTGCACCCCACTAAAAAATCAATCCTATATCAAACGTTACTTTGCTCAATTAGAACAACAAATTTTAAAAAAGATTCTTGCGGATTTTGATATTCATCTTTCTATGCCCCTTGAGTCTTATATTAAAACCATAAAATTAGCGAAAGATTATATTACTAAATTAGAAATTATTGAGTTATTGCAAAATGGGCGTTTTAAATCTAGTCAAGAGGTTATTAATTCTTTTGATTATTATAGCTCAATCGCTGTTCCTATCAGTGTAGCAAGCCATTATAACTATAGCCATACAATAAATGGCTACTCCCAACGCTTTTTTGACTTAATTGGTGGCGATAATGGCAATAAATAAATCTAATACCAAAAAGGAAGATAAAGATCTTTGGGCTACACCTTGGTGGCTATTCCATTTTGCAGAAAAATATTTATGTGATGAAAAATTTGATCTTGATGTTTGTGCATTGGAATATAACACCAAAGTGCCTAATAACTTTATTACCCCTGAACAAGATACGTTAAAAACAGCCTGGAATGGTAAGTATTGCTGGTGCAATCCCCCTTATTCAAACCCATTGCCTTTTATTGAGAAAGCTATCGAGGAACAAAGCAAGGGAAAAACGGTTGTTATGTTACTTAATGTTGATAACTCTACAAAATGGTTTGAGCTTTGTACCCAATATGCCACTCGAATTGTATTTATTACAGGGGGACGTGTTGCCTTTATCCATAATGAAACAGGCTTAGAAACCAAGGGCAATAGTAAAGGGCAAATGTTAGTTATGTTTGCACCAATAGAAAACCGTGGCGATATGATGACAAGCTATATCAATATTCGCCAAGCAAAGGGTTATGTTGAGGCTTTGAATGGTTTATAAATTAGGGGGATTCAGTGATTGATTTTAGAAATGAAGATTGCTTACAAGGACTGAAAAAATATCCTGATAAATTCTTTGATTTAGCTATCGTTGACCCACCTTATTTTAGTGGGCCAGAAAAAAGAAACTATTATGGCAATAAAGCAAGCTCTATTGGCGTTCAGCGATTATATGCTGAAACAGGTACTTGGGATTTACCTACTGTTGAATATTTTGATGAATTATTTCGGGTGAGTAAACATCAAATAATCTGGGGTGTTAATTATTTTAACAATTACAATTTTGGTTCTGGCCGAATTGTATGGGATAAAGTCAATGGTAAAAGCTCATTCAGTGATTGCGAAATCGCATACTGCAGTTTACACAATAGTGTAAGACAATTTCGCTATATGTGGAATGGAATGATGCAAGGGAAAAGCATTGAAGAAGGTCATATTCAACAAGGAAATAAAAAGTTGAATGAAAAACGCATTCACCCTACCCAAAAGCCTGTTAATCTCTATTTATGGCTATTACAAAAATATGCTAAAGCTGGCCAGCTTATATTAGATACCCATGTTGGCAGTGGAAGTAGTTTAGTGGCTTGCAAAATGCTTGGATTTGACTGTGTTGGTTTTGAAATAAATCAATATTATTTTGAATTAGCAAAAAATAGGATTAAATAATGGGGCAATCGCCCCATTATTATTTATGCTTATCATAGAAATCAAGCAAGGCTTTAATGCCTGTTGGTCGGCTTTCGCCTAATTCATTTAACACATTATCTAGTCTATCCGCTAAATTGCTGTCTAATCTTAATAAAATGGTACGAATTTTACCTTGTTCACGCATTTTTTTATTGTATTCATTGGCGGTTTTAGCTCTTAATTTTTTACTGTGTTCGGTCATTGCGTTTGCCATATTATTTCCCCTTGACTTTTTAATGTGTTATTCGTTATAGTATTTGGAGAACCGCAGGGGCGGTGCTTCGCCCCCTTGGTTTAATCCTAGTAAGCTGGCTGGCTTACTATTAACAGGATTAAGATAATGATGATTTTGTGAGTTAAAGTCATCTTACCTACTCCAGGTTTCCCCGATTTCTACAAGTCGGGGTTTCTTGTATCTAGCCCCTTGCTAGATGGTTGTTATTATATTATATACTATAATAAAATCAACAATTATTTTTACTTTTCTCAAAAAAATTTATTCATCAAGTAGCTTTTTCAGGTCTTTTTTATCATTCACACTTAAATTTTTAATCAGGTAGGAAAATAATTGATCTTTGGTAAGTTGAGAAGTGCTTGTACTATGACTAAATTCTAAATTCATCACGAATTTATGACGGCAATCAGGATTACGGCAAGAACAATATAATCGGCTATAATCACTGGTCATTCTTTCAGTGCGTGTTACTACCGATTTACTACCACAGATTTTACAATAAATATTTGTCGTCCTTGCCATTTTAACAATCCCAAACAAAATTAAGGTTTAAGAATTATAGCATAATAACTGTTTTTTTATACACTGTTTTTACTCCTTTTTAGTGATGAAATTTTGTTTAAACTTGATTAATTCATAACCTAAATTATGATTGATAGTTTCCGCTATAATTTCTTGTAAGGGTTGTACTTCGTCCTGATGATAAACTTCCCTATATTTGAGTGGATCACCTAATCCACCTGTATTATTGGGGATAATTCCCCCTAGCCCTGGCGGAAAACGGTGTGCAGTCAAAACATCTTGAGCAGAAATATTTTTAATATTAGCAAATTCATCTTTAGTGCCTGTATCGCCAATGGGAATAATTTTTAAGCCGTCAGGGTGTCCATTAGGGATATTTACAAACATAGAACGGAAATTCCCTACCCCTTTTGAGCTTGTAATTTTGGCGGCAATTTCTTCTTCCATTTCCTCACTTAATTCAGGATCAGTAGAATATAAAATAAAGCCCATGTGTGCCCCATTACTAAAATAACGCCGTCTAAATCTTGTTGCATCAGAATTTAGTAAAGCTGATTGAAGACCGCCTACATAATCAGGCGAGCCATAAACCTGTTGCCAAGGGTCGTACATCTTTATAAAAATAATATCTTCTGGGGAATAATGATAAATATCATTATTTACGGTGTCATAAAGGGATTTTTTCATTAAATAGCTGTAACTACCGTCTTTTTTCACACGCAGATATAAGCTAGATAGCACGTGTAAACGAACCACTTTACCGAAACCATTACGGATTTTTAATAAAGCCACATCGCCAAATTGGATTAAGTTCAAGCATAATGCCCGCATATCAATACGGCTTAATAATGATGAACCTTGATAACTGGCACTTACCATATTCGCCCGACTATGTAAAATTCCGCCATGTTGGGCATTTTGCTGGGGTAATCTCGCCAAAGCAAAGCGATTAATTGGCGGCAAATAACAGTGATAATCCTGATCAACACTCAATCCCATATAATCTAACGCTGGGCTTGCGGTTTCGTTATGCTCGGCAAAAGGGATAATAGAAAATTTAGCGGTTTGTTGTTTCTGTTTTTTCATTGTTTAGATTCTCCAGCCACGTCTTTTACGTGGTTTATCTGTGATTGGTTTATGGTTAATGGCATTGCAAATCGCCCAAAATACATCAGCGTGTTGTGTTTTTACGGTGCGATCCGCAACAAAGGTCGTGGCGGTACCTGATCTTGTTGTGGTTTGTTTAATCATTAAAAAGCTGGCCAAAATATCCTTTTCCTCGTTTGACCATTCAATTTTGTTATGTTCAACCAGATCATGTACTTTTAATACCATTGAGGTTTTAACATCAGGGCTATAATTAATGGGGGTAGCTTGTCGCCGCATAAATTCCCGAATGGTTTCATAAACCCCATAACCTACGCCCGTTGTATCAATACCTAAATAGGTAATATTATATTTTTCATTGATTTTCCTAATTTGTTCAGCTTGCCATTTGTAAGATAAGCCTTGCCACTGATGACGTTCTAGCACACGCCATTTTTCATTAGGTAAAACAGGCACGCCAATAATGACAAAACTCGCAGAATCGCTACTATGAGCAGGATCATAACCCGCCCAAACTTCACGATGACCGAAAGGGCGAGCAGAATTGCGATCAAAATCTTTCCATTTCTCGGCATTAATGGCACATTTAAGCAACTGTTGGACATTAAAAATAGAATTGGCATCATCAACCCAAACACACATATAAAGCTGATTAAAGGTGTGTTTGCTATAACGCAATTTGAGTTTATCAATATCAAATAATACACCTGCTCCGCCTTTTAAAGCGTCTTCAATGGTAATCACATATCGCCATTGCCCATCAGGACATAATCGCCCACCGTCTCTATATTCGTTAAAATGTGGAAAAACAATCTCTTTACGTTTTGGATCTGCATCTTTCCAAGTTTCGCCAGACCAAAAGCCATAAGACTCGTGAAATTTTGATGAGGGGGTAGAAAAATAGGTTTCTCGCCATTTTTTATGTGTTGCCATAGCACTGGCTACATCATTAAAACGTTTAAAATCTCTGATCCACGCATATTCATCACCATAAACATGACCGCTATTACCCTGTGCAGTATTGGCATTTGTGGCTAAAAAGTGCAACTCCGCCCCATTGGATAAAATAATAGGATTGCCTTTTAATTCCACATTGAAATAGGCTTTAGCCATTTTAACAATGTAGTTTTTAAATATTTCTGATTGTCGTTTAGAGGCGGATAAAAAGATTTGATTATCGCCGCTAAAAATTGCATCTTCTAACGCTTCAAAAGCAAAATAGTAAGTTGCGCCTATTTGCCGACTTTTTAAAATATTACGGACATCTTGATGTTTATTGTTACGGCAAATAATTTGATATTCAAATAAAGAATCAATAAAGGGCTGAACCATTTCAGGCGTGATATGGGATATATCATTTTTAATTTTGCTTTTCTTACTGCGTTTCTTTTCTGTTGGTGCAGTTTCATCAATAATAAGCCCATTATCCGCTTGTGTGAGTGATTGAGTTTTGGCTTGTTGGCTTGCTCGTTGCTTTTTATATTGAATATCCTTATCAATTAAGGCTTCTAATTCTTTGATTTCTTGATCGGTTTTATTTTCTCTATCTGTTAGAGTTAATATCCGCAAGGCGATCATTTCTTCAATACCGCCCTCGCTAATTAAATTACGCCAGTTATATTTTTCAGCCCAATAATAAATAGGACGTGCGGAATTAAGCCCTAACTCTTTCGCTATTTCCTTAGGGGTATATTTTTTTAAATACAAAAAGCGTGCCGAGTAAATTATCTCGTCATCATATCGCTTGCTTTTTCTTATTCTTAATTTTGCGACCATATTCGCCCTTGTTTCTCTGTTTTTTAATTGGTTTAGGCGTATTTTGGCAATATCACAAGCAAATTTCTTATAGATAAATTCGGCTATTTTCGGATATAGGGCAAATTTGGCTTATATCCGAAAATATCCGAATAAATGAGAATGATTTTATAAAAAATATCAGTAAAACTAACCGCACTTCTATTGATATTTAGCCATTTTGAGGATTTGAAACTGTGAATAAAAGTAAATTAAGAACCGATTTTATTTGTGTAGCCACGTCAGGCTATAGCGTTGACGGTCGCCAAATTACCAGCCAAGAACTGCACGAAATGGCAAAAAATTATGATCCTAATTTTTATACCGCCAATTTGTGGCCCGATCATAAACGTTGGATAAACTTAGGGCAGGTATTGGAATTAAAAGCCGAAGACCAAGACAACGGCGAAACAAAACTTTATGCGGTGATTAGTCCCTCTGAACATTTAATTAACTGGAATAAAGAGGGGCAATATTTATTTACCAGTGTAGAAATTGTGCCAAATTTCCGCAATAGCGGTGAAAATTATCTTTTCGGTTTAGGTGTAACCGATACCCCTGCCAGTGTTGGCACAGATCAACTCAATTTTAATATTAAGATTCCACAGAACACGCTTATTTCTGAAAATTTTCAAGTCAATTTTGGCTTAAAAAATGAGGAAGAACTTAATCAAGAACAGCGTTCATTTTTCAATGTATTAAAAGCCTTTTTTACTCAAAATCACTCTAATAACGATAACAATAATAATGAGGAACAAACAATGAATGAAAAACAATTTAACCAGCTGATCGAGGCGGTAAATGGTTTAAGTAGCAAGATTGATCAATCCTTTTCAGCGAAACAAGCTGATGTAACGCCTGTACAGGAAACCGAACAAACCGCAGAAAAAGGCGTTGTTACGACTGAACAATTTAATCAGCTAATAGAAACGGTTAAAAACTTAGAAAAACAGTTTAACCAAATGACCAAAGAAGTAACTGCTGTACCAAATGGCGAACCCGCAGTTACAAACACCAATAGATTTAACTTGAAAGGATTTTAAACAATGAAAAATATCAAATTATTTTATGAATTAGTTGAAGATATTGCACAGGAATATAACAGCGATTCAAATTCTATTTTACGAGGTCAAAGTTTTTCACTTACTGTGCCACAAGCGGCACAATTAGGTGAAAATATTCAAAAGAAATCTGACTTTTTAAAACAGATTAATATGTTGACGGTTTCCCACTTAAAAGGCACTAAATTGTTAGGGGCAACCGAAAAAGGGATTACAGGACGAAAAGCAAGCGGACGTTATATTGCCACCTTAGAACATTCAGAACAAGGCTATGAATTATCCGAAACCGATTCAGGCGTTATTTTGCCTTGGGAAATTTTTGATACCTTTGCCACTTTCAAAGATAGACTTGTTGAACGTTATGGCGAATATGTACAAACCCAAATTGCTTTGGATATGTTGCAAATTGGCTGGCATGGGCAAAGTGTTGCGGCTAATACCACAAAAGCCGATTTATCTGATGTAAACAAAGGCTGGTTAAAACTCCTCGCCGAACAACGAGCGGCAAACTTCCTTACACAAGGAAAAGAAACAGGCAAAATTAAAATTTTTGGTGCTGGGGCTGACTACGTCAATTTAGATGATCTCGCCTTTGACTTAAAACAAGGCTTAGATTTAAGACATCGTGATCGTAATGATTTGGTGTTCTTAGTGGGAGCGGATTTAGTGGGTAAAGAAACCAAACTTATCCAAAAACAACATGGCTTAACCCCAACGGAAAAAGCGGCGTTAGGTTCGCATAATTTAATGGGTAGCTTTGGCGGTATGCAAGCCATTATTCCGCCGAATTTCCCAGCTAAAGGTGCGGTAGTAACGACACTTAGCAACTTGAGTATTTATACCCAAGGGGAAAGCGTACGCCGAGCCATTTATAACGATGAAGACCGCAAAGGTATTCGCAATTCTTACTATCGTCAAGAGGGCTATGTAGTTGAAGATCTTGGCTTAATGACCGCCATTGATCATAGCAAAGTGGAACTTGGCGATAGCGAATAAGGGGAAAAGGTATGGTAATGCGTGAATTTCAAGCCAGAATGAAAGCATTAGAGCAAGTAGAGCAAATCAATAAGGCAAGCCAAGCGGAACAAGTCCAAATTATTCAGCAACAAAGTGGCGAGTATGAAACCTTGTTAATTGCCTTGCAGAATGATGTAAATCGTATTCGTGCATTACCGACTTTTGAACAACGCAAAGAGGTTAAACGGCAAGAATTTCTACCGAAGTGGCTACCTTTTGTTGAACAATATTTAGCAGATAAACAGGTTTATCAAAATGATTATTTCATTTACTGCATTATTTATCTTTTTGATGTGGGCGATTTTGATCGTGCATTGGCACTGGCAGAACAGGCGATTGAACAAAATCAAGCAATGCCTGATCGCTTTTCGTCAAATTTGCCTACCTTTGTGGCTGATCAGATTTACAAATGGGCAGACAAAACCGCCGCAGTGGGCTTATCCGTTGAACCATATTTTAGCCAGACTTTGCAAAACGTGGCGACCCAGTGGAATTTGCATGAAGTGGTTACCGCAAAATGGCTAAAAATGGCGGCGGAATTATTATTGCGTAACCGAAACAAAGGGATAGTTAATGCCTCGGGTGTGATTGATTATGAACGCTTAATATTGGCAATTCAGCTATGCAATAAAGCCTTTCAGCTTAATCCTAAAATTGGGGTTAAAACAATGATTGAACGTTGCGTAATGCGATTAAATGCCCTTAGAAAAAAAGATAAAAGAATTCCCCCAGTGGCAGGACTTAGCTTTGAAAATGAGGCTATCAATTTTGATTTAATCATTGAAAAGTTACGCTCCTGCCCACCTAATCCGAATGAAAAGGACGGGCTAACAAATGTTTAATGGTCGCCAAACGGATTATGATGATACTGTAATTTTAAACAGTGGCTTTTGGTGTGATATTTCGGTAAGTGAGTTTCAGAAAACAAGGGCTATTCCCTTTAATATTCCTGATGAAATGGTTAAATCGGTATTAGTTTCCGCAATGCAAGGTGTTGAAATTGATTTAGCGGACGTGGCGAGCTTATACCAAAACAAAGGCTTAACGAAGGTAAGCGAAGTATCTAGCGTAATGATTAATAATGAAAATTATGCGGAAACTTTATACAAAAAAGCGGTATTTGCACGAGCTAAAGCCGATTTACTTAGCGAGTTTAATACGCTATCTGCCCGAGAAATTCACGAAAATAGAAAATATGCTGATGAACAGAAAAGTTTATTAGCCGAGGCAACTTTTGCCATTAGAACATTAAAGGGAAAGAAACGGAGTGCTGTATGGCTAATTTAGAAAATGCAATGAAATATCAGCAACTCACGCAACATATTTTAACTAAGTTGCCAATCCGTTATAGAAATCATTTTTATAGCTGGATTGAAAATGGAAGTTTATTAAACCAGGGCAAGAATGTTACTGAACAAGGCGTAGAAATCGCTCATATTAAATATGATGCCGTATTATTTTTTGATGAATTTCCTTATCGTGAAATATCCGCAAGCTATTTAATGGCGATTATTCAGTTATGGCTCAATGATAATGACGAAATGCGAGATATTTTAGATGAATATGAGATTAAATTTGAACTTGATATTGTTGATGAAAAAATCGCAGATTTAACCTTTACCATTGAATTTTTAGAAAAACTGACCGCACTTGAAGATGTACAAGGGAATTTATCAATCAATAATAAACCTTATCGCTTATCAGAAATAGAAATTTATATTGCTAATGATTTTAGTATGACTGATTAATTATGAATAAAAATATCGCTATGGAGTTAAATCCCAAAGATTTAAAAGCATTTTTAAGAGATTTAGAACTCTTATCTTTACCCCCTAAAAAGAAAAAAGAGATATTAATCAGATCATTGCAAATGATAAAGCGTGTTTCTGTTAGAAACACCACGAAACAGCAAGATCCAAGTGGTAAATCTTGGAAGAAAAGAAAAACTGGTACAGCAAAAATGCTAAGGCGTATTGCTAAATTAGCAAACAGTCAGGCAGAAAATAAACAAGGTAAATTATTTTATAAAAACAAAAGAACGGGACAAATTGCCACAGAGCATCAAGAGGGTATAGATCATATTTTTAAAAAATCTGATTTTACTGGCAAAAATAAAGGCGGTTCAATGAAAGAACCTTGCACACTACGGCAAGCAAAAAAACTAAAAGATTTAGGTTATAGCGTTTCTGCTGGGGTAAATAAAAAAGGGATAAAGAAAAAACGCAAACCCAGTTTAAAAGAAATAAGAACATCATTATCACGAGCGAAAGCCAGTTTAATTATTAGAAAATTAGAGGAAAGAAACGGGAAAAAACAAGGTAGGAATTTAACCGAGTGGATTATTCCCACTGAAAAACGCGCATTTTTAGATACAAGAGAAAAAGAAAATGCGGAAATTATCTTAAAAATTATTAATGAATTTCTTAATAAAAATAATAACAAGAGGAAATAAAAATGTTCCCAACCGTACAAATTAACTCACTGAACCAATTAAGTGGCGAAGTAAAAGAAATTGAACGTACAGCCCTATTTGTTGGGGTTGGTACGCATAATGTTGGCAAAATTTTATCAGTATCGCCTGATAGCGATTTTGATCAAGTTTTCGGTAGTACCGAAACGGAATTAAAAACCTATGTGCGTTCTGCAATGCGTAATGCAGGGCAAAACTGGTTAGCCTATGTTTATATTCTTTCTCAAGATAACTATGACTTTCCCAAAGCGGTATTAGAAGCCAATAATGTGGGCTCTTTTGAATATGTTGTGAATACTTATACCACAGGCGTGGATAAAGCCAAAATCAATAAATTACAAAGTTTATATACCGATCTATTAACCAAATTTGGGCGGCGTACCTTTGTGATTCAAGCCATTGAAAAAATCAATAATGATCAAACTAACGGCGAAAGCTGGGATAAATATATTCAACGTTTAACCACACTACAAAATACGGTGGTTGCGGATCATGTGATGTTAGTACCTTTGTTATTTGGTAATGAAGTGGGCGTGATTGCTGGGCGTTTAGCTAATCGTGCGGTATCTATTGCGGATAGCCCTGCCCGTGTACTGACTGGAGCATTATTAGATTTAGGTTCAGCCGAAAAACCGAAAGATAAAGACGGCGTAGAGTTGAATTTATCCCACTTAAAATCCTTAGAGCAAGCCCGTTATTCTGTGCCTATGTGGTATCCCGATTATGACGGCTACTATTGGGCGGACGGACGTATGCTTGACGTTGAGGGCGGAGATTTTCAATGTGTGGAATATGTCCGAGTCGTGGATAAAGTAGCTCGCCGAGTGCGATTAAAAGCCATTGCAAAAATTGCGGATCGCTCGTTTAACTCAACCTTATCAAGCATTGAATATCATAAAAATTATTTTGCTGCTGTTATGCGAGAAATGAGCAAATCAACGACAGTCAATGGCAAGGATTTTCCAGGGGAATGTTATCCGCCAAGTGATGAATCTGTAGTGATTACTTGGGTTAATAAAACCACTGTAAAAATTTATATTACGGTTCGTCCGTATGATTGCCCGAAAGATATTAGTGTCAATATTTTATTAGATTTAGAAACCTTGGGAGATTAGAAAATGGCTGAACGTATTAGCGGAATGAGTTTTGATTTTTATGTATTTGGTGCCCCAGTTCACGCCGAATCTGTAAGTTTAAGTATTACTGATAATTCAACAGTCGCACAAACAAGGGGTATTCCTGATGGTTGGGTATCGGGTGATGTTACTGCCGAGGGCGAAATTGAATTAGATGCCAAAAACTTTCAAAAATTAACCCTTGCCGCCGCTACCGCTGGCAGTTATCGGGATATTCCTGAAGTGGATTTTGTCTTTTTTGCTCAACGTGGCGGAGTACGGGATAAAGTAGAAAGTTTTGGTAATAAATTAGTGCTATCCGATATTTTAAATATTGATCCAAAAGGCGGCGCTAAATCAACCAAAAAAATTAAGTTTTTTGTAACTAGTCCTGATTTTGTGCGGATCAATGGTATTCCTTATTTATCCAATGACGATACAAGGGATTTAATCGGTTAGTAAACAGAATTAGGGGAAGTCGAACACTACGCATAACAATAATAATAAATGGAAGAGCGACTTATCCCCTATCTTAAGGATAAAAAATGTTTAAAGACTCAAGTACCCAAAGTTATTTATGGTCAATTATTACCAGTATTTTAGCTTGGTTTTCTGACCATCAAAATTTGATGATTCTTAGTTTGGCCTTAGGGGTGGTTACCTCAGTGGTTAATTTATACAACCGTAATGAAGAACGCAAAATCAAGCAACGTGAACAACAGCGAGCCGAAGAATTACACGCTATTAAAATGGCTCGTTTAAAACAAGGGCTAGAAGATGAAACTCACTAAAAAAATCATTGCCACCTGTGCGGTCAGTAGCATTGTGGCTTTAGTGGTTGCCAATTATCCCAGTTCACAATTACGCACTAGCGAACAAGGTTTATTGGTGATCGGCAATGCGGAAAGTTGCCGCCAACAGCCCTATTATTGCCCAGCAGGTATTTTAACGGTCGGCATTGGCTCTACCGCCCAAACAGGGCAACCTATTCAGCAACGGCAATATAGTGAAGCTGAAATTGCCGAACGCTTTGCCAATGATGTACGCCAAGCCGAGCAATGCGTTAATCGTTATGCTAATGGTAAAGCAATGCCACAGGGGGCGTTTGATGCTTTGGTATCAATCAGCTTTAATGTGGGCTGTGGCAAAATGCGACAATCTACCTTATTTAAAATGGCAAATCAGGGCTATACGCCAGAGATGTGTAACCAGTTTGAACGTTGGGTATATTCAAACGGTAAAAAGTTAAATGGCTTGGTAAAACGCCGTCAGCAAGAAAAGGCACTGTGTTTACAAGAGGGTAATTAATGGATTTGGTAAAAAGAGCCTTATTGTTTTTCTGTGCAGTGAGTTTATTAGGGCTAAGTTATTTCTATTGGCAATATAAAACCACTTATCACAAATACCAAGTTAGCCAAATTGAGAAACAAACATTGCAATTACAACTTGTTGATAGTCATCAACAAATCGCTGATTTTTATCAGCAAACTAAAGCAATGACACTGCAGATTAATCAATTAACCCAACAAACGGAGCAACGACAAAATGCGCTTAATCAAGCCTTACAACATCATCAAGATTGGGCTAATCAGCCTGTGCCTAATGATGTTATTCGCTTGTTCAACAAGGCAAGTAACACCCATAAAAACGCCGATAATTTGCCCCATAACGAGCGATTGCAAAACACTAAGTAACTTTAGGATTAAGCAAAATAAGGATTTAGTACAAGCCTTGCACAATAGCTTAACCACATTATCCCATTGTGTTATTGCTTACCAAGTATTAAATGATTGCATAGAAAATCATAACAATATGAATTTAATTAATAATAAACCATAAAAAGGAAACATTATGACAACCACAAATCAAGCAACTTCATTATTAGAAAAATTAAATGCCTTAACCTCAAACGAAGTTACCGTTTCGGTGGCAGGCGTTGATTTTACCTTTGTGCGTGATAATTCCGCTTATGATGCCATGATTAATGAAATTAATACTGATAATAAAGTTACCCCAATGAAAGATTATTTATTAGCGATTGTTAAACGTGAACAACGTGAGGACTTATTACAAATTATCAATGTGCCAGGACTGGCGATTAATCTTGCAGGTATGGTTAATAAAGCCTTAATTCCACAAATTGAGTTATCGCTAAAAAAATAGCTATTCGTGTGGAAAATATTGAAAGCAACGGTTTATCACAAGCCATTGCTTTGCGTAAACATTATTTACCGCACGAAGATGATAGCGATATTAATTTGGCAAGAGCTATTTGGCTAAATAAACAATATTTTGAAAATTTAGCCACCGCCGTAGCCAGTGGAATCGCCAAAGTGTTTTAGGATAAAAAATGGCAGTACAAGGACTTGAATATATTATCAGCTTGACGGATCAAATATCCGCCCCATTAAGGGGGATTAGCAAGCAAATTGAAGAACTAGGCTCAAAGGGCAAAGAAGCTATATCGCAAATTGGTATGGGTATGGCGGCTGTTGTTGGTGCGGGTCTAGCGCTCAAAAATGCCCTTGATCCTGCCATTGAATTTAATCGAGCATTAGCGGAAGTTGAGGCGGCTGGCGTATCGGCTAGCGGTTTGCAGAAAGTCAGTAAATTTGCCTTAGATTTTTCTTCAACCTTTGGCATATCATCAAAAGAAGTCGTTAATTCAGTTAATGAAATTGCCCGAGCCATTGACGGTTTAACCGAAGATGAATTAATTAGCTTTGCCGAGGGTTCAAATATTTTAGCCAAAGCCACAGGGTCTAGCGTACAAGAAATGGGATCGTACTTATCTACTATGTACGGTATTTTCCAACAAGAGGCTGATCAAATGGGCAAGGCTAAATGGGTCAAAATGATGGCTGGGCAAGCCACATTAACCGCCAATATGTTTAAATCATCAGGGGAAAGCCTTAGCCAAGCCTTTACAAATTTAATGTCCACAGGGCAATCAAAAGGGATTGCATTAGCTGAACAATTTGCAGTATTGGGTAATTTACAATCAGTTATGCCTGGCGGTATGTCGGGTACGAAATACGCCGCATTTTTAAAAGGGGTAGGAAAAGCCCAACAGAAACTAGGCTTAGATTTTCTGGACAGCCAAAATAGAATGCGTCCTATCACTGAAATTTTAACCCAAATTAAAAATAGTTATGGCGACACCATAGACGAAGTAGAGGCATTGCAATTAAGTAAAGCCTTTGGTTCTGATGATGCAGTAGCAGTTATCAATTACTTATTACCTAAGATTGATCAACTAAAAGATAACATCAAAGAAATTGGCGATATTGACAACCTTGATGATGCCATTCGCCTTTCTAAGATGACTACCGATCCTTGGGCAAGATTAGCGGAAATTATCCAAAATATTAAAGTTGCCATTGGTACGGAAATTTTACGCACCCTTGATCCTATTATGACCAAAATCGCCAATATGGGGCAAGCATTTCAAAACTGGTTATCTACCTATAAAAATTTGGCTTGGTTATTAGGGGTAATCGTTGGCATTTTTATGAGTATGGGGGCTGTTGTTGGGGTTATTACCATTTTCAGCGGTTTTATTGCCGTATTGAAAATTGTTGCAGTCGCTTTTGTGGCAATCGTTATTCCAGTGGTTATTTTAGCCGCCAAAATTATGTTAGTGGTTGGTGTCATTTATTTATTAAGAAATTATATTGCAGATTTTATTGCAGGTTTTATCAAAGGGTTTAAACAAGCAGGCGTATCCTTTGACCCTTTATTCTCTGCCTTTAATAACGTTTGGCAATCTATTCAAAAAATTGCTAGTGCCATTGGTAGAGTGATTAATTTGTTATTTGGAGCAAATGATGAGATCTCTACTTGGGCTAATTATGGGGAATTATCAGGACGTGTTTTCGGCGAGGCACTAAATATTATTATTTCTCTTATAGAGGCTATGGCTAATGGTATTGGTATATTTGCTGATACTTTCGTTAATGTTGTCAATATTGTCATCACAATGTGGCAAAAAGTGATTAAAGGCTTTGAAGAGGGCGATATTTTAGGGGCATTAATGGCAATTTGTGAGGGGATTTTAGCGGTATTCTCAACAATGATCACAGGCGTTAAAAATGCCTTTATCAATATGATTAACTGGGCGATTGAACAAATTAATAAAGTGCCTGGCGTGGAAATTCCTTTAATCCCTATTGTTGATGAAAATGCGATTAGTCCTGCTGAAGCTGGAGCAGATACGGCAGTTGCTAGTCAAAGTGCCTTAATGGCAACAAATATCGCAGGTATTGCAATGCAATCGGCACAGTTAGCACCGATAGCAATGCCAAATGAGATGAAGCCTAATACTGATGTTCAACAAGGGGCATTAAGAAATAAAGTTAATAATTCAACCAGTAATATTAATAATTCAGTCAATATTCAGAATTTAAATGTAAGTCATGATGATAAAGAAAATATCATGCAAACCATTAGAAATCATCAGCAATTACAAGGGTAATTATGCAAGAGCTTTATTTAGATTTATTGATTACAGATGAGGATATTACGTTAGATTCGGGCAATATGCCGATTATTTGTAATAACCGTATTTCTATTGCTCAAGATATTAAACACGCCATTTTAGAAAGCGGTTTAGTTACCCTATTAATTGGCGAGCGTAGTCGTATTTTAAGACGAGATATTATTTTAAGAATTATCCTATTGGTAGAAGAAGATCAACGTTTAATCCCTGGGTCAATTAGTATTACCGAAGAAAGTCATAATCGGCTTTTTTTAACCTCAGAAACTTATGACTTTGGCACAATCACGCAAGGAATTAGCTATGAGTGAGTTTAAACAATTATTACAAGAACAAGGCTTACCGACCGAAGAAAGCCAAATAAAGCAAGAGTTTGAAAATTTAACCCAACAAGCAGGCATTATTACAAATACCTCTAAAATGTCGCCATTTTGGCGGTTAATTACTGCCATTGCAGTAAAACCAGTGAAATGGCTAACCGATTATTTAATTGAGGATATTTTGCCCAATTTATTTGTTAAAACCGCAAAGGGAAAATGGTTACAACTTCAAGCTTGGGCGATTGGGCTTGATTTTAAAGCCGCCACAAAATCCGTAGGGGTTATTCATTTTACCAAAGAAAGCGATTTAACAGATTTAACCATTAAACAAGGCACACTTGTACAAACAGAACGCATTAATGATGTTATTTATCGTTTAATTGTGAGCGAAGATACCTTAATCCCTAAAGGTACATTAACTGCCCCTGTGCCAGTTATCGCTGAAAATGCTGGGGCAAATTATAACTTGGCAAGCGGATATTATCGTATTCTTACTGAACATATTAACGGCGTAAAAAGTGTTGAAAATAAAGAAGATTGGCTTATTGAACCAGGTGCAGATCAAGAAACGGACGAAGAATTAAGACAACGTTATCGCACGCAGTTTTCTAGTGTGGGACAACATCATATTGATTCCGTTTACAAAGGCATTATTGCCAAAGTTGCAGGGTTATCCGTTGATCGCATTTATTTTCAACATGAAGCCCCACGTGGGCCAGGTACGGCTAATGCTTATTTATTATTAGATACGGGGGTTATTAGTCAGCCCTTTGTTGATAAAGTAAATCATCATGTCCAAACCGAGGGCTACCATGGGCATGGTGATGATTTAATGTGTTTTGCTATGCCTGAAACCAAGCACAGAATCAGTTGCAAACTTTATTTAAATAACAGTATTACCGCCAATAGAAAAGCCGAAATTCTAACAGCGGTGGAAAATATGATCCGTTGTGCCTTTCGTGAAAATAATAATTATCAGGTAACGAAAACTTATCCATTTACCTTATTTTCTTGGTCAAAACTTGGCGAAGAAATACATCAAACCTTTACTGAAATTCAGTCTATTACTTGGGGGCAAACTGATATAAAAAGCGAGTTAAGTATTCCACGTATTGAAACCTTAACACTTGAGGCTATGCAATGATAAAAATTACATTACCTTTTTGGCTAAATAAAGGCGAGTTAGTAAAAATTGCACGCCTGTTTGAAAATTGGTGGGGATATATTCTGAATTTATTGCAGACTCAATTTAATATCTTAGATGAAGAAAATTGTAGTGAAAGAATATTAAACCTTATTGCCTACCAACGAGATATAGAACGTTTTAATAATGAACCACTTTCTTTATTTAGAAAACGGGTTAAATATGCCTATATCAATGCCAAAGAATCAGGTAGCAAAATTGGTTTTATTCGTATTTTTGAACGCTTAGGCATTGGCTATGTAGAAATTGAAGAACGTTTTGATAACGAAAATTGGGACGTTATCAAAATTAGGCTAAGTGATTCGCAATTATCTAAAAATCACGAGCTATTGAATTTAATCATTAGAAAATATGGCAGAACTTGCCGAAGATATACATTTGAAATTTTAACCAATGAACAAGTGATTATTTACCAAGGCGAGTTTAATCACGATTATCAATGCTTTCATTTAACCATTAATAACTAGAAAAAAGGTGTTATATGGCAAGTTTAATCACAAAAGAATTTGAAAAATATATTGCAAACCAAACCACAAATAGCGGTACGGTTATTTTAGATGAATTTATTTTCGCTAATATTCCAGGATTAACCGAGCAAAACTTAGCAAATTATTTAACGATACCGAACAATAGCCAAATTGTGCATAGACAAGCAATATCACAAAAAGGCGTAGTGAATGAAAATTCCGTTGTCTATTCTATAACTATTGGTACTGAAATTGGCGATTTTGATTTTAATTTTATAGGCTTAATTAACAAATCAAATAATATGCTTGCCGTAGCTATTAGCACGAA
The DNA here is from genome assembly GCF_004339025.1 of Volucribacter psittacicida. GTDB lineage: Bacteria > Pseudomonadota > Gammaproteobacteria > Enterobacterales > Pasteurellaceae > Volucribacter > Volucribacter psittacicida. The sequence goes on from NZ_SMFT01000002.1 coordinate 573,692, forward strand.
CACAATTAAGAAAATCAAGAATAAGGACAATATTCAGGGCAATAGTATTACCCGTTCTGTACTATTGGAATTTGCAGGAGCAAAGCAATTAACCAATATCAATGTTAATGCCAATACATGGCAAATTGATTTTACTGCCAGATTACAGGGAATTGATGAAAAAATTCGTTTAACTAATCGTGATCTTTATGGAAGAGCGGTCTTTTTTGATGAAAGTTTTTTAGTCACGAGAAAAAGCGGCAATCAATTTTATATTGAAAAAGGCACAGCATATATTGAGGGCGTACGGGCTGATCTAACAAGCAAGCAAACCATTACTGCCGCAACTCTTCCTTGTTCTATTTATATTGATGTGGTGCATCATTGTACGGTAACAGGTCGCTACGAAACAGAAATTAAGTTCTTACAACAAAATAAAAATGATTATATCGATTCGGCAGGTTATCAACATTATGTACAGATTATTGCGGATATTGATCGTAATGCAAATGTTACTGATCGCCGATTATTGTCGTTTGTTAAACAAATTACCCCGAAAAAGATTGATGAAAATACAAAAAATACGGCGGATAATACAGGGCATACGCATGAGATAGCTAAAGCCAGTACCTCAATTACTGGAATTGTGCAACTAGTCGATAATTTACTAAGTAATGCCAACAATATGGCTCTTACTGCTAAGCAAGGGCGAGAGTTAAAACGCCTTATTGACGGATTAGGCACACCCTTTCAAAATTTTTCAGCTACCTCTTCCTTGGACAATACGACCAATTTAAATGATTTAAAAGGGGCAAGAAAATACGGTGTTTATTCGCAAAGTAGTAATAGCAATGCTCTTACAGCATTAAACTATCCAGAGCAAAAAGCAGGAACGCTATTTGTTTTGCCATCTGCTTATCAAGGTATTCAACTTTATGTGCCGTTTGATAATCAAATTATCTATATTCGCCGAACCAATCAAGCCAGTGGGTTTGAAAATTGGCTGATTATCGGCGATGTAATTGATAATTTAAATAGTGATAGCAAAACCGCAGGCTTATCTGCTCGTCAGGGGAAATTTTTAAATGATAATAAGGTTGACCGTGCAGGAGATACCATTACTGGGGATTTGGTGATTAACGGCAAAATCGTTGTTAATGATTTTACATTTAATTGTACCACGCCAAATTGGAATGGATTGTTTTTTAATTTATATGATAACGGCACTACCCACAATGGCGGACAGTGGCGGATAGAATTTCACCCAAAGTCCAATGAAGAAACCCGATTAAATATGGTTTATAAACCCAAAGTGGGAGTGCAGAAATATATTGCTTTTCCTACAGTTTATACCAATCGGGAAGTAATTGCTTATCAAAGTTGGGTTACTCAACAATTTACAGGGGCTATATGTGCATTTGCGATGACTACACCACCTGCAGGCTGGTTAAGATGTAATGGTGCAGCAGTATCAAGAACAACTTATGCGGATTTATTTCAAGCAATTGGTACGACTTTTGGAGCAGGAAATGGTTCAACCACGTTTAACTTACCTGATTTGCGTGGTGAGTTTGTTAGAGGCTTTGATGACGGCCGAGGTGTTGATAGTAGTCGAGGTTTTGGTTCTTGGCAAAATGATGAAATAAAAGAACATAAACATCAATTAAAGATAAATGGTGTTGCCGCAGGAAATGTTGGACCTTGGGAAGGGGCTTTACATACTGGTTCAGGAAAAGAATATAGCACAGAAAATTTTGGCGGAAATGAAACCCGTCCTAGAAACGTGGCTTTACTGTACTGCATTAAATATTAGGAGAGGATATGACAGAAAAAATAGTCAGCCAGTTAGATAATAACGGCTATTTTATTGGGGCAACGGTGGCAGATAAATCGCCACTTGAAGAAGGGATCTATCTCTTGCCGTTTAATGCGGTAGATATTGCACCGCCAGAGCTTAAAGAGGGCGTAATTTATCAATACGATAAAGGCACAAATACTTGGCTTGAGATTGAAGATTATCGAGGCAAAACATTTTATTCAACGGAAACAGGGGAAAAGGTAGAGATTACCCAATTAGGGAAAATTCCTGAAAATTTAACCGCACTTGTTCCGTTAGATTACCCTTGTTATTGGGACGGTAAGAAGTGGGTTATTGACGAAACCAAACAAGCCGAGATTAAAGCACAACAACAAGCCGAAATGTGGGAGCGTATCAAAGAAAAACGCTACCAAAATGGCTTAGGTGGGGTGTATGTAGAAAGTATTGGCAAGTGGTTTCAAACAGGCGAGGAAGAAAAAACCAAGTATCTCGGTTTAGATCGTGTGATTGATAAGCTCGGCGAAATTGATTGGAAAACTTACGATAATACTGTGGTCAAAATGAACCGCACTTTATTAGATGAAATCTTTATCGCTATGGTACAAGCAGAAAATGCCGATCATTTAAACGCAGAATACCATAAACAACAAATGTTATTGGCTGATGATCCATTAACTTATGATTATTCAACAGGTTGGAGTAAATGTTATGAAGAAAACCATTAAGAAAGCTAAAAAATGGGGCTATCACGTATTAATAGCCATTGATCAACTTATTAATGCTCTAACAGGCGGCGGTGCAGATGAAACCTTTTCTAGCCGTTGCTATCGTGGAGCGATATTAGCTAAAAATCCTAAAAAGCGTTGGCGGTTTTGGTACAGCTTTGTGAATAAGCTATTTTTTGACCCAAACCACTGTAAAACCGCTTATGAAAGCGAGGTGTTAAGACGGCAATATCCTGCGGATTTTGAAGTAATTAAGTAAGGATTGATGATGTGGCAACAAAAACAGCTTAAAGTGTCAGAACAAGTAGAAACCGCATTAATGAATGGCAAAAATATTAATTTGACCGTAAAAGGAACAAAAATTGGCGTGCATAACTGGACACATGGCATAGAAGAAAAATCAAATCGTTATTTGTCCCCTGAAAATGCCGTTAAAGTTTTTGCCGATAAAATGCTGGACTATAGCGATCCTAATCGCCCAAAAGACCGACAAGATATTATTGCCATTATGGTAACCAGTTCAAATATTGATGAATTTATCTTGCAATTAGAAAGCGTACAAGTTTTGTTGCCCGAGCCTTGCTTTCAACAGGCATTAGATTACGCAAAATCAAGCCGAAATTTGGCGGATAGCAAAATGATTAAGACACCAACAATAGCAAGCCCTGCATTTAGTCAGTCAGCGGATATTACACCAGGTTCTAATCGTACGTTGCAAAGTATTTTGCGTAATGCTAATTCAATCGCCAATGCGGCAAAAACAGGTGATCCTATGATTGCCATTCAAAATTTATTAAAACTTAAACAACAACGAGAACAGCAGAATCAACAAAAAGTAAAACAAATAACCTCTGCACAAGGTTCAATTTTTGCTTTCTCAACCCAAGATTTTTTAGAGAACGCTCAAGCAAAAATGCGAGTGAATATACCGTCAGCAAGTAATGTGTTTACCGCTTGCGTTTTATTTATTGGTCAAGATTTATCTGCAATTCGGGGAATGTTATATGACAATTAAAAAACCTAGTGTACAGCTTGCACTCAATGGCACACCGATTTATTTAAATAATATCATTATGAGTTTGTCCGTTAAACGAGAAGAAAAAGATATGAGCGGACAAAAATCAAGTACAAAGAAAAGTGATAAAGGTATTAAAGCAAAAGAATTAACCGTTAATGGGATTATTCCTTATAAATGTAAAGAATGGTTGACGGATTTATTTAAATTGGCAGAGGCGGAAGATGAAAAAGGCGAGCAAGTAAAATATCGTGTATCAGCAATTATTGCTGAATCAGTGAATATGCGTGAAGTTACCTTTAGCGATAGCATTACCGCAACGGAACAGCAAAATAATATGGCTTGGCAAATTTCTTTTACCTTGCGAGAAGTTAATTCTATTGCGGAGAAGAAAGAGGCGAGAAAAGCAAAACCACAAGCCAAAGTGCAATCGGAGCAAGCCCCTGTAGCGAAACCGCAGACAGAGCAAACACAAGAGAGCCAACCAGAACAAGAGGATAATTCTTTTTGGAAAACTCTTGATGACGCTGTTGGAAAAGTGAGAAATTAAATGAAGATAATTAAAAATTGCCTAATAAATGGCGAAACCTTAGAACTTGCCGAAGAATATTTAGTTTTAGAATTGAATAATACGGGGCGAGGGTTTATTACTGTTTTAACCGATAAAGATTGCGTAGGGAAAAGCGTGGAGCTAGAAATTGGTACTTACGATAATTATTATAAATGGTTTAATGGTATTGTTGAACGTGAACAACATACTGATAATGGCTATAAAAAATTGTTTATTCGTGAGAAAGTCGCCATTTTTGAAAAGCCGTTAAATTGCTCACATCGTCATATTACTTTAAGAGAATTAGCCAAATGGATTAGCCAGCAAACGGGGATTGAAGTCAAAATCCCCGTTGCTGATTATGCGGACGAACCTATCCCATTATTTACCCACAATGGCAGTGGCTATCAATTATTGCATAATATTGGCAGACAATTTTCAATTCCTCATTATATGTGGCAACAATCGCCTGATGGCTCATTGTTTATTGGTTCGCATAATGATTCAAGTTGGTTTGGTAAGAATATCGTATTAGATAGCGAAGTGACCTTATCAAATGGCAGTAATGAACTAACAATCCCTATTATGCCCGAGATTCGCCCAGGAATAATGATTAATGGCAATAAAATTACCAAAGTAGAATTAAGCGGTGATATTAATGTTTTATTCTGGGAAAACTTAGATCAAGTAGGAAAGCCTTTAGAAAAAAGCCCTGAACAACGGCAAATGGAAAAATGTTTCCCTGAATTAGCAGGTGGCTATCATTTACCCAAATATGCAAAAATTATTGGCGTTGCTGATCCCTCTGGCGGTGGCGATATTTCCGATCCATTTCGCCCCAAATACGCCGTTGAATTACAAATTTTAGATGAAAACGGCAACGAGGATAGCACTGTGCCAGTTTATCCAGCCGTTCCGCTACCTGTAACAAGCACAGGTTCACAAGGGGGCGATTTTGCCTTTCCTGAAGTGGGAACGATAGTTGAGGTTGGTTTTGCTTATGGGCGTTCTGATAAGCCTTTCGTTCGCACTATGTTGGCTCAAGGAAAAACAGTGCCAGCCGTAGGCATAGGCGAACAGCTAAAACAACAACGCCCTGGCGTGTACGAGCGTACCGATTCCGCTGGGAATAAAATTCGTGAAACAGACCAGGATATAAAAGATAAGTCTTTTACTCGAACCATTGAAACGGATCAGGAAAATAAAACCATTGGCACAGCTACGCACAATATTGATTCTGATATAACTGAAAATATTGGCGGCAATCAAATCGTTAATGTGCTTGGCAATATTCAACAAACCACCGCAAGCAACAAAATATCAGGCGTTGGCGGAGATCTTAATGAACGTATCGAGGGCGTAGCTGAACGCTTATCCGGCACTAAAAATAGAATGGTTGCCCCTCAAAGCTATATGGGTTCACAAGACCAAAATATTTTTAGAATATTAGAGGAGCTGATCCAAATTGTAGCAGATTTATCTAATACGGTAAGTTCACATACCCATAGAGGAAGCCCACCCCCTGATCAAGCTGGAACCTTTACTAACTATAAGAATAGAGCCGACCAAGAAAAAGCAAAACTAACGCCAATCATAGAATAATCTTTCCTTTATCCTAAAATACATCATCAATGCCTTTGCTAATCCCAAAGGCATTTTTTATTTTCCACGTAAAATTTTTACGTAAAACTTCACGTCACGAAAAATCCACTTCCTCCCCCGCGGAATTTTTGAAAAATTTTGCTGATTTTTCAGTTAAATTTCAGGATAAAAATGAGATAAAACCAGTACGCAAAAGGGATCGCAATAATGATCTAAACTGAAAAAATTTCAGTGAATTTCAGTGGTTTTCAGTTAAAAATGATCTGAAAAATCAACATAAATTCATAACATACTGATAAATAATAATATTTTATATTTTACGTCATCTTTTGATTGTTTTTTATTCGCTTTGGTGGCTGTTACAGCCACCAGAATTTTTTATAAAAAGGTTGCCCAAAATACACAACAGCCACTGAACAGCCACCAAACAGCCACTAGATGAACATTTAGCAAAATAAGCGAGTGAGGAATTAGCAAAAATTAGGTATAAAAAAAGCCGCTTACTGCGACTAACTTTGTGATTTTATTTATCTTTTTTTGACGTTTTAAATGGTGCCCGAGGGCGGACTTGAACCGCCACAGCTCGAAAGCCGAGGGATTTTAAATCCCTTGTGTCTACCGATTTCACCACTCGGGCAATGGAGCGGGAAACGAGGCTCGAACTCGCGACCCCGACCTTGGCAAGGTCGTGCTCTACCAACTGAGCTATTCCCGCATTGCTCTGAGTACGCTTTTTTAATATTCGTAATCAGTGAGGCGCATTTTACTGACTTCTTGAAATCTGTCAATCGTTGTTTTTCACTTTTTGGTTTATTTGATGAAAAAAAAGACATAAAAGAGATGGTGTTATGATTTAATGGGAGTTATTTTCTACTCATTCTAGTTTGAAATAAGAGAGAATAATTGTATTTTTATATTGACAAATCTAAAAATATAGATATGATTTGCTCCCATTATGGAAATAAACGAAATTTTAAAGATTTTAAGTAATGAATACCGTTTGCAAATGTTGCAATGGTTAAAAGCGCCCTTGCAACATTTTTCTGTTTATCAAATGGCAACTGAGGAAAAAAATTTTGAGGGTGGCGTTTGTGTAGGAGCTATTGCGACTAAAGCAGGTTTAGCACAATCTGTGGTATCGGGTTATTTAAATTCATTGAAACAAGCTGGGTTGGTTGAATCAAAACGTGTGGGTAAATGGACCTATTATCGTTATAATCCAAAAGCGATTGAGAGATTCTTACAGCAATTACAGTATTATTTATAAACAAAAGTGCGGTGCGTTTATCGCATTTTTTTATCAGTCTATAAATCTATTTTTTTAGATTTAAGGAAATGTAAATAGGAGAAAATATGCAAGTAGAAAAATTTAGTCCTTTATTTCAACATTATCAATTAAATAACGGTGTAACGATTAAAAATCGTTTAGTGGTTGCCCCAATGACGCATTATGGCTCTCATTCAGATGGCAGTATAAGCGAACAAGAACGCCGCTTTTTAGCGCATCGTGCAACGGATTTTGGTCTGTTTATTACCGCTGCAACACTCGTTTCATTAGAGGGGAAAGCTTTTGTGGGGCAACCCTATGCTACTCAAGCTTCGGATTTAGCCAGCTTGCAAGCGCAGGCGGATATAATCAAACAGCAGGGGGCTAAGGCGGTTTTGCAAATTCATCATGGCGGTGATCAAGCCTTACCTGAGTTGCTTGAAGGTACTTTGCCAGTTTCTCCCTCAGGAACGCATCAAACTGAAACATTAACTGAAAAACAAATTATTGATATTATTAATCATTTTGCTCAAGCTGCTGATTTGGCGATTCAAGCTGGATTTGATGGCGTGGAAATTCATGGGGCAAATGGCTATTTAATCCAACAATTTTTCTCGGCACAAACTAACCAGCGTACGGATCAATGGGGAGGCTCATTGGAAAATCGTTTGCGTTTTCCCTTAGCCATTATTGATGCTATTGATCAGGTACGTCAACAACATCAACGCCCTGATTTTATTATTGGTTATCGTTTTTCACCAGAAGAGCCAGGCGAAAGAGGATTGACGATGAGCGACACCTTTGCTTTGCTTGATGCTTTAGTCAAAAAACCGCTCCAATATTTACATATTTCACTTTGGGATTTCTATAAAAAAGCACGCCGTGGCGCAAATCCAGAATTAACCCGAATAGAGCAAATTCATCAACATATTGATGGAAAGTTACCTTTAATTGGGGTGGGATCTTTATTATCGGGGCAACAAATCCTAGATGCCTTTAATACGGGGTGGGCTGAATTTATTGCGGTTGGTAAAGCGGTCATGATTAATCCTAATCTTGCCACCTTACTTAAAACAGGACAAGAACAAAAAATTGAAATCACTATCGATCCTCAGCGTACAGATCATTATGATTTTCCTGATAATTTGTGGCAACAACAATTACAAGGTTTATCCTATTTGCCACCATTAGAGGGTAAAGATTGGAAACCCGTAGATATTTAATATATTTTCATAGGGGTTAGCGAGTTACTAACCCTTTTTATTTTAGTTATATGATATGCCGATAATGGCTTTTATAAGCCTTGAGTTTATGCCAAAATAACGACATTGTTTTCAGAATAAAAGGCAAAGATTAATGACTTATCAATTAGATACCCAACTTGTGCAATTAGGTAATCGTTCCGATCCTCGTGTGGGTTCGGTTGCAACACCTATTCATTTATCAACAGCGTATAGCCATACAGATATTAAAGGTGTCGCTCCTGCTGATGCGTTTGATTATATTCGTACTAAAAATCCCACTCGTACGGTACTAGAAGAGGGGATTGCAAGATTAGAAGGGGGAGATAATGGTTTTGCTTGTTCATCGGGTATGGCGGCAATTCAATTAGTGATGAGCCTATTTCGTAGTCCAGATGAATGGATTATTTCAAGTGATGTATATGGTGGGACTTATCGTCTGTTGGACTTTGCTTACAAAAATAACCACGGCGTTAAACCTGTTTATGTGGATACCACCTCATTAACCGCCATTGAGCAAGCCATTAATTCAAATACTAAAGCGATTTTTATTGAAACACCCTCTAATCCTTTAATGGAAGAGTCAGATGTAGCGGCTATCGCTAAAATTGCTAAAGCTCATAATTTGTTGTTGATTGTTGATAATACTTTCCTTACCCCAGTTTTATTTCGCCCAATGGAGCACGGGGCGGATATTGTTATTCATAGTGCCACGAAATATTTAGCGGGACATAATGATGTATTAGCAGGATTAGTGGTAACGAAAGGGCAAGAATTGGCTGAGCGTTTATTTTATATCCAAAATGGTGCGGGCCCAGTATTGTCGCCGTTTGACAGTTATTTAACTATTCGAGGTTTGAAAACATTGGCATTAAGAATGGAACGCCATCAACAAAATGCACAACAAATTGCTCAATTTTTGTCAACTTGTCCACAAATCAGTGATGTGCTTTATCCTAACAAAGGTGGTATGCTCTCTTTCCGTTTGCAACAAGAAAGCTGGGTAATTCCTTTCTTAAAATCCTTAAAACTTATCACTTTTGCCGAAAGTCTAGGGGGCACAGAAAGTTTTATTACCTATCCAGCGACTCAAACCCATATGGATATTCCTGAACAAGAACGTATTGCACGAGGCGTATGTAACCGTTTATTACGATTTTCTGTGGGAATTGAACATATTGATGATATCAAAGCGGATTTAACTCAAGCATTGGCACAATTTAAATAAGCTATTAAAGCGATTTATGACATTGTGATTTTGCTTATGTTATTATTCTTAATAAGGAAAAATGGTATTACTCTTGAAAAAAGGATTATTACACTTATTTTAGAGTAATTAATGATAATCTAACAAAGGAAGAAAAAATGAGTGAAGTTTTACATATTAGTGATGCAAGTTTTGAACAAGAGGTATTACGTTCAGAAGTTCCTGTCTTATTAGATTTTTGGGCACCTTGGTGTGGACCTTGTAAAATGATCGCCCCTGTACTTGATGAATTAGCAACAGAATTTGGCGATAAAGTCAAAATTGCAAAAATTAATATTGATGAAAATGAACAGGTTGCAGCACAATTTGGTGTACGCAGTATTCCAACCTTAATGTTATTTAAAGAAGGAAAAGAGGTTGCAACGCAAGTAGGTGCATTACCAAAAAGCCAGCTTGCTGCTTTTGTGCAACAGCATATTTAATTAAGATAATTGCTATTAATAACAAGCGTAGTTTAATAAAAACTACGCTTTTTTATTGAAATGATTATAAAATTGACCGCGCTTTTAAATTATATATCCGTCTAACTTTAAATAAAATTGTATTGACACGACTATCTTGTTTTAGATTGACACCATTATAATATTTAAAAATATTAGCCATTTAGTTTTACATAAGGTAATTGGCGGTATCACGATATATTTCCATTATTTTCTTAGTTAAAGAAAACCTAAATGAAATTTCATCACAACTAACTGTAGATTCTTGATAGATACTGTATGTAAGTTTAATATAACTTTATTATTTACTATAAGTAAAAGAGAATTAATTTATTAAGAGTATACTTATGCAAAAAATTAAACCAACAGACAGCGGCTTTTGGCTGCTCACGCAAGGCTCTCATTTACATTTAATTGATGGCAAATTACCTTATGGTTATGCCAAAGAGTTTCAATTAGAGGGCTTACAAGCCATGGTTATTGGTGAGTTAGAACATCAACCCCTTTGGTTGGTGGCAGAGGAGCCAAACTCTCGGCGAGCTTATTTTTCGCTGCGTGATTTACTTTATTTGCCTGAGCGTACCTTTAATTTATTAAGTCGTGGGATTGAGCTGAATTATTTTTTTAATACCCATCAATTTTGTGGTAAATGTGGGCATAAAACAGGGCTGGCACAAGATGAATGGGCGGTGGAATGTGAGCAATGTCATTTTCGTACTTATCCTGTGATTTGTCCTTCAATTATCGTGGCGGTACGGCGAGGAAAAGAGATTTTGTTAGCTTGTCATCAGCGTCATAAAGAAAGCCTGATGTACACAACCTTAGCGGGATTTGTGGAAGTAGGGGAAACCTTTGAACAAGCTGTGGCGCGAGAAATCTTTGAGGAAACGAGTATTAAAGTGAAAAATATTCGTTATGTAGCTAGTCAACCTTGGGCGTTTCCAAATTCTCAAATGGTGGGATTTTTAGCGGACTATGCCGAGGGGGAAATTAATATTCAACCCACAGAAATTTATGATGCGAGGTGGTTTTCAGTAGAGGAAACCTTACCTAATTTACCACCACAAGGCACGATTGCTCGTAAATTAATCGAACAAACCCTCTTATTATGTCAACAGGAATGAATATTCTCGGTGAATTCAACTGACTTTTTGCCTTAACAATGATAGGATAGGGGCAAATATTTGACACAAAATTATAGGCTATGACTGATAAAAAGACCTTAAGAATTGCCACTCGACAAAGTTTATTAGCGTTGTGGCAAGCCAATTATGTAAAACAGCGTTTACAACAATATTATCCTGAATTAAATGTTGAGCTTGTGCCGATGGTCACAAAAGGCGATGTGATTTTAGATTCGCCATTGGCGAAAATTGGTGGTAAAGGGTTATTTGTTAAAGAGTTAGAAAATGCCTTATTAGAACATCGTGCGGATATTGCGGTACATTCAATGAAAGATGTGCCAATGGTTTTCCCTGAGGGCTTGATGCTTGCTGTAATTTGCCCGAGAGAAGATCCGCGCGATGTGTTTGTTTCTAATCATTATGCGAGTTTGGAGGACTTGCCTGAGGGGGCGGTGGTTGGTACATCGAGTTTACGCCGTCAATGCCAGTTAAAAGCCTTGCGTCCTGATTTGGTTATTCGTTCTTTACGCGGTAATGTGGGTACAAGATTGGGGAAATTAGATAATGGTGATTACGATGCCATTATTTTGGCTTCTGCGGGGCTAATTCGTTTGGGCGAAGCCCATCGGATTACGGAATTTCTTGATATAGAAACTTGTTTACCCGCAGTAGGTCAAGGTGCGGTAGGGATTGAATGCCGAGTTGATGATCATCAAGTGCAAGCCTTGTTAGCCCCTTTGGCTGATCCTACAACGCATTCTTGTGTGCTTGCAGAGCGTGCAATGAATCACCGTTTGCAAGGTGGTTGCCAAGTGCCGATTGCGGGTTATGCGGTGTTACAGAATGAGCAGCTTTATTTGCAAGCCTTAGTTGGTGCGGAAGATGGCAGCCAAATTATTCGTGCTTGTGCAACAAGTGCGGTGCAATTTGCGGAAGAATTAGGTGTACAGGTGGCTGAGGACTTATTACAGCAAGGGGCAGATAAGTTATTAACGGCGTTACATCAATAATGATGGGGAAAGGATCAAGATGGGCGTATTAGTTGCACGCCCCGCACAACAAGGGGCAATGTTAGTGGATATGCTAAATAAAGCAGGCATTGCCTCATTGCATTTTCCTTTTTTTGATATTCAAGCCTGTGAGCAATTAAATACCTTGCCTCATAAATTGGCACAGATGAAAAAGCAGGATTATGTGGTTGTAGTGTCAAGAAATGCGGTGGACTATGCCCATCAGAGTTTGCTTTCAACAGGGTTCGCTTGGCGTAATGATTTGCACTATTTTTCCGTTGGACAAAGTAGTGCTGAGCGTTTTTGTGAGCTTACGGGATTTGCTGTTACCTATCCTTATGCACAACAAAATAGCGAAGGATTGCTTGCATTGATAGCGATGCAAACCGATAACATTGTGGGAAAACAGGTTTTATTGTTGCGAGGAAATGAGGGACGAAAACTTTTTCCTGAGCAAATTCAACAGCGTGGTGCACAATTAGAGATTGTGCAATGTTATCAACGCCAACCCATCGCTTATGAAAATCTTGAGCAAGTGAGTATGTGGAAACGTGCAGGAATTAATGCGTTAGTCGTTACCAGCGGTGAAATGTTAAATGCATTATTGCAGTTTGTCCCTCTTGAGGAACAAGGCTGGTTAAAAGGTTGTAGATTGATTACCATTAGCCAGCGTATTGCTTTACTTGCACGCCAACAAGGTTGGCAGCATATTTTAGTTTCTGAAAGACCAAATAATAGGGCATTGTTTTCAACCCTTGTTGCTATGCAAAATGACATAGCATAAAAAATGGTATTGTGATTTATGTTCAAATAAGTGAGTAGCCTATGACAACAGATAAAAAAGACCTTTCACAACCCTCTTCTGTTTCAACTAATAAGAAAGGAAAGGAGGAAAATGGCAAGACAAAACAAGTGGATAACGCAATATCACCAGAGGTAACCACAACGTCGGATACCTCTCAATATGTGAGTTCAGCACAATCCGTAAGCCAAACTTCAACCCATAATAAAGGAAATGATGTGGAAAAAAATACGCAAAAAAATTTTTCAAAAACTGACCGCACTTCTGAGGGGAAACGGGATACAACAACAGGTTCAACGAGTTCAAGTAAAAAAGGCGGAACAGGGTTAGCTTTACTGGCGATTTTAATTGCCTTAGGCGTTGGTGCTGGCGGTTATTATGTGGGGCAACAGCAAGTTGCGAACCTTGAACAAAAAATTGCTGCCTTATCTGTGCCTCAACCGCAAGTGATTGAGCAACAAAATGATGATAGCTTGCGTGATGAATTAACACAATTAAAGCAAGATTATCAAGGTTTGAGTAATCAAGTTGAAGATTTTGTACAGCGTCAACGTGATGAACAACAATCTTTAACAAGTTTGCAAGAGCAAGTGGCGAAGATCAATAACGTGATTAAAGCAGAGCCTAATGATTGGATTTTATCAGAGGCTGATTTCTTGCTAAATAATGCGTTACGTAAATTGGTGTTAGATAGCGATGTGGATACCGCTATTGCCTTATTACAAGTGGCGTCACAAAGCCTTGAGCAAGTGCCTGATGCTCGAGTTGTGGGGGTGCGTAAAGCCTTAAATGATGATCTTAAGCAGTTATTAGCGGTAAATAATATTGATCAAAATGCCATTATGCAGCGTTTGTCTATGTTAGCCAATAACATTGATGAATTAGAAATTTTAAATGTGAATTTTGGTGATAATACAGATAACGTGCAATTATCTGATTCCATGTTAGATTGGAAAGAAAATGTGAAAAAAAGTGCGGTGTCTTTTTTAAATCATTTTATTCGCATTACCCCAAGATCACAAAATGATAAAGCCTTGCTTGCACCAAATCAGGATATTTATTTACGAGAGAATATTCGTTTACGTTTACAGATTGCGATTTTAGCTGTACCTCGTCAACAAAATGAATTATATAAACAATCCCTTGAAGCCGTAGCAGCTTGGGTCAGAAGTTATTTTAATACCAACACTGAAGCGGCAAAAGATTTCTTACAGCAAGTGGATAACTTAATGGAGCAATCCATTTATGTTGATGTTCCGACCAAATTAAGTAGCCTTACTTTGCTTGATGAGTTATTACATCGTCAAGGGCAAAATTTGCAACGTATTGAGCTTCGTGCGGATAAAGCCTTAACAGAGGATAGCGATCAACAAGCAGATAAACTGATTTTAGAGGAGCAAGCAGAACAAGATGCGTTGACGGAACAGGAGCAATCCGAGAATACCTCACAACATAGCGAAGCAGAAGATGAGCAATCTCAGCCAGTAGAAGCGGAAAAAAGTGCCGAGCCAGTTGCTACTGAGCATGATACTCAACCTGTAGAATAAGAGGAGGATAAGTGATGTTACGCGTTTTATTTTTAATGCTTATCTTATTGGCAGGATTGATCGCAGGGCCTTATTTAGCGGGCAAACAAGGTTATGTTTTAATCGAAACAGCAAGTTATACCATTGAAATGAGTATAACCACATTGGTGATTTTCTTTGTATTAAGTTTAGCCATTATCTATGCGTTAGAATGGATTATTACTCGATTTTGTCGATTAAGCTCAGGCACTTATAGCTGGTTCTCTCGACGTAAACGTCAAAAAGCCCAACGACAAACCCTAGAAGGTTTAATGCGTATGGACGAAGGAGATTATGCTAAAGCAGAAAAATTAATCGGTAAAAATGCTAAACATTCGGCTGAGCCTGTCTTAAATTTTGTGAAAGCAGCGGAAGCAGCCCAACAAAAAGGTGATGAATTTGCGGCAAATGGGTATTTAATAAAAGCAACAGAACTTGCAGGCTCTGATAATCTGATGGTTGAAATTGCACGTACGCGTATTATGCTAATGCAACATAAGCTAGCTGCTGCTCGTAGTGCGGTAGATAGCTTATTAGAGATGTCGCCTAAAAATACAGAAGTACTAAAACTAGCTGTAGATATTTATTTACAATCTTCGGCTTACCAAGCCTTAGACAATATTTTACCAAGATTAGAACGTTATAATTTATACACAGGGCAGGCTTTTGAGCATTTAGAGCATCAAGTGATTGATGGTTTACTTGATGAAAAGCTCAAAGAAGAAGGACAAGATGGGTTGCTCACATGGTGGGAACATCAATCACGTCAACGGCGTAATAATGCTTATGCCAAATTAGCTTTAATTACCCGTTTAATTGACTGTAATGATCATCAATCCGCTTATCAATTTAGCCTAGAGTTATTGAAAAAACTTAATGATGAAAGTGCTGAAATGCCGTTGTTATTACAACAAATTAGCCAACTACAACCAACAGAAAGCGGTAAATTGATTAAGTTATTAGAAAAACGACTTAAGCAAACCCACCATAATCAACGCATTTGTCAATATCAGCGTGCATTGGCATATCTTTATGTGCGAGCAGGACAACTTGAAAAATCCGCTAACGCATTTAAGGCTCTGCTAGAAAAAGAGGAATGTGTATTAAGCGATGATATTACTATGGCAACTTATGTTTTTGAGCAAGTCAAAGACCATGAATCAATTCAACGCTTAAACCACCAAAATTTAAAAGGGTTAATTACCACAGTGGATAAACCCGATGTGGATAAGAATATATTGACACAAAAATAATGTTTATTGCCCCATAGGAAAATATATGGGGCAATTTTTTGTTATCGTCGTTCCACTTTAAGATAATATGGTGTTGGTTGGCCTCACTGTACTGTTTGTACTTTGTTCAGCGTACTACTTTGTCTTGTTTTAATTTGAAACACCTATATTTTGATCTGAATCACAAATTTCTCTATTACCCCTTTATTTTCCTACCTAATTTTTTCATTTAGTGATCCACCTAACATTTTTTAGGTAGAAATTTTCATACAATAACAACAGTAAATTTAAATTTTCAACAAAAGAGGTAATCTATGACTGATGTAATTATTAACGAATTGGCAGATCTTGGTATCTATAATGTAAAACAAGTTGTTCGTAATCCAAGTTATGAATTGCTATTTGAAGAAGAAACAAAACCTGGCTTGGAAGGGTATGAAAAAGGTACGGTAACAAATCAGGGGGCGGTTGCGGTTGATACAGGTATTTTTACAGGTCGTTCGCCAAAGGATAAATATATTGTATTAGATAAAAAAACAGAAAATACAGTTTGGTGGACAAGTGATAAAGTAAAAAATGATAACAAGCCAATGAACCAAGAAACTTGGCAAAGTTTAAAATCCTTAGTCACCCAACAATTATCAGGTAAACGTTTATTTGTAGTGGACGCTTTTTGTGGAGCAAATAAAAATACCCGTTTAGCGGTACGTATTATTACAGAAGTTGCTTGGCAAGCTCATTTTGTTACCAATATGTTTATTCGTCCCTCAGCGGAAGAGTTAGAGAATTTTAAACCCGATTTTGTAGTAATGAATGGCTCTAAAGTCACCAATCCAAATTGGCAAGAACAAGGTTTAAATTCCGAAAACTTTGTTGCCTTTAACATTACGGAAGGTATCCAGTTGATTGGGGGAACATGGTATGGTGGTGAAATGAAAAAAGGTATGTTCTCAATGATGAACTACTTTTTACCATTACAAGGTATTGCATCAATGCATTGCTCTGCCAATGTTGGTGAGAAAGGTGATGTCGCAATTTTCTTTGGTTTATCTGGCACAGGTAAAACAACGCTTTCTACCGATCCGAAACGTCAATTAATTGGTGATGATGAACATGGTTGGGACGATGAAGGCGTATTCAACTACGAAGGGGGTTGTTATGCCAAAACCATTAATTTATCGCCAGAAAATGAACCTGATATTTATGGGGCGATTAAGCGTGATGCCCTATTAGAAAATGTGGTGGTATTACCAAATGGTGATGTTGATTATGCGGATGGTTCAAAAACAGAAAATACCCGCGTATCCTATCCAATCTATCATATTAAAAACATTGTTAAACCTGTTTCTAAAGCTGGGCCAGCTCAGAAAGTGATTTTCCTCACTGCTGATGCCTTTGGGGTATTACCGCCAGTGGCAAAATTAACGCCAGAGCAAACAAAATATTATTTCCTTTCTGGCTTTACCGCAAAATTAGCGGGTACAGAACGAGGCATTACAGAGCCAACCCCAACTTTCTCAGCTTGTTTTGGTGCGGCGTTCTTAACCTTACATCCGACTCAATATGCTGAAGTGTTAGTAAAACAAATGCAAGCCTCTGGTGCGGAAGCCTATTTAGTGAATACGGGTTGGAATGGTACAGGTAAACGTATTTCTATTAAGGATACTCGTGCAATTATTGATGCCATTTTAGATGGTTCTATTGAGCAGGCAGAAATGGGAAATTTACCTATTTTTGATTTAGCGATTCCAAATGCTTTGCCAAATGTTGATTCTGCTATTTTAGATCCAAGAAATACTTATCCTGATCCAGCAGAGTGGCAAACTAAAGCAGAAGATCTTGCGCAACGTTTTGTGAAAAACTTTGAAAAATATACAGGAAATGAGGAAGGTAAAGCGCTTGTTAGTGCGGGGCCGAAACTTTAATTGATACTTCTTAGTTATTTAAAAATAATAGGGAATATGTATTATTAATTTTATAGCGAGGGACAGAGTTATAATTGAATATGCGGAGAATTTTCTCCGCATTTTATTTAGCTGTTAATAACAAAACCAACAACCACAATATAAATTACCGCTAAATAAAAGCCTAATCCTAATAGGATTAATACATTTTTCGCCAATTGTGGACGATGTTGTCTGAGTTTAAATAATAGCCTTGCAGTGATGGCTAAAATAAAAGGATAGCTCCATAAAAATATTGACATTCCATCAACTTGCCCGGGGGATAATAAGGGATTTTTACTGAGATTGGGGGAAATTAATAGAGCAAGTGGCCATAATAAAATGGGCAAGCAATAAATAGCCAATCCCCAAGTAAAGGGTTGAAAACCTTGTGGTATCTGATCTTTTTCCATATTGTCTTTGTATCCTGATTGAGCGGTATGAATGAGGTATGGCATTATAGCAATAAATCGTCGATAATTCTGCGTATTAAAACGGCTATATTGTGTTAAATCTGAGAAGAGAAGGATATGAAATTATTATTACAAAGTGAGATTGGGGCATTAGCCTTGCATTTTCGTGATTATATTCGTAATAAATATGGTATTGAACTCATATTGGAACAAACAGAACAAGGGGATCGCCTTTATATTGAGGAAGATAATCCTTATTTTGCGGATATTTTGCAAGAACGTGAGCAGTTTTTGCAAAACCCTTTTGATTCTCGTTATGAACAAGCCAGTTGGCAGGCGGGGGATATTGGGTTTAATGTTTCTCAGAAAAAGGGCGGTCTGTTTTTGGTAAATTTTTTGTGGCAATATTGTCCCCCTTTTACGTTGTTGATCAGTTTAGTGTGTATTGGGCTTTATCTGTTGTCGTTCTTTATTGGCGATGAGCCGATTTTTTTGGCTATGCATTATCCGGCTTATTCTGGTGAGGAATGGCAACTATGGCGTTATATTTCTCATTCGTTGGTACATCTTTCCTTGCCTCATTTATTACTCAATTTAACCTTTTGGATTTATCTTGGGCATATCATAGAAAAAAATTTAGGTTGGTGGCGATTATGTGTCCTATATTTGAGTTTTGCCCTGTTTTCTGGTATTGCCCAAAATTGGGCGAATGGTCCCGCATTCTTTGGCTTATCGGGGGTAGTTTATGGTTTGATGGGGTATGCTTTGGTGCTTGATCGTTTTGCTAAACAATCTTGGTTTATCTTGCCTTCGGGATTTACATTAATGATTATTGTTGGGCTTATCAGTGGTTTCGTTGCGCCTTGGTTAGGGATCAATGTGGGCAATGCGGCACATATTAGTGGCTTGATTTGTGGGCTTATCGCTGGGGGAATAACCTTATTTTATCAACGTTTAAAAGCTACCTCTATGGAGTAATTTAAGATAGAATGAGACGAAATATCAATAAGGCTTGGGAAGTAAAGAATGAAACAGTCTATTCGCCATAAAAAAATTATTGAACAAGTAAAACTCAATGGCTATGCAAGCACAGAACAATTAGTGGCGATGTTAAAGGTTAGCCCACAAACCATTCGTCGAGATTTAAATGAATTGGCTGAACAAGATTTAATTCGCCGTCATCATGGCGGGGCAGCCTCGCCGTCTAGCTCAGAAAATAGTGATTACACCGATCGTAAAGATTTTTTCTCCCTTGAGAAGAATCTAATTGCTCAACAGGTTGCCTTAATGATTCCTGAGGGGGCATCATTATTTATTGATATTGGTACAACCCCTGAGGCAGTGGCTAATGCTTTGTTAAATCATAAGAAATTGCGTATTGTTACAAATAATCTCAATGCTGCACATTTGCTTAGACAAAATGAAACCTTTGATATTACTGTGGCTGGGGGTTCATTACGCCGAGATGGGGGCGTTATGGGCGAGGCGACGGTGGCTTTTATGTCGCAATTCCGCTTAGATTTTGGGATTTTGGGGATCAGTAGTATTGATCATGATGGCTCATTATTGGATTATGATTATCATGAAGTACAAGTAAAACGTGCGATCATTGAGAATGCTCGCACCACGTTTTTGGTGGCGGATCATTCTAAATTTACCCGACGAGCCATTGTAAGATTAGGCTCTGTGGCGGATGTGGATTATATTTTTACGGATAGCACACCGCCTCAAAGCGTTATAGACTTAATGGCAAATCATCAAGTTCAACTTAAACTTTGCCAAGCGAAATAAGATTGTTATGGCTTTTACTCGAGATAAATTATTGGCTTATGCACAACTAATGCGACTTGATCGCCCTATTGGCTCATTACTTTTATTATGGCCAACCTTATGGGCATTATTTCTTGCTAACAAAGCGCTACCGACGCTTTCTACGCTCATTATTTTCATCTTGGGGGTTTTTGTGATGCGAGCGGCGGGTTGTGTGATCAATGATTATGCTGATCGGCATATTGATGGCAAAGTCAAACGCACTTCACAACGCCCTCTTGCTACGGGACGAGCCAGCGCTAAAGAAGCGAAAGGATTATTCTTTCTGCTTATTTTTATTGCCTTTCTATTGGTGCTATTTCTTAATCCTTATACCATTGCGTTATCTTTTGTGGCGGCACTGTTAGCCATCATTTACCCCTTTATGAAACGCTACACACATTTACCTCAATTTTTTCTCGGTGCGGCATTTGGTTGGTCTATTCCGATGGCTTATGGGGCAACCATTGAGCATTTACCCTTAGAATGTTGGTTATTGTTTATTGCTAATATGGCTTGGACGGTCGCTTATGATACCCAATATGCCATGGTGGATCGTGATGATGATTTACGCATTGGGGTAAAATCTACCGCCATTTTATTTGCTCAATATGACAATAAAATTATTGCATTATTGCAATTCATCAGTTTATTACTGTTAATCAGTATTGGTATTCTTGCCAAGTTACATTTTAGTTATTTCATTGGTTTAGGCATTGCAGCTTGTTGCTTTGTTTATCAATGTAAAATGACCAAATCTCGTGCCAGAGAGGCTTGTTTTAAGGCTTTCTTAAATAACAATTATTTTGGAATGTTGACCTTTATTGCCATTTTATTCGGTATTTTTTATTAATCTTGCATTGAAATTTCTATTTCTGAAACCATATATTCCCTTATAGCCATTTGCGTATAAACGCAGTAATGATTTTGATAAACATCATCTGTTTATCAAAAATGATATAACAAATAAAGGAAAAAGTATGACAACAATCGTGAGTGTACGCCGTAACGGCAAAGTGGTTGTAGGTGGCGATGGGCAAGTTTCCCTAGGAAATACCGTGATGAAAGGTAATGCTCGCAAAGTAAGACGACTTTATAACAATAAAGTGCTAGCAGGATTTGCTGGTGGGACAGCGGATGCCTTTACCTTATTTGAACTGTTTGAGCGTAAATTGGAAATGCACCAAGGGCATTTATTAAAAAGTGCGGTGGAATTAGCCAAAGAATGGCGTACCGATCGAGCTTTACGCCGTTTAGAAGCCATGTTAATCGTTGCTGATGCGGAAGAATCATTGATTATCACAGGTAATGGTGATGTAGTACAACCTGAAAAAGATCAAATCTTAGCCATTGGTTCTGGTGGCAATTATGCCTTATCTGCGGCACGTGCCTTAGTGGAAAATACCCAATTATCCGCACGAGATATTGTGGAAAAATCACTAAAAATTGCAGGGGATATTTGTGTTTACACCAATACCCACTTCACTATTGAAGAATTACCTAATGATTAATCCTGATTGGATAAGTTAACAAGTTTAGCAAATAAAAGGAAAAAACAATGTCCGAAATGACCCCTAGAGAGATAGTTTCAGAATTAGATCAACATATTATCGGTCAAGCTGATGCCAAACGTGCTGTGGCGATTGCCTTAAGAAATCGTTGGCGTAGATTGCAATTACCTGATGCCTTACGCCATGAAGTTACCCCAAAAAATATCCTAATGATCGGGCCTACTGGGGTAGGTAAAACAGAAATTGCACGCCGTCTAGCCAAATTAGCCAATGCCCCTTTTATTAAAGTAGAAGCAACCAAATTTACCGAAGTGGGCTATGTAGGTAAAGAAGTGGATTCCATTATCCGCGATCTTACCGACAGTGCAATGAAATTAGTGCGTCAAACGGAAATTGAGAAAAACCGTTTTCGTGCGGAAGAAGCGGCGGAAGAACGCATTTTAGATGCTTTGTTACCACCAGCCAAAAATCAATGGGGACAAGCAGAAGATACGGATAATCATAGCCATACTCGCCAAATTTTCCGCAAAAAATTGCGTGAAGGGCAATTAGATGACAAAGAAATTGATATAGAAGTCGCCGCAACCCCTTCCATGGGTGTTGAAATTATGGCACCCCCTGGTATGGAAGAAATGACGAATCAATTACAGTCTATGTTCCAGAATTTATCCAGTGGGCATACCAAAAAACGTAAAATGAAAATCAAAGATGCCTTAAAAGCATTGATTGATGATGAAGCAGCAAAATTGCTTAACCCTGAAGAATTAAAGGATAAAGCCATTGAAGCGGTTGAACAATATGGTATTGTTTTTATTGATGAAATTGACAAAATCTGTCGCCGAGGGGAGCATTCTGGTGCGGATGTTTCTCGTGAAGGGGTGCAACGAGATCTACTGCCTTTAGTGGAAGGATCAACGGTCAATACCAAACATGGAATGGTAAAAACTGATCATATTTTATTTATTTGTTCAGGGGCATTCCAAGTGGCTCGACCATCAGATTTAATCCCCGAATTACAAGGACGATTACCTATTCGCGTGGAATTATCCGCATTAACCGTTGGGGATTTTGAGCGTATCCTTACTGAACCTAATGCCTCTTTAACCGAACAATATATTGCGTTAATGGCAACCGAGGGCGTTAATATTGAGTTTAGCAAAGATGCTATTACGAAAATTGCCGAAGCCGCTTTCCATGTAAACGAAAAAACCGAGAATATCGGTGCGCGCCGTTTGCATACCGTAATGGAGCGTTTAATGGATAAAATTTCCTTTAATGCTAGCGATATGAATGGCGAAAAAGTCCTTATTGATGCCAATTATGTAAGCGAAGCGCTCGGCACTATTGTTGAGAATGAGGATTTAAGTCGTTTTATTTTATAATTTCTTATGGCGGCGATAATGTTTATCGCATAAAAAATTATTGAGAAATTGACCGCACTTATTGGATAAGTGCGGTTAGTTTTTTTAAAGTTTTGCACTATCCTTATTAAGACTTATACAAAAATTTACCCTCAAGCGAGATTAGTTAAAGCATAAAAGGTTATACTTTGGACAAATATAACCTTTAACCACAATGAAACTTATTTCTTATAGAAGGAAAGTATGATGAAAAAAACACTTATTTTTGCTTTAATTGCCATGTTAATGGGCGGGCAAGTATTGGCAGATACGCCGACTACGGATAATCAAAATCCCGCTTGGTCAAAACAATATGGTGGTGCTGATAAAAGTTATGATCAGCAGTTATTAACCTTGCGTGAGCAAATTGCCCCACGTTTTCAGCAATTAAGTTTTAAAGATGAAAAAACAGGGCGTACTATGGAATATAACCTTTATATTCCGAAAAACTACGATCCTAACCAACAATATCCTTTGGTGATGTTTATGGCGGACGCAAGCACTGTGGGGAAAGGCGTTAAAGCACCTTTAATGCAAGGTTATGGAGGGATTATTTGGGCAACCGATGAAGTGCAAGATAAACAACCGACCTTTGTGCTTGTTCCTGCTTATTCTGGGCCGCAGGCGGCGGTAAATGATAATTGGCAAACCTCTGATGAGGTAGCAACAACCTTAGATTTATTAGAAAATGTGGTTTCTCGTTACAATATTGACCGTAATCGTTTATATACCACAGGGCAATCTATGGGCGGTATGATGTCGTTCTATTTTAATGCCACTCACCCTGATTTATTTGCGGCTTCATTGTTTGTGGGAAGCCAATGGGACGTGAATGTCTTAACACCTTTGGCAAAAGAAAAATTCTTCTATATTGTGTCCGCAGGTGATTCGAAAGCCTCAAAGGGGATGGCGGAATTAGGGCAATTATTTCATCAGCTCGGGGTAAAATATGGCGAAATTGAATTTTCTGCTAAGTTACCAGAGGTGGAACAAAATGCCAAAGTAGAGCAATTAATTGCCGAGGGCTATCCGATTAATTTTGTGCAATTTACCGTAGGGAGTGTATTGCCAGAAAATATTGAGGTAAATAGTAAAGCTGGTGATCATATGTATTCTTTTGATTATGCTTATTTATTGCCAGCGGTAAGGGATTGGTTACTTGCTCAGAAGAAAAATTAATTTTACTGTTATCGCCACCTCAATGGTGGCGTTACCTCCCCCAAATCTGCCCATGAATACGATGGATTTCCGCTTGATAGCCACCAGTTTGTCGTTTAAAGTTTCACATAAACTCACATTATGCCGATTTATATTCCTGAATAATCGGAATAAACTGGCGAGCAAAGCGTTCTAATTTTCTTAGTCCAACGCCATTAATTTGTAGCATTTCTGCATCATTGGTAGGATAGAATTTTGCCATTTCTTGTAAGGTGGCATCACTAAATACCACAAATGGTGGGATATTTTCGCGATCGGCAATTTGTTTGCGTAAAAAACGTAAACGGGCAAATAAATCTTTATTGTAGTTGTTAATGGTAGGTTTATTGGTTAATGCTGGGGTAATTTTAGCGGAAATACGTGGTACAGCTAATTCTAACGCCACGTCGCCACGCAAAACTGCTCGTGCATTACCTGCAAGTTGTAACACAGAATAGTGAGCGATATTTTGTTGTACTAAGCCTAAATGGATTAATTGGCGGATAACTGAAACCCAATATTCTTGCGAATATTCTTTACCAATTCCAAATACACTTAGTTGATCATGTCCAAAGCCTTTCAATTTTTGGTTTTGTAATCCTCGCAATACCGCAATAACATGGTGAATCCCAAAACGTTGCTCAAGACGGTAAATGGTAGAAAGGACTTTTTGTGCGTCAATTAGCCCATCATATTTTTTCGGTGGATCAAGGCAAATATCACAATTTTGACAAGGCGTTTGCCGATTTTCGCCAAAATAATTTAATAACACTAAACGGCGACAAGTTTGTGATTCGGCAAAGTCGCCCATAGCTTGTAATTTATGTTGCTCAATTTGACGTTGTTCTGTTTCGGGCTTTTCTAATAATACTTTTTGTAACCAAGCATAATCGGCAGGATCATAGAATAATACCGCTTCGGCAGGGAGGTTATCACGCCCTGCTCGCCCTGTTTCTTGGTAATAGGATTCAATGCTACGAGGGAGATCAAAATGTGCCACAAAACGCACATTAGATTTATTGATCCCCATACCAAAGGCGATAGTTGCCACAATAACCTGTACATTATCACGTTGAAAAGCCCGCTGTACTTGCTCTCTTACCTGATTTTCCATACCAGCATGATAACCTGCTACGGCGATGCCTCGTTGACGTAGAATTTCTGTTAATTTCTCTACTTTTTTACGGCTATTACAATAAATAATGCCACTTTTGCCCTTTTGTTGTTGGACAAAACGGCAAATTTGTTCCATAGGCTTATATTTGTTGACAAGGGTATAGCGTATATTGGGACGATCAAAACTGCCAATATATAAATGAGGTTGTTGAAATTTTAATAACTGTAAAATATCCTGTCGGGTGGTTTTATCCGCTGTTGCGGTCAATGCCATAATGGGAATATGGGGAAAACAGCCTTTGAGTCCACCAAGTTGGCTATATTCTGGACGAAAATCATGCCCCCATTGGGAAATACAATGGGCTTCATCAATGGCGACAAAGCTCACTTGGCATTGTGAAATAAAATGGAAAAAACTTTGCGTCATCACCTTTTCAGGGGAAAGATAAAGCAATTTTAGTTGACCTGAAATGGCTTTATTTTGCACCTGTTGTTGCTGTTCAAAGGTTTGACTTGAATTCAGGTAATCCGCTTCAATACCATTTGCCAAAAGCTGATCCACTTGGTCTTTCATTAAGGAAATCAATGGTGAAATGACGAGCGTTAATCCCGAAAAACATAAGGCTGGGATTTGATAACAAAGGGATTTTCCATTGCCTGTCGCCATAATGATTAGGCTATCTTGCCCCGCTAATGTTGCTTCAATAACCTCTTGTTGCCCTTGGCGAAAGGATTGATAACCGAATACCTGTTGTAACACTTGAAGTGCGGTGTCTTTTGCAAAAATTTTTGGATTTTGCACCGCACTTTGCGCTGTTTCTTGATTAGAAGACATTGTTTAATGAAATACCAATCCCAATACGTTGAATATTGCGATTATAATCAATTAACGATTCACCATAACCGCCGTAATATTGCGTATAAAAACGGATATATTTGGTAATAGGATAACTATACGCCACTTCTAATCCGCCTTTATTATAGCGAGGGTTATAATGCCCCGTAAATTTGATCTGATGTTTGTGATATTGATAACCCACAGACAAATCAAAGTAACCACGATAATGCGTAATATCAGGATTATCATCGTCTTCAGATTTTTCAGGAATACGCCACCAAGGTTTTATTTCCACAATCCAGTTTCCCTTTGAGGCAGAAGCACGAGCATATAAGCGATTCCAACTGCGAGATTTTAATTGTTCATCGCTCTTACCATTGGATTGATGATTAAATCCTGTTTCCACATCATTTAATGTCCAACCAAAAGGCAAGGTATAATTGGTTGCCCAAGCGAGAAAAAGTTGCGGTTCATAATTGGTTTCACGAAATGGCGAGGAATTTGCTGTATTACTTAACTGGAACCAAGAACGTTGCGTATAAGAGCCTGCCAATACCGAATTTTCACCCAAAATATGCCGCCAAATAGGTAAGGCTAAACTAATTTGAAATTTCACTTCATCATGTTTCATATCCTTTTGATCATAGAAATTTCCATTGGAAAAGGTTTCCATTAAATAATTTTGATCATAGGCGGTTAATCCAATCATATTATCTGAACGAGGCAACAATAATAATTCTGTTTTACTTTTATAAGGTTGCCAGCCATTGTCCGCACTATTGGCAAACAATAAGGAGGGGCTGAGTAATACGAGTAAAAATAAGGCTAATGTTTTTCGCATAAAAGATCCTATTGACTATCGTCATTTAAGCGGCGATAAATTTGACAGTTTCACCATGGGCGGCACAGGCTTGTTCCAAACAATGCCAAAAGGTTTCGCCATCACTATTAATCCATTGTTGATTTTGATAAGCAAAATGTAAACCACCTAAGCGGCTAGCTAACCAAAGTTCTAACATAGGTTCTTGTTTATTAATGATAATTTGGCTGCGATCCGCAAAGGTAATGGAAAATACCGCCCCTTGTGTATCACAATCCACATCACAATCTTGAGCCTCTAATTGTTGCTCAATCTCCGCCCATACTTTTTCAATATTGTTATGATATTCTGCTAAATTCATTTTCTTTCCTCATCGTCATTACCAAAAATTGGCAAAGATTATAGTGATTTTTTGCTAACTATGCAGTAAAAATTCATCAATAGCCTAGAATTTTAATTTTCAAAAAAAGAAAAAATTTTTTCAAAACGTACCGCACTTTTTCATCAACACAAGTTTTCATAAAAACACAAAATAATGAAAAATAAATAGAATTTATTACTAAAAAAGTAAATCAATATATTAATTGCATTTGTTAATGTATTGACTAAAAACAAAAATACTTCAAATGATAATAATTCTTGAAAAAGTATTGAGAATAACTCTTATTAGTGATAATGTTATTTCAATTTTTTATAAGAATCACCCAAAACTTAAGGAAATGACTATATGAAATTGACAAAAAGTAAGTTGTCCGTTGCCATTTTGCTGGCGACAACGCCCTTTGCTTATGGCGAAGAAAGCACACAATTAGAAGAAATTACCGTTACCGCTGAACAACAGCTAAAACAATCTCTGGGAGTAAGCCAATTACCAGCCAAAGAAATTGAAAAAGTGGCGGTGGTTAATGATGTTTCGGATTTAGTGCGTAAAATGCCGGGTGTGAACTTAACCAGTAACTCAGCTAATGGTGAGAGAGGAAACGCTCGTCAAATTGATATACGTGGTATGGGACCTGAAAATACCTTAATCTTAGTTGATGGTCGCCCAATTACTTCACGTAACTCTGTGCGTTATAGCTGGCGTGGGCAACGTGATACTCGAGGGGATTCAAATTGGGTACCTGTAGAAGATGTTGAATCTATCGAAGTTTTAAGAGGCCCTGCGGCAGCCCGTTATGGATCTGGCTCTATGGGTGGTGTAGTCAATATCATAACTAAGAAAGCAACTGATGAATTTAAAGGTTCAATTACTTATTACACTAACCAACCTGAGGATAGTAAAGAGGGTGCGACCAATCGTGTGGGCTTCAATCTTTCTGGACCTCTAGCTCAAGACAAACTCTATTTCCGTTTATATGGTAATTGGAATAAAACTCAGGCTGATGCGTTAGATATTAATGGCAGCGACAGTACGATTATCGCAGGACGAGAAGGGGTAAGAAACAAAGATATTGCAGGGCAATTAAGTTGGAAAATTGATCCTCGCCAACGGGTAGATTTAGATATCAGTTACAGTCGTCAGGGGAATATTTTTGCGGGCGACTCACAAAACAGCAATATGTCTGTTTCTGATGCAGAAAAACTCTATAAATCCGAAACCAATCGTATGTATCGCCAAAGCTATGCGGTTACCCATAATGGTGATTGGGATTGGGGAACAACCAAATTTGTCGCACAATTTGATCGCACCACCAATAGCCGTTTAAAAGAGGCATTGGCTGGTGGACCTGAGGGGCGTATTAATTCTGATGAATATTTAGATAGTGTCTTAAAAACCTCACGTTTAGCCTTTGAAACCAGTATTCCTTTTCATTTAGCCGTACCTAATGTTGTGACACTCGGCGCTGAATTTAGCCACGATAGTTTAGATGATCCAGCCTCTATAGCGGGACAATCCTTAGCTTCGGGGGCTAATTTCACTCGTTATACAGGGGTTAGTCGAGGCAAACAATCACAAGATAATTTTTCTGCCTTTATTGAAGATAATATCTTAATAAGCGATCAATTTAATCTCATTCCGGCTTTACGTTTTGACCATAATAGCCGTTCAGGTAGTAAAATCAGTCCTGCGTTAAATGCGTTCTACTATATTACCGATAATCTTACCCTGAAAGGAGGGATTGCTCAGGCATATAAAGCACCAAATCTCTATCAAAGCACCGAGGGTTATTTACTCTACACACGTGGTAACGGCTGTCCATTACAGTCATCAGGTTCTATTACATCTTGTTATTTAATGGGAAATGCCAATCTCAAACCTGAAACCAGCTGGAATAAAGAAATCGGTTTAGAATATAGCTATGCTGACTGGAAAGCCTCTTTAGCTTATTTCCACAATGATTATCGTAATAAAATTGCAGCAGGAACAACCATTTTAGAAACCGTTAATGGACACAATTTATTACAATGGGAAAATATCCCTAAAGCGGTAGTCTCAGGGCTTGAAGGGAACTTAACCATTCCATTGATTAGTGATGTATTAACTTGGACAAATAACTTTACCTATATGATTGAGAGTAAAGATAAATCGACAGGTAACCCACTATCCATTATTCCAAAATATACCATTAATACTTTCTTAGATTGGCAAATTAATGAAAAATGGGATACTCAGCTTAATGCCACTTTCTACGGTCGCCAAAAACCTCGTCAGTATGCTGAAAATAATACTGAAAGTAGAAATGGCTTATCCACAAGAGTGGTGGGATCTTATACTTTGGTGGGTTGGAATACGGGCTATCAATTTAATAAAAACCTCAGTGTTCGTGTAGGAATTTCAAACCTATTCAATAAGAAACTTTATCGTGCAAACGATGGAGCAAGTACTTATAACGAACCAGGACGTGCTTATTATGGAAGGGTAACGGTTTCGTTCTAATATTAGATGAAGGGATAGGTAACTAGCCTTATTATTTTAAGGGATTGACTAGATAACTGACAAATTTCCTACTTAGGATACAATAGTCCAATGAGAAAAAGTCGTCTAAGTCCGTATAAACAATACAAACTTATTGAACTTTTTATGGCAGGCATTACGGCACGAACAGCCGCTGAACTCGTGAATGTTAATAAAAATGCAGCAGTCTTTTATTTTCATCGCTTACGCTTATTCATTTATCAGTGGCGCTTGTAGGGCAAACTAAGATGTAGCACAGCAAGTAAAGTCGCTGTATTCGGGCTTTTGAATAATAATAGTATAAAGTTTATACCGTTGTTGTCCCTAATACAAAATCAGCGATATTACTGCCGATTATTCGAGAAAAAGTAAAACTTGATAGTATTGTTTACACCTATCTAAAATTTACCGCACTTTGGAGTACAAAAAAGCATAATCCCCTCCCAAGTGCGGTCTATTTTCAGA
The DNA here is from genome assembly GCF_004339025.1 of Volucribacter psittacicida. GTDB lineage: Bacteria > Pseudomonadota > Gammaproteobacteria > Enterobacterales > Pasteurellaceae > Volucribacter > Volucribacter psittacicida. The sequence continues at coordinate 603,738 of NZ_SMFT01000002.1, forward strand.
AAATTTTTACACATTAATCAAACGATATAATGCTCCATCTTTACGATCAAGATAATGGGTAGATTGAATACGGCGGATTGTGCGAGAACGTCCACGAATCACTAAGGTTTCCGTACTGGCTAAATTGCCTTTACGTTGAATACCTTTTAGTAAATCTCCATTAGTAATCCCTGTTGCCGCAAAAACGAGGTTATCATCACGCACCAACTGTTCCAATTTCAACACCTGATTAACCTCTACTCCCGCTTGCTGACAACGAGCAATCTCTTGCTGAGCAATTTGCTGATTTTCATGGGTATCACCTTTAACCTGATTGCGAGGTATCAGCCTTGCTTGCATTTCACCACCTAAAGCACGCACAGCCGCTGCAGCTACAATCCCCTCAGGAGCTCCACCAATACCATATAATAAATCCACATTCCCCTCTGGCAAACAACATAATACCGAACCCGCAATATCGCCATCAGGAATTGCAAAAACCCTTACCCCTAAAGCGTGCATTTGAGCGATCACTTGCTCATGACGGGGTTTAGCCAGCACCATTACATTCAACTGAGAAAGCAATTTCCCCATTTTTGAGGCAACACGACGCAAGTTTTGCTCTAAGCTCAGATTTAAATCAATCATGCCCTTGGCTTGCGGACCAACCACCAGTTTTTCCATATACATATCAGGGACAGATAAAAAAGTTTCTTTTCCCCCTGCGGCTAACACTGATAACGCATTCGCTTGCCCCATTGCTGTCATTCTTGTGCCATCAATAGGATCTACCGCAATCGCTACTTCTTCGCCCTTTCCCGTTCCCAAGGTTTCACCAATATAAAGCATCGGCGCTTGATCAATTTCTCCCTCGCCAATAACCACAGTTCCCTGCATATCAATAAGATTTAACATTAAACGCATCGCACTCACCGCAGCATTATCCGCTGCATTTTTATCACCTCTCCCTAGCCAAGCAAAACTGGCAAGGGCAGCGGCTTCAGTAACACGTGAAAATTCAATGGCTAATGCTCTATTCATAGTTTTATCCTTATCTTCAATGATTAATTTGTCGGCTATTTTAACATTTGGCAAACGTTTGCGTCATCCTGATAATCAGGAAAAGTAAAATTTTTATTTTATTCTTTAATTCCATTGCCAAAGTGCGGTAGAATAAGTCATTAATTTTTCAAAGTATTAACAAAGGATATCGCAATGTCATTAGAAATTTTAGATCAACTTGAAGAAAAAATTAAACAAGCTGTTGAAACCATCCAATTACTTCAATTAGAACTTGAAGAAAAAAATGAAAAAATTCAAGCGTTAGAACAAGAGAAAAATGAAACGCAACAAACAAATGACAACTTACGTCGTGAAAACGAAAGCCTGAAAAATGAACATTCAAATTGGCAAGAGCGTTTGCGTTCATTATTGGGTAAAATTGATAACGTTTAATATAATTAAAAAACCTCGTTCCACTACGAGGTTTTATTTTTCTTAATAATTAATTATTCTTACCTAAAAACTTCACCGCCGTATCAGGGAAGTCCGTAAATACGCCTGTTGCACCAGCTTGGTTTAATAGAGCGTCATACATCTGATCTACATTAGCAAAAAATGTAGGTAAAGCATCTTGGCGAACCGTATAAGGGTGTAACTCAAGTTCTGTAGTGGCAATATCAGCAACCATTGGTGTATAGATAATATGATTTGGCTGTGAAGTTTTATCATTAATTAACATATACCAAGCAGGGCCGACACCATCAGCATATTTTGCAATTTCTTTCATTGCACCTTGGTTAAACATCCAATTATAATCATAATTAATCCACTGTCCTTGAGCATTTTTTTCTTGCGTTTCTTGCCAATCATTATAAGCCACTAATTGTACGAGTTTAATATCCATAGCAAGTTGTGGTAAAAGCGCTGTTTTAATTCGTTTTAATTCATTAAAATCAAAGGTTTGTAAATAAACAGGTGCATTTTTATCAGTATAACCATATTTTTTTAGCACTTTTAAGGTTGCTAATGCAATATCTTTGCCTTCTTGATGATGTAACCAAGGTGCTTTAATTTCTGGGTAAATCCCGATTTTTTTACCAGTCGATTTTTCTAGGCCTTGAATAAACTCCAACTCTTCTTCAAAAGTATGAATACGGAAATGGGATTGCCACATTGGAAAACGATTTGGATAAACTTGAACTTGTTTGCCATTTTTGATAGCAAAATTTTCTGTCATTTCTAGAGACTTAATTTCTGCTAAGGTAAAATCCATTACATAATAACGCCCATCTTGGCGATGACGTTTAGGAAATTTTTTTGCCACATCGGTAAGCCCATCTAAAAAATGATCGTGAATGACAATAAGATGATTATCTTTTGTCATAACAAGATCTTGTTCTAAGTAATCCGCCTGTTGCCCAAAAGCTAATGCTTTTGCTTCAAGGGTATGCTCAGGTAAGTAACCACTCGCACCACGATGTGCGATCACTAGTTTTTCTTGATTATTCATAGTATTCATTTGATGAGTACAAGCTGTTAGTGTTGTAAGTGCGGTCAATATTGCCAATGTTTTTAATTTCATTAGTTTCTCCGTAATTTAAGGTTTATACAGTAAAAAAGGAAGAATATTGTTATTCTTCCTTTTGATTGTTTGGTTAATTATTTACCATAATGATCTTCAAGTTTGGCTTTATGTTTACCTTCTGCAATCATAACGATTAACATCAGTAAGACGGCGATTACTCCACCACCAATCATTACATAGAAACCGCCGTCCCAGCCGTAATGCTCGGCAGCCCAACCCACAACTGCAGAGGCAGAAACTGTACCACCAAGATAACCAAATAAGCCTGTGAAACCTGCTGATGTACCTGCCGCTTTTTTCGGTGCAAGTTCAAGAGCGTGTAAACCAATCAACATTACAGGACCATAGATTAAGAAACCGATTGTAGTCATTAAAATGAAGTCTGTTAATTGATATGGATTTTCATACCAAGCATGGCCTGCATATTGAGCAATTTCATTATCAGGTGTTGCTGGATTTAGCCATAGTGCTGCAACCGCAATCGTAGTTAAGATCATAAATACAAAACCTGTTACCCCACGTTTGCCTTTGAAAATTTTATCTGACACCCAACCACATAATAAGGTACCCGGAATTGCGGCTAATTCATAAATGGTGTAAGCCCAAGCTGTACCTTTAATATTAAAATGTTTGACTTCGCTTAAATAAACTGGCGACCATTTTAATACACCATAGCGGATTAAATAGACGAAGACGTTTGCAATGGCGATATACCATAATAATTTGTTTTTTAAGACATAAGTGACAAAAATTTCTTTTGCGGTAAGCTCTTGCTCTGATTTTTTCTCATCATAATTTTCTGGATAATCATTGCGCCATTTTTCAATCGCTGGTAAACCACAAGATTGTGGCGTATCTTTCATTAAGAAGTAGATAGGTACAGCGGCAATCATTGCGGCAATGCCCGGATAATATAAGGCTTGTTGCCAAATATCTTTTGCGGTCGCTTCAACACCATGAGTAGAGTAATAAATTGCTCCAGCTAATAACACCATCATACCCGGTACCATACCCCCCACATTATGAGCACAGTTCCAGATAGAGACGATTGAACCACGTTCTGATTTAGACCACCAATGCACCATTGTGCGTCCACAAGGTGGCCACCCCATACCTTGGAACCAACCATTTAAGAAGATTAAGGTGAACATCACTAAAATACCTGATGTTGCCCAAGGCATTAAGCCCATTAAAGTCATACATAAACCTGACAATAATAGACCAAATGGTAAGAAGACTTTCGGATTCGAACGGTCAGAAAGAGAAGCCATAAAGAATTTTGATAAACCGTAAGCTAAACCTGCTCCAGTACCAATAATCCCCAATTCGGCTTTGTTATACATTCCTGAGGCAATTAAACCGGGCTGAGCTAAATCAAAGTTAGCACGAACGAAATAATAAGCTGCATAACCAAAAAAGATGCCAGCAAACACTTGCCAACGCAAGCGTTTATAGGTGGAATCTATTTTATCAGCAGGTAGCTGCGCAATATGCGGAGCTGGTTTGAATGGACCAAACATAAATATCTCCAATAAAATGTAGTTTATAAAACGTAAAATAAGGTAATTTTGCGAGAGCAAGATAGCATAAAAATAAAATGGAAGGGAAAGTTTGTTGATTAAATGTGACAAGAATCACAATATAGTTATGTTATTTGAGCGAAAAATAACAAAAAAGACCATTATCTTAGAATAAATGGTCTTTTTTGCTGATTTTTTTGGTTACTTTGTTTAATTATGAGCGTTAGCTTAAATTAGCCCTATACTTATATAGGGCATTAACATGCTTTGTATAGTCGTATTGGGTTAGTAATTCAATAGGCTACAACAATAAAAGAAAATGGATTGAAGTAGGTTATCCTTAAATATCACACTGTATTCGTAGTATCATAACTACTAATCTACTTCTATTCCACAAAATTTATTATAATAACTAATTTACCTTATCTATTTTATTATTTAAGAAACTGTGTATAATCCTCATCCTCTAAATCAATAAACCTAATCACGGATTGATTAAAAACAAATACACAAGAAGCGAGTAAAGTCATAATACAATTAAAAGATAAAATAATAAAAATATGGCTATTATCTAAAATAAAACCTGTGAATAAATTTGCTATAGGTACGCTGATATTACCAAAAAATGACATATTGGCGAGTACTCTAGTTCTTATTTTATCAGGTAATGCCGTTAATAATCTTGTATCTACTGTAACATTTATCCAATTTCTTGCCATACCAATAAGCAATAATGAAATACTAAAAATGATTAAATAATTAAATAAGCCTAATAGTATAAAAGCAACACAAAAAAGGTAGGAAGAAAAAAAGACAAAACGGCTTTTTAACTGAAAAATACTAGCGACTTTATGATAAATTAAACTACCAAAAACAACACCTATTGCCATAAATGACATTGCGATACCATAAGAAAAAGCGTTTAACTCAAACTTGATCTTAATAAGATAAATAATAATTAATTGCATCGGTCCAAAGGCGAGTCCAACAATTAAACTATACACAAAAAGACTGCTTAATATCTTACTTTTTAATGTATATTGAATACCTTGATAGAGATCTCCAATAAGCCAATTTATCTTATTTTTTCTGTGTCCTTCTTTTTCAAAAAGAATATTAATACGATGAATTAATATTAATGCAATAATTTGTAATAACATTAATAATAAAAACGCATAGAGTAAGCCAAATTGATAAAATAATACTCCACCAATTACCCCAGATAATATACTGACTAGCGCATTTATTCGCATAATCATATTATTTGCCAATAAAAGATGTGATTTATTCACAATATTGGCAATAAATCCCATACTACCAACCCTTACAATACCACCACCTAAAGAAAATAAAAGATAAAAGACGATGAAAAAAGAAAGGCTAAGTTGATCTAAAAGCTGAGGTAATAAAATAATAAAACAAGAAAAAAATTGAATCATTAAGCCCATTTCTATAATCTTTTTCCGATCAAATTTATCACCTAATGGGGCAAGAAGAAAATTTGTTAAAATTGCAACAATAACAGAAGGAATCATCACATAGCTTACATAAATCGCTTTGTGATAAAAATCAATAATCCACCAAGTTATTGCAATAGAAACTGCCATATTGCCTATAGTGGTTATCACAAAAGCCAATCTATATCGCCAGAAATTTATCCCTAATATTTTAAAACTAAAAGCTCTATCTTTTGACATAGATCAAATTCCTTACGTCAAGAAAACTATGTTATATAAATAACCATACTACTAATATGGTTATTTGGCAAATACTATTTTAATAGTATTTATTCTCTATTAAACCTGAGTTATAGGAGGATACTATGATATTCTTATCAAATGTAACCAAATCAATAACATCTCCTCATCATCATTTCGGAGTACATTGCTGTTTAAATGGACATTTGGTAGATAGCCATGATGATATAGGGGGAGACGGATTCGGCGGTTTTGATTGGTAAAATATATAAGCATAGTAGTCAAGTGATTCTTGGCTACTATTACTACTTCAATAAATGGGGATAGAAATGAATAATACCTATGTCAAAAGACTTGATACTCCTCACCGGCTTCATTTAGAAACTACGAAATATTGTAATATGAGATGTGAACACTGTTATGTCTCATCAGATAATAGTTTCTCTCATCCTTCTATTGATATAATAAAGAATATAATAAAAATATCTAAAAAATATAATATTAAGAGAATAACTTTAACAGGAGGAGAATTTCTAACAAGACCTGACTCTAGAGAAATATTAAAATATATTTTTGATGTTGGATTTACCAATATTTACTTTATATCTAACGGATTAGCAATATCAAAAGATATTCTAAACTGGATCGCAAAAATAAAAACTAAACACTTTTTCAGAAATTTGATATTAAATTTCTATAAGAAAGATTATAAACCAATAACTTTTGGAATAGGTATCAGTCTAGATGGATTTATTTCTCATGGAAAAATTAGGAAAAATAATCAAGGAAAACCAATAAAGTACTATTCCATATTAAGAAAGCTAGAACTAATAGGAAAATATGGAATTTTCACAACGGTAAATACCGTAGTATCTAATAGAGAAACTGCATATGAGCTTTATAATATGTATAGAAAATTTTTATCGATGAATATTGATAGATGGCAAATAGACCAGTTATTTATAAGTGGAAGAAGTATTAATAATAAAAATATTAGAAACTATGATTCATGGATAGAAATTGCAAAATGGAATTACCAAAGAATTATAAAACATTATATACAGAATTACTCTTGGACCAAAAAGCTAGATCTTAATATAGTACAATTATTTAGAAAGGGAATATTAACAAAAGGGATTATGGTTGCGAATAATAACTATCACCCTTGTGGTTATCAATTTGGCAGTATTATATCTGAAAATGATGGAGATATTCGCTTTTGCCCATCTCTGAGGTATGATGGCGATAAAATATTTAATATTAACGATAAGCCCTTATCGTCAAGCTCGTTCATGGAAAATAGTAATTTCAATAAATTTTCCCAATTAAAAATTGACGACTTGCCATGTAAAAATTGTAAATATAAGTTTATTTCTCATGGAGGGTGTAGAGCAAATAGCCAATCATATTATGGAAAAATATATACTATAGATCCTATATGCTGTGAGCTCTCACCTTTTTTTGAAAAAGAAATATTACCATTACTTCCTAAAGAAATAAAGGATCAGTATACAAAAGCACTATATAATCCCAAGTACACTGATAAACTAGAAGTTATAAAATTAAATAAATTATAAATATATAGTCAATTAAAATAAAAATGAAAAAAGACCATTATCTTAGAATAAATGGTCTTTTTTGCTGATTTTTTGGGTTACTTTGTTTAATTATGAGCGTTAACCTAAATTAAAGGGTATAAAAAGCCCTATACTTATACAGGCCATTAACTAACAAAACCAATAGCTTGGTAAACTTTTTCTAAGGTTTGTTTCGCTCGTTCTCTGGCTTTTTTTGCTCCCTCGGCAGCAATTTGGTTTAATAGTGCTTCATTATTACGATAGTGCCAGAATTTTTCTTGAAGTGCGGTCAACATTTCGGAAACTTTTTCTGCCACTTCGGTTTTTAAATGTCCATACATTTTTCCCGTAAATTCCGCTTCAATCTCAGCGATAGGCTGACCTGTGATACCATGCAAAATATCAATAAGATTAGAAACGCCCGGTTTATTTTGACGATCATAACGGATAACAGGGGGCTCATCAGAATCAGTTACGGCACGTTTAATTTTTTTCGCCACAGATTTTGGATCTTCTAATAAGGTAATCACATTATTGCGGTTATCATCAGACTTAGACATTTTTTTGTCAGGATCTTGTAATGCCATAACTTTTGCCCCTGATTTTGCAATAAACACTTCGGGAATGGCAAACATATCGCCATAAAGACTATTAAAGCGTTCCGCAATATCACGAGTAATTTCTAAATGCTGTTTTTGATCTTCTCCTACTGGCACTTGATTTGCTTGGTATAACAAAATGTCCGCTGCCATTAAAACTGGATAAGTGAATAATCCCACATTAATATTATTGGCATGGCGTGCTGATTTATCTTTAAATTGCGTCATACGGCTCATTTCACCAAAATACGTATAGCAATTCAGCACCCAAGCAAGTTGTGTATGTTCTGGTACATGAGATTGGATAAAAATCGTACTTTTATTCGGATCAATGCCACAAGCAAGATATAAAGCAAGTACATCTAGGCTCGCTTTATGCAATGCCGCAGGATCTTGGCGTACCGTAATGGCGTGTAAATCCACAATGCAATACATACAATCATAATCATCTTGCATAGCTACAAACTGACGTAACGCTCCCATATAGTTACCAATGGTGAGTTCGCCTGAAGGTTGCACTCCGCTAAATACAATAGGTTTGCTCATTTTCTTTCCTTAGTCATTAATAATTGAGAGAAGTTGTGCAAAGTCATCAATTACCCAATCAGGATGTGACTCTGCAATAGGAATATTATAGTTATAGCCATAGGTTAATCCCACCACAGGGCAACCAGCACTATGGGCGGCTAAAATATCATTTTTAGAATCACCCACAAAGAGAATTTGTTTCGGATATAAACCAAATTTACCGCATAAATAATAAAGTGGCGCAGGGTGCGGTTTAATCGCTGGTAATGATTGTCCGCCTAATAACTCACTAAACAAATGATCAATACCAAATGCGGCTAATACTGGTTTAACGTGCTTAGTGGGTTTATTCGTTACCACAGCTAATAGATAACCTTGCTGATGTAATTGCTCTAAGGTTTCTTTCACATGGGGATAAAGCCGACTAACATTACACAAATTCTCACCATAATAAAACCCAAAGCGTTGCTTGAAGTGCTGAATTTGCTCAGGGGTTAATGTTCTACCTGATTGCTCCGAAGCCCAAGCTAACGCTCTTGCACTCAATACATCAGCACCATTACCAATCCAAGTTAATACCAAGTCTTCTTCAGCTGTAGGTAAATCTAACTCAGCTAACGCAGAATTTACTGATAATGCCAAGTCAGGCAAGCTATTAACTAATGTACCATCTAAATCAAAACCAATTAATTTAAATTGTTTCTTCATTTTCTCATTCCTTAACACTAAATAATCTCGCCTTCAACCTTGGCTAACTCTCTACGCATTTGATCAATAACGGCTTGATAATCAGGCTGATCAAAAATCGCAGAACCTGCAACAAACATATCTGCCCCTGCTCGAGCAATTTCTGCAATATTATTAATTTTTACCCCACCATCCACTTCTAAACGAATATCAAAACCACTACGCTCAATGCGTTGGCGTGCCTCGCGTAATTTATCTAAGGTCGCTGGAATAAAAGATTGCCCACCAAAGCCCGGATTGACTGACATCAACAAAATCACATCAACCTTATCCATCACATAATCCAAATAACTTAATGGAGTAGCAGGATTAAACACCAATCCCGCCTTACAACCACAATCACGAATTAACTGTAAAGAACGATCAATATGCTCCGTCGCTTCTGGATGAAAAGTAATATAATTTGCCCCAGCTTTGGCAAAATCAGGAATAATTCTATCCACAGGTTTTACCATTAAATGCACATCAATAGGCGCTGTAATACCATAATCACGCAACGCATGACAAACCGCTGGACCAAAGGTTAAATTAGGCACATAATGATTATCCATAACATCAAAATGGATTACATCTGCACCGCACTTTAATACCCGCTCAACATCTTCGCCAAGACGAGCAAGATCTGCGGATAAAATTGAGGGAGCAATAAGATATTCTTTCATAGCCAATTCCTTTAGATTAATAAGCCAAATTGGTTATCATCATAACACGTTTATGGGGTAAGCAGAAAGGAAAGGGATTATTTGTAATAAGTTTATTTCTATAATCGTTTAAAACAATAATTCTCTCAACATTCATATTGAATAAAAATGGTCACTCAATATTTCTTATTTTGCGTTATAATAACGACAAAATTTTAATCATCATTTTTCATTAAGGATTAACCTATGACCCCATACTTTCTAGCCCAAACCCACCAAGGTGAAAACCTCGCTATTAACCCTAAAATGGCCAATCGACATGGTTTAATTGCTGGGGCAACGGGGACAGGAAAAACGGTAAGTTTACGCAAAATGGCGGAAGCCTTTAGTGATAATGGTGTGCCTGTTTTCTTAGTGGATGTGAAAGGCGATTTATCTGGTTTAGTGCAAAAAGGGGAATTAAAGGGAAAAATTGCCGAGCGTATTGAGCAATTTCAACTTGGTGGCGAAAATTACCTGTCAGGTTATCCCGTTTCATTTTGGGATGTTTTTGGCGAAACGGGGATTCCTTTACGCACCACGATTTCTGAAATGGGACCTTTATTACTAGCTCGTTTACTTAATTTAAATGCAACCCAAGAGGGCTTGCTCAATTTGGTTTTTCGGGTGGCTGATGATCAAGGGCTGCTATTAATTGATTTGAAAGATTTACGAGCGATGCTTAAGCATGTGGCGGAAAAGAGTAAAGGTTATCAACTTGAATATGGTAATGTGTCTGCTGCCAGTGTGGGGGCGATTCAGCGAGCATTATTAACCCTAGAAAATCAAGGGGGAACCCATCTTTTTGGCGAACCTGCGTTAAATTTGGAAGATTGGCTACAAACAAGAGGTGATCAGGGCGTAATTAATATTTTAAATTCAGAGAAATTAATTAATTCGCCGAAAATGTATAGTGCGTTCTTATTATGGTTAATGTCGGAATTATTTGAACAACTGCCAGAAGTGGGCGATCTTGATAAGCCTCGTTTTGTGATGTTTTTTGATGAAGCCCATCTTATTTTTGATGGCGCACCTGCGGTATTGGTGGATAAAGTGGAACAGGTGGTGCGTTTAATTCGTTCTAAAGGTGTTGGAATTTACTTCGTCACGCAAAATCCCCTTGATTTACCTGATACAGTATTAGGGCAATTAGGTAATCGTATCCAACACGCCTTGCGCGCTTTTACACCAAGAGATCAAAAAGCCGTTAAAGCCGCCGCAGAAACCTTTCGTTCCAATCCGCAACTTAATGTTACCGAAACCATTACGCAACTAGCGGTGGGTGAAGCCTTGGTGTCCTTTTTAGATGAAAAAGGTATGCCACAACCTGTAGAGCGTGCTTATATTTATCCACCGAAAAGTCAGCTTACTCCATTAACCGCCGAGCAACGTCAGGCTTGGGTGCGAGATGATGAACTTTACCCTGTTTATCGTGATGAAGTAGATAATGAATCTGCTTTTGAGATTTTACAGCAACAGGCTAATTTAGCTGAAGTCGCGGAAAAACAAGCGGAACAGGCTCAACAGCAAGCGGAAGAGGGTTTTATGGGGCGGTTAAATCGCTTGATTTTTGGGCAGAAAAAGCGTGGCGAACAATTAACGGTAACAGAACAAGTGGTCAGTAGCGTGGCAAAATCAGTGGGACGTAATTTGCGTAATCAAATTACCAAGCAAATTATGCGTGGTATTTTGGGTGCCTTGAAAAAATAGGTTGAAGAAACAATGGCAACCTTTTGGCAAGATCCCATAGACTATGTTGTCAATTTGCCCTTAGCTCAATGGCTAGGTATCGTTGCCTTTTTGCTAGGCATTTTGGTATTTTGGCAACGTAACGACAGGAAATTAAAAATTTATATGGTGCTTCTCGGTATCATTTATACCTTACATTTCTTCTTATTAGACGCACAGATTTCTGCCCTTACTTCCTTTATTTCAAGTTGCCGAACTTTCTTATCCATTTTTGTCTGTTCTCCCTATGTTGCCTTTTCTTTTGTTGCTATCATGATTGCCATTGGGGGTTATTCCGCCACGTCTTTTCTTAGCTTATTACCTATTATTGGCTCTACTTCTGGTACCTTAGCCTTGTTCTTATTAAGTGGCATAAAAATGCGTTTACTTATGTTAATGGGATCATTATGTTGGCTCATCAATAATATTTTGATTGGTTCTATTGGTGGCGTATTATTAGAATTAACGGTTATGAGTGTGAATGTACTTACCATTGTGCGAATGGTACGTTGTCGCCATATTGCTTAAGTGCATAAAAAAGTGGGTGTAATGGACAAAAATGCAGTATTATGTAGCAGTTGCACAAAGTTAAAAATCAATCTATCAACCGTAAAAAACAAAAGCCTTTAGCGCAATAATACGCTAAAGGCTTTTTAGTTGAAATCGCTTTTGTTAATGCTTTATGACTGGCAAGATCTTTCCCACAATAAATCGTTTATAACTGGCGGATAAGCGAGATTTACCCTTACCGCAAGTTAGTTTAAAAAGCATGGTTATTTGAGATTCTTGTACTGTTGCCAAAAATCATCGTGAATATCTGTTTCTGAGGGAGATAACAGTATTCTTGGGTAAAGCACGAACGTTGGCATGAGGGGTAATGAATCAAATTGAGCTTGATTGCTGATTTTTATTTTAAGGTAGCCAAAGTGATATATTATACCGATAAACAGCACCGTCATCTCAAGCATAAAAAGAACGGTATTAACAATGTTAATAATTTGAATACTCAATACATCAGGGTAGAAATACGCCAGTCCTTTACTCGTCAAGAAAATCATCAAAGCTGCAATCATAGAGTGCATAAGCGGTAATTGTTTTAATCGTTGGTAGATAAAAATCACTGCCAAAGTATAAATCAAAATCAATGTTTTCATCATGTTTCCTTATTAGGCTATCTTTAAGTAGTGTCGATCATTCGAAGCGGTGAGGCTTGCCAAGCCAAACACCGCATCACCTTTTTTGTTACCTTGCCAATACCCTGTAAACTCTCGTGATGGCAAGGTATTTAAGCAACAAGTTAAAAGTCGCTCAAATTTCTCTTTTACGCTTTTTCGGCGATTATCCTCTCGCCATGCTATTTCATTGGCATAGCGCATCAGGTATTTATTGCTCATTTTGTGATAGATACCTGTTATCGCTCGCCGTAGCCTTGCGAAAAAGGATTCGGCAAGGTTATTGGTAATGCCGTCAATCGAACAATATGCTTGTGAATGATTGACTCGCCATAAATCATAATGAAAGGCTAAATCATCATAGGCAGGATTTTCATCGGCATAAATTTTGCTATTCGGCTTGACTAAGCGTTGGGTTAAATTGAGTATATCTTGCGTATTTTCCTCTTTCACTAAAGCAACGATACTACGGTCAGCCCCTTTTATTATGGCTTGATTGGCGGCTCGTTGGCGAAATACCAATACACAAGATTTATCTGTACGTTGATAGCACTTTTTTCGTCTATCAATACGTTTATGGCGAAAGTTTTTAGGACGAATGTAATAGTTGGTATAAGCCCCATCAATATGAACCTCGCCATTCAGTGGTGTTAAATCTTTGGTTTTTTCTAAACTTTCCCTGAATTTATGTAAAAGCACCCAAGCTGTTTTATATTGCACGTTGAGTTTATGTGATAAGGCAATGGCGGATAATCCCTTGCTTTCAGTCGCAAAATAGAAAATAGCCAATATAATTTTACACAAAGGCAGTTTTGTACCTTGAAAAATCGTGCCTGCGGTAATGGAAAAACGATAACAACAGTGTTTGCATTGCCATTGTTAGCGAGTAGAAATGAAGTAAGCATGGTGGCGGATGTGGCAGTGTGGGCAAATGACATCATTTGAAATCATTCACATTTCCCCAACGAGCCTGTTTCAATAAGGCAAAAATCTCGGCATCAGACAAACACACCAAGCTATCCGAAGATAGCTGGCGTGCTGCCGCTAATAACCGAAAATGCTGTGCCATAGAAACAAAAATCCCTTTATAAAAACTCTGAAATTTCTAAATGTTTTTTTGAAGAAACAAAGAAATCTGGTTGACAAATTTCATTATATCGGTATAATCCAAGAAGCAACGTTATTTGGAAAACCTAAAAAATAAGAGTTTAAACTCTTATTTTTTAGGTTTTTAAATTTTTAAAAATTCTTATAGTGAGAATAAATTTTACTTATTACTCAATTACTTTATTCTATGAATAAAAATTACGTAAAGGAAGCTTGGCATACTTGCCCTCTTAAAGACTTACAAAATTGTAAAGATATTGAAAATATAATTCCTTTTAAAAGTAAATCTAAAGAACAGTGGCTTACACAAGGGTATTATTTTTGGTTGGATGATGATCACGCGAAAGATTGGGGAAAGATCAGGAAGTTTGAAAGGTATGCAGTATCTAAATTTTATCTAACATTCAATGATGAAAAAGATATTTTTGACTTAAGAGATACAAAAAATTTGAAACATCTTGCACAAGTAGCAAAAACCATAGAACAGGCATATAAACAGAGAAAAGAACCACATAAAAACATAAGAACTGTTGCTCATATAATTAGTTTTTTGAAAAAAAAACCAGATGATATTTTTAGGGGAATAGCAGTGTTAGCAGCAGATACAGGATGCGTGTTAAAAAAAGAAGATCCTGATTTTTGGGCAAACTCTATTCCTTTTATGCAAAAGGAAAATAAATCTCTGTCGAGAGAAAATCTTGCTATAACAAGAAACCAACTATGCGTATTTGAATTTAAAAAGGATTCTAATCCTAAACATCAAATATGTGAGATACAGGAGTGCAATAATGGATGAGCTTTATTATAAAAAATTGTTAAATGATTTAGTTAAAATGTCCGATGATGAATGGAATCAAATGGATCTAATGTTTGATAATATTACGGAAAACTGTCATTGTGTTCCTTTGCCAAATGAATTGTTTGATGAAAGCATTACATTTATCAATGATAATCAAATTATTCATTCTAATGAAATTAAAAATGATATTGATGAGATTTTTCTTGTAGAATTATTTACAGAAAAGAATATACTCTTAAAAGAAAATTATGGAACTAATACTATTAGTTTTATTGAAGAGCCTCATGTTATTAATGAGTATAGTAATAATTATAGTATTGCAGCAAATGACGAACAATATGCAATTGCTGCTTAGAGTAATAATATTATGAATAAAATTAAATTTTATGATTATAGGGTTATAAAAACTATATTTGAACCCTCCGAAAGTATAATAACAAAGCTAGAAGCAATTTCTGAAGATATTGATTGTTCAGATGAATTTAAGAATAGTTTATCTTTTTCCCCTATTTATCCGGAAAGTGATAAGAAGACTTTTTTTATACTATTTGACTTACAAATATCTGATTCAGATATTGTAACTGAAAAAGCTGGTATATTTTCCTTAAAATTTGTGGCTCATTTTAAATGTGAGAGTGAAATTTCTGATGATTTCAGAAACTCAAGATTTCCAATAGTAAATGCACCAGCTATAGCTTATCCATATTTAAGAGCTTTTGTATGTAATTATTTTGTTAATGCTGGGTATAATGCTATAAATTTACCAACATACAACTTTGTTAATAGCCAAAAGTAGTAGTGCAATTATCGTAAAAACCACTTCTTTTGGCAACTTTTTCATTCCACTATTTTAGGTATTATGGACAAAATAGTTGCTAATAATTTAAAAAATGATGATTAACAACTATGTAATTTAAGATTTTAATAAAATAGCGTGATATTTAGGATTAAATCAATTCATTCCAAAAATATTAATCTGTTTTTAACAATGTTTTGTAGCTTAGCTATTAGCCTTACATTTGTATAAGCTATTTTATAATTAGTCTTAACTTCATTAATAGCTCCAGATAAGATTCTTTCCAAGTTATCTTTATTTTATTACAAGCGGTGTAATGGACAAAAAGTGTTATTTCTTACCGCCCTTTTAAACGATACACACCATCTAACATAATCAATAGCATAGCAAGGGATAATCCTATTAATAATGGATAACTTTTAGCATCAAGCGACTCCCCAAGCATAAAGGCAACCACAATCATTAAAATCGTTTCCACATACCCCAATAAACCTAACAAATTCATCGGTAACCATGCACTTGCTAAAATATAGGTAATTAAAGCTAATCCGCTAATTAAACCTAATAGCGGTAATAAATAGATTAAGTCAGGGTTTGCTTGGTATAACGTAACGTAATCTGACTGGTAAATAAAATAGCCACAAATAGGCAATAATAACAACATTTCAATGCAAAAACTGGCAAGATCGGCGATGTTATAATGTTTTCTTAGGCAAAAGTAGGTAGTATAGCCCACACTGACCACAATACTTTCCCAAGATAATCCCCCTTTGAGCAAAATATTGCTAATTACCCCAATACCTGCAAATAAAATCGCAAGCAGTTTGATTTTTGAGATAGGTTCAGCAAAGAGAAAATGCCCTGTGGCAACTAAAACTAAGGGCAATAATAAATACCCAAAGGATACGCTTAAAGCACTGCCATGATTGGGGGCCCATAAAAATAACCACATTTGAAAGCCAATCAGGCTACTGGTAATGGCATAAATACCGAGTAGTTTAGGCTGTTGGCGAATGTTATGAAGGTGTTGGATAAAAATGGCTTTTTGTTTAAACAAAAAAATGGCTATCAGTAAAAAAGGGTAAGTTAGAACAATACGATAACCAAAAATTGCCTCGCCCGTTAGTGGTTGTAATAAGGTAGAAAAATAATATAAATAACCAAATAATGAAGAGGCGATAAGGGAGCTAACAATGCCTTTTAACATAATCGTTTCATAGGTAAAAATTTTTCAATATTATACCGCACTTTTTTCCTTTTCCTAGCTTTAACGAGCTATAGTCGTTCCACTTTAAAATGATACAGCGTTAGTACGCCTCACCGTACGCTTTGTACTGTCTTCAGCACCGCCTTGCCTCATTTTAAATTGGCAGCCACTATAATATCTGCCAAAAGGCTTGAACCAGAGGGTGGCTTAGGTGGCGTTTTTGGCTACAAATTCCCAGAGATAAAGGTTCTACCGCTAAATCAAGATTAAGCAAAGACACTTGGCTATTCATTGGGCTATGTTTAATCACCACTTCAGGCAACAGCGCCACCCCACAGCCAAGGGCTACCATCGGCACAATGCCTTCGTGTCCCGCTACGGTTGCGTAAATCTTAGGGTGCTTAATTTTATGCTGGCGAAACCATTGATCAATCCGTTGGCGGACAGGTCCTTCCATTGGCAAAATAAAGGGGATTGTTTGCCAATCAATGGGTTTTTGTTGCAATAATTGGGTGGATAAACAAGCAATTCGTGGGGCGATCATTGCCATTGTCAGATGATCAATCACTTGAAATTGGATATGACTAGGGAGTTGCTGAGGTTTGCCTGTTAAGGCTAAATCCGCTTGCTCCCTATCAATATAATGCAAAGCCAGAGCAGGATCGCCTGTGGTTAATTTAATTTCAACTTTTGGATAATGCTGACGAAAACGTTCAAGAATATTAGGTAGATGGCTATAAGCGGCGGTTACTGAACAATAAATCCGTAGCTCGCCCGTTAATTGTTGTGGATTGATGCTCAGGCTTTGCTTAAATTGTTGCCATTGTTGCCATTGTTGTTGGGCAAAAGGGATAAATCTTTCTCCCGTTTCCGTCAAAGCCACTTGGCGATTATCACGAAAAAATAAAGGCTTGCCAAGTTCTTGCTCCATACGCTGAATTTGACGTGAAAGGGTGGAGGCAGACATAAAATATTGATTGGCGGTTTTGCTAAAATTTTTATTTTCTGCAAGATGCAAGAAAAGTTTGAGGTCTTTGAAATCCATAGTGAAATATTATTGTTGCAATTTTTGCAACATTCTATCGCAATAATATCAATTTACGCAAAAAGAAAAGCGGTTATACTAAAACAGAAAATGAACAAGACAATCCGTCTTTTTGTTATAAACCATATTATTCAATCAATAAGGACAATAGATTATGGGCAATTATTTTAATACCTTAAACTTACGCCAACAATTAGATCAATTAGGTCGCTGCCGTTTTATGGAACGTGAAGAATTTGCTGATGAAGCCAATTTTCTCAAGGGTAAAAAAATTGTGATTGTGGGCTGTGGAGCTCAAGGATTAAACCAAGGCTTAAATATGCGTGATTCAGGTTTAGACATCAGCTATGCCTTACGTCCTGAAGCCATTGCAGAAAAACGAGCTTCTTTCCAGCGTGCTAGCGAAAATGGGTTTACTGTCGGCACTTATGATGAATTAATTCCAACCGCTGATTTAGTGATTAACCTGACACCAGATAAACAACATTCTAAAGTCGTCGCCGATGTGATGCCATTAATGAAACAAGGGGCAGCATTGGGTTATTCACACGGTTTAAATATCGTTGAAGTTGGCGAACAAATTCGCCCTGATATTACTGTGGTAATGGTTGCACCAAAATGCCCGGGAACGGAAGTGCGTGAGGAATACAAACGTGGTTTTGGTGTACCAACCTTGATTGCGGTTCACCCAGAAAACGATCCTCAAGGGGACGGATTAGCCATTGCGAAGGCTTGGGCAGCAGCGACAGGGGGACATCGTGCAGGCGTATTAGAGTCATCATTTGTGGCGGAAGTGAAATCAGACTTAATGGGCGAACAAACTATTCTTTGCGGTATGTTACAAGCTGGCTCAATCGTTTGTTATGATCAAATGGTTGCCGATGGCAAAGATCCAGCCTATGCGGCAAAATTAATTCAATATGGTTGGGAAACCATTACCGAAGCCTTAAAACAAGGTGGTATTACCTTAATGATGGATCGTTTATCTAACAGTGCGAAATTGCGTGCCTTTGAGCTTTCTGAACAAATTAAAGACAAATTAGCCTTTTTATTTGAAAAACATATGGACGACATTATCAGTGGCGAATTCTCACGCGTGATGATGGAAGACTGGGCAAATGGTGATGTTAATTTATTAACATGGCGTGAAGAAACAGGCAAAACAGCCTTTGAAAACGCACCGAAATATGATGGCAAAATTAGCGAACAAGAATATTTTGATAATGGCGTATTAATGATTGCCATGGTAAAAGCAGGGGTAGAATTAGCCTTTGATACCATGGTCGCCAGCGGTATTTATGAAGAATCCGCTTACTATGAATCATTACACGAATTACCATTGATCGCCAACACCATCGCGCGTAAACGTTTATATGAAATGAACGTTGTCATTTCAGATACCGCTGAATATGGTAACTATTTATTTGCTAATGTGGCCGCCCCAATTTTAGCCAAAGAAATTTTACCAACCTTAAAACGTGGTGATTTGGGCGAACCGACCCCAACGGTAGACATTGATAACATTACTTTGCGTGATGTTAATGATGCAATCCGCAACCACCCGATTGAGTTAATCGGTCAAGAATTGCGTGGTTATATGAAAGATATGAAACGCATTTCATTTAGTTAATTCTTATTGTTGTTTTTAAGTTAAACCCCATTTGTTTTATGGCAAATGGGGCTTATTTGCTTGATTGAGCATTTTATCTATAAATAGTAGGATAGGGATTAGAATATTTAAATAGGGTAAAATTATGTTATTATTTCACCAAAAACAGCAAACCATTTTAGAACTAAAAGAAAAAACTTTTCGTAAAGAAAAAGATATACAGTTTCTTGTAGAGAATAATTTAAATTTACTCACAGGAGGGTTGGAATTTGTTTGCTCAGAATTTTCTATTAAAAATTATCGTATTGATACGCTAGCCTTTAATCCAGAAACCCAATCTTTTGTTATTATTGAATATAAACGTAATCAAAATGATAGCGTTGTTGATCAAGGTATTTCTTATCTAAATATTATGCTTGAGAATAAAGCGGAATTTATTATTGAGTATAACGAGAAAACAGGAAAAAATCTAAAACGTGATAGTGTTGATTTCTCTCAGAGTAAAGTACTATTTATCGCCCCTTCATTCAATAATTACCAACGTCAAGCAGTCAATTTCAAAGACTTACCCATAGAATTATGGGAAATAAAAAGTTTTGAGAATAATATTATAGTATTTAATCAAATTAAGAAAACAAAATCTGCCGTTAGCTTTAAACAAATTAAAACTGAATCTCATTCAAGTATTAGTGAACTAAATAAAGAATTAAAAACTTATACTGAAGATGATCATTTAGAGGGTAAAAGTGAAGAAATTAAAGAACTTTATGATATTTTTAAAAATGAAGTTTTAAGATTAGATAATAATATAGAAATTGTCCCAGTTAAAATGTATATTGCATTTAAACTTAAAACAAATGTTATTGATGTTTTACCACAGAAAAAGAATTTAAAAATATGGATAAATATGAAGAAAGGACAGCTTGATGATCCTAAGAAGTTAACAAGGGATATTTCAAATATTGGACATAATGGCAATGGTGATTATGATCTCACAATATCAAATACAGAGAACTTAGAATATATTATGAGTCTAATTAAGCAGGTAATTATGAAACTAGCTTAGTTTTTGTAAAAGATAAATATGATAGGATAATAAAACTTATAAATAACCCAAAGTGCGGTCAATTTACCGCATTTTTTATGGCAAATATCCTTATAGGGCTTGCTATGATTCACAATTCCCTCCTCTCTCGTTACAATAACAGACTGATTTTTTATTTAGGTAGGTAGTTATGGCTAAATATACAAATGATGCAAAATTATTAGTTGATTATGTGGGTGGTGTAGAAAATATCGCTGCGGTGACCCATTGTTTAACAAGAATGCGATTTGTATTGCATAAAACAGGGTTAGTTGCAACAGATAAAATTGAAGATCTTGATTCAGTAAAAGGAACATTTACTCGTGCAGGGCAATTTCAAATTATTATTGGGCCTGATGTGGCTGATTTTTTTCAGGCGTTCTCACAATGTACTCATTTACCTAATGCAACACCAGAAAAACTAAAAGAAGCGATCATTACCAGTGAGCGTGAACGTAAAAATGAAAAATCATTTTTACAGCGTATTATTGGAACATTGGGAGATATTTTTGCCCCCGTTATCCCAGCTTTAATTGTAGGCGGGATTACCTTAGGTTTACAGAATTTAATTGGGGTTATTAAATTTTTTGATGGCGGGAGTAAATCATTAGCGGAAATTTCATTGATTTTCCATGGATTAAATCAATTATTGGTGTTAATTGGTAATATTATTTTTCCTGCGTTACCTGTATTTATTTGTTGGTCGATTTGTCGCCGTATGGGAACATCACAGGTTTTGGGAATTGTTTTAGGGCTTTCCCTTGTTTATTCGGGCTTTATTCCTGTTAGTGATATTGCCAATATTCCCATTGATCGTGTTTCGTCTTGGGATTTTGGGTATTTTAAAGTGTATAACTATTCTTACCAAGGACAAGTGGTTGCTGCAATGCTAGCAGGCTTTGTCCTCACAAGTTTAGAACGATTCTTTCGCTCCATTACGCCAACATTAATTGCAATGATTGTTGTGCCTGTTGTGTCTTTAATCCCAGCGATTCTTATTGCTCAAGCCATTGCAGGCCCTGTTGGATTAGCGGTAGGGAATTGGTTAGCCGATATTATTTTGGCTGGTTTTGCTTCAGATTATAAAATTCTGGTTGCGGGTATTTTTGGTTTTGTTTTTGTGCCTGTGCAATTAACGGGCTTACATCAAATTGCCACAGCGATAGATTTAACCTTGGTATCAAGTAAGGGAGGCACACCTATTTGGCCATTGTTAGCCTTATCAAGTATTTGTCAGGCATCCGCTATTTTAGCTATGACCATTTTACAACGTAAAAATGTGAAAGCGAGCCAAATTAATATCCCAGCCACGATTTCTTGTTATATTGCAGTTTCTGAGCCAGCCATTTTTGGGGTAAACCTGAAATATGTGTTCCCAATGGTGGCGGGTATGATAGGTACATCAATAGCCTGTATGATATCCATTAGTGGTGGAGTTGAAGCCTTAAGTATTGGCGTTGCGGGTGTGCTTGGTGTTATATCAATTAAGCCACAATTTTTGTTTACTTGGATTATTGCTGGTCTTATTGGTGGTGCAATTTCTTTTATACTCACTTATTTCATTGGCTTAAAAAAACTGACCAGTTACGATCTCACAGGTATGCAAAACAGAAATAATGAGGATGAGTCAGAACAAAGTTCTCTTGAGCAACAGGAAGGTGCGAATAAACAAGAAAAGCATGAAAATTCGCCGAGTGAAGATGATGAAGATGATATTGATATTGCCTCGATTTATGCCGAAGTTGAAGAAAATTTCTTAAAAGAGGAAGAAAATTTACCACCAGCGGAACATAAGATGACAGCCGCCGCAGAACAATATCGTCAATATCCTTTCCTTTCGCCAGCCTCTGGTTGGGTAATTCCTTTAGGTGCAGTAAGAGATGAAGGTTTTGCTGGAGGATATATGGGGGAAGGTTTTGCCATTATTCCAACAGAGCGTTTTATTCTCGCCCCTTTTGATGCTGAAGTTATTGCCACTTATCCAACAAAACACGCTTATAGTTTGCGTGGTAAAGATGGTGTAGAAGTGCTTATCCATATTGGTTTGGATACGGTTATTCTTGATGGACGAGGCTTTGATTGTTTCGTTGAACAAGGTGATCAAGTAAAAGCGGGAGATAAACTCTGCCGAGTTGATTTTGAGTTACTGAAAGAACACAATTTATCCACTGTAATTGCGATTGTTTTTCCGAATAATGAGCATATTTGGTTACAACCTGATTTACAGCAAGTAACATTAGGGCAAGCGAATATTCTTCAATTAGCGAAACAAGATGAGCAAAAAGCACCGAAGAAAATTGAAATCATTACAAATAAAGACGTGATTTTAGATAAACGCCGCCAGCAAGAACAGCATAAACGCCAAGTGATTGATGAGCGTGTAAAACAAAAAGTGCAGAAAGTGCGTGAGCAAAAGCGTAAGGAAAAACAAAAGGAATAAAAACTTTTTAAATTGTTACCGCACTTTTTTATGGTCGTTTCAAATTAAAATGAGACGAGGCGGTACGCCGAATAAAGTACAAGTAATACAGTGAGGCGTATCAATGCTGTATCATTTTAAAGTGAGATGACTATAAAATACGTTTAATGCTTGTTCGAGGCTGCCGTGTCGCTGACATTATATTCATTGAGAATACAAGAACACACAACATTTTAAATGTCCTCATTTAATCTAGCCATTAGATAAAGTCCACAGCAAAAATATGGCAGTCGATGAATTCCAGTTTTATCTGCCGTAATAACTGAAGTAGCTTTTTAACTGCTTTTGACGCTGATTCTAAAGCAGTTGATAAAGGTATAGAGTTAATATTGAAAACAATAATAAATCATTTAGACAAAAGCCTAGGCAAGTATTAGGAAAACTTACTATTTTTCTAAGAAATTAGTCAGTCACTTTAACGTTTTTGATTTGTTATTTCACTATATTAACTATCAATGGGTCTAGTGAGCCTGTTTTTTTAAACCATAACTATATTTTCATTTTAGTTGATCGTCGCTATAACAAACCACTTGAAAGAGACGATTCTCTTTCAAGCAGTAAAAACATTAAATAGCAAATATCAACTTTTATTTACTTAACAACCATCACTCAATCCGCTCATCATGGCAGCTAAGGTCAAGTCCTTTACGTTCGTCGTCTTTTTCCACACGTAAGCCAATGACTTTATCAATGATTTTGAGGAGGATGAAACTTCCTATACCGCTATAAGCAATGGTGATTAATACGCTTTCTGTTTGTAACCATAGGGTGGTGTCTGTGCCAGAAATATCGCTGGAAACAAAAACGCCTGTTAAAATTGCCCCTACAATACCGCCGATACCATGAATACCAAAGGCATCTAAAGTATCATCATAGCCTAACCAATATTTTAAGCGTGTTACCGCAACAAAACAGATCGCACTGGTAATCAAGCCGATAGCTAACGCACTTTGTACTGACACAAAACCTGCTGCGGGGGTAATACCAACTAATCCTGCAATCGCACCTGAGGCTAAGCCTAAGGCGGAAGGTTTATGTTTTAATAAAACTTCAATAAGTACCCAAGTTAATGCTCCAGCGGCAGCGGCTATTTGGGTGGTGGCTAATGCCATTCCTGCACGTCCATCAGCGGCTAAAGCAGAACCTGCGTTAAAGCCAAACCAACCAATCCAAAGCATCGCTGTACCGATTAAAGTAAGGATTAAGTTGTGCGGTAAAAGGGTTTCACGCCCATAGCCAATACGTTTACCAATCAAGATCGAAGCCACTAAACCTGCTACCCCTGCGTTAATATGGATTACCGTACCGCCCGCATAATCTAATACACCATCTTGAGCTAACCAACCGTCCATACCCCATACCCAGTGTGCGGTAGGCACATAGATTAATAATGACCATAATCCTACAAAAACCAATAATGCCGAGAATTTAATCCTTTCAGCAAATGCCCCTGTAATAATGGCGGCGGCAATAATGGCAAATGCCATTTGGAAAACCATAAAGACGGATTCAGGAATGGTTGGTGCACCGGGGTAAATGGTAAGCTGTTCTTGTTCAGTAAATACATTTAAGCCGTTTAGAAAGAAACGTTCTGTGCCACCAATAAGGGCATTGTTTGGCGTAAAGGTTAAACTATAACCAAAGCAAAGCCATAAAATCGCAATGAGACAGCAAATGGCGAAACTTTGTACCATCGTGGATAAGGCATTTTTCTTACGCACCATACCCGCATAAAACAAAGCAAGTCCGGGAATTGTCATAAATAATACCAGAATAGCGGCAACAGTAACCCAAGTGGTGTCGCCGGTATTTAATTCTGACATAGGTCTTATCCAATCAGTTAATTGGGCAAATGCCATTGATGGGGATAATAGGGTTGCGAGTAAAATTGTCTTTTTCATCATTAGTTCCTCAAATTTTCGCTAAAATCACACCGCACTTTCATCGATTTCACCTGTTCTTATCCGTACAATACGATCAACAGGTTTTACAAAAATCTTGCCATCGCCAATTTTGCCTGATTTGGCAACGGAGCAAATCGCCTCAATCGCGGGATCAATTTCTTCATCCATTAGCACAATATCAATTTGAATTTTTGGCAAAAAATCAATGGTGTATTCCGCACCACGATAAAGCTCAGTATGCCCTTTTTGTCGTCCACAACCTTTGACTTCGCTAATGGTCATTCCTTTTATGCCGATGTCATAAAGCGCATCACGCACCTCATCTAAGCGGAAAGGTTGAATAATGGCAGTAAGTTGTTTCATAAAATCCTCCTGTATTATGGTATTTTTTCTTTTGAACCCTTTCTAATAAGGTGGTTTTATTATTAGATCATAATTAATATTTTTGCAATATATTTATATAAAAATTATAAAATAATTTATATGAAAATATAAAAACTATAAAAAATAAGATTGTATTAGAAAAGTTTTATCTTAAGGAATTAAAAGATGAATACGAGGTAAATTGTTTTAATTTAAAATAAGACAGCAAAAATACAACTGTCCCCTTGATAAAGGGGACAAAATCGGAAGGTAAAAAGGAGATTTTGATTAAAATTTAGCCTAAAGTGGCAACCATTACTGCTTTAATGGTGTGCATACGGTTTTCCGCTTCATCAAATACAATAGAAGCCTCGGATTCAAATACCTCATCGGTTACTTCTAAGCCATTCATTCCATAACGCTGTGCCATTTGTTTGCCGATGGTAGTATGTTCATCGTGGAAAGCGGGCAAGCAGTGCATAAATTTTACCTTTGGATTTTCAGTTAATTGCAATAATTGTGCATTTACTTGATAAGGTTTCATTAAGTTTATCCGCTCTTGCCAAGCCTGTTCAGGCTCGCCCATAGATACCCAAATATCCGTATAAAGGAAATCTACCCCTTTGACACCTTGCTCAACTTGTTCAGTGCAAGTAATTTTCGCCCCCGTTTTACGGGCAATTTCCGCCACCTCATCAAGCAGTTTTTGTTCTGGCCAAAAGGCTTTTGGAGCAACTAAACGCAAATCTAAGCCCATTAACGCCGCCCCCTCAACTAACGAATTTCCCATATTATTGCGAGCGTCGCCCAAATATGCCATTTTCATTTGGTTTAAGCGTTTTCCTTCGCCATGCTCTAACATGGTTAAAAAGTCCGCTAAAATTTGAGTTGGGTGAAATTCATCGGTTAGTCCATTCCATACTGGCACACCAGAATATTGGGCTAAAATTTCTACTAATTCTTGCCCATAACCACGATATTGAATACCATCATACATACGTCCTAGCACACGAGCTGTATCTTTCATAGATTCTTTATGCCCAATTTGTGAACCACTTGGACCGATATAGGATACCTTTGCCCCTTGATCAAAAGCAGCGACTTCAAAAGCACAACGGGTGCGTGTTGAGGTTTTCTCAAAAATCAATGCGATATTTTTACCTGTTAAACGAGGTTGTTCTGTGCCTGTATATTTGGCTTGTTTTAACTGGCTTGACAGATCTAATAAATATTGAATTTCACGGGGAGTAAAATCCATTAAACGTAAAAAATGACGGTTACGAAGATTGATTGGCATAGTATGTTCCTTATTTTAGATAAAAAGGGCGGTCTCTTTTTTGAAAATTTTTACCAAAAATAATCCTTCTACTTTTTAACGCAAGTAGAACCTTAATAGCCACTGCTTAACAGTGGCTATCTCAATTAATGTAGCTGTTGGATAGCGTACACATCATATTGATCTAAACATTGTACACTTTCCGCCAGGGCTTCAGCCCCAGCCAATGTGGTTTGGTAAAAGATCTTTTGTTGCAAGGCACTACGGCGAATAGAATGGCTATCTGTTACCGATTCTGGCAAGTTGCCTACCGTATTGATAACCATAGCAATTTCGCCATTTTTAATGGCATCAACAATATGCGGACGACCTTCACGCACCTTATTCACCGTTTGTACACTTACCCCATTATCACGCAGATATTGAGCAGTACCCAAAGTGGCACATAAGCCATAGCCCTGTTGTTGCAAGGATTTTGCCACTGCCAATAAGCGAGGTTTGTCCTTGTCATCAACAGAAACAAAGACCTTACCTGTTTTCGGAATACGCTCGCCAGCGCCCATTTGAGCTTTAATAAAGGCCTCGGCAAAGGTTTTTCCAATGCCCATAACTTCGCCCGTTGAACGCATTTCTGGGCCTAAAATGGTATCTACCCCCGGGAATTTTATAAAAGGGAATACCGCTTCTTTAACCGCATAAAATGGCGGGGTAACTTCTTGATAAATCTGCTGTTGTTGCAAGGAAATGCCAGCCATTACTCTGGCGGCAATTTTGGCGAGAGGTACGCCTGTAGCTTTGCTCACAAAAGGCACAGTACGAGAAGCTCGAGGATTGACTTCTAAGACATAAACCACCTCATTTTGCACCGCAAATTGTACGTTCATTAAGCCCACTACCTGCAAGGCTTTTGCCATGGCAATGGTTTGACGGCGAATTTCTTGCTGAATTGCTTGACTTAAGGAATAAGGCGGTAGGGAACAAGCGGAATCGCCAGAGTGAATACCTGCTTGTTCAATATGTTGCATAATGCCACCAATAAACACCTGTTCGCCATCGCAAATACAATCAACATCCACTTCAATGGCATTATTTAAGAAATGATCCAATAAAATTGGGCTATCTTCTGATACGGACACCGCCTCTTGCATATAGCGATTAAGTTCTTCATCGTTATACACAATTTGCATCGCACGCCCCCCTAGCACATAGGACGGACGCACCACCAAAGGATAGCCTACTTCATTTGCTAATACTAACGCCTCTTGGCTGTTACGAGCGGTACGGTTTTCAGGCTGTTTTAGCTGTAATTGTTGTAAAATTTGTTGGAAACGTTCACGATCTTCGGCGGCATCAATACTATCCGCTGAAGTACCAATAATATTTACGCCATTTTCATGTAAAGCATTGGCTAATTTTAATGGGGTTTGCCCGCCATAATGCACAATTACCCCATAAGGTTGTTCAACGTGGATAATTTCCAATACATCTTCTAAGGTCAATGGTTCAAAATATAAGCGATCCGACGTGTCAAAATCCGTAGAGACGGTTTCAGGGTTGCAGTTTACCATAATGGTTTCAAAACCACTTTCACGTAAAGCAAGGGCGGCGTGTACACAGCAATAATCAAACTCAATCCCTTGTCCAATACGGTTTGGGCCGCCGCCTAAAATCATAATTTTTTTACGTTGACTAGGGCGAGCCTCACATTCTTGCTCATAGCTAGAATATAAGTAAGCCGTATCAGAGGAAAACTCGCCCGCACAGGTATCTACACGTTTATACACAGGGTGTAAATTGAGACTATGGCGTTTGGCTCGCACTTCTGCCTCGCTAGATTGAGTAAGTTGAGCAATACGTTTATCGGCAAAACCTTTGCGTTTTAAACGACGTAGCTCGTGATAATCTAAATCTGCTAATTGGCGTTGTTCTAAGGCTAATTCTTCTTGCACCAAATCTTGAATTTGCACTAAGAACCAAGGATCGATTTTGCTGTAATGATGGACTTCTTCTAGGCTAAATCCTGCCCCAAAGGCATCAGCCACATATAAAATACGAATCGGCCCAGGGTTAGCCAATTCTTGGCGGATTTTTTCAGGTTGTTCAGACATTAAATTAAAGCCACAAATCCCTGTTTCTAAGCCACGCAAGGCTTTTTGTAAAGACTCTTGGAAGGTACGTCCCATTGCCATAACTTCGCCCACCGATTTCATTTGGGTGGTCAAGCGATCATCCGCTTGAGGGAATTTTTCAAAGGCAAAACGTGGCACTTTAGTAACCACATAATCAATAGAAGGTTCAAAAGAGGCAGGGATTAATCCGCCTGTAATATCATTACGCAATTCATTAAGGGTATAACCCACTGCCAATTTCGCTGCCACTTTAGCGATAGGAAAACCAGTAGCTTTTGAGGCAAGGGCAGAAGAACGGCTTACCCTTGGATTCATTTCAATCACAATCATTTCGCCGTTGGCTGGATTAATGGCAAACTGAACATTCGCACCACCTGTATCCACCCCAATTTCTCGCAACACCGCTAAAGAGGCATTACGCATAATTTGATATTCTTTATCCGTTAAGGTTTGTGCAGGTGCTACGGTAATAGAGTCGCCAGTATGCACGCCCATAGGATCAAAATTTTCAATGGAACACACAATAATGCAATTATCCGCTTTATCGCGTACCACTTCCATTTCATATTCTTTCCAACCTAGCACCGATTGTTCAATTAACAGTTCGTGGGTAGGTGAGGCATCAAAACCACGTTCACAAATGGCTTGAAATTCATCACGATTATAGGCAATACCACCGCCAGAACCGCCCATAGTGAAAGAAGGACGAATAAGAGTAGGAAATCCCACTTCCGCTTGTGCCGCCCAAGCCTCATCAAAGCTATGGCAAACAAAAGATTTTGGTGTATTTAAGCCGATTTTTGTCATGGCTTGTTTAAAGCGTCCACGATCTTCCGCTTTATCAATGGCATCTTCGCTCGCCCCAATCAATTCCACTTGGTATTTTGCCAAAACGCCATGTTTGGCTAAGTCTAAGGCACAATTTAATGCAGTTTGTCCGCCCATTGTAGGCAAAATAGCATCAGGACGCTCTTTCTCAATAATCTTGGCGAGGGTTTGCCATTGGATAGGCTCAATATAGGTTACATCCGCCATATTCGGGTCGGTCATAATGGTGGCAGGATTAGAATTGACTAAAACAACTTGATAACCTTCTTCTCTCAAGGCTTTACAGGCTTGAGCCCCAGAATAATCAAACTCACAGGCTTGCCCAATCACAATAGGTCCCGCCCCAATAATCAGTATTTTATTTATATCAGTACGTTTTGGCATAATTTTCTCTTATTAAATTTATTGACTTCGTGCTTTCACTTATTCAGGTTATGACGATTTCTTTTGTTACAAAGGGTAATAACCAAAATAAGCAGACTAAAACAGGTAATAGTTTTATTAAATAACGATAATTACTTATTAAAATGTTGTTTAATTTTCTGATCAGTATGATATTGACTTACAGAATATGCCGCCCAAATTGCTGCTGGAATCCAACCTAATACTGTAATTTGTAAAATTAAACAAATAATCCCAGCGAAAGGGCGACCGATAGTAAAAAATGATAACCAAGGTAAAAAGATTGCTAATAATAAACGCATAAAATACTCTCCTTATTAAGGTAATGTTTTTGTTTTAGCTTGCTTTAAATAGTCAATAAATTTATCAAATAAATATGCCACATCTTGCGGGCCAGGGCTGGCTTCTGGGTGTCCTTGGAACGAAAAAGCTGGCTGATCCACTAATTCAATCCCTTGTACGGAATGATCAAATAAGGAACGATGAGTAACCTTAACATTGCTTGGTAAACTGTCTTCATCAACCTCAAAGCCATGATTTTGGCTTGTAATCAATACTTTTTGGCTCGCAAGATCTTGCACAGGGTGGTTTGCCCCATGATGACCAAATGCCATTTTCTTGGTTTTTGCCCCAACCGCTAAACCTAATAATTGATGCCCTAAACAAATGCCAAAAATCGGTTTTTTACTGGCTAATAGGGTTTTAATAGCGTTAATTGCATAGTCGCAAGGCTCTGGATCACCGGGGCCATTAGACAGAAAAATGCCATCAGGATTATAGGCTAATACTTCTTCTGCCGAGGTTTTGGCTGGCACAACCGTAATCTTACAACCACGTTGGGCGAGCATACGCAAAATATTATGTTTTACCCCAAAATCATAAGCCACAATATGATATTGTGCATTATCAGGCTGACTAAACCCTTGCCCTAATTGCCATTCGCCCTGTTGCCATACATAGGGTTCAGAACGGGTTACCTGTTGTGCTAAATCTTTTCCTGCCATTGAGCCAAATTGTTGTGCGAGGGCTAATGCTTGTTGTTCATCAATATTGCCCGCCATAATACAACCCGCTTGTGCCCCTTTTTCACGCAATAAACGGGTTAAACGGCGAGTATCAATATCCGCAATCGCCACCACTTGATTAGCAATTAAATACTCTTTTAAACTGGCATTGGCTCTAAAATTGCTATGTTGTAACGGCAGATCACGAATAATTAAGCCTGAGGCATAAATTCGGTCGGATTCAACATCTTCGTTGTTGGTACCAGTATTGCCAATATGGGGATAGGTTAAGGTGACTAATTGTTGATAATAAGAGGGATCGGTAAGAATTTCTTGGTAGCCTGTCATAGAGGTATTAAACACCACTTCGCCGACAGAATGGCCATTAATGCCTATGGA
This sequence comes from Volucribacter psittacicida, assembly GCF_004339025.1. GTDB lineage: Bacteria > Pseudomonadota > Gammaproteobacteria > Enterobacterales > Pasteurellaceae > Volucribacter > Volucribacter psittacicida. The sequence continues at coordinate 634,983 of NZ_SMFT01000002.1, forward strand.
TGTGCCGTGAAAGACTGAGCCATCAGCCAACACTAAAATTGCAGGTTCAGACATGGATTACTCCTAAAAATATTGTTTGTTTGGTTGAACACTTACGAATGCTCATTAACCACAACCTAGTAATTTCGCATAAAAAATTGTGGAAAAATCCACCGCTCTTTTATCATTACTAAATCGTGTCTGAAAAATTTAGCTGCGCTAAACTTGTCCATTTTAAAGGAGCAAGCAAGTAGTTTCAAGCAAATTCACTTAATGATTAATTATTCATTTATTATGAATAATTATTTAATTAATGCAAGATAATTATGCAAATTCTTGTGGATCAATATCTAACGACCAACGCACTTTGTTGAGTAAATCAAAGGATTGTTGATGAAATTGCTGTAGAATTTGCTGTAAGACTTGGCGAGAAGGGTGTTGTAGCAATAACTGCCAACGATATTGCCCTGCTTTTTTACTATGAGGAGCAGGCATCGCCCCAAGAATTTGTAAACCAGTCAGTTGTTGTTGATGAAAATAATCCGCCACTTGTTGCAAAGCCTGCTCTGCCAAGTGATTATCACGACTTCGTGCCTGAAATAAGGCTTGTGCCGAAAACGGTGGTAAGCCCATACTATAGCGTAAATGCAAGGCTTGCTCGGCAAAGGCAGGATAACCGCCTGTTAATAAGGCTTGTAATAAAGGGTGGTCAGGGTAATGGGTTTGCAACAAGACCTCGCCCTGCTTTTCCGCACGCCCTGCACGCCCTGCCACTTGCACATAAAGCTGTGCTAAACGTTCTTCCGCACGAAAATCAAGGGAAAATAAGGCACTGTCCACATTGACAATCGCCACTAAAGTCACATTGGGAAAATGATGCCCTTTGGCTAACATTTGTGTGCCAATAAGAATTTGGCTTTTGCCCTGTTGAATATCCTTTAAATGCGCTTCTAATTTACCCTTGCGCGCGGTACTATCTCGGTCTATGCGAGTAATATGATATTGTGGAAAACGTTGTTGTAAAGTTTGCTCAAGCTGTTCTGTGCCTAAGCCTGTGGTAATTAAATGGGTTGAGCCACAAGACTCACATTGATGAGGAATGGCACGTTGAGCATGGCAATAATGACAACGCAAAACCTGTGGCTGTTGATGATAAGTATAGGGCTTTTCACAATGGCGACATTGGCAAATCCAACCACATTCGTGGCATAGCAAAACAGGGGCAAAACCACGCCGATTAAGAAACAATAAGACTTGATTGCCTTTTTGCAGATGTTCTTGCATACGGGTTAATAATTGATGAGAAAGCCCTTGTTGCACAGGTTGCTTTTTCAAATCAATAAGTTGTTGTTGAACTGCTGTGCCTTGCCCTGCTCGTTGGGTAAGTTGAATGCCCTTATATTTACCATTTTGCACATTATTCAGGCTTTCAAGACTTGGGGTTGCCGATCCCATCACAATGGGAATATCACAGAGTTTAGCATAAAGCACCGCCAAATCTCGTGCATGATAACGCCAGCCCTCTTGTTGCTTAAAAGAACTGTCATGCTCTTCATCAATAATAATCAAGCCTAAATTGACAAATTGGCTAAATAATGCCGAACGTGTACCTATTACAATCGCCGCTTGCCCTGTTCTCACTCGTTGCCACGCCTGCAAACGTTGATTGTCGTTTAAATGGGAATGTAGCACCTCAATCGACACATTAAATCTCGCTTGAAAACGTTGGACGGTTTGTGGGGTTAAGCCAATTTCAGGCACTAACACTAACACCTGTTGCCCTTTTTTGAGGATTTCTTCAATCAACTGCAAATATATTTCAGTTTTGCCTGAACCTGTTACCCCCTGCAACAAAAATGCCGCAAAACCTTGTTGAAATACTAATTGGCTCATAGCTAAGGCTTGTTGTTTATTTAGGGTTAAGCGATTATCCTGATTGACCAGCGGTTTATCCGCTAATTGCTGTTGCCAAGATTGTTCCTTGTTCTGTTGTTGTTCCTCAATAATCAAGCCTTTTTGGATTAAAGGCTGCAAAATGGCTCGGCTAATGGAAGTATGATCTTGAGAAAGGCTTAATTGTTGCAGGGCTTGTCGCTGTTTTGGCGCACGTTTCAACATATCATTATGCAAGGCTTGCTCACCAAGTGCGGTCAGTTTTAACAAAATTTTTGCTTTTGGCACCGCACTTTCCCCTTGCCGTAACTTGACAGGCAAGGCTTGCAATAATACCTCGCCTAAGGGAGCTTGATAATAATTGGCAGCCCAAAGAAGTAATTGCCATAATGTGGGCTGAAACAGGCTTTGTGGATCCAATACCTCAATAACGTGCTTTAATTGTTCCCTTGGCAAATCTGATTGGGAAGGAAAATCCACCACCACCGCCACTTTTTTTTGTGCTCCAAAAGGCACTAATACTCGGCTACCAATGGCTAAGGTCTGTTGTTCATCAAGCAAATAATCAAAACAACGCATTAAAGGAACGGCTAAGGCGACACGAATCAGTTTCATTAATCTTCGTTAATCCTCACTAAGAAAACCGCCACTTTGATGAGCCCAAAGTTTGGCATACAAGCCATTTTTCGCCAATAATTCATTATGTGTACCTTGCTCAACAATTTGCCCTTTATCTAACACAATCAAGCGATCCATTGAAGCAATGGTAGAAAGACGGTGGGCAATAGCGATAACGGTTTTATTTTCCATCATCTTATCTAAACTTTGTTGAATAGCGATTTCCACTTCAGAATCTAAAGCACTGGTTGCTTCATCAAGCAATAAAATTGGGGCATCTTTTAATAACACTCGAGCAATAGCAATGCGTTGTCGCTGCCCACCTGATAATTTTACCCCTCGTTCGCCCACTTGAGCATCATAGCCAGTTCGCCCCTGTGCATCGGTTAATAAGGGAATAAAATCCGCCGCCTCTGCTTTGGTTGCCGCTAACATCATTTCCTCTTCACTGGCTTGTGGACGACCATAAATAATATTTTCTCGCACAGAACGATGTAATAATGAGGTATCTTGCGTGACTAAACCAATTTGACGACGCAAACTTTCCTGCTTCACTTGGGTAATATCCTGCCCATCAATGGTAATTTGCCCTGCTTGTGCCTCATAAAAACGTAACAATAAATTGACGATAGTGGATTTACCTGCCCCAGAACGCCCAATTAAGCCCACTTTTTCCCCTGCCTTAATGGTTAAATTAAAGTCTTGCAACAAAGGTTTATGAGGATCATAAGCAAAACTGACATGGTTAAATTGAATTTCCCCTTGATTGACCTCGAGTTCTTTGGCATTGGCTTTATCCACAATAGAATGAGGTTTAGACAGGGTATTCATACCATCATTTACCGTACCAATATTTTCAAATAAACGGGCTGATTCCCACATCACCCATTGGGATAAATTTGCCACTCTTAACGCCATAGCAATCGCTGTGGCAATCGCCCCTACATCAACGCTATGTTGCTGCCATAACCAAATCCCCAATATTGAGGTAGATAAAATCAACATGACATTTAACGCCCCCACTACCGTATCTAATGAGGTGGCTAAACGCATTTGTGCATGCACAGTGACCATAAATTCTTGCATTGAACGCTTGGCATAGCTTGCTTCTCTTGCACCATGAGAAAACAGTTTTACCGTAGTAATATTGGCATAAGCATCGGTAATTCTCCCTGTCATCAAAGAACGTGCGTCTGCCTGTCGCTCAGCGGTTTTGGCTAAACGGGGGATAAATAAACGCAAAATCACCACAAACCCAGCTAGCCATAAAACAAAAGGCAAAACTAACCAACCATCTAAACTAACCAATACAATGCCAGAAGTCACAAAATAGACCACCACATAAGTCATCATATCCGCAATGGTTAGCACCGTATCTCGCACCGCCAACGCCGTCTGCATTACCTTAGCAGAAACCCGCCCCGCAAATTCATCTTGGTAAAAACTCAAACTTTGTCCAAGCATTAAACGATGAAAATTCCAACGCAACCGCATAGGGAAAACCCCTTGCAGGGTTTGTAAACGGATTAACGATGCCACAAAACGCCAAGCAATACTTAGCAACAACAGCGCCAGCATTGCCATTAAGCCATATTTTTTCTCCACCCATAAAGTTTGCGGACTAAATTCCGTTAGCCAGTTCACCAATGTTCCCATAAATTGGAACAACAATGCTTCCATAATCCCAATGCCAACGGTCATCAAGGTCAACAGCAAAATCCAGCCTTTCATACCTTGCAAGCTAGACCAAATAAACCCAAATAGTTTTTTCTCTGGCGTACTTGCTTGTTGATCGGGATAAGCATTAAGACGATTTTCAAACCAAGAGAAAATTTTATTAAACATATTGAAACCTATTGAAATTCATTGCAATAAGAAAGGTAGCCAGTGGAAATTTGGCTACCTAAAAACTGTTGCTATTATAGGCGAAAACAAGGGAATATTCAAAAATATTCCCTCTGAGAGATGTTTTAAGTTTAAGTGCGGTGGGGGATAAAATTATTTAATAAACAAAACCCCACTACTCACATCATAGCGGGGTTAAGAGAATAAATAATTTAAATAAAATTATTTAACAGCGTCTTTAAGTGCTTTACCTGAAACGAAAGCTGGTACTTTTGATGCTGGAATTTGGATTTCTTTACCCGTTTGTGGGTTACGACCAGTACGGGCTTTACGCTCGTTGACTTTGAATGTACCAAAACCAATTAGTTGTACTGAATCACCTGCTTTTAGGCTTTCAGTAATCGCATCTAAAGTTGCTTCTAAGGCAGCTTTAGCTTGTTTTTTGTTTAACTCTGCTGCACTTGCAATTGCATCGATTAAATCAGTTTTATTCATAATAATAATTACCCTCTAGACTTTTTATAAAAAAACTAAATTAAGCCGAAAAAGAAATCAAATTCCTTTCTGTCTAAAATTTACTTTTAACTGTTATCTACAGCGGTAACTAGCTTAATCTAACTTTTAAAGAAAGCAAAGCACTATCTACTAAAAATGTTAAAAAAATCACATTATTCATCAATTTTTATGCCGATATTACTGATTTCTTCCGCTCGCAGGGCATTTTTAAGGGATAAAATCACGTCTAAATCCCTTTCTTCACAGTCATTTAAATCACGGTAAATTGCCCATTGCACATCAAGTTCCGTTTGGATTTCTTCGCTATCTTTTAATTCTTGCTCAGACAATTCTCGTTGTTGCGTTAAGGCTAAGTAGTTTGCGACGGTTTTGAGGGAGTTTTGACTTATTCTGATAGCATGTTGCAAATATTCGCCGCCAATGATGGCGTGCAATAATTCAGATAAGGCTTCGCAAGCATCAATAGCGGGTTCTACACCATAAAAATCATAATGGTTAATATCAGGAATAATGGCTTCAAATTTTTCTAATTGTTGATCAAAATTAATTTTACAACCTTTAACGGTTAAATATTCCCAAACGAGATTAAGAATATTTTTATAAACCATGGCTTGTTTTTCTTGTTCGGTCATTTGGCAAAACAAGGTAAAATTAGGTTGCATTCGTTCACATAAACAAGCCATAAAGGTTAAATGTTGCCAACTGGCAAATTTTTCTAGGCGCTTATGAATTGGGTTTCTCATGGCTATTCCTATTTGCAATGAAATTGTTGTGAATATTGATGAACGGTATCCACAAGAATTTTAGGGCTTTCCTCTGGCACATCTTGATGAATACCATGCCCAAGGTTAAATATATGCCCACTACCTTGTCCATACGCGGTTAAGAGGGTTTGAACCTCTTGCACAATACGCGCTGCTGGCGCATAAAGCACACTAGGATCCATATTGCCTTGTAAGGCAACTTTATGCCCTACTCTGGCTCGAGCTTGTGCAATATCTATTGCCCAATCCAATCCTATGGCATCACAACCTGTTTCGGCAATCGCTTCTAACCATAAACCGCCCCCTTTGGTAAATAGGGTAACAGGCACTTTACGATCTTCATTTTCTCGGATAAGTCCGTTGATAATTTTGTGCATATAATGCAAAGAAAACTCTAAATAGGCTTGTTGAGATAAGACGCCGCCCCAAGTATCAAAGATCATTACCGCTTGGGCTCCTGCTTTGATTTGGGCATTTAAATATAAAATCACGGCTTCAGCAATTTTGTTTAGTAGCTGGTGAAGTAAGTGCGGTTCAGCGTACAACATTTTTTTTATTTTGGTAAAGGCTTTGCTTGATCCCCCTTCAACCATATAAGTGGCTAATGTCCAAGGGCTACCCGAAAACCCGATTAAAGGCACCTCGCCTTTTAATTCACGGCGAATGGTTCGCACCGCATTCATCACATATTGTAGTTCTTGTTCTGGATCAGGAATGGGTAACTGTTCAATATCTTGTTTAGATTGAATAGGTTTGGCAAATTTAGGACCTTCGCCAGCGCCAAAACTTAACCCTAATCCCATGGCATCAGGAATGGTTAAAATGTCGGAAAATAAAATGGCGGCATCAAGCTGATAACGGCGTAATGGCTGTAAGGTAACTTCGCAAGCTAGCTCGGCATTACGGCATAATGCCATAAAATCCCCTGCTGTGGCACGAGTGGCTTTATATTCAGGTAAATAACGCCCTGCTTGACGCATCATCCATACGGGAGTCATATCCACAGGTTGGCGTAATAAGGCACGAAGATAACGATCATTTTTTAATGGAAAAACCATAATAATTACTCAAAATTTAATTGTGATAAGACGAACAAAAAAATATACCACAACAAAAAGTGCGGTATATTTTTTTATAATTTTTTAGGCATCTAAAATTTTCTGAATTTCGGCAGCACTGAGATGGTATTCATGTGGACAAGCACGCAATGCCTCAAGCATTTTGCGATATTTTTCATTCATGGGAATTTGTGAATCACAACCATGAGTACAGTGCATAAACTCGGTATATTTGCCCTCAACCCCAGTAATAAAGCGTAAATAGTTCAAATATTTTTTCTCACGAACCGCACAATATCCCGGGAAAGTTAAGCGATGTTCACTGATTGCTGATTTATCTTTAAGATGATTGTAAGACACTTGTAAGGCATTATACATTTCTAAAGTATCTAACACTAAACGGCAATCTTGTTCGGATAAATCCGAAAATTCTTTATCTAACTCTTTGAGTTCTAAACCAAATCCACCACGTACAATAATTTCTAAACGTTGATATTTTTGTGCGTTATCGCTGTCCAATAATGCCATTAATTTATATTGATTGGCTAAAATAAGACGTTGCGTTGCGGTCATTTCCATAACATACCCCTAATACAATAGAATAAATTAATCAATTTGTTGTAATTGTTCTTCTGATAAGGTTTCTTTAATTTCTCCGCCCTTACCATCAGTGGCTCTAAACTCAAGATTTTGATAATAAGCCTCTCGGAACGTGATATAAGGATCTTGTGATTGCTCTAGCAAGGCTTCTTGGTCAATGGCTTTGGCTCGCTTATCAATACCCTGCACGCCCCATTTGACTAATGCCCAAGGCCCGCCGACCCAATCATAAAAAGCATAAGTATAAGCACTATCCACCACCGCACCTGTTGCTTCTCTCGGCGTGGTTGCACCATATAATGGCAACATAATATAAACACCCGGATCTACATGATAACTGCCTAAGGTATCGCCAAAGGTACGATCGCCATCAATTTTGAGCGGATCACTATAGCTTGCCCAATCAATTAATCCCCCTAAACCAAAGACGGAATTAATCCAGAACCGATTAAAATGCACAAGGGCCTTTTTCCCTTCGCCCTCAAGTAAGCGATTCACAAAACTCACAGGTTCGTCAAGATTATTCGCCACATTTACCAATCCCGTTCTTACTGGCTGAGGTACATAATTTCTCCAACCTGTTGCCACAGGTTTTAACACATAAGGATCCACCACATTATAGTTAAAATCCCACATAGTTCGGTTAAAACCTTGAATAGGATCATTACGTTCTCCCGTTTCAGGATTAATACTAGAACAACCTGTTACTAAACTGGCTGCCAATAAAAGGACAATTAAAAGAGGATTTTTTCGCATAATTTTCTCTCAAGCATAAATCTGTTAAGCATTGTAAACAAGTTAGCCCATAACTACAAATCATTTAAGGGAATTTTCCCCTCAAGATCTGCTATCCAAGATTATAAATAGCAATAACAATTAAGAAGATGATAATAATCACAAATTCTGCTATAATCTCGGCTAATTTTTATCATTTTACAACAGAGAAAATTATGTCAACAAACACGCCAGATTCTTATGGTGCATCAAGCATTAAAGTATTAAAAGGGCTTGATGCGGTACGCAAACGTCCCGGAATGTACATTGGAGATACGGATGATGGAACAGGGTTACATCATATGGTCTTTGAAGTGGTGGATAATGCCATTGATGAAGCCTTAGCGGGGCATTGTAAGGATATTATTGTTACCATTCATTCTGATAATTCCGTTTCAGTACAAGATGATGGACGTGGTATTCCTGTGGGGATTCACGAAGAAGAAGGCGTTTCTGCCGCACAAGTGATTATGACGGTGTTACATGCAGGGGGAAAATTTGACGATAATTCCTATAAAGTTTCTGGTGGCTTACATGGCGTAGGGGTTTCGGTGGTGAATGCCCTATCCGATAAGCTCCAACTCACGATCCGCCGTGAGGGCAAAGTCCACGAACAATTTTACCAATTAGGCGAACCACAAGCGCCTTTAGCTGTTATTGGCGAAACCTCACAAACAGGGACAACCGTACGTTTTTGGCCAAGCCCAACCATTTTTAGCAATGTTGAATTTGAATATGATATTTTAGCCAAACGCTTGCGTGAATTATCTTTCTTAAATTCAGGGGTATCCATTAAATTATTGGACAAACGCACTGATAAACAAGATCATTTCCATTATGAGGGCGGTATCCAAGCCTTTGTAGAATATCTCAATAAAAATAAAACCCCTATTCATCAAAAACCCTTTTATTTTTCCACCGAAAAAGACGGTATTGGGGTGGAAGTCGCCTTGCAATGGAATGATGGTTATAACGAAAATGTGTATTGCTTTACCAACAACATTCCACAACGTGATGGCGGTACGCACTTAGCAGGTTTCCGAGGGGCATTGACCCGTGTATTAAATAAATATATGGAAGACAATGCGGGCAAAAAAGAGAAAAATAAAATCAGCACTTCAGGCGATGATGCTCGTGAAGGCTTGGTGGCGATTATTTCCGTTAAAGTACCTGATCCAAAATTTTCCTCACAAACCAAAGATAAATTGGTGTCCTCTGAAGTCAAGGGGGCAGTGGAGTCTGCGATGGGCGAACGTTTCCAAGATTACTTATTGGAAAATCCAAATGATGCCAAAATTGTGGTAAGCAAAATCCAAGATGCCGCTCGAGCCAGAGAAGCGGCTCGCAAAGCCAGAGAAATGACTCGCCGTAAAGGGGCGTTAGACTTAGGTGGCTTGCCAGGTAAATTAGCCGATTGCCAAGAACGTGATCCCGCCTTATCCGAACTTTACTTAGTGGAGGGCGATTCTGCGGGCGGTTCAGCAAAACAAGGGCGTAACCGCAAAAACCAAGCGATCTTACCATTAAAAGGAAAAATCCTTAATGTAGAAAAAGCGCGCTTTGATAAAATGCTCTCTTCGCAAGAAGTAGCAACCTTGATCACCGCACTGGGTTGTGGTATCGGACGTGATGAATATAATCCCGATAAATTACGCTATCACAGTATTATCATTATGACCGATGCGGACGTGGACGGCTCACATATCCGCACCCTATTATTGACCTTTTTCTATCGCCAAATGCCAGAGTTAATTGAACGTGGACACGTTTATATTGCTCAACCGCCACTTTATAAAGTGAAAAAAGGCAAACAAGAACAATATATCAAAGATGATGAGGCTATGACCCAATATGAGCTGGCTATCGCCCTTGAAGGTGCCTCTTTGTATGTGAATGAAAATGCCCCAGCGATGAATGGCTTAGCCCTAGAAAAACTAGTGTCGGAATACAATAATGTACAAAAAATGATCCAACGTCTTAACCGCCGTTATCCAAGTGCATTACTTAATCAACTTATCTACCAACCAACTTTAAGCCTTGAATTAATGCAAAATGAAACGGCATTACAACAATGGGCGAACCAGTTAGTAGAAAAATTAACGGAACAAGAAACCAGTGCCAGTGGCAATCATTACAGCTATCGCATTGATTACAATGGCGAACGTCAGCTTTATCAAGTGTTGCTTACCGTACGCACCCATGGCATAGACATTGACTACCCACTGGATTTTAACTTTGCCGAAAGCTCAGAATATGCCCGCATTGTAAAATTAGGGCAACAATTACAAGGCTTGTTAGATGACAGTGCTTATATCCTACGAGGCGAACGCAAATTAGCCATTACTTCCTTTGAACAAGCCATAAATTGGTTAGTCAAAGAATCACGCCGAGGATTAACCATTCAACGTTATAAAGGGTTAGGCGAAATGAATGCGGAACAATTATGGGAAACCACCATGGATCCTAACGCACGCCGTATGTTAAAAGTGTCCATCAAAGACGCCGTCGCCGCCGATCAACTCTTCACCACCCTAATGGGCGATGAAGTAGAACCACGCCGTGAATTTATCGAAAGTAATGCCCTATACGCAAACTTAGATATTTAATCCCCACGCACAAAAAGTGCGGTCAAATTTTGAAAAAATATCAGGCAGTTTTGAAAAAAGGCTGCCTGAGGTTTTATTAAAGGGCGGTGAATTTTTAAAGAATTTACAATAAGGCGAGGCATATCAACAAAACGAGAAGCCACACAATATCAAAGGAGGATTTAATGAAAGCAGAATATGACTTTAGCCACGCAAAGAAAAATCCTTATGCCGCAAAATTAAAAAATATACGTCCCACTTTAAAAGAGCGGTCTATTTTCAAAGAATTTTAGGTAACCTGTTTATACCAAATCAAACAATAAAAACTCACAGTCGCTCAGTGGACTTATCTCTAAGCGAGTTTCTTGACTAATGGCTAATCCATCGCCTGCGGTTAATTTCAGCTCGGCGAGTGTCAATTCCCCTTTGACCATTTGCAACCAATAACGCCGTTTGGCATTGAGCTCAAGGCGAACAGGGGGATAATCGGCAGGGTATTGATAACGCCATAACTGCATATCTTGATACACTTGAAAAGCCTGTCCTTGTGGGTTGGGCGATAAAATCAGTGTTCCGCCGACTTGGTCGGCAAATTGCCCTTGCTCATAGCGTGGCGTGATGTTTTTTTGCTGGGGCAAAATCCAAATCTGATAGAGATGTAAGGGGTCTTCATCGCTTGGATTAAATTCGGCATGATAAATCCCGGTCCCTGCGGACATGATTTGAAATTCCCCTGCTTGCACTTGGGTTTGGTTGCCCATACTGTCTTGATGCGCCACACGCCCTTGTAATACATAGGTCAAAATTTCCATGTTTTGATGGGGATGCATCGGAAATCCACCTTTAGGGGCGATGGTATCTTCATTAATCACTCGCAAATGAGAAAAATGCAGATATTTGGGATCGTAATAATCCGCAAAGGAAAAGCTATGGTAGCTTTTAAGCCAAGCGCTTTCACCTTTGCCACGTTCATGGGCTTTGCGTAATTGGTACATCATTATTCCTTGTTTGTTGTTTATTTGTCAGTGTATGGCAAAAGAGGGAGGCGAAAAAGTAGAGATAAGGAAAAGGATTATTTACTGTGAGTAAATAATCATCGCATTCCTTTGCTGAATCAAAAAGAAAAGGGCGGTGGGTTTTTAAAACGTTTTCAGGCAGCCTTAGGGCTGTCGAAATTTTTTAAAAAGCCACCGCACTTTTTCCCCCATGTGCCTGTTCTATCGCCATGGCACGTTGTATGGCGGGGCGGTGGTGTAGGTTTTGTAGATATTGCCAGAGGTGGGGGTAGGCGGTTAGGTCGTAGTGGATGTAGCGCGCCCAGTTGCTGACGGTGTAAAGGTAGGCGTCGGCGATGCTGTAGTGTTCGCCGCCTAAGTAGGGCTGTTGGGCGAGGCGTTGGTCTAGGTGGCGGTGGTGTTTGTCTAGGGCGTTTTTGCCTTGCGTGCGCACTTCTTCGCTGGCGGTTTTGTCAAATAAGTATTCGTAGTTTTTGGGCAGTTCGGTGGCGATGTAGTTGAGTAGGGCTTGCAGTTGGTAGCGTTCAAAGCTGCCGTTGGCGGGGGCAAGTTGTTTTTCGGGGACGAGGTCGGCGAGGTATTGGATGATGGCGACGCCTTCTAGTAGGGTGCGTCCGTCTGCAAGGACGAGGGCGGGGACGTAGCCCAGTGGGTTGATGTTGAGGTAGTCGCTGCCGTCGGTGCGGACGCGTTTGTCTTTGAGGGAGACGTCAAGGAGTTGGTAGGGCAGTGCTGTTTCTTCTATGACGATGAGGGGCGAGAGGGCACAGGTGACGGAGCTGCAGTAGAGTTTTAACATGATTTATTCCTTATGCGGTTAGTTGTTGTAAATAGTGGATATAGTCTTGGCTGGCTTGTTCTAGGCGCGCTAGGTGGGTGTCGTCGGTGCCGACGGTGCTGTCTATGCCGTAGAATACAAAGGGGGTGCGGTAGTCGGCATGGATGTAGCGCGCGGTGAGGGCGATGGGCAGGAGGATTTGGTCTAGGCGGTGTCCGTAGTCGCCGTTGGTTTGGTAGCTGTGCTCGGATACGCCTGCGCTGATGGCAATGGCGAGGGGTTTGTTTTTAAAGCCTTTGGCGTGGCGTCCGTATGCCCAGTTGTAGGTGAGCACTTGGTCTTGCCATTGTTTGAGCAGGGGCGGGGTGCTGAACCAGTAGAGGGGGAATTGCCAGACGATGGCTTGGTGTTGTTCAACTAATTGTTGTTCGGCGGCGATGTTGATGTTGCCGTCGGGGTAGGCTTGGTCTAGGTGGTGTAGGGTGAAGTCGTTGGGGTGTTTGGCGACTTCTTGGGCAAGGCGTTTGTTGACGATGGATTGCTCAATATTGGGGTGGTTAAGTAAAATAAGGGTTTTCATGGGTCTATCCTTTTTTGATGAACGATTGGGCAGAGGATAGGTTAAAATTGGTGTAAAAACAAGTACGTACGCGTGGGTGCGTGGGTTACGTGGAGGTAAGTGTTAGCCAAAAAAAGCGATGAATACATCGCTTTAGCCTGTTATTGCAGCTGCTGAACTTGATTAAATTGAACGGCTAAAACTCCCTTCACTTTTTCTAAAGCGGCTTTGGTTGCCTCAGGTTGTGCCGTTTGAATAGCCAAACCAGAGAAGTTTTGATAATCGTAAACAACGCTTGCTCCATATTTGGCAACCGCCTCCAAAACCTTATCCCGTTGAGTGACATCATAATATAGAATGAGAACCTTTGAACGCTCAGAATTTGCTTGTTTATCAATCGCTAATTGTTGGCGATAAAAATCCCATTCGTCCACCTGCTCCCCATTGGGCAACAAACAAACGCCGTATTCATTCCCTGCCGCATCACGACGATTTTCCGATTTTCCTCCTTGTTGTTCACAATACACAGAGGCAGGGTTTGCCATACCCAGTGCGGGAGGGGTGGCATTTGGTGTGAATTGACTGCACGCAGACAGGGTTAAAATTGAACTTATCGTTAAACATTTTTTCATTTTATGTACTCCAAAGAAACGTTTTTCAAGCGTAATAACGCCATTTTATCGCCGTTCCTCTTGAAATGCCCCTCGTCTTATTGTAAATAAAAGTATACCAATAGGTCAGTTAAATAAGAGGCAGTATGATGCGTGAACAAGAATGCGATTTAACAACGTTACGAGGTATTGGGCTTCAGGAAATGGGGTTTTATTACACCTTGTCGTTGATTTCAGGAAAATATAAGGCATTGATTTTATATTGGTTATGGCAGACGTCTTGTATGCGTTTCAATGAATTGCAACGAGAAATGCAAGGAATTTCGCATAAAACTTTGGCTGCCACACTCAAGGAATTGGAGCAAGACGGTTTGGTGGTACGCACAGAATACCCGCAAATTCCGCCTAAGGTGGAGTATCGTTTGTCGGCAAAGGGGGAGAGTTTGATGCCTGTGCTGGACGCGGTGTGCGTTTGGGGCGAGCGGTGGCGTGTTAAGGAGGCGTGATGTTGTTGCTTTGGCTGTGGTATGGCTTTATTGTGTTGGCTGCTGGACTAGCGTTTTGCTTGCGTTGTTACGGCGGTGAGTGGACGCGAGCTGTGTGCACGGGGCTGGTGATGATGTTCAATATACTATTGATTACACGGCTAGAACGTGCGGAGTTGTTTGGACATTTATGGGCAGGCTTTGCGTTGTGGTTGGTGTTAGCAGGGGTTATCGCTTGGAGATTGAAAAAGCGGCGGTAAAAAGGGCGGTGAGTTTTGGTGAAATTTTTTCAGGCAGCAAGGCTGCCTGAATGTTTGTTTATTTCTAAAAAGTACGGTCTATTTTCAACACATTTCACACCGTCCCTTTTAATTCTTGTTTAGCTTGGTAAATAATACGGCGACCTGCTTGCAATGCCAGCCAAGCCATCACGCCTGCGACCAATAAATCTGGTAAATTGGATTGGCTGTAATATACCGCTACCGATGCCAATACCACCAAAATATTCCCTATCGCATCATTACGCGAGCAAAGCCAAACGCTACGCATATTGCTATCGCCTTGCCGATAACGGTATAACAAAACGGCGCTGATCACATTTGCCAACAACGCTAAAACGCCGATCAGCGACATTTCAATAGGGCGAGGCACTTCGCCCCAAAACAATCGATAAAACGTGGTTGCCAGCACAAAAAGTGCAAATGCCACTAAGCTATAGGCTTTGAATAACGATGCCTTAGCCCGCACGACTAACGCCCGATTTAATACCCATAAACTGATACCATAGTTAAACGCATCCCCCAAAAAATCCAAAGCGTCCGACAATAATGCTGTAGAACCAGAAAGCAAGCCCCCTAAGATTTCCACTAAAAACATGGCAAAATTAATCAGCAATACCACCCACAATATCCGACGATAAATAGGTTGAACCGCTTGCCCCATCGTTTGTTGACAACAAGTCATTTTGACCTCCTAAATTTATTGATTTATCAACAAAATTAGGATAAGGTTTGGAGTAACTCTAAGGTCAAGCGGATTTTATCCTTGTTATCGGTTAAAATCAGATAGCCATAGCAAATAGGAAATAATGATATGAAAATTCAACAACTTAGCCAACAAACGCACATACCACTAGACACCATTCGTTATTACGAAAAAATCGGTTTAATTTCCTCTCCTCAAAGGGACGCCAATGGTTATCGCAATTTTAGTCCGCAAGCGGTTGAACAATTACTATTTATTAAAAATTGTCGTTCGTTGGGCTTTAGTCTTACCGATATTCGTCAACTGCAACAACTTTGCCAAACCCCGAATGCACAATGCCATAATGCCGATCAATTATTAGCGCAACATTTGCAAAATATTGAACAAAAAATCTTGCAATTACAACAAATCCAAGCCCAATTAAAACATTTTAGCCGTTGTCAAGGCGAAAAAGTCGCCGATTGTCATTTGTTGCAGGGGTTACAACAGCGGTAGTTTGTTTTTGAAAAATTTCAGGCAGCCTGAAAAAATCCCCCAACTTCACATTGAGGGATTTCAAAACAAATCGCTTTATTTTTTTACTTTTACCGCCCCTGTCTCCACCAAATCCGCATAAGCGCCCAAATCTTGCACATGGCGATAACCTGCTTGTTCTAGGGCTTTTTTGGCAATGGCGGAGCGATTGCCGCTGCGGCAATACAACAAAATCCGATCGTCTTTTTGTAAACCTGCGGCGGCGGCTTGTTGCACCATACTTTGATGAGGCATATTACTGGCGTTTAGGATATGCCCGCTGGCGTATTCCTGCGGCGTACGCACGTCTATCCACACCGTTTTGGCAAAGCTGGGCAGGGCAAACAGCAAAGCGAAAGTCATCAATAAGGCTTTCATGGTTGGCTCCGTGTTTAAGATTTTAAGGTTTCATAAGCATCTAGCACGCGCGCGGAATAAACCATCGCCGCGCCTGCATTCATCGCCACCGCCACACCCAAAGCGGCGCTGATTTCTTGCTCGCTACAGCCAGCCTGAATGGCAGCGGCGGTATGCACATCAATACAGCCATCGCAACGCGTGGTTACCGCACAAGCCAAAGCAATCAGCTCGCGCGTTTTATCGTCTAATACGCCGTCTGCGTTGGCTTTGGCTAAGGTTTGATAGCCTGTCATCGTATCAGGCGATAATTGAGCAAATCGCCCTAAACGTTGCCTTAATTGCGTTTTGTATTTTTTCCAATCTAACATGTTTTGCTCCGATCAATGAACGATTGACAATATTATGCCAGCGTGTTTTGATACAAAACAGTCTATTTCAACCCTAAAAAATGCGATTTTATATGCCTATTGCCACCTTTATTCAGCGTTTAGATTTACAAACAGAAATTGATGTCTTTTGCCAACTTGCCAAAGGCTTTGATTTTCCCCATGCGCCCCAAGCCAACAGCTTATTTTTTCATTTGATGTTACAAGGAAAATGCCAATTACATAACGCACAAGGGCAATCTTATCCGCTAAAAACAGGGGATTTTTGCCTCTGGCTCGGCAACGAAGCCCATCGCCTAAGCAGTCAAGGCAAAGCACCAAGCATTCACGAGCATTTTCATCATCTCCGCCATCGCCAATCAGGGCAAGAAATCGCCATTCTTTGCGGACGCTTTCTCGCCAACAACCCAGCCGCCGCCACCCTACTCAACCTTTTTCCCAAACCACTTATTGTCTCCCTCGCCAAACAACCCAATTTGCACGCACTGGCACAACTGATTTATCAAGAAGCCAGCCAACCGCAAGCAGGCAGTCAAAAAGTCATCAGCGACCTCAGCCAACTGCTGCTGTTATTTGCCCTACGTCAGCCCCCAACCCAATCGCTACACCCCTATCTGCCCTTATTTGGCGACAAACACCTTGCGCCCGCCCTCTACGCCCTGCTTGCCAATCCCCGCAAACATTACACCATAGACGAACTGGCAAACCTCGCCCATTGCTCAAGACAAGCCTTTAACCGCCGTTTTCACCAACTCAGCGGCATGAACCTGCAAACCTTTTATTTACACCTACGCCTATCCCTTGCCAGCCAACTGCTCAAAGCACAACAACTCAGCGTCGCCGCCACCGCCGAAGCCATCGGCTATCAATCGCTTTCTACCTTTAACAGCATTTTCAAAAAATATATGGGCTGTAGCCCTGCGGTGTATAAGAGGGGAAATGAGTAAAAAGGGCGGTCTGTTTTGCAAAAATTTTTTTAAAATAGACCGCACTTTTGTTATATTGCCTTTAATTTCAGCACAATATAAGGAAACAATATGAAACCTCAAATTTGTCTTATTACAGGTAGCACCTTGGGCGGTGCAGAATATGTGGCAGAACATCTCGAACAACTATTACAACAACAATGTTGGCAAACTGAGATGTTGCATGGGGCAAATTATGATGAAGTGATTGAACAACCTTTATGGTTAGTGGTTACCTCAACCCATGGGGCTGGCGAAATTCCTGAAAATCTTAATCCTTTATTTGAGCAAATTCAGCAAAGTGAAGTGGATCTTAGTGAATTAAAATTTGCAGTAGTCGGACTTGGAAGTTCGGATTATGATACCTTTTGTTTTGCCGTTGATAAGGTTGAGAATATTCTACAAGATAAGGGAGCAAAATTGCTTTGTCCTTCATTGCGTATTGATGTGGTTAATGAGTTCGATCATGATCAATGTGCTGAAGATTGGTTACCTTGTTTTACCCAGCAACTGGTTTAATTTCCCCTCAACCGGAAACAAAGCTGATCTAAGATCGGCTTTTTTTGTAGAAATAAAAAACAGTTAGTACTGTGGATAACTTTATAAAAACCCTGTAAAAAACTTGTTTTTAGCCAAATAATAACTTTTTCATTAAAATTCAATGTGGATAACTTCTAAGGTTATCCACAATAAATTATTTTTACTTGGAAAAGATCTTAACAATGATCAAAATGATCTAACTTCTTTATTTTATTCAAAAAAAGGATCTTATTCACAAGGATCCAAAGATCTAATAATCAGAATAATAAGATCTTTATAGATAAATAAAGATCTATTAATAATGAGCTTAGCCTTTTTAACAAGATCCTTTTCAATAAAAGATATAATCTACTTTTAAGCTCAACCAATTTTCAGTAGAATAGCCGCCAATTATTTGTTATCTATTGAAGATCGAAATTGTCGATCAAAAAGGTTTTTATGTTTTATACGGAAAAATATGATGTCATTGTGATTGGTGGCGGACACGCTGGTACAGAAGCGGCCCTTGCCCCAGCAAGAATGGGATTAAAAACCCTGTTACTTACCCATAATATTGATACCTTAGGGCAAATGTCCTGTAATCCTGCTATTGGTGGTATTGGTAAAGGGCATTTGGTCAAAGAAATTGATGCTATGGGCGGATTAATGGCAACGGCCACTGACCAAGCTGGGATCCAATTTCGTACCCTAAATAGTTCTAAAGGCCCAGCCGTAAGAGCGACAAGAGCTCAAGCGGATCGTGTACTTTATCGTCAAGCGGTTCGTGTAGCTTTAGAAAATCAAGCCAAATTGGATCTTTTTCAGCAAGAAGTAATTGATATTATTTTAGAACAGGATCGGGTTGCGGGCGTAGTAACCAAAATGGGCTTAAAATTTCAGGCTAAAGCGGTGATCCTAACCGCAGGTACTTTTTTAGCGGGTAAGATCCATATTGGGTTAGAAAACTATACAGGGGGACGAGCTGGGGATCCTGCCTCAAGTTTATTGGCGGATCGGTTAAGAGATCTTAATTTGCGTGTTGATCGTTTAAAAACAGGAACACCGCCTCGCTTAGATGCTCGTACCATTAATTTTGATGTGCTTGCTAAACAATTTGGCGATGAGGTTTTGCCTGTTTTTTCTTTTATGGGATCCGTAGATCAACACCCTCGCCAGATCCCTTGTTATATTACCCATACTAATGATCAAACCCATGAGGTGATCCGTCAGAATTTGGATCGTAGCCCAATGTACACAGGGATCATCGAGGGGATCGGTCCGCGTTATTGTCCGTCTATTGAAGATAAAGTAATGCGTTTTGCTGAACGCAATGCTCATCAGATTTACCTTGAACCTGAGGGCTTAACCAGTAACGAAGTTTACCCAAATGGGATTTCTACTAGCCTGCCTTTTGATGTACAAATGAAAATCGTCAATTCAATGAAAGGGCTAGAAAATACGCGTATTGTTAAACCAGGTTATGCTATTGAATATGATTATTTTGATCCGAGAGATTTAAAACCGACTCTTGAAACCAAAGCGATCCAAGGTTTATTCTTTGCGGGGCAAATTAATGGTACAACAGGGTATGAAGAGGCGGCGGCACAAGGATTATTAGCTGGCATTAATGCTGGCTTACAAGTTCAACAAAAAGAGGCTTGGTATCCACGTCGTGATCAGGCATATATTGGGGTATTGGTTGATGACCTTTGTACTTTAGGGACAAAAGAACCTTATCGTGTATTTACTTCAAGAGCAGAATACCGTTTATTATTGCGTGAAGATAATGCGGATATGCGTTTAACCCCGATTGCTCATCAATTAGGTTTAATTGATGAACAACGTTGGGCGAGATTTAATCAAAAAATGGAAAATATTGAACGCGAAAGACAGCGTTTGCGTAGTATTTGGTTGCATCCGCGTAGTGAGTATTTAGCGGAAGCCAATGCCATTTTAGGTTCGCCATTGGTGCGTGAAGCAAGTGGCGAGGATTTGTTACGCCGTCCAGAAATTTCTTATGCAAAATTGACCGCACTTACCCCTTATCAACCGCCATTAGCGGATAACGAAGCCGCGGAACAAGTGGAAATTGCCATTAAGTATCAAGGTTATATTGAACATCAATTAGAAGAAATTGAAAAACAAAAACGCCACGAAAATACCGCAATTCCTGCCAGCTTTGATTATGCCAGTGTGGCGGGGTTATCTAATGAAGTACGCAGTAAATTGGAACAGCATCGCCCTGTGTCCATTGGGCAAGCGAGCCGTATTTCAGGGGTAACGCCTGCAGCGATTTCCATTTTGTTGGTTTATTTGAAAAAACAAGGGATGTTGAAACGGGGTGAATAAGCAAAGTATGACAACAGCATTAGCGGAAAAATTAAATTTATTGTTAAAACAGACCGCACTTTCGATAACCGATCAACAAAAACAACAGCTTGTTAAGTTGGTGCTATTATTGGTGAAATGGAATAAAGCCTATAATTTAACTTCTGTGCGTGATCCGATGGAAATGTTGGTTAAGCATATTTTGGATAGTTTAGTGGTTAGCCCTTACTTACAAGGACAGCGGTTTATTGATGTAGGCACAGGCCCCGGCTTGCCCGGTTTGCCTTTAGCCATTGTTAATCCTGATAAACACTTTGTTTTATTAGATAGTTTGGGCAAGCGTATTAGTTTTATTCGTAATGCCATTCGTGAACTTGGCTTGAATAATGTTGAAACCGTTCTAAGCCGAGTGGAAGTTTATCAACCCGATCACCAATTTGATGGGGTATTGAGTCGCGCTTTCGCTAGCTTGAAGGATATGGTGGATTGGTGTCATCATTTGCCAGCTCCAAATGGGAAATTTTATGCGTTAAAAGGGCAATATCACCAACAAGAAGTGGAACAGCTTGATCCTATGATGAAAATTGAGCAAGTGATTCCCTTGCAAGTACCAGAATTAAGGGCTGAGCGTCATTTGATTTTGCTTAACAAATGATCATTTTTACACTTTAAGGTTAATTTCAATTTTGCTTATTAATAAAAATGTTAAATTTTTTCCAGAAATGTTAAGTAGTTAACACTTTTTTTGTATTTAACAGTTGAATAACCGCAAGAGTAACGTATAATTCGGAAGTATTTGTAAGGATAAGTTAAAGCGAATAAAGAATGTCTAGGGTGCTAGGAAATACAAGGGCTTTATACGGAAAGGTCATCATCATTGAAGCCATTTTACTGAGCGTATTTTCTTTATTATTAACCCTTTATCAACAACATTACGGCATTTCTTTTTTATTTGGTGCAATTTCAAGTGTTATCCCACAAGTATTATTAATAGGTTTTGTTTTTTTTCGCGAAAAATCACAATATTTAACCAATAAAACCACCGCACTTTATCAAGGTGAAGGGGTAAAATTTTTATTCACTATTCTTATTATTGCATTAGTGTTTATTTTTTATAAAAAAATTCATTTTGTTTATTTTTTTATTGGGTTTATTGTTTTTTTGATTTTAAATGTGGCATTACCTATGATTTTGCTGATAAAACAGCAGAGAAACCCTATTAGTTAATTTATTTTATAGGATAAATTTATTATGGCAGCTCATTCATCAGAATTAACCGCGACTGGCTATATTCAGCACCATTTGCAATTTCTTGCCTCAGGAGATTCTTTCTGGTCTGTTCATCTTGATTCGCTTTTCTTTAGTGTGATTTCTGGTCTTATTTTTCTTACGCTTTTTTATAAAGTCGCTAAAAAATCCACCAGTGGCGTACCGGGTAAATTACAATGTTTTGTTGAAATGATTGTCGAATGGGTTGATGGTATTGTCAGAGAAAATTTCCATGGGCCGCGTCATGCTGTTGCTCCCTTAGCCTTAACCATCTTCTGCTGGGTTTTTATTATGAATTTAATCGATCTTGTACCAGTCGATTATTTACCTGAAACGGCAAAAATGACAGGCATTGATTATTTACGGGCGGTACCGACAGCGGATATTAGCATTACCTTGTCGTTAGGGATTGGTGTCTTTTTCTTAATTATTTACTACACAATTAAATCTAAAGGGGTAAAAGGTTTTGTTAAAGAATATACCCTTCATCCTTTTAATCATCCTTTATTAATTCCTGTTAATTTATTACTTGAAACTGTTACCTTATTAGCAAAACCGATTTCATTGGCTTTCCGTTTATTTGGTAATATGTATGCTGGTGAACTTGTTTTTGTGTTAATCGCGGTTATTTATGGTGCGAATGGATTAATTGCGATGTTAGGTGTTCCTTTACATTTAATTTGGGCGATTTTCCATATTTTAGTGATTACCTTACAAGCCTTTATTTTTATGATGTTGACAGTGGTTTATTTAAGTATTGCTTATAACAAAGCAGAACATTAATTAAAAATAGGGATTAATATTCTTTTATTATTACTTTGTTTAACTTAACCCTAGCGTTTAGCTAGATTCTTTAAACCTTACGGAGAAAACTATGGAAACTGTAATTTCTACAACAATCATTGCTTCTGCTATTTTACTTGCTTTAGCGGCTTTTGGTACGGCGATTGGCTTTGCACTATTAGGTGGCAAATTTTTAGAGTCTTCAGCTCGTCAACCTGAATTAGCAAGTAGCTTGCAAACAAAAATGTTTATTATTGCAGGTTTATTAGATGCGATTTCTATGATTGCAGTAGGTATTTCTTTACTTTTCATCTTCGCAAATCCATTTATTGGTTTATTACAATAAAAGAGAGTTGGACTTACCATTAATCATTTAAATTAGCTTATTTTGTCATCTATGCTAATAAGCTAATCCCAACTCGAGGAGGTCGTTGTGAATTTAAATGCAACATTAATTTGGCAAACAGTCGCTTTTGTCTTATTCGTACTTTTTTGTATGAAATACGTTTGGCCACCAATTATTAAAGCTATTGAAGAACGTCAGGCAAAAATTGCTGATGCTTTAGCTTCTGCGGAAGCGGCTAAAAAAGAACAAGCTGATAGCAAAAAATTGGTTGAACAAGAATTAGCTCAAGCGAAAACCCAAGCTCAAGAGATTGTTGATTTAGCCAATAAACGCCGTAATGAAATTTTAGAGGAAGTCAAAGCGGAAGCTGAGCAACTTAAAGCTAAAATTATTGCACAAGGTTACGCTGAGGTTGAATCTGAGCGTAAGCGAGTACAAGAAGAATTACGCGTTAAAGTGGCTTCTTTAGCTGTCGCGGGTGCAGAAAAAATTGTTGGTCGCACCATTGATGAAGCGGCAAATAATGACATTATTGATAAACTTGTTGCGGATTTATAGAAGGAAAAGCCTATGTCGGAATTAACAACTATAGCTCGTCCTTATGCAAAAGCGGTGTTTGATTTTGCCCTTGAAAAGCAAACATTGGAAAAATGGACAGTGATGTTGAATTTTATGGCCGAATTGGTTAAACAACCTGAACTGCAATTACTTTTATCTGGTGTAAATTCTGCCCAAAAAACAGCAGAAACCTTGATCAATCTTTGTGATGATCAGCTTGATCAATATGGACAAAACCTTATTCAGTTAATGGCTGAAAATCATCGTTTAATGTTACTTCCTACCGTATTTCAGCAATTCTTATCTTATGTGGCTGAATATCAATCTATTAAAGAAGTAAAAGTCATTTCTGCTCAACCATTAACCCAAGCTCAACAACAAAAAATTGCTCAAGCAATGGAAAAGAAACTGGCGGCTAAAGTGAAATTAAATTGTAGCGTAGATAAGGAATTAATCGCTGGGGCGATTATTCGTACGGATGATATGGTGATTGATGGCAGTAGCCGAGGTCAATTAAACCGTCTGGCAAATGCGTTGCAATTATAAGAGGAACAAAAAATGCAACTCAATTCAACAGAAATTAGTGAACTGATTAAAAAACGAATTGCCCAATTTGATATTGAGAATGAACCTCGCAATACAGGGACAATCGTTTCAGTGAGCGATGGAATTATTCATATCCATGGCTTAAGTGATGTAATGCAAGGCGAAATGATTGCATTACCGGGAAATAAATATGCAATAGCTTTAAACTTAGAGCGTGATTCCGTTGGTGCTGTGGTGATGGGGCCTTATACGGATTTAGCTGAAGGTATGGAAGTACAATGTACTGGCCGTATTCTTGAAGTGCCTGTCGGTCGAGGTTTGTTAGGGCGTGTGGTAAATACCTTAGGACAACCTATAGATGGTAAAGGTGAAATTGAAAATGATGGTTTTTCACCTATTGAAGTGATTGCACCAGGGGTTATTGATCGTAAATCGGTAGATCAACCTGTACAAACAGGGTATAAAGCAGTGGATTCTATGGTGCCAATTGGACGTGGTCAACGTGAGTTAATTATCGGTGACCGTCAAACAGGGAAAACCGCTTTAGCCATTGATGCAATTATTAATCAAAAAGACTCTGGCATTAAATGTATTTATGTGGCTATTGGACAAAAGGCTTCTACTATTGCTAATGTAGTGCGTAAATTAGAAGAACATGGTGCATTACAAAATACCATTGTGGTAGTGGCTTCTGCCTCTGAATCTGCGGCGTTACAATATTTAGCCCCTTATGCGGGTTGTGCTATGGGCGAATATTTCCGTGATCGCGGTGAAGATGCGTTAATTGTTTATGATGATTTATCTAAACAGGCTGTGGCTTATCGTCAAATTTCGCTTTTATTGCGTCGTCCACCAGGTCGTGAAGCATTCCCAGGCGATGTATTCTATTTACACTCTCGTTTATTAGAGCGTGCTTCTCGTGTGAATGAAGATTATGTTGAGCGTTTTACCCAAGGTAAAGTAACAGGTAAAACAGGATCATTAACTGCACTACCTATTATTGAAACCCAAGCGGGGGACGTTTCTGCTTTCGTACCAACTAACGTGATTTCGATTACTGATGGACAAATTTTCCTTGAATCTAATTTGTTTAACTCGGGGATTCGTCCTGCGGTAAACCCAGGTATTTCGGTTTCTCGGGTAGGTGGTGCCGCACAAACAAAAGTAATAAAAAAATTAGCTGGGGGTATTCGTACCGCATTAGCACAATATCGTGAACTTGCGGCTTTTGCTCAGTTTGCTTCAGATCTTGATGATGCAACGCGTAAACAGTTATCTCATGGACAAAAAGTAACAGAATTATTGAAACAAAAACAATATTCTCCACTTTCTGTGGCACAACAAGCATTAGTATTATTTGCTGTTGAGTTTGGCTATCTTGATGATGTTGAATTAGATCGCATTGCTTCTTTTGAGCAGAATTTATTAGAATTTGCTCAGGCAAATTATGCTGAATTTATGGCTGAATTAACCCAAACTGGTAATTATAATGATGAAATCAAAAATACTTTACAAGGTATTTTAGATAAATTCAAAACAAGCAGTTCTTGGTAATTCAACTAACGGAGAAAGAAAATGGCAGGCGCAAAAGAAATAAGAACCAAAATTTCCAGTGTGCAAAGTACTCAAAAGATTACTAAGGCAATGGAAATGGTTGCTGCTTCTAAAATGCGTAAAACTCAGGATAGAATGTCCTTATCACGTCCTTATTCTGAGGCGATACGCAAAGTCATCAGCCATATATCAAAAGCTAATGTTGATTATAAACATCCGTTTTTACAGGAACGAGAAATTAAACGTGTTGCGGTTTTGGTAGTTTCTACTGATCGTGGATTATGTGGTGGACTGAATATTAATTTATTTAAGACCGCACTTAATCAAATTAAAGAATGGAATGATAATAATATTGATACCGTTTTAGGCTTAGTGGGTGCTAAAGGGATTAATTTTTTCCATTCGTTAGGTTTAGAGATTAAAGCGCAGCATTCTGGTATGGGCGATAACCCTTCCTTAGAAGAGTTAATTGGTATTGCAAATCGATTATTTGAGGCTTATCGAGAAGGCAAAATAGATGCGATCTATATTGCTTATAATAAGTTTATTAATACCATGTCGCAAAAACCTATACTACAAAAGCTCGTTCCCTTGCCAGAATTAGAAACAGATAATTTAGGCGAAGTAACACAAACTTGGGATTATTTATACGAACCTGATGCGAAAACATTATTGGATAGCTTATTGGTAAGGTATTTAGAATCGCAAGTTTATCAAGCGGTAGTCGAAAACTTGGCTTCTGAGCAAGCAGCGCGAATGGTAGCGATGAAAGCGGCGACAGATAATGCAACTAATTTAATCAAAGAATTACAATTAGTGTATAACAAAGCACGTCAAGCAAGTATTACAAATGAATTAAATGAAATTGTTGCAGGTGCAGCAGCAATTTAGGTCAATTAGAGGAACGGTAATGGCAACTGGAAAAATTGTACAAATCATCGGTGCGGTTATTGACGTTGAATTTCCACAAGATGCAGTACCAAAAGTATATGATGCCCTTAATGTAGAAACAGGCTTAGTGCTTGAAGTTCAGCAACAATTAGGCGGCGGGGTTGTTCGTTGTATCGCAATGGGATCATCGGACGGTTTAAAACGTGGTTTATCGGTTACAGATACGAAAAAACCGATTTCTGTTCCAGTAGGAACAAAAACCTTAGGACGCATAATGAATGTATTAGGCGAACCTATTGATGAAAAAGGCGAAATTGGTGCAGAAGAAAGTTGGTCAATTCATCGTGCGCCACCGAGTTATGAAGAACAATCTAATAGTACAGAATTATTAGAAACAGGTATCAAGGTTATTGATTTAATTTGCCCGTTTGCAAAAGGGGGTAAAGTTGGTTTGTTTGGTGGTGCTGGAGTAGGAAAAACCGTTAATATGATGGAGTTAATCCGTAATATTGCCATTGAACACTCAGGTTATTCTGTGTTTGCAGGGGTAGGTGAGCGTACCCGTGAAGGTAATGACTTCTATCATGAAATGACGGATTCTAACGTCTTAGATAAAGTTTCTCTTGTCTATGGACAAATGAATGAACCACCAGGTAACCGTCTGCGTGTGGCTTTAACAGGATTAACCATGGCGGAAAAATTCCGTGATGAAGGACGAGATGTTTTATTTTTCGTGGATAATATTTATCGTTATACCTTAGCGGGAACAGAAGTATCCGCTTTATTAGGTCGTATGCCTTCAGCGGTAGGTTATCAACCAACTTTAGCTGAGGAAATGGGGGTATTACAAGAACGTATTACTTCAACCAAAACAGGCTCTATTACCTCTGTACAAGCGGTTTATGTACCAGCCGATGACTTAACAGACCCGTCACCAGCTACAACCTTTGCTCACTTAGATTCAACAGTGGTTTTAAGCCGTCAAATTGCTTCTTTAGGGATTTACCCAGCGGTTGACCCACTTGATTCTACTTCAAGACAGCTTGATCCATTAGTGGTCGGGGAAGAACATTATAATGTTGCTCGTGGTGTACAAGGTATCTTACAACGTTATAAAGAGTTGAAAGATATTATTGCCATTCTTGGTATGGACGAACTTTCTGAAGAAGATAAGTTAGTGGTTGCTCGTGCGAGAAAAATCGAACGTTTCTTATCACAGCCTTTCTTTGTGGCAGAAGTCTTTACAGGTTCACCGGGTAAATATGTGTCATTGAAAGATACAATTCGTGGTTTCAAAGGTATTTTAGATGGTGAATATGACCATATTCCAGAGCAAGCGTTCTATATGGTTGGTTCTATTGAAGAAGTGCTAGAAAAAGCGAAAAAAATGTAATCACTTCAAGTGTTAAATAGAAAACTTGAAGGAGAATAAAATGACAACAGTAACATTAACAGTAGTCAGTGCAGAACAAAGCATTTTTAGCGGAGAAGTAAAACGTATTCAGGTAACGGGAAGTGAAGGGGAATTAGGTATTTTACCTGGGCATATTCCTTTACTTACCGCAATAAAACCGGGTATTGTTAAGATTGTACTTGAGAATGACCAAGAAGAAGTTATCTATGTTTCTGGTGGTTTTTTAGAAGTACAACCCAATGTTGTTACCGTACTTGCTGATGTGGCTATTCGAGGAAAAGAGCTTGATGGTGATCGTATTTTAGAGGCTAAACGTAAAGCCGAACAAAATATTGTTGCTGCAGCAAAAGATGCAAATTATGAAATCCTTGCCTCTAAACTATCCAAAGAATTAGCAAAATTACGCGCTTACGAACTTACCGAAAAACTGGTTAAAAATAAACGTTAATTCTAAAAAAACCACCGAAAGGTGGTTTTTTCTTATGGTAAATATAATGATTTTATTCGGTGTAATATCAATATGTGGGGAAATTATCTGGCGGAAGGCCATGGGAGTTGAACCCACCCAAGACTGCTGGCAGCCTTAACAGGATTTGAAGTCCTGCCGCATCACCGGATACGACGACCTTCCTTTTAACGAACTTGTGAACTTTAACTGAAAAAAAGGTAACTTGCAATAAAATCTCGGCGTATATTGGTAATCAGTCCATTTGGGCTTATTATATAGTTGTCCCATTTTAGAAATGATATTGCGTTGGTACGTCTCGCTGTACTATTTGTACTGTCTTCGACATACCGCCTTGTCTCATTTTAAATTGAAATGACTAATAGTCGCCCTATTTGAAAATAAAAAAGGATAACAATGAAAAAATTGTTTCAACATTTACCCTCGGTGGATAAGTTATTAAAAACCACAAGAGGACAGCAACTTAATGAACAATTTGGGCATAGTGCTATGGTGCGTGTTTGCCGAGAATTATTGCAACAAGCACGACAACAAATAAAATTTTCGCAAAAGCTACCGCACTTTTGTGCTGATGAGC
This sequence comes from Volucribacter psittacicida, assembly GCF_004339025.1. Classification (GTDB taxonomy): domain Bacteria; phylum Pseudomonadota; class Gammaproteobacteria; order Enterobacterales; family Pasteurellaceae; genus Volucribacter; species Volucribacter psittacicida. The sequence continues at coordinate 663,523 of NZ_SMFT01000002.1, forward strand.
AAGTATTCTTACAGGCAGTGGCAGATAAATTGCAACACAGTCAGCAAGTTAAAATCCAAGTCGTGCATAATCTCACAGGGACGGTATTACATACCAATTTAGGGCGGGCATTATGGTCAGAAGCAGCACAGCAGGCAGGGCTTAATGCGATGCGTAATAATGTGGCGCTGGAATATGATTTGCAAGCAGGGCAACGTAGTCATCGTGATAATTATATTAGTGAGTTACTTTGTCAGCTTACGGGAGCAGAAGCGGCTTGTGTAGTGAATAATAATGCAGCGGCAGTGTTGCTGATGTTAGCCGTATTAGGGAAGGACAAGCAGGTCATTATCTCTCGAGGTGAGTTGATTGAAATTGGTGGGGCATTTCGTATCCCTGATATTATGCAACAGGCAGGTTGTCAGTTACGGGAAGTAGGGACAACCAACCGCACTCACTTAAGTGATTATGCAAAAGCTATCAATGAGGATACCGCTTTGTTGATGAAAGTCCATAGTAGCAATTATCAAATTTGTGGTTTTACGGCGGCGGTCGATGAACAGCAATTAGTGGCATTGGCTAAATCCTATAATTTGCCCGTTATCAGTGATTTAGGCAGTGGGGCATTGATCGATTTACGTCAATATGGTTTACCTTATGAACCTACAGTGCAAGAAAAAATTGCCCAAGGGGTTGATTTAGTGAGTTTTTCTGGGGATAAATTATTAGGTGGTGTTCAAGCGGGAATTATTGTGGGCAAGAAAGCCTTGATTGATCAATTACAGGCACATCCGCTTAAACGTGTATTGCGTTGCGATAAAGTGATTTTGGCAGGATTAGAAGCCACCTTAAGACTTTATTTACAACCAGAAAAATTATTGGAAAGGTTACCAACTTTAACCCGATTAACGGTATCTGACCAATTATTAAACGAACAAGCACAACAGTTAAAAGTGCGGTTAGAAAAACAATTAAATTCTGAATATTCATTAAATATTGAACCAAATTCAGCCCAAATCGGCAGTGGTTCGCAGCCAATGGCACGCATTCCTTCTGTGGCGGTAACCATTCAAGGCAAACATTTAACACATCTAATGGCACATTTTAAATCTTTACCCGAGCCGATTATTGGTCGCTTAGAACAAGATAAAATTTGGCTTGATCTGCGTAGCGTGGCAGATTTGCAAGGATTATTAAATAGCGTTGAAAACATAAATATAAATTAGTGGGAACAGTATAATGATTATTGTTACTTCAGGTCATGTAGATCATGGTAAAACTGCATTATTACAAGCATTAACAGGCACAAATACCGCACATTTACCCGAAGAAAAAAAACGAGGAATGACCATCGATTTAGGTTATGCTTATTTGCCAGTGGCGGATAAGGTGCTTGGTTTTATTGATGTGCCGGGGCATGAAAAATTTCTGGCGAATATGTTGGCAGGACTAGGTGGCATTGATTATGCCATGCTAGTGGTGGCAAGCGATGAGGGGATTCAGCCACAAACCCAAGAACATCTTACCATTTTAACTTTATTGCAAATTGAGCAAATTATGGTGGTGATTAGCAAAGCGGATCGTGCTGATGATAATCAAATCGCACAATTAAAAAACCAATTAAAGCAAAATTACCCTGTTTTAGCCCATAGCCCCATTTTTGTTACCTCAGCTCACACAGGACAAGGCATTGCTCAACTGAGAGATTATTTACAACATCTTTCTTACCAAGGGCAAATTGAGAAACCTTTTCGTTACGCCATTGATCGTGTATTTAGCCTCAAAGGGGCAGGAACAGTGGTAACAGGAACAGCTTTTGCGGGGAGCGTATCGGTTAATGATGAACTTTATCTTTCTACTGGACAAAAAATAAGAATAAAAAATATTCACGCCCAAAATCAACCGAGCCAACAAGGATTGGCAGGACAACGTTTAGCTTTAAATCTCCATATTGATTTAGATCGCTACCCTATTCAGCGTGGCGACTGGTTATTTTGCCGCCCTGGCTCAGCGACGGAACGTATTACAATTTGGCTTAATAGCCAAGAGAATTTAACAGAAAGCCAACCTGTGCATCTTTATCATGCGGCAACCAAAACCACCGCCCGTTTAAATTTATTAACCCACAAACAACTCAGCAGCCAACAACAGGGCTTAGCAGAATTAATCCTCGATACCCCTTTATTTTTAGCCTATGGCGATAAATTAATTTTGCGTAGTGGGGATGCCAAAAAAGTGATTGCAGGGGCAAAAGTCGTGGAAATTGATTCGCCTAAACGTTATAAACGACAAGAAGAGCGGTTGAATTATTTAAAATTTTTAATTCAAGCAGCGAACGCCGCACAACGAATAGGGTTATATTTACAATCTCAAGCACGTTCTTTTCAACAGCTTTGTTGGATTGAACAATTAACCACACAACAATTACAACAGATTTTACAGCAAAACGGCGATATACATTTTCAAGATTGGTGTTTTAATTCACATTTTATGCAACAACAAAAAACGCATTTGCTTAATGCCTTACAAAATTATCATCAACAACACCCAGATCAACTTGGGCTAGGCAAAGCACGCCTCTATCGCATTGCCTGTTTAGGACAGCCAGAAAAATTAATTTATCATTTTATTGAGCAAATGTTACAACAAGGTCAGCTCCAACAACATCGAGGTTGGCTACATTTGCCCGAACACAAATTGCAATTTTCCCCCGATGAATACCAATTATGGCAGCAAGTATTTCAATTATTTGAGGAAAAAGAAGGGCAGGCATTATGGGTAAGAGAAGTTGCAACGAAATTAGCCATAGAAGAAACCCAAATGCGAAATTTTATGTATAAAGCAGGAAAATTGGGTTATTTAACCGCCGTCGTCAAAGACCGTTTTTTTCTCACCGAACATATTTATTATTATGCTGGTTTTATTAAACAAATTATTGCTGAACAGGGCAGTATTAGTGTCAACCAGCTACGAGATAAGCTAGGCTTTGGGCGTAAATTAACCGTACAATTAATGGAATATTATGACCGAATCGGCTTTTTAAGACGCAAGGGCAATCAACATTTATTGCGTGATCAGGATATTTTTGATTTTTAATTATTCTAATAATCGATTAAAAACAAATTGTATATTCTTCAGTAATTCTGGTGGATAGGAAAGCGTATCTTGTTCAATAATATAATTTGTTACAGCCAACGAAATTGAGGCAAAAATATGAGCCTGAAAGGTAATATTCGCATCATTAGGTTGGCTTTTTTTGTATTCCTCAATATATTTTTCTTTAATGATTTGATAAATATCCTGTTTTAGATGGATTTTAGGAGTATTAATTTTCCAAAGTAATTTAAGCTCTTGTCTAAAATTCGCAAGCACTGTAGCCATATATTGTGCAAATTCATAGGAAGAGGAAGAAAAACGTTTCTCTAATATGGGCAGAAATATTTGTTGTTTAAATTCATCGATGACTTGGGTTGCTAAGGCATTTTTATTGAGGTAATGCTTATAAAAGGTCGTACGATTAATTTCAGCTAAATCAATAATATGTTGTACGGTAATATCCTCAAAGTTCTTTTTGTCTAATAGCTGACGAAAAGCATTTTTAATATTGCGTTGGGTTTTAATGATCCGAATATCCGTTTTTTCCATTTTTATTCCATTCTTTTAAAGTGAAATAACCAACATTTTAATTTATTTTGTTGCTTAAGCAATATTTTATTGTTTATTGATGATTGAAGATAAAAACAACATTATTTACACTGAATGAGATTTTTTATCTCTAAACAGGAAACGCTAATGAAAAAACTCATTTTAATTGTGTTATTGGTGATAATTGGTGCTGGTGTCGTATATTGGTTAGTCAACCGTAATGCAGATGATTTACCCCCAGGCATTTCAGCTATGAACGGACGTTTAACCGTAGAACGTATTGATGTTGCAAGCCTTTATGCGGGGAGAGTGGAACAAGTTTATGTAGATGAGGGCGAGAATGTTGAGAAAGATCAGCCTTTGGTTCGCTTATCTGATAGTCAAGTGATGGCAAAGTTGGCTCAGGCTCAAGCTGGGAAAAAACAAGCGGAGCAGGCGGTAGAAAGAGCCAACGCACAGGAGCTTGCTCGTCAGCAGCAGCTTGATGTGGCGAAGTTAGAATGGACGAATGCCCAACAATTACGCAAGGATAAATTAATTTCCAGTACGGAGTTAGAACGTCGTGAAGCAGCTTATCAAGCGGCACAGGCGGAACTCTCTGGGGCAAAGGCGGCGAAAGCTGAGGCGGAGGCTTATGTTTTACAAGCGCAGGCACAAATTGATGAGGTGGCGGATATTCATCAGGATTTGATCATTAAATCACCATTGGCGGGACGGGTTGAATATCGTTTAGTGGAAATGGGTAATGTGATTGGAGCAGGGGCGAAAGTGGTCAGCCTTTTAGATTTAGAAGATGTTTATATCAATATTTTCTTACCAGCTCCCATTTCTAATCAGGTCAAATTAAATGATGATGCACGTATTTTGGTGGACGGTATGGATAAAGCCTTTCCTGCTAAGGTGGTTTATGTGGCGGCTAATGCGCAATTTACGCCAAAATCCGTAGAAACGGCGGAAGAGCGGACAAAATTGATGTTTAAAATTAAATTGCAAATTCCACGCGAGGTGGTGCAACAACATTCGTCTTTATTAAAAGGGGGAATGACGGCGATGGGCTATGTGAAGTATCAGGCTGAAGCGGAGTGGCCTGAAACATTGCGATAATGTGTTTAATCAATAAGCCTTTGAAAGAAGTAGGAAAGCGATGGTAGAACAGCAAAAAATGGCGGTTGATGTGTCTGGTGTCAGTCATCATTATGGCGACACGCAAGCATTAGATGAAATCAGTTTGAGCATACCTCAAGGCATAACGGTGGGGTTAATTGGCCCTGATGGTGTGGGAAAATCCACATTGTTGTCTTTAATTGCTGGGGTAAAAATTTTACAATCTGGTGAAATTCGTGTATTTGATCAAGATATTGCCCAAACCGCACAACGAGAAAGCCTTTCACACAAAATTGCTTTTATGCCACAAGGTTTAGGCAAAAATCTTTATCCGACGTTATCCATTACCGAAAATATTGAATTTCATGCCCGTTTATTTGGTTTACCTGCCGAGCAACGTCAACAACGTATTCAACGTTTATTAGCGGCAACAGGATTAGCTCCGTTTGCGGATAGAGCGGCGGGTAAATTATCAGGCGGAATGAAACAAAAATTAAGTTTATGTTGTGCCTTAATTCATCATCCTGATTTATTGATTTTAGATGAACCGACTACTGGGGTTGATCCCCTTTCTCGCCGTCAATTTTGGCAGTTGGTTGATGATTTACGCCAAGAATCGCCCAATATGACGGTGATGGTGGCAACCGCCTATATTGATGAGGCGGAGGGGTTTGAATATTTATTGGCGATGGACGATGGCAAATTAATCGCCAATGATTTCACGAAAAAAGTGATGGCTGAAACCCAATGCGATACTTTGGAGCAGGCTTATATTAGGCTATTGCCTAAGGAAAAACGTGGGGCTGAGGACGGCTTAACCATTCCGCCCTTTAAGCCTGATCCCAATGAACCCCCAGCGATTGAGGCGGAAGGCTTAACCAAAAAATTTGGCGATTTTGTTTCAGTAGATAATGTGAGTTTTACCATTCCACGTGGCGAGATTTTTGGCTTTTTGGGGTCAAATGGTTGTGGTAAATCCACCACAATGAAAATGCTAACAGGGCTATTAGAACCCACTTCTGGCACCGCGCAATTATTAGGGCAACCTATTGATGCAAGCGATATTGAAACTCGTAAAAAAGTGGGTTATATGTCGCAAGCCTTTTCCCTTTATGAGGAATTAACGGTACGACAAAATTTAGAACTGCACGCCAAGTTGTATCAAATTGATAAAACACAATGGAATGACTATGTTGAACGGGCAATGGCACAATTTCATTTGACTAAATTAGCTGATGTTACCCCTGTTTCCTTATCCTTAGGCGTGCGTCAACGTTTACAGCTGGCCGCCGCTTGTTTACATCAGCCCGAAGTATTAATTTTAGATGAGCCCACTTCTGGTGTTGATCCTGCGGCACGAGATATGTTTTGGCAATATTTAATCAAGCTCTCTCGTGAGGAAAAAATCACGATTTTTATTACGACCCACTTTATGAACGAGGCGGCTCGTTGTGATCGCATTTCCTTTATGCATCGAGGCAAAGTATTAGGCGTAGGCACACCAGAAGCATTACGCAAAGCAAAAAAGGCGGAAACATTAGAAGAAGCCTTTATTACTTATCTTGAAGAACAAGATGATGAAACCACCGCCATGCCAAGTAAAGAGGAAAGAAAAAAAGCCGCCGAACAACAAGGTGAACTTTCCCCTGTTACTCAAGGTTTTTGGGCATGGTTAGCCATTGTTTGGACTTTTGCCTTAAGAGAAGGAAGGGAGTTATTGCGTGATAAAATCCGTCTCTTTTTTGCCATTGGTGGACCGACAATATTGTTATTAGCCATGGCGTCTAGCATCTCTTTTGATATTAATCCGATGAAGTTTGCGGTATTAGATTTTGATCACAGTAGCGAAAGCCAAAAGCTGATCGAGCATTTTGAGGGGTCAAGGTATTTTATTCATGTGGCAACCCTTTATCAACCCGATGAAGTCAATAGGGTATTGCAAAGCAGTGAGGCAAAAATGGTGCTAGAAATCCCTGCCGACTTTGGCAAAAATTTGCTCAAGGGTGAACAACCTGCCATTGGGATTTTTATTGATGGTGCGTTTCCCTCAACCGCCGAAAATCTCAAAAACTCTGCTAATGGTGTGATTGCCCAATATCTCAATGACTATTTACAACAGCAGGGGATAAATTCTTTTCAGGCAGCCTCTGATATTTTAGCCACACGTTTTGTTTATAATCAGGATTTTAAAAGTATTTTTGCGATGACGCCGGGGGTCATTATGCTCGCCATGTTAATGATTCCCTCCATTATGACCGCGTTAGGCGTGGTGCGAGAAAAAGAAATTGGCTCTATTATGAACCTTTATGGTTCGCCAGCCAGTAAACTACAATTTCTCTTGGGAAAACAACTTCCTTATGTGGCATTGGCTTTTATCAGCTATCTTGTCTTAGTGTTAGTGGCAATGTTTATTTTTGGTGTTCCTATTAAAGGCTCGGCGTGGGCGATGTTTCTGGGGGCATTAATGGTTATTTTTGCCTCAACAGGCTTTGGTTTATTGGTGTCTTGTTTTGTGAAATCACAAATTGCCGCCTTATTCGCCACCGCTATTATTATGATGGTACCGACCATGAATTTCTCAGGCATGATGTATCCCACTGCCAATTTAGATACTCATGTGTATCTTATTGCTCATCTTTTCCCGGGGGCTTGGTTTCAGTTAATTAGCTTAGGGGGCTTTACCAAAGGACTTGGCTTTGCGGACTTTATCAACAGCTATCTTGCCCTCTTGACAATTTATACGGTGTATCTTGTGCTTGCCACGCAATTTCTGAAGAAACAGGAGAAATAAATGTTACGTTGGTTTAAAAATGTTGGCTATTTATCCAGCAAAGAGTTACGCAGTTTATTTTCTGATCCTGTGCTATTGGTGTTAATTGTTTATATGTTTTCAGTGGCATTGATTACCATTGCCAATATGCCCACAACGGAAATGAAAAATGGCTCAGTGGCGGTGGTGGATTTAGATCGTTCCAATTTATCCTATCAGTTACGCGACAGCTTAATTGAACCCAGTTTTAAAGCGGTAGAAGAAATTGAACTTAGCCAAATCGATCGCGCGATGGATCAAGGCAAATATACCTTTGTGCTGACCATACCTGCCAATTATGAAAAAAATATCTTATTGGGACAATCGCCACAAATACAACTGCTGGTTGATGCCACTGCAATGACCCAAGCAGGTATTGGCGCCGCTTATATTAGTCAAATTTTTGCGGACGAGCTTCGCCAATTTTTAGGACAATCCGCAAGCGCGCTGCCAGTGGAAGTGGTGAGCAATGTGCTTTACAACCCCAATTATTCCAGTAAATGGCTAATGGGGACAATGACTATCGTTGGCAATTCCACGCTGTTGGTATTATTGCTGGTCGGGGCAGCGGTCATTCGTGAGCGTGAGCGAGGCACCATTGAACATTTACTGGTGATGCCCGTCAATGCCAGTGAAATCGCCGTCTCAAAAATTGTTGCCAATGGCTTAGCCTTACTTTGCGTTGCCATTCTCTCACTGATATTTATTATTAAAGGCGTACTTGCCGTCCCTATTCATAACCATTCAATCCCCTTATTTGCCATAGGATTTATCACCTTTTTATTTTCTATTTCATCATTAGGGATATTATTAGCCATTATCGCCCCCACCATGCCACAATTTGGCTTATTATGTGTGCCTACTTATCTTGTGCTATACCTCTTATCAGGGGCAAATTCCCCCATTGAAAATATGCCTGAACTGGTGCAAAAACTCACCCAGTTTTCACCCACCACCATTTTTGCCGCCTATACGCAAGATGTGCTCTTTCGTGATGCAGGCATACAATATGTATGGCAAAAATTATTACAAATGGCGGCATTAGGTGGCGGTTTTCTCGCCCTTGCCCTTATTCAATTTAAAACCATGCTTTCTCGACAAGGATAAAAAATATTATGAAAAAAAATCTAAAACTGACCGCACTTGCTTGTGCATTTATTCTGCTAAACGGTTGCAGCCAAACCCAACTGGAATTATCCTCTAAAATAGAAATCCCTACGGCATTTAGCCAACAGCAAGCAGGGCAAAGCCAGCAAAATATCCAACAATGGTGGCAAAACTGGCAAGATCCCCAGCTAAACCGCCTCATAGAACAAGGGCTTAAACATAACCTCGATCTTGCCCTCGCCAAAGCAAGGCTGGCTGAAGCCCAAGCACAAAGCCGCATGGCAAATGCCGAATTAGGTGCAAATGTGGGTGTCAGCGGAACAGCAGGCATAGGCTATAACAATCTAGATACAGGCATCATCAACCCAGACAGCAGCCGCAGCCACGCTCTCTTTGGCGGATTGACCGCCAGTTGGGAACCCGACTTCTTTGGACAAAAACGCAGCGATCGTGATGCCGCCGCAGCCGTTGTCTTAAGTTATCAACAACAAGTTTATGCCGCCCAACTACTCATCACAGCCCAAATCGCCGAAAGCTATTTCACCATCTACGCCATAGAACAACAGCAAAGCCTATTAAAACAACAAATTAACGCCCTACAACAATTACAACGTTACCTCACAGGACGTTTTCAAGCAGGGCAAATCAACGCCTATGAACAACAAGAAGTGGCAAAACAAATCAGTGGCGCACAAGCCCAACAAGCCACCTTACAAGCACAACGAGACAGCATACAACGCCAACTCGCCACACTCACAGGACAATCACCACAACAATTCCGCCTAACCACACAAGGCAACCCCCTTGTGAACCTACCCGCCATACCCACAGGACAACTGCCCGCAGAAGTGCTAGCACGCCGCCCAGACCTCTCCGCCAACGCCCAACAAATACAAGCGGCAGCGGCAAAACTTGCCAGTGCCAAAGCCGACCTCTTGCCACGCTTTGACCTACAATTCTTAGGACAAGGCGGACGCATAGACGTAAACAACGACCTCTCCTATTTATCAGGCATCGGCAGCTTCCTCAGCCTTGGCATACAACTCCCCCTCTTTACCAACGGACGAATCCAAGCCAATATTGACGCCAGCGATGCCCGCTTACAACAAGCCCTAATCCAATACGATAAAACCCTCCTAACCGCCCTCGCAGAAGTGGATAACGCCTACCAACAACAATACGCCTTACGCCAACAAAATCAAAAACTTAACCAAGCACTACAACAAGCACAACAACAAAGCAAAGACGCAAAACGCCTATTCCAATACGGCGATCAAACCTTTAACAACACCATCTCCGCCCAACTTTCCGTATTACATTACCAGCAACAACTCATTCAATCACAACTAGAAACCGCCAAAAGTTTACTGGGATTATATAAAGCCTTAGGAGGAGGGTGGTTGGAAGAGGGGGGCAATGGAAAATAAAAAAAGTGCGGTAGTTTTTACCGCACTTTTTATTTTTTCTCTAATAACTGAATAATTTTCTGCAAGGATTTAATTTCTTTTTGCTGTTGTGCTAAAAGTTCATCTTTGTGAGCAATAACCAATTTTAATTTCTCATTTTCAAAGGCAAGCGAGTCATTGGCATTGTTATAATTGGTATAAATATAATCACTATTTTCATTCATACAAAAGACAACGCCTTTTTGAGAATCGATCAAATCTACTATATCAATATTAAAAATTTGGGCAATTTGTACCAATTTATCATAATGTAATTTCGTTTCTCCTCGTTCTAATTTTGCATAACCACTTAATGACATATTCATACGATTTGCCATTTCTTCTTGCGAAAGATGATGTAGCTCTCGAAACATTCTAATTTTTTCTTTTAATTCCATTTTACCCTCACAAATAGAACAATTTTAATGATGAAATCGGTATGTTATACGCCTTATTTGATACTAGTGGATATATTTAAACAAATTTACAATATCATCACCTTTAAACCAAGGTATCCAATTATTCTACACATTTAACTAATTTTATAAAGAGGTGTTATTATGAAAAAATTATTTGTTATCGCAGCATTAGCAGCATTACCTTTAACTGTAAGTGCCAAAGGTTTTTATGTACAAGGGGATTTAGGCGTCTCTAATTTACATATTATTGATACCGAAGATAACGATCTTCCAAATAAAGCAGTGTTTACTCAACGTATCAGCGTAGGTTACGACTTTGAGCGTTTCCGTATTGCGGTGGATTATACCAATTTTGGTAAAGCTAAGTTTGATGATTATGATGTAAGTTTTAAAATTCAATCTTTTGGGGTTAGCGGTTTTTACGATTTCCGTAATAGTTCCAGATTTACCCCTTATGTTGGTGCAAGAGTCGGGTATTCTATTGCTAAAATTACTGATTATGATTTTTATTTTTCTGAAACAGAACGTAAAACCAGTGGTAGTATTGGGGTGTTAGGTGGCGTACAAATGAAACTAGCGGACAATCTCGCATTAAATTTAGGGTTAGAATATAATCGCTTAGCCTCCGATTTTGGGCAATTCGGTGGACAAGTGGGTTTACGTTATAATTTCTAATGATATAGAGGTCTGTTTTAAGCAGACCCTTACTTTCTAAGGATTTAATATGAAAAAATTCTTCTCTATATTATTGATTAGCTTATCTTTGTTACTAACAGGTTGTGCGACCACTGTAATGGATAGTGCTGAAAATGATGCGAAAGCTAAACAATTTGAAACACCTAATACAGGTATGTCTGGTATCTATATTTATCGTGATTCTCATTTTGGTGCTGCATTAAAAAAGAACCTATATATTGATGATGATTTTATCGGAGAGTCTGCTCCGAAAGTTTATTTTTATAAACAAGTTAAAGCAGGCCCTCATAAAATTTCTACGGAATCAGAATTTAGTAATAATGATTTAAGTATTCATACTGAATCTGGAAAAAACTATTTTATTCGTCAATATATTAGAATGGGGGTTTTTGTTGGTGGTGCAAATTTAGAACAAGTTTCTGAAGAAAAAGGTAAAAATGCTATTTTCAAATTACGTAGAGCATTAGCAAAATAATATTATGCTAATGTTTTATATATTCAATCAACAATTCAAAAATATAAACACTTATTTTTTATTAAAAAATAATTAATGCATAATGCCCTTTTTTATGCTAGCCTGTTACTCTTTATTAGCCCATAACTTATAAATAATCTAATAGGATTTTTATCATTATGAAAAAAGTATTTTGCACAATTTTAACGGCATTGTTGGTCTTGGTGGGTTGTGATGATCAACGCCAACAAGTTACTGCTACCCTTGAGGATAAAAATATAACGGAGAATAGCGAGCATTTAGTGGTGGTTACGCCTTGGGAAATCACTTCAGCGGATCCAAGTAAATCTGGCTATATTTTTCAACGTTTACAACTGGCGGAGACCTTAGTGGATGTGGAGGACGATGGACGTCTTGTGGGGGGATTAGCTACTGATTGGCAACATAATGATGATGCTTCCGTTTGGGTGTTTAACCTACGTCCTGAGGTAAAATTCCACGATAATACGCCATTAACGGCTGATGATGTGGTTAATAGTTTACAAGTGGCTTTAACTAAGCCAACCGCATTGAAATCAGCATTTATTGAGGAGATTAAAGCCCTTAATCCTTTACAAGTACAAATTACTTTAAAACAAGGATTGGTGTCTTTCCCAGCTTATCTTGCCCATTCGACCACAATTATTTTGGCGAAATCCTCTTTTGATCAGCAACAAAATGTTCATCAAATTATTGGGACAGGTCCTTATCAAGTGGTTAAGATTGAGCCGCCTCAAAAAATAGAACAAATTGCTTTTAAGTCTTATTGGGGCGAGCCGGCTAAAATTGAACGTGTTGATTATTTAGCGAATAGCCGTAGTGAAACACGTACCTTATTAGCACAAAGTAAGCCGAATTATTTGGTGTTTAATCTTGATGCCGCCAGTGTGAATCGGTTACAGCAAGATCCTAATTTATCGGTGCAAACAAAGTCTATTGCTCGCACAATTCAATATAAAGTGAATGTTGCTCACCCTTTATTTGCTGATGTTCAGGTAAGACAGGCTTTAAGTGATGCCATTGATCGACAAGGTATTGCTCAATCGGTATTGCGTATTAAGGAAGGTGTGGCGGATCAAATTTTCCCACCTGCTTTCGCCGATTGGCGTTTAGATGTTGCTTATCAGCAACCTGATTATCGCCAAATACAGCAAAGATTATTGGATTTAGGTTTTCAGCTTAATGAACAAGGGGTATTAGAAAAAGAGGGTAAACCTGTGAAATTTACCTTGCGTACTTTTTCTGATCGTCCAGAATTACCTTTAGTGGCGACAGCGTTACAAAATCAATGGAAACAGCTTGGCATTGATGTGGATGTGTCTATTGGTAATTTCTCAGAAATTCCTGCAGGGCATCAAGATGGCTCATTGGAGATGGCATTATTTGCACGTAATTATGGCATGATCCCAGATCCTATGGCGACTTTACTGACAGATTTCGCACCAGAAGGGGGAGATTGGGGGGTAATGAATTGGCAAAACTCGTCATTAACACAGGCTTTGCAACAGTTACAAACGACCTTTGATCCAAGCCAACAACGAGAGTTAAAACAGCAAATTGCTCAGATTATTTATACAGAACGTCCAATTACGCCAGTTGTGTTTTATCAACAAAATGTGGCATCACATAAAAATTTAAAAGGGTTAGAGCTTGATCCTTTTGAGCGGAGTTTTAACTTAAATAAGTTAAGTTGGTAACTAGCCTATTAGTTTTAATGTTATGATTAGCCCCACGATGATTGTGGGGCTAATTTATAGTTGTTTCAATTTAAAATGACAGGGGAGAAATTGATTATATGGGTGTGATAGGTCCTCATGTAGGTAAAGAGTTAGAATTGATGTTACAGTTTAAGAAAGATCTCGCACTTTTTTATACTGATAGTGAAATTCCAGAAGAATTTTTTCCCTTTATTGATAATGGAACATTTAAAGTGAGATCATTTTCGTTGTCTAATGATGAATTTGATATTACTTATTTTATTATTTTTCGGTTAGAGCATATTAATAAAGCGAAAGAATTAGAAAATATAATAAGATTAAGTGCTTTTCGTATAGATATAGAGGCTGATAGAAAAATCGGTGCTTTGCTTGGTTATCATCCTGATGATATAGAATATTTCGTTCAACATAGTCTTAAATCAATTTCAAATTCAAATTAAAATAACGATTTCTTAAAGGAAAAATCATGGATATTGATGCACTTTTTATTCAAAAAATGGCGTTATTAGCACCGATTGAACAAAATGATTTTGTGAATCATCTTTATCCTATTTATTTTACCAAACCCATTACCTTATTTATTGGCGATAATGGTGTTGGCAAGTCAACCATTCTTGAATCTTTGGCGGTGCATTTGGGGTGTCCTGCGGAAGGTGGCTCAAGAAACTTCAACTTTAAAACGGAAGATACCCATTTGGATTATTCTGCGCAATTAAGAGTAACCAAAGGCTATAAGCAAGCCAGAGATGTCTTTTTTTATCGTTCGGAAACCTTTTATACGTTTATGAGCGAAATGCGTAAGTTAGATAGCGAAGTGGTGGGCGGGGCAAAAATTAATGGTTATTATGGTCATCAAGATTTGCATACCTTGTCCCATGGTGAGTCAATGAAAGCCTTATATCATCATCGTTTTTATCCAGAGAGTTTGTATATTCTTGATGAGCCAGAAGCCGCCTTATCCATACACAATCAACTTCAATTTATTGAGAAAATCATTAAATTAAGCCGAATGGGTAGCCAATTTATTATTGCTACTCATTCGCCATTATTAATGTTAATGCCAGAGGTGGATTTATTACAAATTACCCCGCAAGGGATAAACAAGGTTAATTTTGCTGAAACAGATATTTATTACCTTTATCGTGAGCTTATGTCGGATAAAGGGGCGGATTATTTACAAAGTATTCTTAATCTTGATTAATGGCATTATCCGTAATACCGAATAAACATCACGCCAGTAAGAAGTATCAGGATACCCAATAATTGAATGGGTTTGATTTTGCGTTGTGGTGCATTTAATATTGCAAAATGGTCAATAATTAATCCTCCAATAATCATACCTAATAATGTGGCGATAACAGTTTGTCCTGTGCCGATTTGTGGAACAAGTAAGCTACAACCAAAAACAAATATTCCGCCTAATAATCCTCCTGTCCAAACCCAAATTGGCATATTGTGAACAGGTAATTGACGGAGTTTAGGTAATTTTCCTTGATAGATGACCCATAATAATAAAATCAATGTGCCTACACTAAAGGAAACCCAAGCAGCTTGTAGTGGTGAGTGCAATAAACGCCCTAATTCTCCGTTCACACTGGCTTGAGTAGCGCTGAGCATACCTGCGATAATGCCTAAACTTCGCCATAACCAGATCATTTTGGTTTGTTGATTTGATGAACGGATGAGTTGTCTTAATTCCGGTAATATGACGGCACAAAAAATACCACTCAGTACCAAAATAATCCCAAAGAATTTTATTCCATTAATGGGGTGAACAGGGCTATTAAACCAACCAAATTGATCGATGATTAGCCCCATGATAATTTGCCCCAAAATCGGCATTATGGCGGTTTGTAAGCCGCCTAAATAGGGGAAAAGCAAAATATTAGTGGTTAAAGCGACCACGCCTAACGCCCCACCAATCCATACCCAATAAGGAAAGGAGCTAAGTTGGTTCAATGAGATGTCTGATGAATGGGGATAAAACCATAATAGCAAGCTCAAAAATAACGTCCCAATACTAAAGGAAATTAGCGAGGCAATAAAGGGCGATTCGCTGTAACTGCGTAAACGAGAATTAATCAGTGTTTGTAGTGAAAGCCCCATACCAATAAATATGCCGAAAATGAGTAACATAAATCTTTCTCTTGGTTTATTTGGAATTGAAATGATGATCATTATCCAAAGGGGAGAAAGATTTGTCTAATAACAAATTCTGATATGAGATATATGTTTTATTAATATGGTAGGTAACGCTATGAGTTATAACGAAAATATAGCGATCATATTATTCTTATTAAAAAACTTCTCAAAAATCAACCGCACTTTTCCGTAATATCAAAGCGTTTATTATGGAATTTTTGTAATGTGCCTCGGTGTCCAATGCTGATAATAATGGCTTGTGGCAACTCGGTGCGAATTAAGGAATAAAGCCATTGTTCTGTAGGTTCATCAAGGGCGGAGGTGGTTTCGTCTAAATAAATCACGCTAGGTTGGCTAAGTAATATACGGATAAAAGCCACACGTTGTAATTCTCCAGGGGAAAGGGTGGCTTGCCAATCAAGATCTTGATCAATATGACTCAGGTATTTTTCCAGTTTACAACGTTTCATCATACTGCAAACTTGGGATTTGCTGGCTTGAATATCAGGATAGCAAATAGATTGATATAGGGTGCCTTGTGGCATATAAGGGCGTTGCGGTAGGAATAAACTACGGCAACCACAAGGGGTTTCCACATACCCCATCGTTTCAAAGGGATAAATGCCTGCGATGGCTTTGAGTAGTGTGGTTTTGCCGGTGCCGGACGGGCCTTGGATTAACAGAGCATCACCTGCGTTAAGTTGTAAATTCAGATTAGCAAGCAAGATATTACCGTTTTGGTCTTTAATTCCAAACTGGCAAAGTTTAACTTGGTTGCCACAAGCGGTAGGCTGATAAATTTGGTTATCATCTAATTCGTCAAGTTTAGCGAGAAAGCCTGATAGACGGTTTAATCGTGCTTGGTAAAGGGTAAATTCTTCGTAGAATAAACGGAAAAAAGATAAGGCTCGCATTAGGCGGTTAAAGGATTGTACCGTTTGGTGCATATCGCCAAGGGTAACTTGCCCAGCAAAAAAGCGAGGGGCTTGTAACATTAAGGGCAATAATTTGGCGACTTCCGTTACCCCTGTATTAAAGCCGTCAAGTCCCAACATTTTTAATACGATTTTCCAACGATTTTTAATAATTTGATTGAATTTGTCCTTGAGTAAATGATGTTCTTGTTGTTCACCTGCATAAAAAGCAACGCTTTCAGCGTGATCTCTGACCCGAATAAGTGAATAACGATAGTTACCGCTTAATTTTTCTTTATTAAAGTTAAGTTTAACCAATGGGTGTCCAATCCAGACAGAAAGGGCGGTGGCAATAATAATAAAAATATAAATAAAAAAGACCACGCCTTTAGGTATCGCAACGCCTAATAATACTAATAAACCAGATAATCCCCATAAAATAATGGTAAATTCAATGGTGGACACAATGGCATTAATGACCCCTCGCACCATATCTACGGTAACGGTAATAAATTCTCGTGCGTCTTGCTCGATCCGCTGATCAATATTATCAGGCAAGGTTTTTTCGTATTTTAGGCGGTAATAATTTTTATTCGCAAGCCAACGTTGCAACATTACCGCATTGAGTTTCTCTAACCATTTGATTTCAAAAACTTGACGGACTAAATCGTTGATAATGGAGCGTGTGATATTGACTAACACTAAAAGGGCATTAATCCCCGCAAAGAACCAAAAGGCATTGGCATCTTGTTGTTGTAATGAGCTATATAAGCCATTATAAAAGAATGAATTAAGGACGCTGATACGGACTTCAAGCAAAATCAGCGTCAGCAACAGAACAATCATCAGCAAAATTTTATAGCCACCGCTTTGCTGTACACAAGGGCGGGTAATTAACCAAAATTTTTTGCCGAATTGCGTAGATTTTAATAACCAAGCGGTAAGGCTTAGGGTTAGGCTTACCCAAAAAAGTGAAGAAATTAGCCAATAAAAGCTATCATTAAGTTCCGTTTGCCAGTTCATTTACTTCATTAATCTTCATATAAATGGGTAACGACTTTGCCATCTAAGTATTCGCCAATATAGACTTGATTTAATTTGGTATGTTGTTGCTCCAGTTGTTGCTCAACCCATTGTTCATCTTTACCAATAATATCTAGAATATCATTATCAATTCGCCCAGCGAGAATGAGAGGATAACGTAAACTTTTATCGCCATATTGGATAATAGAAAGTTGACCATTTTGCTCTAATACAGCACGTTTTACAGTAGCAATTTCATAAATACCCGCCGATCTAAGTTTAAACATTAAATCGTGGGCAGAAATTCCATTACGCATACATTCGCCCACTTGAATTTTACCATTCATAATGACCCAAACAGGTTTACCATCAATAATGCCTTTGATTAAATGATTATGGTTTTTAATAAACTTGAGGGAAAAAATCAGCAATGTCCATAATACTAAGACAAGGGAAAACTGTAAAACGCCGATATTATCGTTATAAATTACGCCACCAATAATACCGCCGAGGACATAATTTTGTACTTGATCCATCGCAGAGGTCGGAGCAAGGTTACCTTTTCCCATCAGATTAATTTGTAATACAAGACCAAGAATGCCCATAAGTAATTTTAGGCTGAGTAAATAATAAGATTCGATCATCATTAATGCCCTGTAGTAGGTTGAATGATAGTAATATGAGGATTAACTAAATTAATCGGAGCTAAGGAGTAAGCCGAAAAATCATTATTAAAATGTACTTCATAGTAATTATCTTTAATAGATAAAATCATACCATTAGAGGGGGTGCGGCTATTAACCATAATATCTTGATTATCTATTTGCTGATTATGAATGACCGAGTCTAAAAAAGCGATCATACGAGAGCTATCAGTCGCATAGGAAATATTCAGCGAGTAGTAGTTATATTGCACGCCAAGCAGAAAAATAACGATTAAGAGAAAAATAATACTTAAATCTCGATATTTCGTTTCCATTCTATGGCGTAAATAGAGGAAATTGGCGACTAACATAATAATTAGTGCAATAAAAATAGCGAGATATTTTATATATCCTTGAAAATAGGTTTGGCTTTGTAGGTATAAGTAGGTGTAAAAGTTCATAAATCCTAAATAAATTGATATAAAGGAAGGGCAATATGCCCTTCTATTCCAATCATTAAGTGGTTAATTATAGCTTAAAATTCAAGTTTTGCGGTTAAAAATACTTCTCGTTTATAACCTACTGCCACAGGGATAACATAATCTGTTGCATCTCCTGAGGTTGATGGATAATAGGTTTTATTAAATAGGTTTTTCCCATTTAATTGGAAACTCACGTTTTTACCCGCAATTTTAGTAGCATAATTGATAAAAGCATCAGCGACTACGGCATGAGGAATTTTATAAGTACTGCTATAATCTGAATTATAAGCATTCCAACTACCTAAATAACGAGCCCCACCACCTAAACGGATACTACCAAAACTAAATTCGCCGAGATTATACCCCAAGAATAGCGCAGCTTGATGTTCTGGTACCCCCGAAATTTGGCTGTTTACTGCTAAAGGGTATTCATCATTTTCTAAGGTTTTTGCTCGTGTATAAGTATAGCTAAGAGAGGCACTGAGATTGTCGGTTAATTGTCCATCAATATCTAATTCAACCCCTCTTGAGCGTTGTTTTCCTACAATATAGAGAACATTATTTCTGGTTTCACCAACATTTTTCTTATCAATATTGAATAATGCCAAAGTCGCACTAAGATAGGCATTTTCATATTTGGAACCAATTTCAAAGGATTTACCCTCTTCGGGTTTTAAACTTGAATTAACCGAGGCGGCAATACTATATTGCGGACGGAATGATTCCGCATAGTTGCCATATACTGTCCAGTTTGGCGTAAACTTATACACAGAACCTAATTGATACAATAATTTACCACCATGTTGATCCGTATTGACCGTTAAAGGTAATCCTCGTCCCGCTAATTGATCAAAATATTCATAGCGTAACCCACCCGTAACAATTAATTTATCGGTTAAATATGCGGTATCTTGTAGATAAACACCTACTGTTTTAACATTATTTGTTTGGTTTGTGTTACTTGCTACAGTGTAAGTAATGGTTGGATCGGTATAGATTGGATTATCAATATCAATACTTGATGTACCTGAGTTTTGATAACGTTTTAAATTACGATAATTACGAGTAGCATCAACCCCAATGACAACCCGATTTGCAATATTACCAATCGCAAATTCACCAACCGTATTAATTGATCCTGAATGAACACGTTGATCGGCATCACGAATTGCTTCAATAGTTCGTCTTGCAGTTCGAGTAGTAGTATTAATTTGCGTAATTCTCGCTTGATTATAATCATAAATTGCCCGAGCATAACCATAATCTACATTTAATTTCCAATTATCATTTAAACGATGTTGAATCTTGACTTGAATATTATCTGTTTTACCACTGGTTACATCATAGGGTTCATCTAAACGGCGTTCAATAGGAATATCAGGTAATTGTCCTGTTGAGGTTAATAAATTCGCACCACGATCAAAAGGCTGTTTATAATCTAAATGCTCGTAAGCTACCAATACTTTAGTATTTTCATTTTCCCAAGCTAAGGACGGTGCGTAGGTTGTATTTTTAAACTGCCCAAAATTACGCCAATAATCTTTCTTATTTTTATCATAGATAAAACGATAAGAGAAACCGTTACCCAATGGACCCGTTAAATCTAATTGGGTTCCCCACATATTATGATTACCCACTGTACCACTTAATACATAACGAGGCTGATTAAGGGGTTTTTTGGTAATCACATTAATAACACCGCCTGGATCTTGAATACCATAAAGCACTGACGCAGGACCCTTTAAGACCTCTACGGTATCTGTTGTCGGTCCAAAATTATGAGAAGGACCTGCTTGGATCCCATTACGCATAATGGAATTATCACGATTGCCCCCAAAACCACGTTTTTGAATAGAATCAAAAATACCGCCTAAGGTATTGGCTTGGCTAACACCACTCACACTAGATAAGGCATCGATTAATTCGGTAGGCTGGCGATCTTGTAAAAGCTGTTTGGAAACCACATTCACTGTGGTAGGGGTATCAAGGATAGGCACATCAGCTTTTGACATAATGGACGTTCCTGTAACTTGATAACCATTTTGTTGTAAACCTGTATCAAAGGCATTTTCTGACACTGTAATTTCATCTAATTGATCATCTTTTTCTAACTCACTGACCCTTTGAGTATTAGGGGTACTATCTCCTACCTGATTCGTTTCAGCAAAGGTGGGAAAAGAAATCCCAGCAAATAGGGAAAGATAAATAAGATTAAAACTAAACTTATTCATAAAGACGCTCCTAGGTTAAAGATTAAACAAAAAATTGGCGTGAGTATATAGAAAATCATTCTCAATCACAAGAAAATATTGTGTAAATAATAGTCATTTTCGCGCTATTTAGTGCAAAGGGCGGTGAGTTTTTTGGATTTTTTCGTTATTTTCTCTGTTAATGGCTAAAGGGGTTGCCGTTGGTGATGTACTTTCTTTATAAAGCGCTTGCAATTATTCACTGAAAACCTTATATTGCATACATAGGGCGTAAGCTGCCATAAGTGCTACTTAAATTGGGCGTAAGCTGCCATAAGTGCTACTTAATTAGGTGTAAGCTACCGTAGTGCTGAAAAAAAAGATGCTTGTAGGCATCTTTTTTTTTGATTTAAATTTGAGGAAATAATAATGAGCGATAGACTAAGATTGTATAGGATCTCTGAAGATTACCTTAATTTTTTACGAGAAATTGAACCTAAAATTCCAATGAATAAAGATAATGGTAAATCAAGACCTTTTGTTGGTATCGTTTTTTCTATTAATTCTATGAAATATATCGCCCCTCTATCATCTAAAAGAGCTAAAGGACAAACGGATTTTAAAATTAAAATAGGCGATGAAGAAAAATCTAGTATTCGTTTTGCTTATATGTTCCCTATTGTTGAAAAAGCATTAATTGAAATTGATTATACAAAAGAATATAAATTAGATGAAAAATATACGGCGCTACTTATTAATGAAGATTTATTTATAAATCAACATAAAGAGAGGATTTACGAAATAGCAGCAAAAACTTATAAAAATGCAGTCACTAAAAGATTTAATTTTGAGAAATTCTGTTGTGATTTTGTGAAACTAGAACAAAGAATGGAAACATATCTATAGTTGTCCCAAAAACCACCGCCCTTACCCCAAAACAGAACAGCAACAGCATAAACTTATTTTTTAATGAAAAATAATTAATGCAAAGTATTCTCATCTATGCTACATTGTCCCCCTTTTTGATAACAAATTAGGGGTATTGGCGTGCTAAAGATTATTACAAAACGACTTATCCAACTGCTATTAGTCATTTGGTCAGTAGGCACATTGACCTTTATTCTCACAAGAAGTTTACCCGGCGATATGGCTTATCGTATTGCCGCGAGCCGTTATGGTTATGATCAAACGGATACCGTCGCAGCGGAACTGGTGCGGTCTGAATTAGGTTTAAATTTACCTTGGTGGCAAAGTTATTTCTCTTGGTTAGCGGATTTATTGCAATTAAATTTAGGGAAATCTCTAGTTAGTGGACACCCTGTTTGGCAAGAAATTGGACATCAATTTGGGCATACTTTTGCCTTGGCGATAGTGGCATTATTGCTTTCATTCTTTATTGGACCGCCGTTAGGCTTATGGGCAGCTCGCAAACCTGATGGCTTGGTAGACAAAACCAGTTTATTATTAAGTACGCTATTGCGTTCAATCCCTGCCTTTATTATTGGTATTGGTTTAATTACCCTCTTTGCGGTGAAATTGAAATGGCTCCCCGCCGCGGGCTACGGCAGTTGGATACATTTTATTTTGCCAGCCTTAACCTTAGCCTTAGGGTTAAGTGCCGTTTCTGTGCGGATCAGTCGCCATGCTATGGTGGGCGTAAAACAGACAGAATATTACCAATATGCACAATTAAAAGGCTTAACACCATGGCAATGCTTCTACCGCCATGGCTTACGCAATGTGGCGATCCCTATTCTGGCTTATCATTCCGTACAGCTCATTTATTTAGTTGAAGGGGTTGTGATTGTGGAAAGCCTTTTTGCTTGGCCGGGAAGTGGGCATGCATTAGTCCATGCCGTCATTGCTCGTGATATCCCTCTTATTCAAGGTACCGCATTGATTATGGGGGCAATATTTGTCCTATTAAATATGCTGGTTGATGTACTTACCGCTTTGATTGATCCTCGTATTAATGCCAAAGGAAACGCCCTATGTTAAAAAATTTTTCTTTAGCCCAAAAGTGCGGTCTCTTTTTATTATGTTTGTTACTCGCTTTCGCCTATTTACAACCCTACTTTTACCCAATGGACGAAGCATTGCAAAATCTTAGCAAAACATTGCAAAAACCGACCGCACTTTATTGGTTCGGTACGGATCACTTTGGACGTGATATGCTTGCTCGCCTTGCGGCTGCAATAAGATTATCTTTTTCGCTAATCTTATTATCAGTCAGTGTTTCCCTATTCTTTGGCTTATTATTGGGTATTATGGCAGGCTATTTAGGTGGCTGGGTTGATCGCCTATTGAATTTTATCAGTGAAATTATTATGGCATTGCCGGGTTTATTGTTTATTTTACTGTTTGCAGCCATTGCCCCCGGTACATTTTGGTCTTTATATCTTGGCATTTCCTTAGTGATGTGGGTAGAGTTTTTCCGCATCGTTCGTGCCATTAGCCGAAGCATTGCCACCAGTAGCGAAATTGAATCGTCTCAATTAATGGGAATGGGCTTTTTTTACTGCCTAAAACGCCATTTTCTCCCTAAACTTATGCCAGTGGTGTTTACCCTCAGTGCGTTTTCAGCAGGCAATGCCGTATTGGCATTAGCCACCTTGGGTTTTGTTAATGTAGGGTTAAGACCGCCTACCGCCGAGCTTGGTTTAATGATGACCGAATTATTTCCTTATTACTATGAAGCCCCTTGGATTTTTATCCAGCCTATCTTAACGGTATTTTTATTGGTGCTTAGTTTTCAATTATTATCAGGTAAGGTGCGATAATGACAGTACTTATTCAAACCACTCATTTATCAGTGCAAACAAAATCAGGGGAAGTTTTGGTTGAACCCATTAGCCTTAGTATAAAAAAAGGGAATAATTTGATTATCTTGGGCGAAACAGGCTCAGGGAAAAGTTTATTAGCACAAGCGATTATGGGAGCATTGCCTACCAGTTTAATGGTTCAAGGCGAGGTAGCCATTGAAGGAAAACCACAAGGGCAATGGGGAAAACAAATTGCAATGTTAGCACAAGAACCTACACGCTCCCTTGATCCCACCATGTCCATTAAACAACAAGTTTGGGAAAGTTTCTATTTTGTCGCACAACAGGATAAGGCACAAGCACAGCAAAAAACATCAGAAAAACTGACCGCCCTTGGCTTGGGAAAATTTATGACCTATTACCCTCATCAGCTTTCTGGTGGTATGGCACAACGTGCTTCTTTTGCCATGGCAACAGCTTGCGGGGCTTACATTGTCATTGCCGATGAGCCCACGAAAGGGCTAGACGAACAAAACAAACAAAAAGTTATCCAATTATTAGCCCAAATAGCCCAACAAGGCGGAGCATTGTTAGTCATCACTCATGATATTGATGTGGCTAAACAACTTGGTGGCGATATCATGGTGATGAAAAAAGGCAAACTTTTGGAGCAAGGCGATAGCCAACAGGTACTCTATGCCCCTCATTCCCTCTATGCCAAACAATTAATTGCTGCTGCACCAGAAAATTGGCAAGCAAGACAAAAAAATGTACTCTCTACGCCACCTTTATTAAGCGTAAAAGATTTGAGCGTTGGGCGAGGCAAAGGTTGCTTATTTTCACAACTTAATTTCCATTTACGTCAAGGCGAAGTGCTAGGTTTAGTCGGCGAAAGTGGCATAGGTAAAAGTTCATTGGGAGACACCCTTTGTGGCTTATTAACCCCACGTCAAGGCAAAATCCACTGGCATACTCAGCCTAAACCACAACAAGTATTAAAACTCTATCAAGATCCGCCTTCCGCCTTTGCTGGGAAAATAAAATTAAGTATTTTGCTTGATGATGTGATTAATAAACACCGACTTGATCGCAGCCGTATCCCTTATTTACTTGAGCAGTTAAAACTAAGCCCTGACATTTTGCAACGTACTGCGGAAAATGTATCCGGTGGAGAATTACAACGTATAGCAATTTTACGAGCCTTATTATTTGATCCGATCCTATTATTTGCTGATGAAGTTACATCAAGACTCGATCCCATTACCCAACAAGAAACCATGGATTTATTGGTGGAACAATGCGCTGCTTTAGGTTGTGCCTTGATTATCGTCAGCCATGATCACCATTTAGTAAGACATTATTGCGATCAAGTGATTGATTTAACGGATTATAGAACATAGTGTGAATAGGATTACAGTTAAAATATAGTCGTTCCAATTTAAAAATGATACAGCGTT
Organism: Volucribacter psittacicida; assembly: GCF_004339025.1. Classification (GTDB taxonomy): domain Bacteria; phylum Pseudomonadota; class Gammaproteobacteria; order Enterobacterales; family Pasteurellaceae; genus Volucribacter; species Volucribacter psittacicida. The sequence goes on from NZ_SMFT01000002.1 coordinate 688,551, forward strand.
GGTACGTCTCGCCGTACCGCTTTGTCTTATTTTAACGTAGAGCGACTAGAATTTTTCTAGGGGGAATTTCTTTGTTTACTTTCTTTGTGTAAGTAAAGAAAGTAAACCGCACGAATATGCTGAAATATATTTGTGGCAGAAACAAAATCGAAAAAATCTCAAAAACCCACCGCACTCCACCCAAAATAATTTTAAACCCTCTTTACATCTAATATTTTCCCCTATAGAATTTCGTTTCAAAACTTAACCGAAATAAAAATATGTCAAAACGTAACACTCAACAACGCCGTCATACCATTATGCAACTTTTGCAAGAGCAAGGGGAAGTGTCCGTAGAGCAACTTGTGAGCTTATTTGATACCTCTGAAGTAACTATTCGTAAAGATCTGAGTGTGTTAGAAAGCAATGGTTTTTTATTGCGCCGTTATGGTGGGGCGGTTTTAATGCCCAGTGAATTATTATATGAACCTCAATCTCAACATCTTTCGAAACAAAAGTTAGCCATTGCAAAAGCGGCCGCAGAGCGTATTCGTGATCATAATCGTATTATTGTGGATAGTGGCAGTACAACGGCGGCATTAATTAGCCAATTAAATCATAAACAGGGTTTAATTGTGATGACAAATTCTTTATCGGTGGCAAATGAATTATCCGCTTTGGAAAATGAGCCGACTTTGTTGATGACAGGGGGAACTTGGGATACTCGCTCGGAATCTTTTCAAGGTAAGGTGGCGGAGCAGGTGTTGCGTTCTTATGATTTTGACCAATTATTTATTGGTGCTGACGGTATTGATTTGGCTCGAGGTACAACGACCTTTAATGAGTTGGTGGGGTTAAGTCAAGTTATGGCGGAAGTGTCGCGAGAAGTGATTGTGATGGTGGAATCACAAAAAATAGGGCGAAAAATGCCGAATTTGGAATTAGCTTGGCAACAAATTGATCGGTTAATTACTGATGATTTGTTGGATAAAGAAATAAAAAAACAAATAGAAGCACATCATGTGGAAGTGATTTGTGCCTAAACATTAAGGATTAAATTATGTGTGGAATAGTGGGTGCTGTGGCACAACGTGATGTAGCAGAAATCTTAATTGATGGGTTACATCGTTTAGAATATCGTGGCTATGATTCAGCAGGGGTGGCGGTTTTAGATCAGCAACATCATTTGCATATTGTTCGCCGACTTGGCAAAGTGAACGCCTTAGAGGAGGCCCTTGAGGCACAACCTTTGTTGGGGGGGACGGGGATTGCTCATACCCGTTGGGCAACTCATGGTGAGCCGTCAGAAATCAATGCTCACCCTCATCGTAGTGGCAAAATTGCGGTGGTACATAATGGTATTATTGAGAATTATGAGCAACTGCGTACACAATTACAGCAACAAGGCTATGAATTTGTTTCACAAACGGATACTGAAGTGATAGCCCATTTAGTGGCTCAGCAATATGCTCAAACCCATAATCTATTAAGTGCGGTGCAAAATTCTGTAGAAAAATTGCGTGGGGCTTATGGTATGGTGGTGATGTTACAAGATGATCCTGATCACTTGGTGGTGGCACGTTCTGGCAGTCCTATTGTGATAGGATTGGGTGTGGGAGAAAATTTCATTGCTTCTGATCCTCTCGCATTATTAAGTGTTACTCGCCGTTTTATTTATTTAGAAGAGGGGGATATTGCCCAAATTTCTCGCCGTCAAGTGGCGATTTGGGATAAAACGGGGCAACAAGTGGAACGTGAAATTCACGAGGGGAATTTTGAAACTGATGCGGCGGATAAAGGGCAATATCGCCACTATATGCAAAAAGAAATTTTTGAGCAACCTGTCGCCATTATGAATACCCTTGAGGGGCGTATTGCTAATGGTAAAGTGGTGTTAGAGGCGATTGCGCCTCAAGCACAACACATTCTCAGCAAGGTGGAACATATTCAAATCGTAGCTTGTGGTACTTCCTATAATGCAGGTATGGTAGCTCGCTATTGGCTTGAGGGGATTGCTGGGGTAAGTTGTGATGTAGAAATTGCATCGGAATATCGTTATCGCCAGTTCGTTACCCGTCCTAATAGCCTATTAATTACCCTTTCTCAATCGGGGGAAACGGCGGATACTTTAGCGGCATTAAGGTTAGCGAAACAAAAAGGCTTTATGTCTGCCATGACCATTTGCAATGTTGCCAGCTCATCATTAGTACGTGAATCGGATTTTGCTTTTATGACACGAGCTGGGGTAGAAATTGGGGTCGCCTCAACCAAAGCCTTTACCACACAATTAACCTGTTTATTATTATTAACCGCCGCCCTTGGACGTTTAAAAGGCAATCTTTCTGAACAACAAGAACAGCATATTGTCCACGCGTTGCAACGTTTGCCTGCTCAAATTGAGCAAGCCTTAGTGTATGATAAAGCGATTGAAAAACTCTCGGAAGATTTTGCCGATAAACATCATACCCTCTTTTTAGGACGTGGCGAATATTACCCTATTGCCATGGAATCAGCGTTAAAACTTAAAGAAATTTCTTATATTCATGCAGAGGCTTATGCGGCAGGCGAGCTAAAACATGGCCCTCTCGCCTTGATTGATAATGATATGCCTGTGGTGGTGGTTGCCCCTGAGAATGACTTGCTGGAAAAAGTAAAAGCCAATATTGAGGAAGTGCGTGCAAGAGGGGGGCAGCTTTATGTGTTTGCGGATGAGGGAGCAGGTTTTCAACCAAGTGAAAGCATGAAAACCATTTTAATGCCTAAGGTGGATATGATTACAGCCCCTATTCTTTATACAGTGCCATTGCAGTTATTGTCTTATCATATTGCCTTAATTAAGGGAACTGATGTGGATCAACCACGTAATTTAGCGAAAGCGGTAACGGTGGAATAAGATTTTATTGTCGTTTCAATTTAAATGATACATTAAATTGAAACGACGATAAGGTTATAGAATTATGCTGACTTTTTATTTACCGTAATTTCATCTGGGAAGTGAATATCCACTTGATCATAAGGAATCGCGATATTTGCTTTATCAAATTCTAATTTTACTTGTTCGGTAATATTGTAATAAACTCCCCAATAATCCCCAGTTTTTACCCAAGGGCGAACAAATAATTGCACGCTGCTTGTGGCTAAAGCGCCTACTGCAATTAAAGGTTCTGGCGTAGTTAAGATACGTTCATCTTGTTTTAAGCATTGTGCAATAATGGCTTTGGCTTCGGCAATATCTGCCTCATAAGCAATGTCAAAGATGAGATCAATACGGCGAGTCATATTTTTAGAATAATTGGTAATTTTATCCGCAAGGATTTTACCATTAGGCACTAATACGGATTTATTATCGCCAGTACGTAGCTCAAGGGTAAGCAATCCCATTTGGCGTACTGTTCCTGCTGTGCCACCTGCTTCAATATAATCGCCTTTACCAAAAGGCTTGAAGATGAGTATCATTACTCCTGCGGCAAAGTTTTGTAAGGAGTTTTGTAGGGCTAAACCTACAGCTAAACCAGCGGCACCAATTAATGCTACTAATGAGGCGGTATTGATACCAAGTTGTGATAATGCCGCAATAATGGTCATTAATAAAAAGAGAAAATAGGAAATAGACACCACAAAGCCTTGTAACATTTCATCACGCGTAGAACGAAATGCAATTCTTCCCATCACTTTACTTAACCAGCGAGCAAACATTTTGCCGATAAAATAGATGACAAAGGCGAGTAAAATTTTGGTGCCATAAGGAATGATGTAATCAAAAATTAAGGTGTTCATATCGAGATTTTTTAAGATATGCAAAAATTCTCGTGTTTCTGCTTGAATATTTAGATTTTGTAATTGTTCAGTGCTGTTTTCTGTGCTCATTCTATCCTCTTTTATTTAATGGGCGAGATGGTTGATTGAGCGGCATTGTATAGATAATTTTGTTGCTGTTCAATATGCAAAGAAGTCACTAATCCGTTTTATTATAGGAGCTCGAATTTTATCTTGTTCAAAAAGAATTTCGTGTTTCGCTTGGGAAATATCTTGTAATTGTCCTTGTGGTAGAAGGGCGGTCAATTCTGGCAATGTTTTGTTATTCACCACTTTGTCTTTTTCAGCTTGTAAGATCATTATTGGGATCTCAATACGAGGTAAAATAGTATTAAGTTGTTTAATTGCGATGGCGGAGAGATGTAGCCAACGGAATGTTGGGCCGCCAAGACGTAAATGATGATATTTGCGTTGGATACGATTATGCCAGCATATTCTCGTACGGCAGGTGCTTAAAGGATTACTTTTTAGGTTTGCAGGTTTATAGCCCTCTTTACCAAAAACATAGCGCTTTCCTTGTCCGCATAACATCATAAGATTAATGAGCAATTCATCACGATAAGGACGAGGATAAGGGATAGCAAAAAAGGGAGAGGAAAAAACGGCTTTGTTAATATGATGGGAATAATTGGCTAAGTAGAAACTGCTAATCAATGCTCCCATTGAATGAGCCAGTAAATATTGTTGTGGGTAAGGATAAAGGGCGGTCACATTTTCAATTAAATTTGCCATATCTTCCACATAAAAGCGGAAATCATCAATATAGCCTTTGTGTCTCTCTTTTAATAAGCGATCTGAATAACCTTGTCCACGATGGTCAAACAATAATACATCATAACCTTGTTGATAAAAATCATAAGCCACCTCTGTCCACTTGAGAATATTTTCTGCGCGTCCATTTGCGACAATCAGTAGTTTGGTTGCCCTCTCTGTATGAATAAAATGACGATAAGCAATGTTGATCCCCTTTTTGCCTTGAAAATATTGCAGGGGAAATTGCTCCGCAAAAGGGAGTAAGGTTTGTAAGGCGAATTGGGAAAAATGGCTATCAGGCTTTTTCATTGTCAAAAATAAGGGCGTATTGCTACGCCCATTATGGCTTAAGGTACTAAAACGAGATTAAACTAATTGGGTAAGAATACGGCGAATAGGTTCTGCCGCACCCCATAATAATTGGTCGCCAACGGTAAAGGCGGCTAAATATTCAGGTCCCATATTTAATTTGCGTAAACGACCAACAGGCACGCTCAGTGTTCCTGTGACTTTTGCTGGAGTTAATTCACGCAATGTGGTTTCTTTGTCATTTGGAATAACTTTAACCCATTGATTATGGCTGGCAATAATTTGCTCAATTTCAGCCAATGGCAAATCTTTTTTCAATTTAATGGTAAAGGCTTGGCTATGGCAACGCAACGCCCCGATTCGCACACATAACCCATCAACAGGAATCGGATTATCACTTAATCCTAAAATTTTATTGGTTTCCGCATAACCTTTCCATTCTTCTTTAGTTTGTCCGCTATCTAATAATTTATCAATCCAAGGAATTAATGAACCGCCTAATGCTGCACCAAAATTGGTCGTTGGGAAATCATCAGCACGCATTGTGCTAGTTACTTTGCGTTCAATGTCTAAAATGGAAGCCGCGGGATCGGCTAATTCTGTTTGTACTGCATCACGCAATAATCCCATTTGCTCAAGCAATTCACGCATATTTTTTGCCCCAGCACCACTTGCGGCTTGATAAGTAGCAACAGATACCCATTCCACCAAATCTTTTTCAAATAAGCCACCAATTGCCATAAGCATTAAACTGACGGTACAGTTACCGCCCACAAAGGTTTTGATCCCCTGTTGTAATCCTTCTGTAATCACGTGTTGATTGACAGGATCTAACACAATAATAGCGTCTTTTTCCATACGCAATGCAGAAGCGGCATCAACCCAATAACCGTCCCAGCCAGCGGCACGCAATTTTGGATACACCGCATTGGTATAGTCGCCACCTTGACAGGTTACAATAATATCTTGGCTTTTTAATGCTTCAATGTCATTGGCATCTAACAATACGCCAGCCTCTTTACCAGCAAAGGTTGGTGCTTTTTGTCCTGCTTGTGAAGTCGTAAAAAAGGTTGGTTGAAGATTAGCGAAATCATTTTCTTCTACCATACGATCCATTAATACCGAGCCAACCATACCACGCCAGCCCACAAAACCCACTTTTTTCATAATATATTCCTTATGGTTAAACGTTAAAAAATCGATGTTTGCATAGAGTTAACTAATTACAAGATATAGAGGATAAATGCAAGTAGTTTTTTGATTTTTAGCAAAAGGTGGTTTTTATTTATTCTTTTTTATATGGTTATTAGGAGAGTAGGTATTTTTATGATGTAAAGTTATTATTAAAGTGCGGTGCATTTTAAGATTTTTTCCATAAGTTTGCTGATAAACCGAAATGAGAAGAATTTGCTAAAACCAAATTCAGTAAAAATTGCCGTATAATATCAGCACCTTTAATAATATAAGCGTCTCACTTTAAAGAGTGGGCGACTATAATTGGAAAAATTATGCACAGATCCACCTTACTTTCTACTCAAAACCTCAGCTATCAAACCAGCGATGACCGTATTCTGTTACACCCAACAAATATTCGTGTTAATCAAGGGGATCGGATTGGTTTACATGGCTTATCAGGCAGTGGTAAAAGTGTTTTACTGCGTACCCTTGCTTTATTAAATTGCCCCTCTAGTGGCGAAATTTATTGGCAAGATCAACCTATTTCACAGCTTAGTGGTAAAGCAGTACAACAATATCGTACCCAAGTGGCTTATGTTCAACAGCAAGCTAATCTCATTAATGGTAGCGTAGAAGACAATCTACGCTTACCTTACCAATTAGCCGTCTATCATCAACAACAGGCTGATCCACAACAATGGTTGAAAATGTTACAACAGATTGAACGCAAAGAGGATTTTTTACGTCAAGAAAGCGAAAATCTTTCGGGAGGCGAACGGCAATTAGTTTGCCTAATGCGGATATTACAACTTTCTCCTCAAGTTTTATTATTAGATGAGCCTACTTCTGCCTTAGATCCTGAATCAACCCAGCAAGTGGAACAACTCATCAATCATTGGTTACAAAATAACCCTCAACGAGCTTACATTTGGATTTCACATAATCCAGATCAATTACAACGTATCGCCAGCCAGCAATGGAAAATGAACGCTGGTAAACTTTATTTTGATGAACCTTAAGGAAAGATTATGCATAATATCAGTGCTTGGGATTTAGCTATCGCCTCTATTTTAGTTTGTATTAGTCTCTTTATTTCAACCCTACTGCGATTAGGATTAACCAAACAAATTATTATCGCTGCATTACGCACAGTGATCCAACTTAGTGCTATCGGTATGATTTTAAAATATATTTTTGCCACCGATGATCCTCAATGGATTATGGTTATTGTGCTTATTATGACCTTAGTGGCAGGTTTTTCCGCTGGCGGAAGAAGTCGTTATCATTATCAAGGCTTGCGTTATGATGCCTTATTGGCGGTTTGGTTAACATCTTGGTTAGTTGCCTGTATCGGGTTATACCTTGTGTTACGCATTGAACCTTGGCATTCGCCACAATTTGTTATTCCTATTTTAGGTATGATTTTGGGCAATACCCTTAATGCTGTGGCATTAACCTTTAACCGTATTACTCAAGCTCTTGCAGATCAACGTAGTAACATTGAAATGTATTTATCTTTAGGGGCAACCCCTTGGGAAGCCTTTCGTAGCCTTGCACGTCAATCAATTAGTGCGGGTATGTTGCCAACCATCAATAGTATGACAGTGGTCGGTATTGTTAGCCTACCCGGTATGATGACAGGACAAATCCTTGCAGGAGGTGATCCAGAACAAGCGGTACGTTATCAGATTATTGTGATGTTCTTTTTATGTGCTGCTGCAGCCTTAGGAAGTATGCTTGCGGTTTGGTTTACCTTTAAACGCTTCTTTGATAAAAAAAGCTGTTTTTTATATCAGCGTTTAATAACAAAATCTCATCGTGAATGATGCTAATTTAAGCGATAAAAAGCAGTGTTTAACACTGCTTTTTTAGTCTGAAATTAACTACGATTATCTTTTAATAAATCACGAATTTCGGTAAGTAATTTTTCTTCTGTGGACGGTTCTGCAGGTTTTTCTTCTTCTGCTGGTGTTTCACGTTTTAATTTATTTAAGGCTTTAATCATCATAAAGATAGCAAAAGCGATAATAATAAAGTCAAAAACTGTTTGGATAAAGGCACCATAATTTAATGCTACCTCAGGGGTATCGCCCACAGCTTGTACTAATACGACTTTTAGGTCTTTAAAATCAACATTGTCTGTGAGTACCCCTAATACAGGCATAATCACGTCTGAAACTAATGAACTGACGATTTTACCGAATGCGCCACCAATGATCACACCCACTGCCATATCAACGACATTACCACGCATGGCAAATTCGCGGAATTCTTTAATAAAACTCATAAAATTTCCTCTAAAGTTAAATGATTGTTAAGTCCGGGCGTATTATAGAGGCTTTATGGGATAAGTACAGTAAAAGATAAGATTATCGTTGTCCCAATTTAAAATATTATGAAAAATAAAGAAAAAATAGACCGCACTTTGGTAGGCGGTCTTTTCTTTTTAGATAAAAAACACTGAAGGCTGGAATAATCTTTCAATCTCGTTGACATATTTTTTGTCGCTAAGATAGACAATAACGTGATCATTTTCTTCGATAATGACGTTTTTTCGTGCCATTATGACCTTATTTTGCCGTAAGATCGCACCAATCACTGCCCCAGTGGGTAATTTTAGTTCGCCAATGCTACGTCCAATCACATTTGAGGTATTGCTATTGCCATGGGCAATGGCTTCTAATGCTTCGGCAAAACCGTGGCGTAGGGAAGCGACTTTAACAATATCCCCTTTGCGCACGTGGCTTAATAAGGCGGAAATCGTGGCTTGTTGTGGCGAGATAGCAATATCAATAGTCCCACCTTGCACTAAATTAATATAAGCCATACGCTGAATAAGCACGATGACTTTTTTCGCCCCCAGTCGTTTTGCTAATAAAGCGGACATAATATTGGCTTCATCATCACTGGTAACCGCTATAAAAACATCAATATTTTCAATATGTTCTTCAAATAAAAGGCTTTGATCCGAAGGGTCGCCACAAAATACTAAGGTTTTGTCTAATTTCTCTGCCAGAAATGCGGCACGTTGTGGATTGCGTTCAATCACTTTAACATAACAATGATCTTCTAATTTCTTGGCTATGCCACTACCAATATTACCACCGCCTGCAATCATCATTTTTTTATAGGCTTTTTCTAAGCGTTGTAATTGGCTCATAATGGCTTTGATATGCTCGGTGGCACAGATAAAGGTGATTTCATCGCCAGCTTCAATAATGGTTGAACCTTGCGGACGAATGGTTTTATCATTGCGTAAAATGGATAAAATACGACAATCAATATGAGGTAAGTAATCTTTCATCGCTGAAATGGCGTTGCCAACTAAGGGGCCACCATAATAGGCTTTGACTACCACGATACTAATGGCATTTTCCGCAAAATGAGCAACTTGCAATGCCCCCGGATAATCCACAAGTCGGACAATATCTTCGGTAACTAATTTTTCAGGGGAAATAACGTGATCGATCGGGATCACATCAGGCTGAAATAATTTATTTTTCTCACGAATATAATCGGCTTGGCGAATACGAGCAATTTTGGTGGGAATATTGAATAAGGTATAAGCAATTTGACTGGCGATCATATTGGTTTCATCGGAATTGGTTACCGCCACTAATAAATCCGCATCGGAAGCACCAGCCTCACGCAAAATCGTTGGTGAGGATGCCATACCCATAACTACACGCAAGTCGTGCTTTTCTTGTAAATTGGTGAGGCGTTGTGGATTGTTATCTACCAAGGTAATATCGTTGTCTTCGCTCACTAAATTTTCAGCTAGGGTTGTGCCGACTTGACCCGCTCCGAGAATAATGATCTTCATAGTTTTACCTTGTTATCCTACCCGTTTGCGTAATTTTGCATAATAAAAGCCATCGCCCCCTTCCGCTTGAGGAATAAATTGAAAGCCAATTTGTTGGCTTGGAGTAAAGGGGAGAGGCATTAATTCTGCGTCTTGATGTTGTTGTAAAAACTGGCTAATTTGTTCTTCGTTTTCTTCGCTTAATAAGGAGCAAGTGGCATACAATAAAATGCCATTGGGTTTTAAGCGTTGCCATAAGGCATTAAGAATTTGTCGTTGTAGCTTGACTAAAGGTGCAATATCACTGGCTTGACGTAACCATTTTATATCAGGGTGGCGACGAATAACACCTGTGGCAGAACAAGGGGCATCAAGTAAAATCCGATCGAATAAGGGTTTAGTTGCAGAAATTTGCTTAAACCAACTGTCAGGTTGGCTCGCATCGCCACAAATAAGCTGTGCCTGTTGATGTAAACGCTCAAGATTTTGCTTTACACGAGCCAAGCGTTTTGGCTCTATATCCAAGGCGATTACCTGTGCCTGTGGTGCTAATTCTAAAATATGGGTGGTTTTGCCGCCAGGAGCAGCACAAGCGTCCAAAATAAACTCGCCATTTTCAGGGGCTAATAGCAAGCCTGCCCACTGGGTATGAATATCTTGCACCGTTGCCCAACCCTCCGCAAAGTGTGGGAGATGATTGACCGCCAACGGCGTGGCAAGCCGTAAGGCTTGTGGGTGTTCGCCAGCATAACTGGGTTCAGTCAATAATTTCTGGTAACCAGTAACATCGCTATATTGCGGATTAATGCGTAACCACATAGGCGGTTTTTGATTATTGGCATCAATAATCTCACGCCAGTTTGGATAACGTTGTTTTAGTTTATTGACTAGCCATTCTGGGTGCAATGTTTGCCAATGTTTATCCACTTGTGCAAGAATTTCGGATTGTTCACGCAAAAAACGGCGTAACACACCATTAAGTAACGCCCGAAAATGGGTAATGTTGAGGGCTTTACTGACATTAACGGTTTCGCCCACAGCGGCGTGCATAGGAATACGGGTGTATAAAATCTGATAAAGCCCCACCAATAATAAACAATGCACGATTCGTGTTTTATTTTTTAAAGGTTTTTGCACTAAATGCTGAACAATTTGCTCTAAACGTGGCAGAACACGGCAAATGCCAAAAGTCATTTCCTGTAATAAAGGTAAATCTATGGCTTTTACCTTTGTTTGATAATCTGGCAATAAGGTAGATAAAGATTGTCCCTTATCCAACAGGTGCAACATCATTTCAGCGGCAGCAGCACGCACAGGAAGTGCGGTGGATTTTGACGAAATTTTTTTCATTAACTTAATACCTTACCCACATTAAACCAATCCGCACGCCCATTTAACAAATCCGCTACTGACATCGGCTTTTTGCCAGCAGGTTGCAGTTGTTGGATATTTAATACCCCATCAACGGTGGCAATTTGAATACCTTGCTTATCTGCTTGCACAATCGTGCCTGCGGGTTGATCACAATGAGGAAGAACCGTTGCTTGATAGACCTTTAAGGTTTGAGGATTACTCTGAGCATCTTCCGTATGAAAATAACTCATAGGCCAAGGGTTAAAGGCACGAATACAACGCTCAAGCTGTTGAGCGGGCAAATGCCAATCCAATTTAGCCTCTGTTTTGCTTAATTTTTCCGCATAACTGGCTTGATTACCCTGTTGAGGTTGAGGGATAAATCGGTTTTGCCCAAGTTGATCTAGCACCTCAATTAACGCTGGTGGCGCCAGTTTAGCCAGCTTGTCGTATAAAGAGGCAGAAGTCTCATCAGCATTAATGGAACAACTGACTTTATGTAGCATATCGCCAGTATCTAAGCCCTCGTTCATTTGCATAATGGTTACCCCAGTTTGAGGATCGCCAGCCCAAATTGCTCGCTGAATAGGGGCGGCACCTCGCCATTTTGGCAATAACGAACCATGCACATTTAAACAACCAAAAGGAAACATTTGCAAGACTGCAGGAGGCAAAATTAAACCATAGGCTACCACCACCATCACATCCGCTTGCAAGCGAGCAAGTTCTGCTTGGGCATCAGCGTGGCGCAAAGATTTCGGTTGATAAACAGGTAATTGATATTGTTGCGCCAATGTTTTTACCGCACTGGCTTGCAGTTTCTTACCACGTCCAGCAGGCTTATCAGGTTGGGTATAAACTGCGACAATATGATGAGAAGTATTTAATAAGGCTTGTAAATGTTGAGCGGCAAAATCAGGCGTGCCAGCAAAGATAATTTTTAATGGTTTCATATGTAATACCTAAAGTGCTACGTTATGGAGAAATATCATCGTCCCACTTTAAAATAATACAGCGTTGGTACGCCATATTTTTCAAATCAAAACGACTAACTTTGGAAAACCCAAAGATTTCCCAAAGTGCGGTATGTTTTTACTTTATTTTTGGCGACTTAATTGTTTTTTCAATTTCAGCATTTTCTCTTTAATCCGTTGCCGTTTTAGGGGCGACAAATAATCAATAAACAACACACCATTAAGGTGATCGATTTCGTGCTGAATACAAATGGCTAATAAATCTTCCGCCTCAAGGGTAAATGGCTTACCATTGCGATCTAACGCGGTTACCGTTACTTTTTGCTTACGCGGGACTAAACCACGAAAACCAGGGATTGACAAACAGCCTTCTTCAATCCCTGTTTCGCCCGAGCTTGCCACAATTTCTGGATTAATTAACACTAACTGTTGCGTTTTATCGCCCTCAAGATCAATGGTAATAATCCGCTGTTGAACTGCCACTTGTGGGGCAGCCAAACCAATGCCCTCTTGTTCATACATAGTATCAAACATATTATCCACAATGGCTCGCACTTCATCATTAACCTCAGCCACAGGCTTTGCCACCGCTCGCAACCCCTCATCAGGGTAAAGCACCACATCTAATATACTCATAATAATCCTTGTTATCTTGTTGATAAAATTCGTTCGATTATTCTACTTTATTTTTATTTTGTTGCCTAACAAATTGCGAGGTTATAGGGGATAAATGGGAGAATATAGGCAGTATTAATGGATTATAAAGGAATATATATTATTTTCACTTAGGATCTTTATAATGTAGTTTACAATAATAAAACACAACCCCAAATATTATGCGTATTTTATTAATTGAAGATGATGAAATGATTGCCACTGTGGTGGTGGAAAGTTTAAAAGATTTTGGTTATGCGGTGGACTGGGTTAAAGACGGTAAACAGGCGGAGCGAGCTTGGTTGGATTTAGTTTATGATATGGTTTTGTTGGATTTAGGCTTGCCGCAGCAAGATGGTTTGCAGGTGTTAAATAAGGTTAGGCAGGCACGCAATGATACTCCTGTTATCATTATTACCGCTCGTGATGATATACAAAGTCGTTTAGCTGGTTTGGACGGTGGGGCTGATGATTATTTGATTAAGCCCTTTGATTTAGCCGAATTGCAGGCACGTATGCGGGCAATTTTACGCCGTCATCATCAACAAACACAACCCAATCCCACGAACGGCGAGCTTACCCTTGATCCTCAAACCTATCAAGTTTATATTCATCAGCAAAATGAAACTATCTCTCTGACTAATAAAGAATTTTTGATTTTACAAGCCTTGGTGTTGCGAGCGGGTAAAATTTTTTCTCGAGCAGAATTGGAGGATAAACTCTATGGTTGGGGCGAGGAAGTGGAAAGTAATGCGGTGGATTTTTTGATCTATGGTTTGCGTAAGAAAATTGGTAAGCAACACATTAAAAATGTTCGTGGCGTAGGTTGGTTAGTCAATAAGGCACAAGGGGAAAACCGATGAAAAATTCCATTAAAAACCAATTAAGCGTGGCGATTATCAGTTTGTTATTGCTCACTTGTGGCGTGAATACTCTGGTCAATTTTTATGATGTTTTGCAGGAAACTCTTGAGTTACAAGATAAAACTTTAAAAGAGGTCGCTTATTATCTTGATCCACAAGTGAATGTGTATGCCGATAAAAACTTGTCAAATGCTCAATCAGAGCTTTATATTGAAACTTCAGCCACTCCGCCAGCTAAGCGATTATTGGATATTACGGCTCAACAAGCCTCAGGATTTTACGATTTTCAGCATAATGACGACAGTTATCGCTATTATTTAAATGTGAGCGAGCGGGGCTATGTGGTGGTAATGCAAAATAATGCTTATCGTATTGCCTTGGCGGTTGATGTGGCATTGGATAATGTTGTGCCATTTTTATTGCTTATACCCTTGCTGACAGGGGCGATTATTTGGTTGATTAAACGAAAAATGGGGCAGGTTAGTCAATTAGCTGAACAAATTAGCCAGCGACAAGGTTTAGATTTAACCCCCATTGCAAAGGACAATATTCCTGATGAAATTCAAGGGTTTATTTATTCTATTAATCAATTATTTCAGCGAACGGAACGATTAGTTCATCAGCAACAACGTTTTATTGCGGACGCTTCTCACGAAATGCGTACGCCGATGACCGCTTTATCTTTACAAGCGGAACGGTTAAGCCAACAGGCGTTACCAGCAAACTTGGTAAAGCCTATTCAGCAATTACAACAAGGTATTCAGCGTAATCGCCATTTAATTGAACAGCTATTAACCTTAGCTAAAGTTCAGCTTGATGGGCATAAGGTAGCGGAAAGTGCGGTGGATTGTCAGCAATTATTTAAGCAGGTAATTGAAACCCTTTTGCCTCTCGCCCAACAAAAAGAGCAGGACTTAGGGGTAGCGGGGCAAGCAAATTGGCGTATTTATGCCAATGAAACCGAGTTATTTACCTTGTTAAAAACCTTGACAGACAATGCGTTACGCTATACTCCAAAGGGAAGTCAAATTGATCTTGGCGGTTATCTTGAGGGGGAAAATATGGTGTTTTTTGTGGAGGATAATGGCGAAGGTATTGCTCCCGCAGAGCGTGAGCGGGTACTTGAGCCTTTTTATCGTGTATTGGGGACACAACAGCAAGGTTCAGGATTGGGGCTTGCCATTGCGCAATCTATTGTTCAACGTTACGGCGGTCAGCTATTGTTATTGGACAGCCAGCAATTTTCTTCAGGTTTATTGGTGAAAATTGTATTGCCCAAGAATATTGCTTCCTCAATTTAACGTAAGTTTGCTAATTCTTAGCTAATTTTTCCCCCTTAAACTCGGCTACCTAATGATTCAATAAGAGGTAGCCTTATGTTTTTACGCAAACTCGGCAAGATTTCTTTGTCGTCAAGCTGTTTATTGGCATTGGTGGCAGGCTATTTTGCCTTGGTATTAAATTATCCGTTTTATCGTCAATTATTGACGATTCACCCCTTTACTGGTTCATCAGCAGATTATTTTTTGTTGACGGTGCCACTTTTTGTGTTTTTAGTGTTAAACGCTGTTTTTCAACTGATCGCCTTACCTTGGTTACATCGTATTCTTATTCCAACTTTGCTCGTGTTGAGTGCGATGGTGAGTTATCACGAAATTTTTTACGGTATCTATTTTGATAAGGAGATGTTAGATAATGTGTTGCAAACTCATACAAGTGAAGCCCTGCATTTGATCACTTTACCCTATATTTTATGGGTAATCGTGATAGGGATTGTACCTGCGGTGTTGTATTGTTTGGTCAAAGTGCGTTATTCCCGTTGGTGGATTGAAATCAGTAAACGTATTGGTTTGGTGTTAGTGTCGGTATTGTTGATAGGTTTAATTGGTAAAGGGTTTTATCAAGATTATGCCTCTATTGTGAGAAATAATAAACCTATTGTGCATTTAATTTTGCCGTCCAATATTATTGGCACAAGCGTGAAAAAAATCAAAAGTGAATACAATGCCAATCGAGAGTTTATTCAGCTAGGTTTAAATGCTAAACAGGCTAAGCCTGATCATTTTCGTCATGTGACTATTGTGGTGATGGGCGAAACCACCAGAGCGCAAAACTGGGGACTAAATGGCTATGCCCGCCAAACTACACCCCTCTTAGCCAAACGACAAGATATTGTGAACTTTACCGATGTCTCTAGTTGTGGCACTTCTACTGCCTATTCTGTGCCTTGTTTATTTTCCCATTTACCGCAAAAAAGTTTTAATAATAATCAAGCACCTTACCAAGATAATCTATTAGATATTCTGCAACGGGCTGGGGTAAAAGTGACTTGGCTTGATAATGATGCAGGTTGCAAAGGCGTCTGTAATCGGATAGAAAATCAGGATATGACCGCTTTAAACTTGGCAAAATATTGTAAAAACGGCGAATGTCTTGATGAAATTTTGTTTGAAGATTTGGATAACATTTTACAACAAAGCCAACAAGACAGCTTAATTGTGTTGCATACAATGGGTAGCCACGGACCGACCTATTACCAACGTTATCCGCAACAATATCGCCAATTTACACCCACTTGCGATACCAATGAAATTAACCAATGTAGCGACCAACAGTTAGTCAATACCTACGATAATACCATTTTGTATGTGGATTATATTGTGAATAAAGCCATTGATTATCTCGCTCAACAACCTGAATGGGAAAGTAACCTAATCTATTTATCGGATCATGGCGAGTCCTTAGGCGAAAATGGCTTATATCTACATTCCGCCCCTTATGCCATTGCGCCAGAACAACAAACGAAAGTGCCAATGGTAATGTGGTTTTCGGAGAAATGGCGAGCGAATGAAAAGCTCTCTCTTGATTGCTTACAACAGCTTGCACAAAGCCAATCTTTCTCTCACGATAACTTTTTCCATACAGTATTCGGTTTATTGGATATGGATCTCTCCCTTGATTTGTATCAACCTCAGCTAGATATCGTGGCACAATGTAAACATAAGGATTAATAATGAAAAAATACACAGGGTTAAAACATATTATAAAAGCCACAGGCTATTCATTCAGTGGATTAGGCTATGCTATCAAAGAAACGGCATTTCGCCATGAATTGTTACTTTGTTTGATCGGCATACCTTTGGCTTTTTATTGGGCAAAGGACAAAATTGAGCTGTTGCTCTTATTGAGTAGTTTATTGATGTTATTAGTGGTAGAGCTAATAAATACCGCCATTGAAGCTACCGTTGATCGCATTGGCAAAGATTTTCACCCATTAGCTAAAAAGGCAAAAGATCTTGGCTCCGCAGCGGTATTTGTGAGTATGCTGATTTGTGCTATGGTGTGGTTAGTTATCGTCGTGCCAATTTAAATAAGACAGCGTTGACACGCTTTGTCTTAGGTTAATTGAAATGACTATATTTTATGGGCTTATTCAAGACAAAATAAAATTTTGCCAAAACTGACCGCACTTTAATTTTATAAAAACGTTAGATTGAGATTAACCCCTTTGGTATTTTTATTTTAAAAGATTAAATAACGGCGTGGTATCAGGCATAACGCCACGCCAAAGAGCAAAAGCGTGTGCTGCTTGTCCGATTAACATTCCTAAGCCATCGCTTAATTGATGTACGCCAAGCTGTTTGCCTTGTTGGATAAAAGGGGTATCCTGTTGTTTGGCGTATTGCATATCATAAAGTGCGGTGGCATTTTTCAAAATTTCTTCATCAATTTTAACCACTTTGCCTTGTAAGCCAAGGGATGTGGCGTTAATAATTAAATCAAAATGTTGTGATGGAATATGAGCAAGGGTATAAGCCTCAATTTGCCCATAATGGACAAATCTTTCAGCGAGTTGTTGGGCTTTTTCAAGGGTACGATTTGCAATGGTAATCTTTTGTTGTGCTTGTAGCAGAGGTAATAAGACACCTTTGCTTGCGCCGCCGGCACCGAGGATCAGGATTTTTTGTTGAGGTTTTAGCCAATTCAGGCGTTGTAAATCGGAAACTAAACCTGCCCCATCGGTATTATCCGCATAGAGTTGCCCATTATCTAAACGTTTCAGGGTGTTGCAGGCCTCAGCGGTTAAACAACGCTCGCTATGGCTGTCCGCAAGGGCAAAGGCACGTTCTTTGAAAGGGGCGGTAATGTTACAACCTTTGCCACCTTGAGCAAAAAAGGCTTGTAGCTGTTGTTCAAATTGGTTTAAGTCGCCTAATTGGGCTGTATAGGACATTGTTTGCCCGGTTTGTTGGGCAAAAAGTTGATGAATTTGTGGTGATTTACTTTGGGCAATGGGATTGCCCCAGACAGCGTAATGATCCATAGTGTTTTCCTTATCCATGTCTAATAATTTGATCGGTAAAAATATCACGAATTTGTGAGGGGTTTTGTGCTTGTCCTATGGGTTGGTCATACACAGGAAAATTTAAACCAAATTGTGACCGCACTTCTTCAGCCGTTTTGCAAGGGGGGAAGCCAGAAAGGTTAGCACTGGTTGAGGTCAAGGCAAAATGGGTGTAGCGACAAAGTTCAATGACCGCAGGGTGGCGGCAGATACGAATGGCAATGCTGTCAAATTGTCCTGTGAGCCAATTTGGGGTATCGCGGTGGCTTGGTACAATCCAGGTGGTCGGTTGAGGCAAAAGGGCGGTCAGTTTTTGCCAATGTTTTTCTTTAAGTGCCGATTGATCGATAAAAGGCAGTAATAAGTCAAGGGTTGGGGCAATGAGGATTAAGCCTTTCTCTTGAGGGCGTTGTTTGAGTGTGAGTAATTTTTGTACGGCGATTTCGCTATAAGGATTACAGCCTAAACCAAATACTGCCTCGGTAGGGTAGGCGATCACATTATGTTGTTGGAGGTAAGAAACCAGTTGTTCAATCTTCATTTGTCGTGAAATTATGTTTACATTGTTTATTAGCACATTGATAATGTGCGTTTTTTTTCTCAATGCTTAAGGGATAATGGCATTGTGGGCAAGCCAACGCGATGGGCTGACTTGGCAAGGTAAATTTGCATTTGGGATAACGATCACAAGCATAAAAAGTTTTTCCTTGCCGTCCACGGCGAGCCACTAAATGCCCTTGTTGACATTCAGGGCAATCAATTTGCTCTTGAGGTGTTTCATTGGGATTATCTTGCACAATAAAATGGCAGGCAGGATAATGGCTACAACCAATAAACATACCAAAATGCCCTTGTTTAAGGACGAGAGAATGCCCACATTCAGGGCATTTTTCATCAAGATGTTTAATGATTTTGCTTTCTGGCGAATGATGTAATGGTTGTAAGTAATCGCATTGCGGATAGGCACTACAACCTAAAAATAAGCCTTTTTTGCCTTGTTTTATCTGCAATGTTGAGCCACATTGAGGACAGCGATGTGTCTGTTTTGTTGGCGTAAAAAGCGGATTTGCCATATTGATTTGTTGTGATTATGCAAGGGGTTATTGATCCTGAGGTTATGCTAACGTTTTTTCTTTCATTATGCAAAACCAATTCGTTAGCATCGTTTATATAATCCCTCTTGTTCACTGATTAAGGCTTGTAATTCTAACGCCAGTAATTGGGTTAGTAATTGCTCTATAGGTAAATTTATTTTTTCTGAAAGCTGATCAAGGCTAATACCATTATAGGGAATATGGGCGAAAAGCTCGGGGTATTCTGGCGATATTGTTGGGGGATTTTTAGGGGGTGTTTGTTGGGCGGTATGACTGAGGTTAATGCTTGTGGGAGCTTGAGGGTAGTGAGAGAGATTTTCAATAATATCTGATACGTTTTCTACCAGCATAGCACCTTGTTTTATGAGTTTATGGCAACCTTGGCTAAACTCACTTTGAATTTGGCTTGGGAGAGCAAAAATATCACGATTTTGTTCTAGGGCATACCTTGCGGTAATGAGCGAACCGCTACGTTCATTGGCTTCAATGACCAGCGTGGCTAGGGATAATCCGCTAATAATACGGTTGCGACGAGGAAAGTTTTTGGCAACAGGTGCTTGTTGCGGTAGAAACTCGGAAATTAATGCCCCTTGATTGGCAAGGATATGTTGGGCAAGTTGTTGATGTTTTGTGGGGTAAATATTGTCTAATCCGCTACCTAATACCGCAATGGTTTGCCCTTGTTGGGCGACTACTGCTTGATGTGCGAAGCCATCAATGCCTAAGGCTAATCCACTGGTAATGATAAACCCCGCTGCACAGAGCTCAGAGGCAAAATATTTTGCCCAATATTCCCCATAACTTGAGCAATGACGGCTACCTACGATAGCGATTTGTGGCTGTGAAAGACAAGTTAAATTGCCTTTTATAAACAAGACTGGTGGTGGACTATAAATTTGTTGCAATAAATAAGGATAATCCTGTTGCAGAAAATGGATAATATGTTGATCGGGCTGTTGTTGCCATTGTAGCGCAGGTTCAATATATTGCATTTTGGGGTGAAACCAGGCTTGAATTTGGTTGGCTTGCCAACCGATTTGTTGGAAAGCGGCTTGATCGTAATCAAGAAGATCGCTGGTGCGGACTTGCTGGAGTAAACGATGTATTGTGGGCAAGTTGAGCTGGGGAATTTGTAATAGGCGTAATAAAACGGCAAGATCCTGATTTGGCATAATATTAGTTCATTGGGTAAAACATAGTATTAGCTTAAAAGGGTGATCAAAATAAGGCGAGAATTTTATGCCATCAGCATTTATTTTTGGAATAGGCATCGCAAAATGCTAAAAAAATGATGACTTTTTCAATAAAAAGTACATTTTTTGTTGTGTTTTTGTTTAGAAGTTTATGGCGATAAATAAAGAGATAATAAGCGTTTTATTTTGATAATAAATAATTTCTTAGAATGTATCACTAAAATTTTCGCTTTTTTATGGTATTAATCTCTAGGTAAGTCTATTTTTAATCATTTGACAATATTTTATATTGCTCTATATTCATTGCTTTATTTGATTTTCATTCTAAGGAGCAAAAAATGGCACAGTCCAATTCTAAGGTTCGTGAAACCTTTGCCGGGCGTAATGCCTTTATTTTAGCAGCGATAGGTTCCGCTGTTGGGTTGGGAAATATTTGGCGTTTCCCTTATGTGGCTTATGAAAATGGCGGTGGGGCATTTATTATCCCCTATATTATTGCTTTATTAACCGCAGGGATACCACTCTTATTTTTAGATTATGCCATTGGGCATAAATATCAAGCCTCAGCACCTTTAGCTTATCGCCGCTTAAATAAAAAATTTGAAATCTTTGGTTGGTGGCAGGTACTGATTAATATTGTTATCGGGCTTTATTATGCGGTCATTTTAGGTTGGGCTGCAATGTACACCTATTATTCTTTGAATAGTGCATGGGGTAATGATCCTGCCAGTTTCTTCTTCCATAATTTCTTAAAGATGTCGAGTGATGTGACGGTGGGGTTTGATTTTGTTGCCACCGTGGCTGGACCTTTAATTGGTGTATGGCTTGTCACCTTAGCCATTATGGCATTAGGGGTACAAAAAGGCATTAGTCGAGCCTCTTCTTTCTTTATGCCAATTTTGGTCGTAATGTTTTTTGCATTAGTCGTGAGTGCATTATTTTTACCGGGAGCAGCAAAAGGGCTTGATGCCTTATTTACCCCTGATTGGTCAAAATTGTTTGAACCGACAGTTTGGGTTGCCGCTTATGGACAAATCTTTTTCTCATTATCTATTTGCTTCGGTATTATGATTACCTATGCCTCTTATTTAAAGCGTAACTCGGACTTAACTGGCTCAGGTTTAGTGGTGGGCTTTGCCAATAGCTCTTTTGAATTATTAGCGGGTATTGGTGTATTTGCGGCATTAGGTTTTATGGCATTATCCGCAGGTAAAGAAGTGAGCGAAGTGGCAACCTCTGGTATTGGTTTAGCCTTTATCGCTTTCCCTGCAATTATTGATCAAGCACCTTTTGGGGCGGTAATTGGCGTGTTATTCTTTGGGTCTTTAGTTGTTGCCGCGTTAACTTCCTTTATGTCAGTATTAGAAGTGATTATTGCTTCGGTACAAGATAAGATCAAAATGAACCGCATTGGGGCAACATTCTTGGTCGGTGTGCCTATGATGATCGTTTCTACCTTATTATTTGGCACCACCACAGGTTTACCAGTTTTAGATGTACTTGATAAATTTGTGAATAACTTTGGTATTGTGGCGGTAGCGTTAGTCTCTACCTATGCCTTATTATTAACCGAATCCTTATCTAAATTAGCTGCACATAGCAATAAAACTTCTTCCTTTAAATTAGGTATGGGCTGGCGTATTTGTGCAGGCGCATTAACACCTATAGTGTTGGTCTATATGTTATTTACTGAAATTAGCAAAGTATTAACGGAAGGGTATGGCGGCTATCCTCACTGGTTTATTGATACCTTCGGTTGGGGAATGGCGATAGGTTTAGTGATCATTGCGTATTTATTAACACGCCTTGCGTGGAAACATGAGGATAAATTTGTGGAGGAAAAAGAATGAGTTTAACCGCAATCATTATGATGAGTATTGCTTTAGTGATTATTTGGGGCGGTTTATTGCTTGCCATTAAACGCTTACCAAAAGAATAAAAACTTTTGCAGAATTGACCGCACTTGGGTGATAAAGTGCGGTCAAATTTTAGAATATTTTTGATTTCTATCACCCCACTTTGAAATAATCCAGCGTTGGCATATCTTGCCGTACTATGTGTATTGTTTTCGTCATACCGCCTTATCTTATTTTTACATTGAAACCATTGTAACTATTCCAGACGAATAAGAAGATAAACAAAAGCTCAAAAAATGTTCGTTTTCCAAAAGTACTATAGTACTTTTTGTTATTTACTTGATGTAAATAACAAAACAAATCTGATTAAACAGTTTATTGTCAGAGTTTTATCCAAATCTTTTATTTTATCTAAGGTAATTTTTATGGAGCGTTCAATGGAAAAATACGTTAATTTACTTTGCTTTGAAGTTAAAAGCGAGATTAAAACCGAAAATCCTGATCAGTTAGCACCTTACTTTCTCTATATCGGAGATGATGCAGGCTATAAAGTAGAGAAGAAAGCGGATAACTTGCTTTGCATTACACGTGTACTGGTTTTTCCAGAGGGGAAAGAAGATGTAGAATTGGCGAGAGTAAAGGAGCGTAGACTTATCGAACGCAAAATGCATCACGATAAATTAGTCGGCGAAGTTGTGAATGTTGACATAACACTTATTAATACTATTCCTTTTCCTATCGAAGAGCTATCACCTCGTAGTCCTGTCTATTTTCAACATTACTTTGGAGACGATAATGATGAATAATATATCAACAAAATTATTCAGCCTGATCTTGCTCACTGTGAGTGTAAATGCTATCGCAGCGGATAATAATTACCTTGAAGAAGCCAAAAAGGGGGATCGCTTGGCTATGAGCATAATTGCAGATCAGTACTGCAAAGAGGGTAATTACCGCGAGTCCTTATATTGGCGAGAACAACAAATTAACTCAAAGCAACAGCAATTACGGCAATCAGACATCACTGAACAACAAAAGCAGAAAATTCAGGTATTTCTTGAATTTGATAAAATGCAATTAGCTGACAGCTATGCTAAGGGAAGCTGTGATCCCTATCAAAAACCAATTAAGCAACTGTTTTTGCCCGATTATCAATTGGCGTTACGTTGGTATCAAGATTTAAGCTTCACTAAAAATCCGCAGTCAAGTTGGCCTTATAGCGCAAAGTTTAAGATGGCTGAAATTTATTTTTGGGGAGAAGGTGGGGTGAAACAAGATGTATTTAAAGCCAAAATATACTATAAAGAGCTTGCTGAAATTCCAGATAATGTTATTCAAACATTAGCTGAAAAGGATAAGCTTTCAGCTCTCCAAGAAACACGTGGAAATGCACGTATGCGTCTAGCACAAATGCATTTTATAGGGAAGTATGCTAGCCAAGATGATCAACAAGCCTATTTTTGGGCGAAAAAAGGGCTAGAGGATAATAACCCTTATGCTGTTATCATTCTTGCCATATTAGAATATCAAGGTTCAGGTACTGCCCAGAATAAAACACGGGCAGTGCAGTTGATAAAAAAGGTTTGTGATATTGAGGGTGATGAATATGCTTGTTTATTATATCAACAGATGAAAGCCAATCGCCCAGTACCTCGATAAGGCTTATCAATATAATGTTGTTATTTTGTTTATTAAAAGTCAAAGAAATAATTTGATTATTTATAAGCTAAAATAGCCTAATTAATCAACAAATGGCACTAAAAAAGAAATTTTTTGAAAAAAAGTGAAAAAAGCACTTGCAAGGAAAAATGAAATCACTATAATACGCCCCACACAACGACGCTGTAGTTGATAAGATGAAAAATCAGCGTCGTTTTTCTTTCTGAATAGAAAGTTGTTCTTTAACAAATGAATCAGACAATCTGTGTGGGCACTCGTGTGCTTGAGTTTGAAAATATTGAAAATTTTAGATTTAACATACCAGTGCTGAGCAATTTATTTGAAGTCAGTATTGAGTGGAGAGATTAAACTGAAGAGTTTGATCATGGCTCAGATTGAACGCTGGCGGCAGGCTTAACACATGCAAGTCGAACGGTAACGGGAAAGAAACTTGTTTC
>NZ_SMFT01000003.1 GCF_004339025.1 Volucribacter psittacicida
TGAGAAGAGACGTCAATCATCGAAAGGATTATCTTGGCGGCGATAGTGCGGTGGTCCCACCTGACCCCATGCCGAACTCAGAAGTGAAACGCCGTAACGCCGATGGTAGTGTGGGGTCTCCCCATGTGAGAGTAGGTCACCGCCAGGTTATTAAATTGAAGAGACCCCTGTTGTTAGGCAACAAGGGTTTTTTGTTATTTAATTTATACTTTTTCATAAAAATCCTCAAAACTTACCGCACTTTGTTTAAGAATGTTCTGATAAATATTTCTACTTTAAATTGAAAAGACTATAAAATAGCGATTCTTTTCTATCCCTTAAGATTTCCTTAATATTTTTTTGTTTTAATAGGTGTCAACAAAGCAAGGGACTTTGTGTTTTAAACCATTATTAAAGGAGTTTTTATGAAGAAAGTAGTTTTAGCCTCATTATTAGCGTTATCCACTGCCACTGCAATGGCAAATGAAGCACCAAAAGGTGGTTTTCAAGATCCTGCTGCGCCAGCCGTAGCACATCATCATAAAGGTAAGGATTTTAGACAGGGTGGGTTTGTTAATACACAACAAGAAATCAGTAAAGTCTCAGATTCATCTAAATGGAAAGATGATCAATATATCTTATTAGAAGGTAATATTGTACGCCAAGTGGGTAAAGATGACTTTATGTTTAAAGACAACAGTGGAGAAATTGAAGTAGAAATTGAAAGACGTGCTTGGGCAGGTCAAACCATTACCCCTGAAGATAAAGTAAGACTTTATGCGGAAGTGGATAAATCTTGGAATAAAATTGAAGTTGAAGTTAATCGTGTAGAAAAAATTAAGTAATTCAACTTATTAATTCTTATTAAGGAAGATAGATGAAAATTTATCTTCCTTTTTTCTATACATTGAAATGATTAGAAAATGGCAATATGATAGCCATTTGATGATAAATAAGATTGAATAAAAAATATGCGTATTTTGTTAATTGAAGATGATCCTTTAATTGGTGATGGATTAAAACAAGGCTTAATTAAATCAGGCTTTTTAGTGGATTGGTTTCAGGACGGTAAAACAGGTTTTGAGGCGTTATCTCTCGCCCCTTATGATGTGGTGGTATTGGATTTAACTTTGCCAAAACTTGATGGTTTAGAAGTTTTACGAGGTTGGAGGAAAGCCAATCAAGATGTGCCAGTGTTAATTTTAACCGCAAGGGATACATTAGATGAGCGTGTGCAAGGCTTGCAAATTGGTGCAGATGATTATTTGTGTAAGCCCTTTGCTTTAGCAGAAGTTGTTGCCCGTTTGCAAGCACTAACTCGGCGACGTAATGGGCATATTAATCCCATTATTCAACATGGTTTACTTACCTTTGATCCGATGAAACGTAAAGTGTGGTTACAGCAACAGGAAATTCCTTTGACTTCACAAGAATATCGTTTATTGGCGTTATTTTTAAATCATAAGGAGCGGGTATTATCTCGTTCATTGATTGAAGAAAAATTGTATAGCTGGGACGATGAAGTAAGTAGTAATGCTTTAGAGGTGCATATTCATAACTTACGCAAAAAGTTGGGTAAACAAATAATTCGTACGGTGCATGGCGTGGGATATGCCTTAGGAAATTATGATGAAAAGAACTAGCTTAAGTTTTCGTTTAATTTGTTTATTATCCATAACGTCTCTTTGTATTTGGGCGATTTCAACCACGATTGCTTGGTTTCAGGTGCGTAAAGAGGTTAATGAAGTCTTTGATTCACAACAAATTTTATTTGCTCAGCGTTTGGCTTCAACGGATTTACGCAATTTATTCCTTGAGCGTCATCAACTTGGTGGCTTTCGTGAACAACGTGCTAGACGACCATTGAAACCATTAAAACGTGATGATGATGCCCTCGCTTTTGCTATTTTTACCCCAAACGGCGATATTTTGCTGAGTGATGGCGAAAATGGGAGTAATTTTATTTATGCACCTGCTCGTGGTTTTTCTGAAGCCCAGCTTGCCAATGATGATGATCTCTGGCGTATTTTCTGGTTACCTGTCGCCGATGGCAATAATCGCTTAATGATTGCGGTAGGGCAAGAGCTTGATTACCGAGAAGATTTAATTAATGAAATGGTTTTTGGACAAATGTGGGTTTGGATTGCAGGTTTACCTTTCTTACTCGCTGTTATTGTTGTGGTGATACGTAAAGAATTATCGCCTTTAAAACGTATGAGCAAAAATTTATTACAGCGTTCACCTGATGATCACCAAGCCTTGCCTACGGAACAACTTCCCTTAGAGGTTTTGCCATTAGTACAAAATTTAAATACTTTTTTCCACCGCACTTCAGCGATGTTATTGCGTGAACGCCGTTTTACTTCCGATGCCGCCCACGAATTGCGTAGCCCCTTATCCGCATTGCGTATTCAAACAGAATTAGCACAAATGGCTGGGGACGATGAAACTATGCGTCATCAAGCCTTACAAAATTTAACGCAAGGGATTGATCGGGCAAGCCAATTAATTGAGCAATTATTAACCTTATCACGTTTAGACAGTTTAACGCAGTTAGAGGAATTGCAAGATATTCATTGGAATTTATTATTGCAGTCTATTGTGGCTGATTTTTATTTTCCAGCTCAAAAACGCAAAATGGAAATGACCCTTACCATTGAACAACAGCCTGTAGTTAAACAAGGGCAACCTTTGCTTTTGTCCTTAATGTTAAGAAACCTTGTGGACAATGCTATTCGTTATTGCCCCGAGGGCAGTGAAATTCGCTTAATTTTGCAACAGAATGAAGTGATTGTGGAAGATAACGGCAATGGTGTGGCAGAAGAGGATTTAGAAAAACTCGGACAACGTTTTTATCGCCCAGCTGGGCAAAATGAAAAAGGCAGTGGCTTAGGCCTATCTATTGTTTATCGTATTGCCGAATTGCATCATTACCAAGTGCGGTTAGAAAATCGAAAAAATTCACGAGGAGAAATTGTAGGATTACGAACGAGGATCTTTTTATAGTCCCCTATTTTAAAGTGAGTCGTACTGCCTTATCTTGAAACAGCATACAAGCCCCTAAAGCAAATTTGCCTTAGGGGCTTTTAGCAAAAGAACTTCCCTTATTTTTTATCGCCTTTAAGCAATTCCGCAATGCCTGCCACAGAGCCAATTAAATTGCCTGCTTCCAATGGCATAAGCACGACTTTACTATTTTCCGCCCCACCAATTTCTTTTAATGCTTCGGTATATTTCTGAGCAATAAAGTAATTAATGGCTTTGGTATCTCCGCTAGCAATGGCTTCAGACACCATTTGAGTCGCTTTTGCTTCCGCCTCCGCGGCACGCTCACGAGCTTCTGCTTGCAAAAAGGCTTCTTGTCGCTCCCCTTCTGCTTTTAAAATGCGAGATTGTTTTTCGCCCTCAGCACGCAAAATTTCCGCTTGACGAACCCCCTCAGCCTCTAAAATATCCGCCCGTTTATTACGTTCGGCTTTCATTTGTGCATTCATCGCCGCAATCAGTTCTTGTGGTGGACGCACATCACGAATTTCAATACGTGTGACTTTCACACCCCAAGGATTGGTTGCTTCATCAACAATAGATAATAGACGGCTATTGATTGAATCACGTTGAGATAACATTTCATCAAGTTCCATAGAACCAAGTACGGTACGAATGTTAGTCATAGTGAGATTAATGATGGCTTGTTCTAAATGATTGACTTCATAAGCGGCATTGCGAGCATCAATCACTTGCACAAAACAAACCGCATCAATAGCCACATTGGCATTATCTTTTGAAATCACTTCTTGTGAAGGAATATCTAACACTTGCTCCATCATATTAATTTTGCGACCAACACGATCCACAAACGGCACCACAAAATTTAACCCTGGCGTAAGGGTTTTGGTATAACGCCCAAAACGCTCAATCGTCCAATGATAGCCCTGAGGCACCATTTTTAAGGCAGAAGCAAGAATGGCAATCACCAAAATAATAAAGAAAACCGAGACAATCGGCAATCCATCTAAGTAGCTCATAATATTTTCCTTGTAAATCAGATTGAAGGGAATTGGCAGTTTAGCATAGGTGGGGAGAATACACAGTAGATTTTGAAATTGATGGCTTTTTATAAGGTTTATCGGTAATTTACTGTAAATTTAAGAAAATTATAGAAAATAATGTCGGGGGGGGGGGGTATTTTTGTTTGATTTTATTTCTTATTTGTTTATTATTACGCCCGATTGTCGCTTATGTATACATATTTATGGTTATGTGCTTTTATGTAAATTTACATTTATCAATAAATTTAGTGAAGTATACATACAATCGTTTTATTCGTTAATTATTTTACATTAGGAGAATATTTCAATGTTTGGTTTAACAACAAAAGCATTTATTGCAGTTACAGAGGGTTTACGTCGTTTTAAAGAAGATAAACGTGGGGTTACTGCGATTGAGTATGGTTTAATTGCAGTATTAATTGCAGCGTTTATTATTGTTGTATTTAATTCAAATGAGGGTTTTATTGCAGCTTTAAAAGAAAAATTTGCAGGTTTAGCAACAGATATTAAAGGTGTAAAAACTCAAATCACTAAATAATAATTAATTTATAAGGTGTTTATATTACTATTTTTATATAAATACCTTAATTTTTATTATTACCATGGAAGATTCTATTTTTTCTATTAATTTTACCCTTATTATTTTATTATTAATTTATCTTTGTTATACGGATATACGCTATAGATTAATTAGTAATAAAATAATAGTAATTTTGTTTTTCCCTTTACTATTATTTTCTTGGTTACAATACCAACATATTTTTTTCTTCTCGGCAGCTATTGCGTTAGTAATAGGTTTTCTCTTATTTAGCCTAAATATATTAGGCGGTGGTGATGCTAAACTTATTGCAGTGCTAATGCTGGCTATCCCTTATTCAGGGATAATTTCTTTTTTGTTTTTTGTTTCTTTCACTGGATTGTTTGTTATCCTATTCGGTTGGATTTTTGCCAGAGAGTCAATAAAAAAGAATGGATTGCCTTATGGTGTCGCAATTAATGTTGGCTTTATCATAAATTATTGGTTTTTACATTAAATAAGTTAAATTACATTAAGGATAGAAAATGAATTATAGGCTACTATTTATTATTTCAATATTTATGTTGATTATCGGCTTTTTTGGCTTATTTATGATGCCGAGTAGTTCTAATAATCAACAAACTGATTTGTCAAGCGAAGTTGCAAAGACAGAAAACCAAAAAGAGAAAAAACGAATAACCATAGCAACATTGGTTAAAAATGTTAAAGCTGGAGAGCTACTTCAGGTTGAAGATTATCAGCTTTCAGATCAAGAAGTGGATATTGATGATCATCTTGTTGATTATGATGTTTCTGATTTAATTACCAATCAAGCTAATGGATTACAAGGTTATTTGGTTTCACAAAATATTCAAGCTTCATCATTATTACTTCCTAGCAGTTTAATTGCACCAACAGATCCTCGTTTTTTATCGCATAGCATTGATGCTAAAAAAGAAGTTGGATATAGAATTCCAGTAAGTTTAGACAATGCTTATATTTTAGATAGTTTACATAGTGGGCATTATGTCTCTATCTATGCTCAAAAATATGCCAGTGGGAATGAGACATTGAATCGTAAAGAGGCGGTTTTGCTTCAAAGTTCAGTTCAAGTATTAAATGTTGTGAAAGAAGCAGATAACAATGAAAAACAGGCTGGTTATATTGTTCTAAAATTAAACGGATTAGATGTCGTAAAACTTTATTCATTACCTGAAGATAGTATGTTATTTGTTTTACCAAACTCGAATAAATTATCAGATAAAAATCGTGGAATCTTTATTAGGAAATTAAGAGGTCAATAATCAATGTTAAATAAAATTTTTACTAAAAAATTAATATGTCTAGCATTTTGTGGTATTGCTATTTTTTATTCTAGCCTTGTTTCAGCAAGATCGGTTTACCTAGAAAAAGGACAAAGTAACATTGTAAATACATCGGCAAAAATTGATACCATTTTTATTTCAAATCCTGATGTGGCAGATTATGAAATTATTGATGATAATAGTTTTATCCTTTATGCCAAAGAGGAAGGGGTATCCGAAGTAACCGTCTTTGATCAAGAGGGGAATTCAATATTAGATGATACATTAAGCGTCAATGCTTTGATCAATAATATTAGTGATGCTAACCGACAAATTAAAGCAAGATTTCCTAATAGTAAATTGCAAGTAAAGAAAATTGGAAAGGCCTATGTGATCGAGGGAACCGCAAGCTCTAATGCTGAAAGTGAAGAGGTTCAACATATTGTTGGAGCTGCATTGGGTATTTCTCCAAAAGTAACTGAATTTAGCTTACAAAACTCAAGGGGAGCGGAAGAGCGAATTTCCTTTATGGATAAATATGAATATGAAGGTGTTATAAATAACAGTCATGTGGATGATAATATCCAAATCAATGTTAAATTGACTGTGGTTGAAGTTAATAAAGACTTTTCTGATTCATTAGGGATTAATTGGAGTAATTTATCGGGTAATTTGTTCAATAATATTGGTGCTTCAGCATCTGTGGTAGGGGGAGCTTTTGATGGTGTAACAGGCTCATTATCTATCATTAATGCAAATAATCTTAGACTTTTCATTAATGCCGTAAATAATCAACGTAATGCTAAAATTTTGGCAGAACCTAATGTGTCTATGTTATCAGGAGAAACTGCTGATATTTTGGTGGGGGGAGAAATTCCTTTCGCTCAAAGAGATAGAGAAGGCGCTGCAAGTATTATTTATAAAGATTTTGGTATTAAATTACTCGTAGGTGCCAAAGTTCAAAAGAACGATAGAATTAGATTAGTTTTATCACAAGAAGTTAGTAATATTGCTGGAAGTTATCAATATGACGGAGTAGGGCAAGTTCCTTATTTTAATACTCGGCGTTCTAAATCTACCTTTGAATTGGCTGATGGAGAAAGTTTTATTATTGGCGGATTATTTACTTCTAATGATATTGAACAACTAAATAAGATCCCACTTTTAGGGGATATTCCAATTATTGGTTCATTTTTCCGTAGTGCGAGTACCAGTAGAGATAAAAAAGAATTGGTTATTGTAGCAACGGTAAATTCTATTAAACCAGTTAATGAAGCCGATATTGTTTATCCTAATTTTCAACAAACAGGAACAATGGAACGTTTTTTCAATGTTACTCCATTAAAAGATGTTTATTATAAAACTTTAACAACGAATTTCCTTAAAAATGGTGGGTTTATACAATGAGAAATGTAATCGCTAGTAAAATTCCTTTATTTGTACTTACATTATTAATGAGTAGCTATGTATATTCTGCCTCTAAGGCACCTAATATCGATCAATATAATATCAATGGGACTAGCCAATTTCATTTAAAGTCTTCACGTTATGTATTATCAAGTACACAGGAAAATAATATTCAGGCATTTTTCTTAAAAGTTAAGAAATATGTCGGACAAGATAAGTCAAAAAATATTATCATTTATTGGACTACTCATAATGATAAAGTTATAGCGGAAAGATTAAAACGAGAGTTATTAAGTCAGCATATTTATGCGAATAACATAACCTTAAAACGTGTAGATAGACGTTTATCTTTTTATCCAATTTATGTGGATATAGAGCAATATCAAGGATCGGGTCGTGCTTGTAGAATGATTAGAATGAATCCTGAACCTAGCTATAGAGAGCAAATATCTTGTGCTGTGAATTATAACTCGAATATTCAATTAAAAAACTGAGGATAATTTTTTATGCTATTACTAGATAGTGATAAATTGAGTGTAAGCTCAGTAAGAAAGATCATTGTTTTATCAGATAATGAGGCTGTTCAAAATAAAGTATTGCAATTATTGAGAACAGAAGGATTAGAGAATATTGATATCATAAAAAGTAGTTTTTTAGATGAGAATGTGGTTCTTAGTGCAGAAGAAGCTATTGGTGTAATTATTGATATTCAAGATGAAAGCGATATAACCGTTATTTCTGAATCTATTAGCTCAATTGTTCCTCAAAATATGTGGTGTTGCGTAATAGGATTATCGGATTCTATACGTTTATCACAGCAATTATTAGAACAAGGTATCCTTTATTTTAATTCCGAATCACAGCTTCGTTTAATGGCGAATAAGATTCGCTCTACGGATATTTCTATTCCTTGTACAAGAAATACAACGAAAGTTTGTGTTTTAACTTGTAAAGGCGGTATTGGTGGAAGTTTTATTAGTTCTCATATTGCAGCAAATATTGCTTTAAATAAAAAAGTCCCAGTTTTACTTGCTCAAGGAAGTAATGGTTCACAAGATTTGGATCTCTTATTTGATAAGAAAATACAGGGCGATGTGGTTGAATATATGGATAACTTATTTCTTTTTAATGGGGATCCTAATCATTTGGCAGAAGATATTATTGAGAAATATAATTTCATTATTTACGATAAGCCGATTTTTAATATCAATAAAGATAACTTTTCTGAGTTTTTCACTTATAGTAATAACTTTGTTCTTATTGTTGAACGAAAAGTGGGATCGCTTCGAGTTGCTAAAAAGTTTTTAGAGCAATGCGAACGCGCCCGCCAGCTTAGTAATCAACCTATTAGGACCTTTATTTGTCTTTCTGATAGCCGATATGATTCATCTAAATTGATGGCAAAATCTGATATTGAATCTTTATTAAATCATCCTATAGATGCAATTATTCCATTTATTAAGCAACCTCAAAATAAAACAGTATTAGAGGTTAATTTGAATAAAGCTTCTAAACGTGAATTTCATCAATTATCAATGAAAGTCATTGGTATTTTATCTAGACAAATTAGAAAAAAAGACGATAAGAGCCTATTTAGAAGTATTTATCGTTGGATAATGAATAATTAATTTTATTTTTTATTATGTTAACTAAAGAAAAACAAGCTTATTTCAGAAATCAAATTTTAAGTAATATTGACGTTGAAAGGCTAGATCAAATTCAAAGTGAAAGAGATAAGCTAATTGGCGAACTGTTACAGTTAGTGCATAGGATTTCAGATATTAACAATCAATACATTACGGCGGTAGACGCACAATTTATCGCAGAGTTAATGTCTGATGAAATTTTAGGTTATGGACCATTAAGAGAATTAATGGAAGACGAATCCGTTAATGATATTTTAGTTAATGGACCCGATGATGTTTGGGTTGAAAGGGCCGGTATTTTAGAAAAAACAGATAAATATTTTATAAATAATGAGCAATTAACGGATATTGCTAAACGTTTAGTCGCAAGAGTGGGACGACGTATTGATGATGCAAGCCCTTTAGTTGATTCTCGCTTACCTGATGGTAGCCGATTGAATGTGGTTATAGCACCAATCGCCTTAGATGGAACTTCAATTTCTATCCGAAAATTTAGTAAGTCAAAGAAATCATTACAAGATCTTGTAAATTTTGGTTCTATGACGAGAGAAATGGCTAATTTCCTAATTATTGCTGCTCGTTCTCGGGTAAATATTATTGTATCTGGTGGGACAGGTTCAGGGAAAACAACATTATTAAATGCGTTATCTAACTATATTTCTCATCAAGAAAGGGTAATAACATTAGAGGATACCGCAGAGCTACATTTAAGCCAACCTCATGTTGTTAGATTAGAAACGCGTTTAGCAGGTGTAGAACATACTGGCGCGGTAACCATGCAGGATCTTGTGATTAATGCTCTTCGTATGCGTCCTGAAAGAATTATCGTAGGGGAATGTCGAGGAGCAGAAGCATTTCAAATGTTACAAGCAATGAATACAGGGCATGATGGTTCAATGTCTACTCTGCATGCGAATAGTCCTAGAGATGCTATTGCTCGCTTAGAAAGTATGGTTATGATGTCTAATTTATCATTACCATTAGATGCAATTCGCCGAAATATCGCTTCGGCTGTACATATTATCGTACAAGCATCTCGTTTAAATGATGGTTCTCGTAAAGTAATGAATATTACTGAAATTATGGGAATGGAGAATGGGCAAGTTGTACTACAGGATATATTTACATATCAACCAAGCCAGTATAGAGATAAAGAAGGTAAAATTTTAGGCGAGTTTACTTCTCATGGATTATTATCTCGATCTATTGTTTATCAGAATGCGCAAGTATTTAATTTAAGCTCTGAATTGCAAAGTATTTTTGGAGGGCGGTAGAATGATTTTATATTATTTGATAATTTCTTTTGGTATTTTATTATTGCTTTATGCTTTTAAAAGTATATTTACGCTACGTAAGAAAGTAATAGGAAATGATAAAACGTCATTTAGAATATCAGAAATTTTAAATACTATAAAATCCAATATTTCGTTATGGAAATATTATTTTATTGCGGGAAACTCTAAGAATTTATTTAGAAATATTATTTTAACTTTATGTGTTTTTTTAGTTTTATTCACAATAAATAACTTATATTTGCAAGTAAATAAAACTATTTTTTTGATTAGTGTTATTCTATTGTTTATTCTTATTATTTGGAAAATTGGGCAACATCGAAACAGAAAAATATTTGAAGCATATTTTCCAGAAGTGATCCAAATACTTAACTCA
The DNA here is from genome assembly GCF_004339025.1 of Volucribacter psittacicida. Lineage (GTDB taxonomy): Bacteria > Pseudomonadota > Gammaproteobacteria > Enterobacterales > Pasteurellaceae > Volucribacter > Volucribacter psittacicida. The sequence goes on from NZ_SMFT01000003.1 coordinate 10,571, forward strand.
TCAACATCCTCAGGGGCAGGATTATTACAAGCATTAGAACGATGTGGTAAAGACATTTCAGGACAGCTTGGTAAAGAGTTTAAATCTATTTATAAACGCCTTTCTTTGGGAGAAGATCCTGTTTCGGTTTTTAATGATAGTTATGTTAGATACCCTTATAAAGAATTTTATTTCTTTATTACTATAATTAAAATTAATTTAGATAAGGGTGGGCAAATGCGAGAAGTGATTAATCGATTAGGAAGGATGATCGCTGATAGTAAAAAAATGGAAAAGAAAAAGAAAGCGATGACTTCAGAGGCAAGAATATCTGCGATCATTGTAAGTTTATTTCCAGTAGTCTTTTTTATTTTTATGAAATTTATGATGCCAGAGAATTTTGATTTCATTATTAATGATGATAATGGTAGATATATACTTTATTACGTTTTAGGTAGTGAGTTATTAGGTATGTTAATTATTTGGTGGTTAATGAGGAAGACAACGTGATATTGAATACAATTTTAATTTATTTATTATGTTTTTCTCTTGGTATTTTAGTACTTTTTATTGCTTTTACAAGAAAGAAAACATTTGATAGAAATAAACAAGTTCTATCGGGTGAAAGACCAAAAGAACATAATATAGAAGATAATTCTAAGAAGAATAAGCAGCAGATTGAGTTAGAGTTATTAATTATCAATAATAATAAATTCTTAAAATTTTTAGGCTTATTAGATAAAAATGTTAAGTTAAAAATAATATTTACTTTATTAGTATCTTTTATTTATTATCTATTTAATCTTAGTGCTGATTCTACTAGTTTAATGCTTGCATTTTCTGTTATATTTATATTAATAGTTATTATACCTGGTATTTTAACAAATGTTATTATAAATAAGAAAATCAAAGGTATTATGGTTGATTTGCCAGGTTTTATTGATCTTGTTGCTGTTTGTATTCAAACGGGGGTAACTATTGATGCCGCTTTAAAAAGAATATCTATGGACTTTAAAACATTAAACCCAGATCTTACTTATGTGATGTTAAGAATATTGCGTAAGGGGGAAATTGCTGGATTACATTCAGCATTAGATGATTTGGTGATTTCTTTGCCAACAAGAGAAATTAGAATGTTTTGTAATACATTACAGCAAAGTTTAAACTTTGGTTCTTCTATTTATTCTAATTTAATTCAGCTTTCTGCTGATATAAGAGAACTTCAATTACTTACGATTGAAGAAAGGCTTGGAACGCTTTCTGCAAAGATGAGTATTCCATTGATTGTGTTTATTATGTTTCCAATTGTAATTTTAATTATTGCTCCTGGTATGATGAGGGTATTTCCAAATGTTTTCTAAATTGAAATTGACTAAAAAAGTATCTTTAATTGTTATAACAACTTTTCTTTCCGCTTGTACTTCTTTTAATTCTCCTGTAATGAGTAAAAGCGATTTTATTTCTAAAGAAAAGTTATATAACTCAACGCAAAATTATAACGCTTTAATTTCTCTATATAGAGATGAATTAAAGGTACAAGAAAATGACGCTATTCGTTATAAACTTGCGGAATCTTATTATAAAAATGGGGATAGTCGTTCTTCCTTATTATATTTAAAACCCTTACTTGGACAAGGAAACCTAGTTTCTGCTGACGCAGGAGTGCTTGAAATTAGAAATTTAATCCAGTTAAATGAATATAGAAAAGCTATTGAAGCCTCTGATAGATTAGTTATTCAATATCCTAACAATGCTGAAGTTTATAATTTAAAAGGCATAGCTTATGCGCAATTAGGTCAATTAGATGATGCTCAAGCGAATATTAATAAAGCAAGAGAGTTTTTCTTAAATGATGTTGTGGCAATTAATAATCTTGCTATGTTATATATTATCAATGGGGATTATTTGAGTGCAGTTAATTTGTTATTGCCACAATATATGAATGGGATAAAAGAATCAAGATTGGTTCATAATCTTGTTTTTGCTCTAGTGAAAAATGGAGATAAAAAGTATGCACTTGATATTATTAAGAAAGAAAGATTAAATACTTCACCAGAAAGTCTTGTAAATGCTTTAGAAAAAACAGAAAGAGTTTCAAATATTGTTGGAAGATAATATCTTTATGAATGTTACTTTAAATCATTTTTGGAAAAATAAGAAAGGTGTATCAAGTATTGAATTTACCTTGACTATTGGCGTTTTCTTATTTGTTGTGTTTTTAATTCTTGAATTAGCACGTATAGTTTTATTGTCAGCTTATTGGGATTTAGCTATTGCTGAAGGAGTAAGGATAACTAAAAATCAAAAAGCGGTTAATGGTAATTATGAAGAGCTATTTAAGAAAAACTTAATTGAACAAAGAAACAAATATGAAAATTATACATTAGCATATTTAGCAGAATCATCAGATAGTAAAATAGAAGTTAAAGTTGAATATGCGGATACCTTAAATGATTTAATTAATGGTAATTTTAGACAGCCAACTAAGGATAAAAATGGTAATTTAATTTCCCCGACAGGGAAAGAAGCGAGTATAGCAAGTTATACTGTGAATTATAATTATAAATTCTTATTACCTTTACCTATGTTGGCTGAGAATTGGGTTAATACATTATTTCAAAGAAAGATATTAATTGTGCAAGAATATGAAAGAACAGAGTATAAGTATTAAAATAAAACAAATTATTGTTAAACAAACAGGCTCTGTTTCAATAGAGTTTGTTTTTATGATAACGCTTTTAGTCTTTATGTTTGCTTTTATGGCTGATCTGGCGATAATGAGATCGACAATGGGAAAGCTAGATAATGCTTCTTATTCTTTGTCTAATATATTGAGAGAGCGAAAACAATTATTTTTAGGCGATGAACGTTTAGATCAGTTGAATCGTAAAGATTTTGATAACTTTAAGCGACTTGCTAATGAAGTTATTTTTCCTAACAATGAAAGTAGTAAAGTCTATGTAGTATTAGAATCTTTGACCTTTACAACGACATCATCTAAACCTATTGCTAATTATACAGTAATAGGGGATACACAATATTGCCAACCTTATAGAGAACTTAGTAAACAAGAACATCTTTCGCCTTATTCAGAAGGTTCAACAACGAATAAACCAAGAAAAGTGCCTTTATATCAAGTAACACTTTGTTTAGACGTGCCAAGTTTCTTTAAATCTATGGTATTGAATAATTCTCAATATGATGGAAATAAATTGCGTTCATCCTCGATTACTGTAGCAAGATAATGGGATAAGTATGATAACGTTAAAAAAATCTTTAATACTACGCGTAGTAACCTTTTATAAATGCCAGTCGGGTGTATATGGCATTATGATGGCAGTAATGAGTTTTGTGTTAATAGGCATCATTGCTTTAGCGGTAGATGGTTCTGGTATATTGCTTGATAAAGCAAGATTTGTTCAAGGTATGGAGCAAGCTGGGTTAGCTTTAGTTACAGAAAATAATCAGAATAGAAACGCTAATAATTCACATAGTGATGTGAGCCGACAAAGTGTGACTAAAAAAGATGAACAACAATTTGGTACTAAATTAGCCGCTCAGCAAGATAAAAGAAATCAAGAAATCATTCGTGGTTTAGTAAGAAGTTATTATCTTCCTAATACTTATTTGGCAAATGGCGAGGATGCCATTACTGATAGATACCAATATTATTGTGCAAGGGTTAGAAACAATAAGGGAGAATTGTTAAAGTCTGTGGCTTGTGAATTATCTGGAGATTTTGACCGCCCTTCTTGGATTTATTTGGGGAAAAATAAAGGCTTTTCTTTAACATTCGCAGAAACGGTAAATATTGATTCTGGCTCTATTTTTGTGCAAAAGGAAATTGGTGAGAAATATCCTATTGATATTATGTTGGTGACGGATTTGACTGGATCAATGGATGAATATATAAATGGCGTGAAGAAAATTACAAGTTTAAGAAATGTGGTTGGATCTATTTCTAATACAATATTAAATTCACCAGATCAAAGCCCTTATAACAGAATGGGATTTGTCGCTTTCTCTTTTGGGGCTCAACAAACACAAAACATTAGAAAATGTTATTTTCCTTATATTATTAATAAAGATAGGAATTCTGCACTTTGGGAGTATATGACTAAAACGATGGATAATAATACATCTGATTGGATATTGTCAGAATATATTATGGATTTTAATAAGTTAGTTAATTATTCTGCATCTATTAATAAGATTGATACTTTTGTTGGTAAAGATATTGAAGATTACCCTTCTTTTAATAAAGATGGTCGTTGCTTATATTATAATAGTAATAGGAATACAACTAGTTTTTGGTATACGCAAGGAAAAAATTCTAACTTAGTTAGAGATTTTAATGCATTAAGACCTGGAGGTGCTACATTGACCAGTTCTGGTCTTTTAATTGGAGCAAATTTATTAATGAATAAAAATGAAAATTATAAAGTTTCAACTAGTGAATTGGCTACTAATACTAAACGATTTTTAATAGTTTTATCTGATGGATTAGATCAAATTTCTGCTAGAGTAGAAAGTGCATATGGTATTAAATTAGAAGTTACTAATAAATTATTAAACTTAGGAGCTTGCGATAGAATACGACAACGTATAGATTCTTTACAGGATAATAAATACCCTAAGCAAGATACTGTGATTGCATTTGTTGCATTTGGTTATGAATTATCCATAGCTGATAGAGATTCTTACAACGCTTGGATTAAATGCGTTAAACAAGAAAATTACTATGAAGCAAAAAATGAAGCAGAGTTATTAGAAACTTTTCAGAATATTCTTGGTATTAATGAAGAAGTTGGTCGCTCGCTTAATCAAAGACCTAATTTCTAATTTAAACAATTATTAATAAATAGAACCTAGCACTTTATATTAAAGGCTAGGTTTTTTTATTTATTACTTATACTTATCTTATTTTAAAGGGAAGCGATAATCTTTAATATATTACTAACATTTCTTATTTTTTAGTTATTTTTATCAATAGGTTATTTCTATCAATATAGGGCTTTTTCACTATGTATCATATATTTTTTCTATTTTTTTGTCTTTTTTCTTAAAATGTCTATTTTGTTGATAGTTATTGGCTATTATTGCGGGGGGGGGGATTGTAAAAAAATAATATAAAAAATGTTGTGGTCCGACCTTTTTTCTATATAATTAACGCTTTCGTATTTATATATGAAATATTTGCTTTTTATTAAAGTGATAGCAGTAAATAAGGTTTATCTTTATTGGTTAAATTAATATAAATTAATCTCAGGGATTGAAAAATTATGAATAAAGTATTTAAAGTTATTTGGAATAAAACAACAAATTCTCCAGTCGTTACTTCAGAGCTTGCAAAAGGTAATGTTAAAGCGAGTAGCCAATCATCAGTACAACAAACAGTAAATACTCAATTAACTATTGGAAATCATCAATTTATTTTGTCCTCTATTACTGTTGCAATTATGATGTTTGCTTCAGTAAATAGTTATGCTGCCGTACAAATCGGTTCTACCTCTACTTCAGCAATTTCTTCTGAAAATGCAGCTGCTTCCTACGCAAATGGGAATTCTATTGCTATTGGTTCTGGTTCAGTTGCTAATGCTAGATCTAATACTTATACGCCAACTGCTCCAGCAACAGGAACTCAAACGGTTTTATCAGCAGTTGCTATTGGTGAGAAGGCTAATGCGACAGGGGCTCAAGCTTTGGCTTTAGGGGCTAATACCTTGGCAAATGGTGAAAATTCCATAGCCTTGGGGGCTAATAGTGCTTCTTCAACGAATTCCATTGCTATTGGTCGTGGTGCTAATGCAGATAATCAAAATGGTAGTGGTGGGACTATTAGTAATGCCCGTTCTATTGCTATTGGGGATTTATCCTATGCAGCCTCTAACCAATCCCTAGCGATTGGTAGTAGTACTAAAGCAAATGGAAGACAAGCGACTGCTATAGGGAATGATACCACTGCTGATGGTTATGCTTCAGTTGCTATTGGTGGCGATGATATGGAAGGCGTATCAGCAACAGCAAAAGCTTTATATGCATCTTACATTGGTTCTGCATTAATTGATACAACAAATAGTACAACAAGATATGTTGCTACTCATGCTAAGGGTGGGGCAAGCGTTGCTGTTGGGGTTGCAGCCCAAGCATTAGGTGAAATTTCTACCGCTGTTGGTGCTAAAGCTAAAGCTGATGGCGATATGGCTATGGCACTTGGTGTGGGATCTAATGCTACTGGACAGGCGGCTTTTGCTGCCGGTGTAAAAGCACAGGCATTGGCAAATAAATCAATGGCATTTGGTGTTAATGCTTTAGCAAATCAAGAAGGGGCTATTGCTTATGGTACAGATACTAAAGCAACGGGTTTAAATGCAGTGGTTTTAGGTGCGAGTAGTACTGCTAGTGGTCAAAATGCAATGGCGTTAGGGACAAATGCAATTTCAGCAAATCAAACTTCTATCGCAATAGGTGCAAATGCGCTTGCGCAATTAAGTTCTACTGCGACAAAACAAGAGGGAGAAACAGGATTAATTGCTATTGGTGAGAATTCCCAAGCCATTGGCGATTTAGCGATTGCTATTGGTAAACGTGCACAGGCAGCAGGTGCGTGGTCGTTAGCAACAGGACATACAGCACAAGCTACTGGTGAATCTTCCACTGCCTATGGTTATGCGGCTAAGGCAACGGCGAATAATGCTTCGGCTTTTGGTGCTTTGGCTAATGCTAATGGGATTTATTCTGTGGCATTTGGGCGTAGTGCCACAGCAAATGCAAATGGAACAACGGCAATTGGTTACAATACAAAAGCGACTTCCGCTGATTCTACAGTAATTGGTAGAGAGTCTGTTGTTACAGGAGCAAGAGCGGTGGCTATTGGTTACAAATCTAATGCTAATGCTGAAGATGCGTTAAGTATGGGATCAAATGCTATTGCTAATGCGATAAGCACTGTCGCTTTAAGTACTTCAGCTATTGCTAGCGGTGCTAATGCGATTGCTATTGGTAATAAAGCACAAGCCACTGGCACAAACGCCATTTCTATTGGTGTTGGTAATGTAGTGAGTGGCAATAATTCGGGAGCAATAGGTGATCCTACTACAATTACAGGTGATAACAGTTATAGTTTAGGGAATAATAATACGGTTAATGCTAGCAATGCGACTGTGGTGGGGAATACAAATACATTAAATACAGTGGCAGGCAATAGCCATGTCATCGGTAATAATAATACTGTCAATGCAGGTAGTTCTTATGTTTTGGCTAATAATGCTAATGTTGGAGCAGATAGTACAGGAAGTGCAGATTCAACAGGGAATATTGCTATTGGTACGAATGTAGTCACCAACTTAAGTAATGCAACAGCGATTGGTACCAATGCAAAAGCAGAAAATTCACAGGCAGTTGCAATAGGTACCGGAGCAAATGCTAATGCGATAAACTCAATGGCGTTAGGTTCTGCATCTTTGGCACAAGGAAATAGCGCAGTTGCGATTGGTAATGGCGCACAAGCAATCAGTAGTAATTCTTTTGCTGGTGGTAATGCCGCTTATGCTAATGGTAATAGTGCAACTGCTTTGGGATCTTTGGCAAATGCTAATGGGAAATCATCGACAGCGTTAGGGACCTCTGCGAGAGCAAGTAAAGAGCAGGCAACAGCGTTAGGTTCTACTGCTAATGCAAATGGGACATCCGCAACAGCGATTGGTGCTGGTGCAAATGCCTCGGCGGATAATGCAACAGCATTAGGGGTAAATGCTATTGCTTCACAAAGTAGTAACCTTGCATTAGGTAGCAGTGCAAATGCGTCAGGAAGTGTTTCTATTGCTGTGGGAAGTGCTGCGACAGCATCAGGGAATGCAGCAACTGTTGTAGGGCAAAATGCGAGTGGAGCAGGTGCATCTACTGTTGCAATAGGTTCTGCTGCTAATGCTTCAAAAAATAATGCGGTGGCTATAGGCTATGATGCAAAAGCATCAGACTCAAGTGCCGTGGCTTTAGGTTATGGTGCGAATGCAAGTAAAGCGCAAGCGACGGCATTAGGGACAATGGCTGTTGCTAGCGGGAGTTATTCTACCGCACTTGGTAATAATGCGATTAGTTCGGCTAAAGATGCTTTAGCTTTGGGATCTAATACTTCTGTTAGCGTAGAAAATAGTGTTGCTTTAGGGGCTAACTCATTAGCTACTAGTGCAGTTATAGGAACAAGCAGTGCTTCTATCAATGGAATTAGTTATGCTACTTTTGCAGGCGTAAAACCAGTAGGTACCGTTAGCGTGGGATCAGCTGGCAATGAGCGTACTATTACCAATGTTGCTGCAGGACGAGTGAGTGCCACCTCTACTGATGCCATTAATGGTAGCCAGTTATATTTAGTCGCAAATACGGCAGGCAATATTGCTAACAGCGTAAAAAATATTCTTGGTGGTAATGCAGTAGTGGGAAATGATGGCACTATTACTATGACGAATATTGGTGGAACAGGTCTGAATACCATTGATGGTGCTGTTGCTGCGGCAAAAACTGAGGTTATTGCTGGTCGCAATACCGTAGTAAATAGCGGAACAGGAGAAAATGGACAAACTGTTTATACTGTCAGTGCCAATACTGCCTCAGTGGCCGTTAACCCAGAGAGCCTAAAAGTCGGTAGCATATTAACAACCGATGACAAAGGCGTGGAAAATATTGAGTACAATTTAGATCTTTCTGATAGTACCAAAGATCGTTTAGCCAAGGCGGACAGTGCGATGCAAAGTATTGTGGCGAAAGTGAATGGTTCAGAGGTTAAATCTTTAGATCAAAATAATAATCAGCTTAACTTTGTCAATGGCACAGGTACAACAGCACAGGTTAAGGTGAATGAAAATGGTGTATCAGTACAATATGATGTGAATACGGCGACTTTATCTACTAATGAATCGGGTGTAGTGTCTTCTGATAAAGAAGGAAATACTTTTGCCACAGCAAAAAATGTCGCGGATAACATTAATAATGTAGCGAATGCTTTAACGACTAAAGGATTAACTTTTGCTGGAGATAGTGGTAGTAATGTTCAGCGTGATTTAGGCGAAATTTTAACCTTAAGGGGGGGGGTAACCGAGGATAGTACACTTACGGATAATAATATTGGTGTTATTGCCGATGGTGAAGATACGCTAACTATAAAATTAGCAAAAACTTTAACAGGCTTAACCAGTGTATCTGCGAATACCTTTGTTGCAGGTAATACAACTATTACGACAAATGGTGTAACCATTGGTAATGGAGAAAAACAAGTTAGCTTGACAAGCACAGGACTGAATAACGGTGGTAATCAAATTATTAATGTTGCTAGCGGTTTAGGAGATAATACTACATTAGCAGAAGCAGTTGGCGATACTTTAACCAATGCTGCGAATATTGGCGATTTACAAAATGCCATTAATGAGTCAACAACACGCTATTATAGTGTTAATGATAATGGTACACAGAAAGGAAACTATAATAACGATGGTGCAACGGGAGAAAATGCTTTAGCAGCAGGTGTAAATGCTCAGGCAGCGGGTAATAATGCTGTTGCAGTGGGAAATAATAGCCAAGCTAATTCCGAAAATGTGGTTTCTGTGGGATTAAATGCTGGGGAAAACTCCACAAACAATCAAGGCTCGGTAATGATTGGTAATAATGCGGGCAAAAACAGCTCCACCTCAGGAGAGCAAAATTATTCACAAAATGTATATATTGGGGAAAATGCCGGCTTAAGTGCGCAAGGTTATTGGAATACCTTTGTTGGAGATAGTAATACTGGCGCTAATACTGTGGGAAATATGAATGTTGCTTTAGGTGGTAAAGCTCTTTATGACATAAAAGGTAGTGAGAATACAGGATTAGGGGTTTATGCAGGGCAACATTCTACGGGAGATTATAATTCTTCCGTAGGAGCACAAGCGGGGCGTTATGTTAATGGCGATTATAATATTGCTTTTGGTTATGATGCAGGCTCAGTGATCTCTGGTAATGGCAATGTGAGTATTGGTAAAGGTGCTAATTCTAATACAGGGCAAGATCCTTTATCTGTGAATAATACTGTTGCGATAGGTAATGAGGCTAAAGCGACTAATGATAATGATGTGGCCTTAGGTGCAGACTCTCAAACTAAAACAGCAGAGGGGACGACAGAGGCAACCATAGGTTCTCTTACTTATGGTAATTTTGCAGGCTCTGTGCCGATAGCGACAGTGAGCGTGGGCTCGGAAGGTAATGAACGTACTATTACCAATGTCGCCGCTGGGCGTATAAGTGCGACTTCAACGGATGCGATTAATGGTAGTCAGTTATATTTAGTGGCGAATACAGCAAGTAATATTGCGACCAGTGTAGAAAATATTTTGGGTGGTAATGCAGAATTGGGAACTGATGGCACTATTACTATGACGAATATTGGTGGAACAGGTCTGAATACCATTGATAGTGCTGTTGCTGCGGCAAAAACTGAGGTTATTGCTGGTCGCAATACCGTAGTAAATAGCGGAACAGGAGAAAATGGACAAACTGTTTATACTGTCAGTGCCAATACTGCCTCAGTGACCGTTAACCCAGAGAGCCTAAAAGTCGGTAGCACATTAACAACCGATGAAAAAGGCGTGGAAAATATTGAGTACAATTTAGATCTTTCTGATAGTACCAAAGATCGTTTAGCCAAGGCGGACAGTGCGATGCAAAGTATTGTGGCGAAAGTAAATGGTTCAGAGGTTAAATCTTTAGATCAAAATAATAATCAGCTTAACTTTGTCAATGGCACAGGTACAACAGCACAGGTTAAGGCGGATGAAAATGGTGTATCAGTACAATATGATGTGAATACGGCGACTTTATCTACTGATGAATCGGGTGTAGTGTCTTCTGATAAAGAAGGAAATACTTTTGCCACAGCAAAAAATGTCGCAGATAGCATTAATAATGTAGCGAATGCTTTAACAAGCAAAGGATTAACTTTTGCTGGGGATAGTGGTAGTAATGTTCAGCGTGATTTAGGCGAAACCTTAAAAGTAGCAGGTGGCGTGACAGAGAATGATAAACTGACTGATGGGAATATTGGTGTTGTTGCTGATGGCGAAGATACGCTAACCATAAAATTAGCGAAAACCTTAACAGGCTTAACCAGTGTATATGCGAATAGCTTTGTTGCAGGTAATACAACTATTACGACAAATGGTGTAACCATTGGTAATGGAGAAAAACAAGTTAGCTTGACAAGCACAGGACTGAATAACGGCGGTAATCAAATTACTAATGTTGCTAGCGGTTTAGGAGATAATACTACATTAGCCAAAGCAACGGGCGATACATTAAATAATGCTGCTAATATTGGCGATTTGCAAAATGCGGTGTCTAATGTGACAGAAGCTGCTAAGGGCGGTGGTTTTATCTTGTCAGATGATAATAATGCCGAAGTTAAACAAGATTTAGGCAAAGCTATTCAGTTAACAGGAGAAAGTGGTGTTACAGTAACAGCAGATGTTGACAATAATAAACTGACCATCGGTTTAGATAACGAGGTTACAGTAGGTAATGATACTGAGGCTGGAACCATTACGGTCAAAGGTAATGCTAATACTTCAGGTGTGGTACTAAATGGTGCCGAGGGTTCAATTACCTTAAATAATGGCGATACGCAGTCAACCTTAAGCATTCGTGAGGGCGAAAGCAATTTAGCAGACGATGCGACAAATCGTATCCAATATACGCAAGCAGATGGCAGTGTAAGTGAAGTTGCAACCCTTGATGATGGCTTGAAGTTTAAAGGTAATCAAGGTGATACCATTCGTAAAGCCTTAAATGACACCTTAACCATTAAAGGTGGTTTAGCGAATGATGATGATGCTTCCTCAGAGAACTTGCGAGTAGATAGTGAGGATGATGCATTAGTGATTAAATTGGCAAATACCTTAACCAATTTAACCGCTGCGAACTTTGTTGATTCAGATGGCAACACCACAGAGATTACAGGCTCGTCAATCACCACATCTAACGCAGAGGGAGATGTGCTTGCGTTGCGTACCGCAGAAGGAACGGTTTTCTTTGGTGGTAACAATGACATAGTGAGCTTAACCAATAATGGACTAGATAACGGCGGTAATCAAATTACCAATGTAGCGAGTGGATTAGGAGATACCCCATTAGCCAATGCTAAAGGAGATACTTTAACCAATGCTGCGAATATTGGCGATTTACAAAATGCGGTAGCGAATGTGACAGAGGCTGCTAAGGGCGGTGGTTTTATCTTGTCAGATGATAGTAATACCGAAGTTAAACAAGACTTAGGCCAAGCTATTCAGTTAACGGGTAAAAGTGGTGTTACAGTAACAGCAGATGCTGACAATAATAAACTGACCATTGGTTTAGATAACGAGGTTACAGTAGGTAATGACACTGAGGCAGGGACTATTCGAGTCAAAGATGGTAACGGTACTGATGGTGTAGTATTAAATGGTGAACAAGGTAGTATTAGTTTAAGTCATGGTGAAACAAAATCTACATTAATGGTAGAAAAAGGAACGAACACCTTAAATAATGAAGAAACTAGTCGTATTATTTATACCCAAAATGATAATACCCCAGTAGAGGTAGCAACGCTGAATGATGGCTTGAAGTTTGCAGGTAATCAAGGCGAAACGATTAATAAAGCCTTAAATGACACCTTAACCATTAAAGGTGGTTTATCGAATGATGCTGATGCCTCCTCAGAGAACTTGCGTGTAGATAGTGAGGATGGTGCATTAGTGATTAAATTGGCAAATACCTTAACCAATTTAACCGCTGCAAACTTTGTTGATTCAGATGGCAACACCACAGAGATTACAGGCTCGTCAATCACCACATCTAACGCAGAGGGAGATGTGCTTGCGTTGCGTACCGCAGAAGGAACGGTTTTCTTTGGTGGTAACAATGACATAGTGAGCTTAACCAATAATGGACTAGATAACGGCGGTAATCAAATTACCAATGTAGCGAGTGGATTAGGAGATACCCCATTAGCCAATGCTAAAGGAGATACTTTAACCAATGCTGCGAATATTGGCGATTTGCAAAATGCGGTAGCGAATGTGACAGAGGCTGCTAAGGGCGGTGGTTTTATCTTGTCAGATGATAGTAAGACCGAAGTTAAACAAGACTTAGGCCAAGCTATTCAGTTAACAGGGGAAAGCGGCGTTACAGTAACAGCAGATGTTGACAATAATAAACTGACCATCGGTTTAGATAACGAGGTTACAGTAGGTAATGATACTGAGGCTGGAACCATTACGGTCAAAGGTAATGCTAATACTTCAGGTGTGGTACTAAATGGTGCCGAGGGTTCAATTACCTTAAATAATGGCGATACGCAGTCAACCTTAAGCATTCGTGAGGGCGAAAGCAATTTAGCAGGCGATGCTACAAATCGTATCCAATATACGCAAGCAGATGGCAGTGTAAGTGAAGTTGCAACCCTTGATGATGGCTTGAAGTTTAAAGGTAATCAAGGTGATACCATTCGTAAAGCCTTAAATGACACCTTAACCATTAAAGGTGGTTTAGCGAATGATGCTGATGCTTCCTCAGAGAACTTGCGAGTAGATAGTGAGGATGGTGCATTAGTGATTAAATTGGCAAATACCTTAACCAATTTAACCGCTGCAAACTTTGTTGATTCAGATGGCAACACCACAGAGATTACAGGCTCGTCAATCACCACATCTAACGCAGAGGGAGATGTGCTTGCGTTGCGTACCGCAGAAGGAACGGTTTTCTTTGGTGGTAACAATGACACAGTGAGCTTAACCAATAATGGACTAGATAACGGCGGTAATCAAATTACTAATGTTGCTAGTGGTTTAGGAGATAATACTACATTAGCCAAAGCAACTGGCGATACCTTAACCAATGCCGCTAATATTGGCGATTTGCAAAATGCGGTAGCGAATGTGACAGAGGCTGCTAAGGGCGGTGGTTTTATCTTGTCAGATGATAGTAAGACCGAAGTTAAACAAGACTTAGGCCAAGCTATTCAGTTAACAGGGGAAAGCGGCGTTACAGTAACAGCAGATGTTGACAATAATAAACTGACCATCGGTTTAGATAACGAGGTTACAGTAGGTAATGATACTGAGGCTGGAACCATTACGGTCAAAGGTAATGCTAATACTTCAGGTGTGGTACTAAATGGTGCCGAGGGTTCAATTACCTTAAATAATGGCGATACGCAGTCAACCTTAAGCATTCGTGAGGGCGAAAGCAATTTAGCAGACGATGCCACAAATCGTATCCAATATACGCAAGCAGATGGCAGTGTAAGTGAAGTTGCAACCCTTGATGATGGCTTGAAGTTTAAAGGTAATCAAGGCGAAACGATTGATAAAGCTTTAAATGAAACCTTAACCATTAAAGGTGGTTTAGCGAATGATGCTGATGCTTCCTCAGAGAACTTGCGTGTAGATAGTGAGGATGGTGAATTGGTACTAAAACTTGCGACTAACTTAACAGGTTTAACTAGTGCGAGTTTTAATGATGAATCAGGTAATAATACCACTATTACTGGCAACAATATTGTAATGACAGACAGTGAAAATAATATTGCCTATCGTTCAGCGACGGAAACTAGCTTTACTAACGCAAATGGTTCAACGGTAAGTTTATCTGCGGAAGGACTTAATAATGGCGGTGCGAAAATCACCAATGTCGCAGCAGGAACAGAAGATACTGATGCGGTAAACTTAAGCCAGTTAAAAGCTGCTCAAGCTGCCGCAACTACCAAGGTCATCGAAGGGGATAATATCCAAGTTAATGCCTTGCAAAATGATGATGGTAGCTATATCTATCAGGTTTCAACTACACCAGATCTGAATGTGAATACTGTAACTACAGGCGAGACTGTGATGAATTCTGAGGGAGTTAAGGTTGGCGAAAATGTCAGTTTAACTCAACAGGGATTAAAAGTAGATAAGATTGAAATTCAATCAGACGGTATAAATATGGCGGATAATAAAATTACTGGTGTCAAAAATGGCGATATTTCAGCGACAAGCACTGATGCGGTAAATGGTCGTCAGCTTAATAAAGTCTATAATTTTTCTGATGATATGATTACTTTATTAGGTGGCAATGCGACGATGAATGAGCAAGGTAATATTGCGATGAGTAATATTGGTGGTACTGGCTATGACAATATCAATGATGCCGTTGCGGCAGCGAAAACCGAAGTAAAAGCAGGTTCGTCTAATGTTAATGTAACAGCGGATAAAGGCGAGAATGGACAGGCTGTTTATACGGTAGATCTTGCCAGAGATATTGACGTTGATAGTGTAACCGCAGGTAACACCCTAATAAATAATAATGGTGTCACTATTGGTAATGTGAGTTTATCAGAAAATGGCTTAAACAATGGTGGTAAAAAACTAACCAATGTTGCAACAGGAACAGAAGATACTGATGCGGTAAATGTGGCTCAATTAAATAAAGCGGCAGCAGCGGCAACCACCAAGGTTACCCAAGGCGATAATATTGAGGTTACGGCAAGCACCAATCCAGACGGTAGTACCACTTACCAAGTTGCTACAGCAAAAGACGTTAACTTTACTTCTGTTACTGTGGGTAATGTGGCGATTAATGAGTCTGGTATTAATGCAGGTAATAATAAAATTACCAATGTTGCCGCAGGAGAGGTATCAGAAAACAGTACTGATGCTGTAAATGGTAGTCAATTACACGCAACAAATCAGCAGGTGAATAATAATACTAATGCAATTAATCATCTTGCCAATGATTTACATCGTACAGATCGTAAGCTACGTGCAGGTGTGGCTGGTGCAGTGGCCACCGCTGGTTTACCACAGGCTTATTTACCAGGTAAGAGTATGGTGGCTTTAGCTGGTGGTACTTATAGTGGAGAAAGTGCGATTGCGATTGGAGCGTCTAGAATTTCGGATAATGGTAAAGTGATTATCAAATTAACAGGAAGTTCTAATACGCGTGGTGATCTCAGCGGAAGTGTTGGGGTTGGCTATCAGTGGTAATTAGCTTATATTCTTAATTAAAAAACCTCACTTATGTGAGGTTTTTTTATAGGTGGATGTAATGGACAAAATAAAACCGCTCAAAAGAGCGGTCAGTTTTTGAATTATTTTTTGATTGATAATTAGAATAAACGCTCAGAAGTTTTTAATAAATCATATTTGAAAGGGCGTTTCATATTGTTTATGGCGTCAATAATATCATGATGAACCAGTTGGTCGTTTTGGATACCAACACAATAGCCTGCTTTACCTGCTAGCAGTAAATCTACGGCATAAACCCCCATACGAGAAGCAAGAATTCGGTCAAAGGCACAAGGGGAGCCACCACGTTGGATATGACCTAATACGGTGGCTCTTGTTTCGTGATGTACACGAGCTTCAATTTCTTTGGCTAATTCATTGACGTCAGTCATTAATTCTGTAATGGCGATAATGGCGTGGCGTTTGCCTTTTGCAATGCTAAGTTCAATTTGTTGAATAAGTTTTTCACGATCAAAAGGCGCTTCAGGGACGACAATATATTCACAGCCCCCTGCAATAGCTGCGGCTAAGGTGAGGTCGCCGCAATGTCTTCCCATAATTTCTACAATGGAAATACGTTGGTGTGAACTACAAGTATCACGTAAACGATCGATGGCAGACATAGCGGTTTCTAAGGCTGTTTGGTAGCCGATGGTGTAATCCGTACCTGCAACATCATTATCGATGGTGCCCGGAATACCAATACAAGGAAAGCCATGTTCTTCGGTAAGCAATTTTGCTCCCATATAAGAACCGTCTCCGCCAATAACAACAAGGGCATCAATACCATGTTGGCGTAAATTCTCCGCACATTTTGCCCGCACTTCAGGGTTTTTAAATTCTGGGAAACGGGCTGAACCTAAGAAAGTGCCACCACGGTTAATCACATCAGAAACGCTAAAACGGGTAAGTTGTTTAATTTTGTTGTTGTATAAACCTTGGTAGCCATCATAGATACCAAAAACGTCTAATCCTTCGGAAAGTGCGGCACGGACAACGCCACGAATAGCGGCGTTCATACCAGGTGCATCACCACCACTGGTTAATACTGCAATAGTTTTTATCATAAGATCATTCCTTGTTAAATTTAAATGAAACCGTGATTCAATAAGTATAAATAAATTTTCTAATAGGCGTATTCTAACAAAATTTATTGCGTTTGTTATGTCAAATTTTATGTTGTTGTTCCGCTTGCACTACACTTGTTGGTTCTTGATGAATCATAATATCTGCTTGACCAAAGGCTTGGGCAAGTTGTTGTTCAATATGATCGGTAATATTATGCGCCTCAAGTAGCGAAAGTTCATCGGCTAATTCAAGGTGTAATTGGATAAAACGTACTGATCCTGCTCGTCTTGTACGAATATCATGTAAACCAATCACTCTTTTGTCAGCTAAGGCAATCTGTTTGATTTGCTCAATTTCTTGTGTGGGCAATGCCACATCCAATAATAATTGGGTAGATTCTATCAAAATTTTGACCGCACTTAATAAAATGTATAGGGCGATGATAATGGCAACAATACCGTCAATATAAATAAAGCCCGTAAAACTTAATGCGAATGAGCATAAGATCGCAATATTCATAAATAAATCCGTTTGGTAATGCAAACGGTCAGCTTTTATCGCAGGGCTATCGGTGATTTTTATGACTTTTGCTTGGTAAGTGATAAGTAATAAGGTTACAAGAATTGAAAATAGGGTAACTATGATACCGATTTCACTATTGGCAAGCGGTTGTGGCGAACTTAGGCGTTGTATGCCTTGTAATAAAATAAAAATGGCGGAGCCTGAGATAAATGCACTTTGGGCTAAGGAGGCGAGAGATTCCGCCTTGCCATGCCCAAAAGAATGGTTGTGATCCGCAGGCATTAAGGCAAAGCGTAAGATGACTAAATTCATTAACGAAGCCACCAAATCCAATAAGGAATCTGTGATAGAAGCCAGCATACTGACGGAGTCAGTTAGCCACCAAGCAATCCCTTTGACGATAATCAACATAATTGCTGTGATTACCGCCAGTATTGAGGCACGTTTGACGTAATGAGAATAATTTTGTGTCATTGCTGACATTTCCATTGCCAAGGTAAGGCTTGCAGATGGCGTAATTCTTTATTTATCGCATATTTTTTAAAATAAGAACGTAATTTTTGTTCGTTCATATTATGCAATTTTTGGGTTTTTTCCAGTTTTAAGGAATATTGATATTGGATAAAGCCACAATTCTCTACATTTTTTCCTTTGGCAATATCAATTTGCCAATTTGGATTTTGTTGAGTAGGAGCATAAATAACATAATTATATAAAAAGCCTTGTTGTTCGTAGGTGCTAAAATCAGTAATGGATTGATTAGCATAGGCTTTTTTTCTTAGGGCAATACGTTCATCGAAGCTACGCTGTTGATCGCGATCTAATAATATTTCAATGGCGGTATCCCAGTTAGTCGGGCTTTTTCCCTGCCCCACATAAAGGTAACGCACCACAGATCCGAGATCATTTTGGCTGATAAGATAATAATTTTTATTATTGTAATCAATGGATTGTGGTGCGACTAATTGTGTTGGTGGCGTTAATTGAGCACAGCCAGTGAGCAATAACAGGAGTAGTAAAATTTTTTTCATACTTTATTCACTTATATCACGTTTAAACACAAATTCAGTTTGACTTGATTGTGTGGCATCAAACCAATATCCACCGAGATCAAAATCTTTTAATTGCTCAATGTCGGTTAAACGATTTTGAATGATATAGCGACACATTAATCCGCGTGCTTTTTTGGCATAAAAGCTAATCACTTTGTATTTGCCATTTTTATTGTCTAAAAAAACAGGTTTAATAATTTTAGCCCTTAATAAATCAGGTTTAACGGCTTTATAATATTCGCCAGAAGCAAGATTGACTAAAATATTATCCTGTTGTTGATCTAAATCCGCTTGAATAACTTGAGTGATTTGTTCCCCCCAAAAGGCGTAGAGATCTTTGCCTTGTTTATTCGCCAGTTTGGTTCCCATTTCAAGACGATAAGGTTGCATTAAGTCTAAAGGGCGGAGCAAACCATATAAGCCCGATAACATTCGGAGATGTTGTTGTGCAAAATTCACATCGTCCACCGATAAACTTTCTACATCAAGTCCAGTATAAACATCGCCCTTAAACGCATAAATCGCTGCCCGGGCATTTTGTAAATGATGTTCTGTTTGCCATTCTTCAAAACGTGCGGCATTAAGACCAGCTAATTTATCACTAATGTGCATTAGTGAAGCAATATCGGCAGGCGAAAGTTGGCGACAAATTTGGATAAGTTGCTCACTTTGCGGAATCAGTCGTGGTTGAGAAAAATTTAAATTTGGCACCGCACTTTGATAGTCTAAGGTTTTTGCGGGAGAAATAATGGCTAACATAATTTGTGTATCCTATTTATATTCTATTACTGAATGTTTTTGTCTTTATGATGTAATTTGTAAGGGTAATTGCCAGTTAATTGGCAGAATATGTTGCTGTTGTAAGTATTCATTCGCTTTGGAAAAATGTTTACAACCCCAAAAGCCACGATGGGCAGAAAGTGGCGAGGGATGTGGTGCGGTTAATACGCAATGTTTTTGACGATCAATAAATTGCCCTTTTTTTTGAGCATGGCTACCCCAAAGGAGAAAAACCAAATGTTCACGTTGTGAATTTAAACAAGCAATGACCTTATCTGTAAAGGTTTCCCAACCAAAATTGGCATGGGAATGAGCTTGACCACGTTCAACGGTTAAAACTGTATTAAGTAATAATACTCCCTGTTTTGCCCACTCAACCAAATAACCATGTGTAGGCACAGTAAATCCTGCAATATCGTTCGCTAATTCTTTATAAATATTGACTAAAGAGGGCGGTGGTTGAATACCGGGCTTTACGGAAAAGGCTAACCCATGAGCTTGGTTGGGGCCATGATAGGGATCTTGCCCTAAAATCACCACTTTAACTTGAGAAAACTCGGTGAGTTTAAAGGCGTTAAAAACATCAGCTTGTGGTGGATAGATGGTTTTTCCACTATTTCTCGCTTGTTGGACTTGCTGTAATATCCGTTGAAAGTAAGGTTGATTTTTTTCCTCACTAATGGCATCTTTCCAGGTTTTCATTTTTAGCCTCCAAGCAATAAAATAGAGCGGTTATTATAAAGAACCTGAATAGAAATTCCTAGCATTTAAACTTTTCTTTCCACAGATTATTTGTTAATAAAATGTATTAATTTGTATCTTTTGTGATAATAAGAAAAGATAGGAATCATATTTTTATTGATATAAATCAAATTTAAGGACGGTATTAGAAAAAGTTGATTTGTTATACAACAAAACCTTGTAAAATAATTTGAAAAGATAAAATCTTTTGATAAACTTAATTCGATAAAGGTTAATTAACAAACAATTTTTTATTATTTGGAGGACACAATGATTAAAGGTATTCAAATTACACAAGCGGCTAATGACAATTTATTAAATTCATTTTGGTTATTAGACAGCGAAAAAGGTGAAGCACGTTGTTTATGTGCAAAAGGCGATTATGCGGAAGATCAAGTGGTTGCGGTTAGTGAATTAGGTCAAATTGAATATCGTGAATTGCCAGTTGATGTTGCACCTACAGTAAAAGTTGAAGGTGGACAACATTTAAATGTGAATGTATTGCGTCGTGAAACCTTAGAAGACGCAGTAAACAACCCAGAAAAATACCCACAATTAACTATTCGTGTTTCTGGTTATGCTGTGCGTTTTAATTCTTTAACGCCAGAACAACAACGTGATGTGATTACACGTACTTTCACTGAAAGTTTATAAGATTTACATAAAGGGGAAGATGTCATCACTTAACCCTGTTCATCAACATTATTGCCCACTTATGTGATAACCTAAGTGGGCAATTTTTATTGTTGTCCTCCTTTAAAATAATACTGTATTGGCACATTGCCTTATTTTAAATTGAAACGACCATATTATTTATCTCACCTATTAATCCGCTTTTCTCCAAGTTTATTTGTTGGAAAAAATAACAAATTCATAAAAAATCTTTGCGGAATATCACATATTTGAAAAATTCATTTAAGCAAGAATTAACAATATAAAAAGTTCTTGCTATATTGCCTATGCCTGAAGGCTTTTTCTTTTTCGTGATTAAGGAATGTATTATGAGTTCAGTACCTATTCAAGAGAAAAAAGTGTTTGATAAAAATGCGATGATTTTTATTTTAGACGTGATGATTTTTCTCGTTTTATTAAATGTTTTACCTTTTGATCATAAAGTTAATCAAGGGTTAGCTTTATTGGTTTTTGTGGGAATTTTATGGCTTACAGAAGCCTTACACGTTACGATTACCGCCCTTTTAGTCCCTATTTTAGCCATTGCATTAGGTATGGTGGGTACCAAAGAGGCGTTAAGTGGATTTGCTGATCCCACTATTTTTCTATTTTTTGGTGGCTTTGCTTTAGCCACAGCCTTACATATTCAAAAACTCGATAAATTAATTGCTAATAAAATTATGGCAATGGCAAAAGGAAATTTATTGCTAGCCGTACTTTATTTATTTTTAGTTACCGCTTTTTTATCTATGTGGATGAGTAATACCGCAACGGCTGCAATGATGTTACCGCTCGCTATGGGGATTTTGAGCCAATTAGATCGTAAAGCGTATCACAATACCTATGTATTTGTGTTACTTGGGATCGCTTATAGTGCCAGTATTGGTGGAATGGGAACATTAGTGGGAAGCCCGCCAAATGCGATTGTTGCTTCTCAATTAGATCTTAGTTTTTCAGACTGGTTAAAATATGGCTTACCTATTATGCTGATTTTATTACCATTAATGATCGCCACCCTTTATATGGTCTTTAAACCTAAGCTCAACTTCCAGTTTGAACAACATTTTGAAAAAATTGAGTTAGATACTAAACGTATTATTACCTTAGCCATTTTTATTTTGATCGCATTATGCTGGATTTTTAGTTCCTCAGTGAACCCTGCGTTGTCTCATTTATTAGGATTAGAGAAAAATATTGCTAGCTTTGATAGCATTATTGCTTTATTTGCGGCAACCTTAGTTTGCATTACCAAAGTCGCTTCTTGGAAACAAATTCAAGAAAATACTGAGTGGGGCGTACTATTATTGTTTGGTGGTGGCTTAACCCTCAGTGAAGTATTAAGAAATTCAGGGGCAAGCAAAGTGATGGCTGATGGTATTGTCTTTTTAATTGAAGGAGGACATTTTTATCTTATCGGTTTAATTGTGGCTGCCTTTATTATCTTTTTAACTGAATTTACCTCTAATACAGCCAGTGCAGCTTTATTAGTCCCTATCTTTATTTCCATTGCTCAAGCATTAGGTATGCCAGAATTAGGGCTTGCATTAATTATTGGTTTAGGGGCTTCCTGTGCCTTTATGTTACCTGTCGCAACACCGCCTAATGCTATTGTATTTGGAACGGGAGAAGTTCAACAAAAAGAGATGGTTAGAGCTGGTGTTATACTAAATATTCTTTGTATCTTTGTTATTGCCACTTTCGCTTATATTTTCTGGTTTTAACCCATATAAAACGAGATTTCTTCAAAGATTAGCCCTAGCAATGCCTAGGGCTATTTTATAGTCGTGCCACTTTAAATTAAAACGGCGATAATAGAAAATGAAAATAAAGGTGTATAATAAACCCATTTTTAATCAATAATAATGAGGAAAATATGAATTTACACAGCCAAAATGTACTTGATGAACCAAATCATAATACCATTTTTATGGTATGGAATTTTAAACCAGAGATTGATGTGTCTAAACATTTCAAACGGTTATGCACCCTCATCATTAACCTTAACCATACTGCACAAATTCGTTTTCCTGATGCTCATGCCAGTGTTGTCATGGGAATAGGTTATGAGGCTTGGCAACAGTTGGATTTACCAACACCTTTACCAAAAGAATTTTCACCATTTAGAGCTATCAAAGGAAGTAAGCATACCGCAGTATCAACCAGAGGGGATTTACATTTTCATATTCGTAGTGATGAACAAAGTTTTTGTATTGATACTGCGGCGGTTATTACGGATTTATTGCAAGAGGTAGCAGATAGCGTGGAAGAAGTTCATGGCTTCCGTTACTGGGATGGACGCAGTATCCTCGGTTTTGTGGATGGCACAGAAAACCCACAAGGCGAAGATCGTAAACGTTTTGGTATGATTGGCGAGGAAGATCCTGTTTACCAAGGGGGAAGTTATTTATTTGTACAAAAATATCTCCATGATATGCAGGCTTGGCGAGCTTTGCCAGTGGAAGAACAAGAAAAAGTCATTGGACGCAGTAAAATTGATGATATTGAAATGGACGAAGACACCAAGCCAAGTAACTCTCATTCCGCATTAGCCAATATTGGCGATGACTTTAAGGTGATCCGCGATAATATGCCCTTTGGCAATGTTTCCAATAATGAAATGGGGACATATTTTATCGCTTATGCCAATTCATTTAGCACAGTACGCCGTATGCTATCTAATATGTTTATTGGTAGCCCAAAAGGGAATTATGATCGCATTTTAGATTTTAGTACCGCCAAAACAGGCACATTATTTTTTGTTCCAACCTTAGATATGTTAGGCGAGTTTGCTGAGTAGTAAGTGCGGTGGGTTTTTTTGAATAAATATAGGCTTGCTTTCTTTGCCTCAAAGAGAGTAAGCTCATTATGAAAAATATCATCGTCCCACGTTAAAATAATATCGCGCTGGCACGCCTTGTTTTTGAAGCGACTATAATTCAAAAAACGACCGCTCTTTTCTTAAGCGGTTTTTAATTGGGCAAAATATTGCTCTATTAGCTCACAAATAATACGCATTTTTTCCGATTGAATACGTTGTAAACGTACTAAATATAAGGGATAAAGGGGCAATTTCCATTCAGCACAAAGCTGAATTAAGTTTCCTTGTTGTAAGTGAGCCTGCACATCTAATTTAGGTTGCATAGACACACCAAAGCCATTTAGTGTGAGAGAACGGCTATTATATACACTATTACATTGCACGCGATAATTAGGTGTGATCGTAGTTTGTTGTTGTCCACGTTGAAAATGGATAGACATTTGCGATTGATGACGAAAATTGATCCAATCTAATGCAGCGAGTTCATCAAGATTGTTAGGTAAAGCCTGTTGAGCTAAATAATCAGGGCTTGCACATATTACCATTTCAATATCAAAGAGATGTTTAGCGATCATATTATTTTGCAAGCTATTTTTCCCTACGCGTAATGCAATATCAATACGTTGTTCAACTAAATCAATCAGTTTATCCTCAAAATATAAATTGAGATTCATCGCAGGATATTGAGCAAGAATTTTTTTAAAGGTTTGCATTAATAAGCTATCTACAAATCCCGTTACGCAAGCAATATTTAATTGCCCCATCGGCTTATGGCGTAAGGCATCAATGGCATTAATGGCATTATCCGCCTGCTGTTGCAAATGAGCAATATGTTGATAAAACACCTCTCCCGCTTCTGTCAGAGAAAGTTTTCTGGTTGTACGATGAAATAATTTTATTGCTAATTGTTGTTCTAATTTTTTAATGGCTTGAGTTACGGCAGGCGAGGTCATCATAAGTTGTTCCGCCGCTTTCGTCATTGAACCTGTTTCAACAACCTTAATAAAAATAAGCATATTTCTAAAATCATACATAGTGTATTACCTGCGATTATTAAGTTTTACTAACAAGTGTATTGAGCTTTCAAGTAATGATCAAGCTATTATTTCTTACTATAATATCAATCACTTACCACAACAGTTATAAATAACCCCAGAATAAGGAGTAAATATGAAAGTATTATTAATTGGTGGAACAGGTTACACAGGTAAAGCCGTCTGTGAGGAATTATTACAACGAGGACACCAAGTTATTCTTGTGACACGTCAACCAGAAAAAATTCAAACCACAGAACAATTACAAGCCATAAGTCTTCCATTAACAGATATTGCCAGCTTAACTCAGCAATTTGCTGAAGTTGATGTGGTGGTTAATGCGGCGGTACCTGATCGTCATTGTTCCGATTTTGTTGAACAAGTGTGGCAAATAGAACGAGCCTTAGTGGAAGCCGCTAAAATGACAAAAGTACGTTTATTCTTACTTGGCGGAGCAGGTAGTTTATATGTTGCTCCTCAAGTTCAGCTAGTGGATACGCCAGAATTTCCCGCTGAATTTAAACTTGAGGCAGAGTTATTTAAAGAGATTTTAGCTTGGTTAAAACAACAAAAGGACGTAAATTGGACAATGATTTCTCCACCTCCTGTTTACTTTAATGGCTCACCTTTTACACAACGCAAGGAACAATACCGCATTGCTAAGGACGAAGTGCTTATGCTAGACGGAGAACCAACAGGTATTAGTAACTTTGACTTAGCTATTGCCATTGTTGACGAGTTAGAGCAACCTAAATTTAGCCAACAACGTTTTACGGCGGGATATTAAAGTGCGGTCGGTTTTTTTATTATTTTTAAACTAATTAATCCTTTCCCTTAAATGTTAAGTAACAAAATACCCTTAGTCATTATTACTAAGGGTATTTTTTATACAGAGATGCCCATAAATGGAAACGGGCATAAAATATACACTTAAATCCTAAAATGTTCTAAGTGCAGATCTATGGCGTTACAGTTTTTCCACCAACTCAACCGCTGCACCGATATAGCTTGCTGGTGTGAGTTGTTGTAAGCGTGCTTTTTCCTCCTCAGGAATAGCGAGTTTGCTGATAAATTCTTGCATCGCTTGAGCATCTACACGTTTACCACGAGTGAGTTCTTTTAGTTTTTCATAAGGTTTTTCAATACCATAGCGACGCATTACGGTTTGAATTGGTTCAGCGAGGACTTCCCAGTTTTGATCGAGTTCATCGATAAGATGTTGTTGGTTGACTTCTAATTTGCTGATACCTTTGCGAGTGGCGGCGTAGGCGATTAAACAGTAACCTAAGCCTACGCCGAGATTGCGTAATACGGTTGAATCGGTGAGATCACGTTGCCAACGAGAAATTGGTAATTTACTGGCTAAATGGGAAAGAACGGCGTTAGCTAGCCCTAGGTTACCCTCGGAATTTTCAAAATCAATAGGATTGACTTTATGTGGCATGGTTGAAGAGCCAATTTCGCCTGCGATAGTGCGTTGTTTAAAATGGTTTAAAGCAATATATCCCCATAAATCGCGATCAAAGTCAATTATGATGGTATTAAAGCGAGCAATATTATCAAATAATTCGGCAATGTAATCATGAGGCTCAATTTGGGTGGTATAAGGGTTCCAAGTGAGTCCAAGACTTTCTACAAATTCTTGGCTGAATTTGTGCCAATCAATGTTTGGATAAGCGGATAAATGGGCATTATAGTTACCGACAGCCCCATTAATTTTGCCGAGAATTTCTGTTTGTTGTAATTGTTTGAATTGACGGCGTAAACGGTAAACCACATTTGCCATTTCTTTACCAATGGTAGAAGGGGAGGCTGGTTGTCCGTGGGTACGAGAAAGGAGAGGAACGGCTTTGTATTGTTGTGCTAATTCAGTAATTGCTTCGATAAGTTGTTGCCATTCAGGTAGAAGAACTTGCTCTCGAGCAGTTTTTAACATTAAGCCATGAGATAAGTTATTAATATCTTCTGATGTACAAGCAAAATGGATAAACTCACTGATGTTCGCTAATTCTGCGATATGTTCACTTTTTTCTTTTAGGAAATATTCTACTGCTTTCACATCGTGGTTTGTGGTGCGTTCAATATGTTTGATCCATTCCGCATCCGCTAAGCTGAAATTTTCGACAATTTGGTTGAGGTAATCGTTTGCTTGTGCGGATAAAGCTGGGACTTCTTGGATTTCTGCGGTTGAGGCTAACTTTTGTAACCAGCGTACCTCTACGGTAACTCTGAATTTTAATAAGCCAAATTCAGAAAAAATCCCTCGCAATGCGCTGGCTTTATCTTGATAACGTCCGTCAATAGGTGAAATTGCGGTTAGTGCGTTGAGTTGCATACTAGCTCCATATTAATAGTTAATCGATGATAAAAGTTGTTGTGCTTGATTGATAATTTTACGGCGTGAAAATAAAATTTGCCATTTGGTACCGCCTACTTGGCGCCATAATACCGCCGAACGAATTCCTGCGAGTAAGCAAGCACGAATTTTGTGTTGGATTAAAGGTTGTTGTAGATAAAGAGGGTTGCCTTTTACTTGAATTTTATTACCTAAAGGGCTAATAACCTCCACATAAATGGCGGCAAGACTGGCGAGCATTTGTTCATCAAATAAATCAAAGTAGGCAAGTTGGTTGGGAATGCGTTGGATTTTATGGGCTAATTCCGTTTTAGCTTGCTCTGATTTATTGAGTTTACTTTCTAACGCTAATAAGCTCATCCAATAACGGCTTACTTCTAAATCATTTTCGCCTTTTACCCCACCAAATTGTTCTAATAAGGTGGTTAAGCCTAATTCTAAATGTTCAATTTTATCGCCAAAAACCGCAAGGGTATGTGTTGGGGAGGTTTGTAATAGGCTTTGGATTGAATATTGTTGCGCCTCTTTCTCGGCATCGCCATAATGGGCGAATTGTTGTACCAATTTTGTGGCTTGACATAAGCCTGCGAGGGCAAGAGTAATATCGTAATAATTGGCCATGAATAAATCAACGTGATGAGGTTAATAAAGCTGACAGAAATATACCATTTCTCTATACAATTTAAAAGGCGATCAAAAAACAATCCTAATTTTGACCGCACTTTTCTGAGGAAGTGATGATTATTTCAAGGCTTGCTCAATAATTCCTCCCCCTAAACAGACTTCGCCTTGATAAAAGACAGCAGATTGTCCTGGAGTCACCGCCATTTGAGGTTCATCAAACATCACACTAATGCAATCTTGATTGATTGGCTCAATGGTGCAGGTGATATCTGTTTGACGATAGCGGGTTTTGACGCTACAGCGTAAAGGTTGTTGCAAGGCTTGGCGATCAACCCAGTGTAATTGTTGAGCAATCAAGCCTTTGGCATAGAGTCTTGGGTGGTTATGCCCTTGGGCAACAATGAGTTCATTATTGGCAAGATCTTTTTCTACCACATACCAAGCTTCATCGCCTGCATTTTTTAAGCCACCGATACCTAAGCCTTTGCGTTGTCCTAGGGTATGGTACATTAACCCATCGTGGCGACCAATGATCTCGCCGTCAACGGTGCGAATATCGCCCGGTTGAGCGGGCAAGAAACGGGCGAGAAAGTCTTTGAATTTACGTTCGCCAATAAAGCAAATGCCAGTGGAATCTTTTTTCTTGGCGGTCACTAAGTCAAGTTCTTCGGCAATTTGACGCACTATCGGCTTTTCTAATTCGCCAATAGGGAAAAGGCTTTGGGCGATTTGTTGGTGGCTTAGGGTATATAAAAAATAGCTTTGATCCTTGTTGCTGTCTAATCCACGTAATAATTGTGCTTTGCCTTGATGTTCGCCACGTCTTACATAATGCCCTGTGGCAATATAATCTGCTCCAAGATCCTCTGCGGCATAATCTAAAAAGGCTTTGAATTTAATTTCCTTATTACACAAAATATCAGGATTTGGGGTGCGTCCTGCTTTGTATTCATTTAAAAAATGTTCAAATACATTGTCCCAATATTCGGCGGCAAAATTGATTTTATGTAAGTGAATACCAAGTTTATCGCATACCGCTTGTGCATCGGCTAAATCCGCAGCGGCGGTGCAATAATCCGTATCATCATCTTCTTCCCAATTTTTCATAAACAAGCCTTCTACTTGGTAGCCTTGTTGTTGTAATAAATAAGCAGAAACGGAAGAATCAACGCCGCCAGACATACCGACAATCACTTTTTTAGCTTGATTAGCAAGGCGTTGCTGTTCACTGATTGGGGTTACATATTGTTGATAAGTTGTTGATTTCATAATAACTCTGTTGTTGTAAAAGTGCGGTCTATTTTTAACAAAATTCTCTTTGCAGATAGCTATATTAAGCAAATAACGCAAGTTGCTCAAGTTTTGTTATTACTTGTGAAACTTGAATATCCGCCATTGTGTTGCCTTGTAAATAATATTGTTGTTGTCCATAACAGCCGATAAGTTGGGGATCCGTTGCCCCATATAAACTAATATTGGGAACCGCTAATGTCGCAGTTAAATGGGCTAACCCCGTATCTACCGAAACCACTGCCCGAGCTTGAACAATAATTTGGGCTAATTGGCTTAAACTTGTTTTGGGCAAAACCTCTACTAAGGGAGCTTGTTGAGCGAGACGTTCCGCTCGGGCTTTTTCCTGTGGTGTGCCCCAAGGCAGTTTGACCTTAATGCCTCGTTGATTGAGTTGCTGAAATAATGCTGCCCAAGAAGATTCAAGCCAATGCTTATCCGCCCTAGTGGTGGCGTGAATTGCCACAACATAAGGCTCGGCAGGGGGATTTTGCGAGCCAAAATGGGAGAGAATACCATAATCTCCCTTTGTTGTCGGCAAAGGATAGCCTAAACTGGCAGCGAATAATTGCCTAATCCGCTCTACGGCGTGTTGTTGGTAATTAATGGCATAGGTATGATCATAAAATAAGCTCGCAAGAGGTTCACGAATAGAATGACGATCATAGCCATATTTACGCCCTTTTGCCCAATAAGTGGCGAATAACGCACTTTTTAATAGACCTTGCGCATCAATTACCGCATCATAATTTTGTTGCTGTAATTGCTGTTTATAGGCTCGCCATTGTTGCCAACTTTCGGCTTTAAAAAGCTGTTTCCGCCAACGGCGTAGCCCAATGGGAATAACCTGTTTTACTGCCGAATGCCAACTTGGGATCTCGCAAAAATTTTCCTCCACCACCCAATCTACCTGCAAATCTTTGATCGCCATTTGGGCGTCAGTTAATGCCGGTAGGCTGTGTAAAATATCGCCCATTGAGGAGGTTTTAATTAAACAAATTCTCATTGTGAAGATTGCTCGGCCAAAAGTGCGGTCAATTTTTGCAAAACTTTTTCAGGTTGAATATCAATTAAACTTTGATGATAACCTTCTTGGCTATCCTTGCCTTGCCGAATTTTGATTAAGCCACCTTCAATTAAGCGGATAATACAGGCGTTATCAGATAAAGGCGGTGTATATTGTGGACTGGTCGGCCCATAGCAAGCCACTAAGGGGCGTTGCAAAGCGGCGGCGATGTGCATTAAACCGCTGTCATTACTCACAATCGCACGACAATCCGCGATCAAATCCACCGCTTGATTTAAGCTCGTTTGCCCTGCTAAATTAATGCAGTAGGGCTGCAACTCAGGGGCAAGGCTGTTACGAATTTGTTCGCCAACGGCAAAATCTTTGGCAGAGCCAAATAGGCGGATACTATAATGCTGTGCAATTAATTGCTCGGCAAGTTTAGCATAATGATAATGCGGCCAACGTTTAGCTGGGCCAAATTCTGCCCCTGGGCAAAAACCAATAGCAGGGCGTGCTTCTGTCAGGGCTAATTGATGTTGAAAAGCCTGCTTCGTTTGAGCAATCTCTGTGGGATTGGTTTGCAAATAAGGGGTAGGAATGGTTAATTGCTGTGCTGTTGGAACTTGATTAGCCGGATAAGCCAACGCCACATAGCGTTGCACCATCATTGGATAATCTTGCTTATTACGGCGGAGATCATTGAGTACGCCATAACGGCTTTCCCCTTTCCAACCTCGACGTAACGGAATCTTGGCAAAATAAGGAATTAACGCAGACTTAAAAGAGTTCGGTAAGACGATTGCCATATCATATTGATTTCTCAATGATTTCCCAATGTGATAACGGGCTTTCAAGGCAAACTCGCCATGCCCAATGGGCATACTCATCGCCTGTCTGACTTCAGGCATACGTTGTAATAATGGCTTGCACCAATCAGGGGCAAGCACATCAATTTGACATTGCGGATATAATTGAGCCAAGCCTTGATAAAGGCTATGAGACATCATCATATCGCCCACCCAAGAAGGGCCAATAATTAAAATATTCATGATTTGCGATTTAACCATTGCATATATTCAGCCACACCTTGAGCCACGTTTTTGAAAGACTTATCGTAGCCTGCTTGGCGTAACTTGGTAAGGTTGGCTTGGGTATGTTCTTGATAGCGAGATTTTAAATGCTCAGGGAAAGGAATGGTTTCTATTTCCCCCTTGCCATGGTATTGGATTACCGCTTTAGCCACTTCTGCAAAGGACTCCGCATTGCCTGTACCACAATTATAAATCCCCGAAATACCCTTTTGCCACGCCCAAATGTTCACTTGTGCCACATCTTCCACATACACAAAATCCCGTAAAAAATGGCTTGAGCCAGCGAATAATTTCGGATTTTCGCCATTTAACATTTGCTTATTCAAATGAAAAGCCACACTCGCCATACTGCCTTTATGCTGTTCTCTCGGCCCATACACATTAAAATATTTAAAGCCACACACAGGGGATTTGACTTGAGGCAAAATGGCTCTTACATATTGATCAAATAAAAATTTAGAATAACCATACACATTTAAAGGCTGTTCAAATTCACGTTGCTCAATAAATTCAGTTTTATCGCCATAAGTAGCAGCACTAGAAGCATAAAGGAAAGGAATACGACGATCTAAACAGTAATGCAAAAGCTCTTTAGAATATTCATAGTTGTTTTGCATAATATATTTACCGTCCCATTCTGTGGTAGCTGAACAAGCCCCTTGATGGAAAATGGCATCAATTTCACCAAAGTCATCACCAGCAATAATTGACGCAATAAAATCTTCTTTATCACAATAATCCGCAATATCTAAGTCCACCAGATTAACGAATTTTGTGCCGTCTTTAAGATTATCTACCACTAAAATATCTTTACGCCCTAACTGGTTTAAGGCTTTCACAATATTGCTACCAATAAAACCTGCACCACCTGTTACAATAATCATCTTCTTTCTCCTTCATCAATTTGTTGCATTATTTTAGCATTAATAAATAGCAAAAGTCGCTCGAATATAACTGGCTACCGCCTCATCTTTATTTAAGCCAATTTGTTCTAGTTGCGGGCAAGCGGTTTTTAAACGAGGATCCGCATTAAGCATAATACAACCTTTGCCTACCAGACTTAGCATTTCCACATCGTTCATACCATCACCAAAGGCAATACAATCTTGCAGTTGATAATCTCGCTGGGTTAATAAATAAGAAAGTGCGGTGCCTTTTGACACATTTTTATTCATCACTTCTAAACATTGTGGCGTAGAAAAGGTAATCGCCGTCTGCTCGCCAAATTGCTGACGTAATCTTTGTTCTAGCGGGATCAAATCCGCAGGTTCTCGTCCAATAAAAAAGACTTTTTCCGTACCGCGTCCATGATGTTGAGTAAAATCCACCACTTGATACATAAAGCCAGAATCTTGATGATATTTGTGTAACTCGGGAATATCCTTGTTAATAAACCACCCCTCATCTTGATAGCTATTTACACAAACACGCTCAGGATTACATTCAATATTCATAATTTGCCAAGCCAAATTTTCATCAAGGCTATTATGGTATAAAAGATTACCTTGTAAATCATGTATTCTTGCCCCATTTGAAGTAATCATCACCGCATTATCTAGCTGAGCCTTGGCTAAAATTGCACTGACATCCGTATAATTTCGCCCAGTAGCAAGAATAATATCTACTTTTCGCTGAGCAACTTTCGCCAAAGTTTGCAAGGTAAACTCGCCGATAATATGATTCGCATTTAACAATGTACCGTCTAAATCAGATACGATTGCTCGAAAAGGTAATTTGTTCATTGTGATTCCTATTTGATGGATAGAGGGGGAGATCATAGCAAAAATGGCGTATTTTGGGAATTTTAGCTGTTGGTTAATGTAAATAAGTGGTACGCCTCGCTGTACTATTTGTATTGCCTTCGGCGTATCACTTTGTCTTATTCTAAATTGAAACAACGATCTATTTACAAACTCTCCCCTTTGGTTTCCTTAATCCAATATAAGGCAAGTAAACTTAATAGTGCATTAAGGGTTAAGTAGATGCCTACTGCCATGAGTCCATAATGGGCGTTCAGTGGTAAAGTCACTAAGGTGGCGACACTTGCACCGAGAATGCCAGCGCCGTTATAGGCTAATGAGGCTCCAGAATAACGGGCGGAGGTGGGGAAGAGTTCTGGTAGAAAACTGGCGAGTGGTCCATATCCCATACCGATGAGTGCCATACCTATCATAAGGAAGTAGAATAAACTTGTGGTGGTGCCATTATGTAGGAAAAGGGGTAAACATAATCCAAATAATGCGACACCAACGGTTGTCCATATTAACCAAATACGGCGACCAAATTTATCAATGGCAATGCCTGATAGTAAAATTGTGCTTGCCAATGCAATGGCACTACACATTAATAGTGCGGTAAAAATTTGGGTAGAAATACCAAGCCCCATTGGGTGTCCTGCTGGTGATAAGCTGGCTGGGGATTTGGCATAAATTTGGCTAAAGGCAATCATAATATAGAATAGGACATAACCTGCTACGCAAATTAATAGCCCTAAAATTAGCGGTTTATAATGGCAAGTTAGCACTTGCCAGATTGGAAGTTTAACGGGTTTATGCTGTTCTAAAGCGGAAAGAAATACGGGAGTTTCTACTAATTTTAGCCGTACATAAATGCCGATACCAATTAATACCACAGAAAAAAGAAAAGGCAAACGCCAAGCCCATTCCAGTAATGCTTGTTCGCCAAAGATATAGCCTATCAATAAAAAGACAGCATTAGCCAGTAATAGCCCTATTGGGGCGCCAAGCTGAGGAAAAATGCCATACCAACCTCGTTGTTGTGCGGGGGCATTTTCAATGGCAACTAACGCCGCACCGCCCCATTCGCCGCCGAGACCGATCCCCTGTCCAATTCGGCATAAACAGAGCAATAAGGTTGCCCAAATGCCAATGCTTTGGTAGGTGGGTAATAAGCCGATGCAGACCGTTGCACCGCCCATTAAGAGCAGGGACATCATAAAGGTTTTTTTGCGTCCAATGCGATCGCCAAAATGCCCGAAAATTACTGCCCCTAAAGGGCGAGCGATAAAGGTTAAGGCGAGGGTTGAAAGTGCGGCGAGTTGATTGGACATGGGATCGCTGCTAGAAAAAAATTGTTGGTTAAAAATTAATACCGCAGCAATGGCGTAAATATAATTGTCAAAATATTCTATGGCGGTGCCAATCATTGTGGCACTTGCCACTTGCACTTTGCTATTTTTCTGTTCCATGAGGTTTTACTCCACTTGAATGGCGTAGTCTGCTAAGGCAGGCATTTGTTTGATTAATCCTTGTTGTTGCATAAAGGTTGCCATTGCTTGATAGCGTGCGTTATCTAATGCGCGTGGGCGTAAGGTAAGTCTTGGTAAGGTATCTCGCCAAGCAAGACGGTTAAGCTCATTATCAAGCTCTTGTGGTTTATAGCTGACAAAATCTTGCCATGCTTGTTGAGGGTGATTAATCAAATAAAGTGTAGCTTGTTCAAGGGCGGTTAAAAATGCGGATAATTTTTTTGTATCAAGTTGGTTTTTATTGGCGACTAAAATGAGTTCATCATAAACAGGCACGCCATGCTCTTCAGGATAAAAGGCACGTCCTGGGCGATTTTCTAATGCCATTTGGTTCAGTTCAAAATTACGGAATGCCCCGATGACGGCGTCCACTTGTCCACTAAATAAAGAGGGAGAGAGCGACCAATTGACGTTGATCAGTTCCACATCTTGTGCGGATAAATTGGCGGACTTTAACATCGCAGATAACAACGCACTTTCAAAACCACTGACCGAATAGCCGACTTTTTTGCCTTTAAGATCCGCTAATTGTTGGATATTGCTATCCGCTAACACCACTAAGCTATTTAAGGGGGTGGAGACTAATGTTCCGATACGCACTAAAGGTAAGCCTTCCGCTACTTGCATTTGTAAATGTGGTTGATAGTCAACGGCAAGATCCGCTTTGCCAGCGGCAACCAATTTAGGTGGCATAGAAGGATCGGCTGGCTCAATAATGTCTACCTCTAAACCATTTTCAGCAAAAAAGCCTTTTTGCTGTGCCACGATAATGGCGGCGTGATCAGGGTTGACAAACCAATCAAGCATTAAACTGACTTTCTGTTTGGCACTTAATGATGAACTAAACATAGTGAAAAGTGCGGTCAAAATTAACAAATATTTTTTCATAGTTGCTCCTTTGTTTAAGGTAAATAATTTGCCCAAGGAATTAGGCGGTTAAGTAATTTATCAAGGGTAAAATAAAGCACTAATGCCATCGCCATCAGCATAAATAAGGCAGCGAACATTAGGCTTACTTGCATTCGGGCATTGGCTTGTAGCATTAAATAACCTAGCCCTTGTGATGAGCCTACCCATTCGCCCACAATCGCCCCAATAGGGGCGACGGAGGCGGCAATACGCAAACCTGAGGCGAGGGCAGGCAACGCCGCAGGTAATCTCATTTTGATTAACATTCGCCAAGGCGAGGAAGTCAATGTACTGGCTAATTCTAGCCATTGCTTAGGCGTATGGCGTAAACCGTCGTAGCAAGTGGCGGTAACGGGAAAATAGATGATTAAGATTGTCATCACGATTTTAGAAGGTAAACCATAGCCAAACCATAAAACTAATAAAGGAGCAATGGCAAAGACAGGAATGGCTTGGGATAGCACTAATATGGGCAGTAATAAGCGGGCGAGGGCGGGAAATAGGCAAAGTATTAAGGCAGAAAATAAGCCTAATAAAAAGCCGATAACCAAGCCGAGGAGAATTTCGACTAAGGTAATTTTGCTATGTAATAATAGCAATGGCCATTGCTCTATCAAGGTTTTTCCAACGCTAAAAGGGGGTGGTAATAAATAATGGGGGAGCGAGAAATAATGGACTATTGCTGCCCAAATGGCGATTAACGCTAAGGCTAATAAAGTGATTTGTACGAGGTAACGCAAGGAGGTTTTCATGATGTCTCCATCAGTTGCTGTAATAATTGTTGTTGTAATTGCCATAAGGTTTGCTGATTGAGCTGGCGAGGTTTTTGCCCTTGCGGTTCAATGGCATAAGATAGCTGTACGGGTTCGCCATTGAGTACATAAATTTTATCCGCAAGGCGTAAGGCTTCTTGGGGATCGTGAGTAATTAATAATAAGGTTTTATCCCGAAAGAGTTGATAGGTCAGATCTTGTAGTTGTAAGCGAGTAACGGCATCTAAGGCGGAAAAGGGTTCATCCATTAAAATAATTTCCGCTTCTTGCATTAAGGTTCTTGCTAAGGCAACACGCTGTCGTTGCCCGCCAGAGAGTTGATAACAAGGTTTATGGCGATGTTCAGCCATATTCACCGCTTCTAATAATTGATAGGCTCGCTGGCGAGTTTGGGCGGTTTTATTACCGTTCAAATATTGGGCTAACTGCACATTATCCTCAAGAGATAACCAAGGATAAAGGCTATCTTGTTGGGCTAACCAAGCGATTTTGCCTGTGCAACAAATGCGACCTTGTGAAATAGCCGCCTGCTCTAATCCAGCGATGGCGCGCAATAATGTGGATTTCCCAATGCCAGAAGTGCCTAATAAAGCAACCCATTCTCCTTGTTCTAAGCTAAAATCAAATTGATGAAACAACCGTTGTTGCCCAAAAGACAAGGTAAGTTGGTGAATATCAATGGCTTTCATTGCGAATCAATCTCGTTGGATTAATCACAATATTTTGCTTTTATAAGAAAAAAGGTAAGAAAAGATAAGAAGATAAAAGAGAATAAATGCATAATTTAGTTTCCTACGTCAGTATTAGCTGTATCAGGTTCACGGGTATCATCTCAGCTCGGCAATCACCTAAGCACCCCGACTAATGCAATGACTATAACTTAGCTTATGAAAAAAAGCAAAAATTTTGTAAAAATAGACCGCACTTTGGGGAAAAATGGTTTTCTTCTAGTCTATAGCCTCTCCATTTTAAAAATACTGTGTTGGCTTGTTGTACTATTTGTACTGCCTTTGGCGTGCAGCCTTGTATTCTTTTAAATTGAAATGACTCTAATATTTTTATTTAATGTTAAAAACAGCTTATTTTATCTTAGGCATTTCAAAGGTTTTTAATATATAGGAAGCCTGATTATTAATAATCAGGCTTAACTGAGTTGGAATTAAGTCATTTAGAAATATTTTAAACTCATATTATTATTTTTCTTTTACTGGTTTTAATCCAGCATTAGATAAAGAAATATTAAGTAAAGATAAAGCTTGCTTTTTCTCAAATGCTGTTAACAATGATACATGTTTATTTTTCAATGCAGCTACAAATAACCAGAAAAGATTTATATTTACAGAAAATGAAGCCTTTTTTAATCGTACATAACTATTTTGAGCTCCCACAGAATTAAACTCTTTAACATTTTTAATTCCAACTTTTGATAACAATCTTTCATGTTTTATCGTTAGATTTGCCATTTCTCTTATACGCTCCTTTTTACTCAAGATCTCATTAAGTTTCTGTAGTTTTACTTGTTGAATTGAAGCGATTATTAATTTTCTATAAAGATCATGATCATTCATCACACTAATAGGCAAACGATAATATTTATAAATAGATAAGCCTGGAGAAGCATGGGCCCATCTAACCGCTCCTAAAGATTCTAAATACTTCGCGAGTTCATTTTCAGCTCTAAGATAAAACATACTACTTCTACAAATACCAAACATAATTGTTTTATCATAAAATATTCCATCTGCAGCAAATAATTTTTTTGCTGTAACATTACCAATTAATTTGTTTAATAATGTAACAAATTCAGATGTATCTTTGAAAATAATAGTCATATACCATTCCTTATACTTGACAATATTTACACTAATTTAACACCAGCAATATTCTTATAACATACAAATACAATAAAACACAAAGCAATTAAAAATAATTGTGTAAAAGTTGTGATCGTTATCGCAAAATAAGGGTATTTTTAACAAAAAATACTATATAAAACTTATTCAGATTGCATAAAAATCAGAGTTGATCTGATAATTTATGATAAAAATGTGAGCTTCAATTTAACTTTGGATACAAAACAATACGACGTTAGTATGCCTTTGCTACTATTTACATTGCTTTAGTGCTGCTGTTTTGTCTTACTTAAATTGAAAAAATATAAATTTCCAATTTAACATTGATCTTTCTAAACTCACCCCCATTTAATCAATTCAAGGTTGCTTAATACATAAAAGGGGAAATTATGCCTTTACTTTTATTTTTTCTTTGTGCTTTTTTATTTGTTTACATTGAATTTTCGTTATTAATCTGGTTTGGGGCTAATTTTGGTGTTTTAGCCTTAATTGGGTTACTTATTTTATCTTCTCTAATTGGGCTAACAATGATCCGAGCAAGGGGGTGGTACACTTTACTTAATGTACAAAAACAATTATCACAAGGGGAAATTCCCGCCGCTTCTCTGCTTAAATCAGGCATTTGGATTTTTGCTGGGGTGTTATTTTTTATTCCTGGTATTTTAACGGATCTTGTTGCTTTATTTTTGCTAACCCCTATGGCAAGTTTATGGATTGAGAAGTTAATTAGTAACAAAATTAAATTTTTTGCTTCTGGTTTTCGCTTTCGTCGCCAACAGGGTTTTCATTCTGAACAGCAACAAGATATTTTTGAAGCGGAATACGAAAAACAGCAAGATCAAGACAAGCGATTAAAATAACTACAAATTGCCTCTTGAAATCATAAAATCGTTCCCCATATAGTGAAAGAACATTTTTTTAACCACTTAAAAAGGAAAATAAAATATGAATATTCGTCCATTACATGATCGTTTAATTATCAAACGTGAAGAAGTTGAAACCAAATCTGCTGGCGGTATTGTGCTAACAGGTTCGGCGGCGACTAAATCTACTCGTGCTAAAGTATTAGCGGTAGGTAAAGGTCGTATTTTAGAAAATGGTTCGGTGCAGCCTTTAGATGTTAAAGTTGGCGATACTGTCATTTTTAATGAAGGTTATGGTGTAAAAACAGAAAAAATTGATGGCGAAGAAGTGTTAATCATTTCTGAAAATGATGTATTAGCTATCGTAGAATAATCAATCAGTTTAAATAGAGAGGAAAAGAACAATGGCAGCAAAAGATGTAAAATTTGGTAATGACGCTCGTGTAAAAATGTTAGCAGGTGTGAATATCCTTGCTGATGCAGTAAAAGTGACTTTAGGTCCAAAAGGACGTAATGTCGTTTTAGATAAATCTTTCGGTGCACCTACTATTACTAAAGACGGTGTGTCTGTGGCTCGTGAAATTGAGTTAGAAGATAAATTTGAAAATATGGGTGCGCAGATGGTGAAAGAGGTTGCCTCTAAAGCCAATGATGCTGCGGGTGATGGTACCACCACAGCAACGGTACTTGCGCAAGCGATTGTCAACGAGGGTTTAAAAGCCGTTGCCGCAGGTATGAATCCAATGGATTTAAAACGTGGTATTGATAAAGCGGTAAGCGCGGTAGTGGCTGAGTTAAAAGCTTTATCTAAGCCTTGTGAAAGCTCAAAAGAAATTGAACAAGTGGGTACAATTTCAGCTAACTCTGATCAGGTTGTGGGGCAATTAATTGCTCAAGCGATGGAAAAAGTGGGTAAAGAGGGCGTTATTACCGTTGAAGACGGTACAGGTTTAGAAGATGAATTAGCGGTTGTTGAGGGTATGCAATTTGACCGTGGCTATTTATCCCCTTACTTCGTGAATAAGCCAGAAACAGGCACAGTAGAGTTAGATAATCCTTATATTTTATTAGTGGATAAAAAAATCTCTAATATCCGTGAATTGTTACCAGTGTTAGAAGCGGTTGCTAAAGCAGGTAAACCATTATTGATCATTGCCGAAGATGTTGAAGGCGAAGCCTTAGCCACATTAGTGGTAAATACTATGCGTGGTATTGTGAAAGTGGCAGCAGTGAAAGCGCCGGGCTTTGGTGATCGTCGTAAAGCTATGTTACAAGATATTGCGATCTTAACTGCGGGTACAGTGATTTCTGAAGAAATTGGTATGGAATTAGAAAAAGCGACATTAGAAGACTTAGGTCAAGCGAAACGTGTGGTTATCAATAAAGATAATACGACTATTATTGACGGTATCGGCGATGAAGCTCAAATTCAAGGTCGTGTGGCACAAATTCGTCAACAAATTGAAGAATCTACTTCTGATTATGACAAAGAGAAATTACAAGAGCGTGTGGCGAAATTGGCTGGCGGTGTGGCTGTAATCAAAGTCGGTGCAGCAACTGAAGTTGAGATGAAAGAGAAAAAAGCTCGTGTTGAAGATGCGTTACACGCAACACGTGCTGCGGTAGAAGAAGGTATCGTTGCTGGTGGTGGTGTTGCCTTAATTCGTGCAGCAAGCAAAGTAGCTGGCTTACAAGGCGATAATGAAGAACAAAATGTGGGTATCAAACTTGCCTTGCGTGCAATGGAAGCGCCATTACGTCAAATTGTAACTAACGCAGGTGAAGAGGCCTCTGTGGTTGCAAGTGCGGTGAAAAATGGCGAAGGTAACTTCGGTTATAACGCGGGTTCAGAGCAATATGGCGATATGTTAGAAATGGGTATCTTAGATCCAACCAAAGTAACACGTTCTGCCTTACAATTTGCAGCTTCTGTGGCTGGATTAATGATTACCACAGAATGTATGGTAACTGATCTACCAAAAGAAGATAAAGCCGATTTAGGTGCTGCTGGTATGGGCGGCATGGGTGGAATGGGCGGAATGATGTAAATTCTGTCTATATCAAAGTGCGGTCAATTTTGACCGCATTTTTTATACGCCATATAGCCCTCCCCCTTTCTCTATGTTACACTCTAACGCTTTTTTATAGATTTATTGATTAAGGAAAGTAAAGAAAACTATGTTTATTGTTGATTCTCATTGTCATCTTGATGCCTTAGATTATGAGCAAATTCATCAAAATATTGATGATGTTATTGATAAAGCGAAAGCTCGTGGGATAAAACATTTATTGTCTATTGGGGTTACACTGAGCCGTTTTGAAAAAATGCGTGATAGTTTGGCACATCGTGATGAGGTGTCTTTAGCTTGTGGGGTTCACCCTTTGGATCTTGATGATGAGCCCTTTGATTATGAGCGTTTATTCACCTTAGCCAGTGATAAGAAAGTGGTAGCCATTGGTGAGACCGGGCTAGATTATTATTACAGCATAGAAAATAAGGCGTTACAGCAAGATATTTTTTCGCAACAAATTGAGATTGCAAAGCAATTAAATAAGCCTGTAATTGTGCATACACGTTCTGCACGAGAAGATACCATTCAGTTGTTAAGGGATCATCAAGCGGAAAAGTGCGGTGGGGTTTTACATTGTTTTACGGAAAACCTACAAATGGCACAACAAGCCCTTGATCTTGGTTTTTATATTTCTATTTCGGGCATTATTACCTTTAAAAATGCCGAGGAATTACGCGAGGTGGTACGCCATATTCCTTTAGAGCGTTTGTTAGTGGAAACTGACTCGCCTTATCTTGCTCCTGTGCCTTATCGTGGTAAACAAAATCAACCTGCTTATGTGCGAGAAGTTTGTGAATATGTGGCAACATTAAAGGGATTGTCTATGGCAGAATTCGCTGAAATTACTACTCAAAACTTTATGAATTTATTCAAAATCAAATTAGTATAGTGTATGATATTTGCTCATTTAATAAGGATCAATTATGGCTATTAGAAAATATATTAAATACTTTTTACTTCTTGTTACCCTCGCTTTTCACCTTTTTCTTTTTGCAGTCGTGAATTATGTTACCCCTCATTATGAAATTACACGAGTAACTGGGGTAGAAGTGAAACGTGTGGATAAAGACGGCCCAATTACCAAAGCGAACCCTGCAGACGGCCCAACTCGAGATGTTTACTATATTTATACTCAGCAATCAAATAGTAGCGGTCCTATGGTTTATCGTAACGAAGATACCCGTTGGGGCTTTCCGTTTTACTTTAAATTTGGTTCTGCTAATTTACAAGCACAAGCCTCTGCCTTTGCCAGTGAGCCTGAACAATTAGTGCAAGTAAAATACTATGGTTGGCGTTTAGTGATGT
This sequence comes from Volucribacter psittacicida, assembly GCF_004339025.1. Taxonomy (GTDB): domain Bacteria; phylum Pseudomonadota; class Gammaproteobacteria; order Enterobacterales; family Pasteurellaceae; genus Volucribacter; species Volucribacter psittacicida. The sequence goes on from NZ_SMFT01000003.1 coordinate 52,699, forward strand.
TTGATGAATATCGTAACATTACCTCTATTAAAGCCGTATCCGCCGAGGATACCCCTGCCATTCCGCTATTAAGCTATATTTTATATGCCTGCTTGGCACTAACATTATTCTTATCCATTCAGCTTATTCGTGGTTGGTTTGATAGCGAAAAATAGCCAAGTCTAAACGGATATAGTCGTTTCAATTTAAAAATGAGATAAGGCGGTACGCCGAAGACAGTACAAGTCGTACGGCGAGCCGTACCAACGCTGTATCATTTTTAACGTGGAATGACTATATTGAAATTTTTCTTGGGCGATTAATTTAATCGCCCAGCTTAATTAATCATGGAAATATATTATGGGATTAATTGAAGCGATCATTATTTTAATGATCTTAATTTTAATAAGTGCGGTCATTTCTTCCGCTGAAATTTCCTTAGCTGGCGCCAGGAAGTTAAAATTACAACAATTAGCCAATGAAGGAAATAATAAAGCCTTAGAAGTGCTGAAATTGCAAGAACAACCGGGCAAATTTATTACGGTGGTGCAAATAGGGCTAAATATGGTGGCAATTTCTGGGGGGATTGTGGGCGAAAGTGCGATTCGTCCTTATTTACAAGAATTATTAGCCCAATATTCAAGTTCAGCTTGGCTTGAAACCTTTGCTTCTTGGCTTTCCTTTATTTTGGTGACAGCGTCCTTTATTTTGTTTGCGGATTTAATGCCTAAACGTGTGGCTATGACCAAACCTGAGCAATTAGCGATTGCCACTGTTCGCATTATGAGTATTTCCATTTTTATTTTTAAACCCATTGTTTGGATTTTTGATTGGATTGCTAATTTACTTTTCCGTTTATTCAAAATCCCAACGGTACGTCAAGAAAGTATGAGTTCTGAAGATATTGTGGCGATGCTTGATGCGGGGGCTCAAGCTGGGGTATTTAAAGCCCAAGAGCAATATTTAATTGAAAATATCTTTGATATGCAAGCTCGTACTGTTACTTCAACCATGACAAGCCGAGAATACATTGTGTTTTTAGATAAAACCGATGATCGACAAAAAGTGGTGGAAACCCTAAGTCAAAATTCCCATTCAAAATTATTAATTTGTGATAATGGTATTGATAAGATTTTGGGCTATGTGGAATCGCACAACCTATTAACCCTGTTTTTGCAAAATGAAGACCCTGTGGCATTGACCGATAATCGTATTTTGCGCAAACCTTTATATATTCCTGATACTTTATCTTTATATGAAGTTTTAGAATTATTTAAATCTTCGGGCGAAGATTTTGCGGTGATTGTCAATGAATATGCCTTAGTGGTGGGCATTATTACTCTTAAAGATGTGATGAGCATTGTGATGGGTGAATTGGTTTCCAATGAGGAAGAACAAATTGTGCGACGTGATGAAAATTCTTGGCTTATTGATGGGGCAACACCTCTGGAAGATGTGCAACGTGCTTTAGATATTGAGCAATTTCCAGATGATCAGAACTATGAAACCATTAGTGGTTTTATGATGTATATGTTACGCAAGATCCCGAAAAAAACCGATTTTGTGATGTATGATAAATATAAATTTGAAATTATTGATACCGAAAATTTCAAAATTGATCAGTTGATGGTGTCGCTACGCAAAGAGTTTAGTCACAAACCTCAAACAGAGGATTAAAGAACAAAGTGCGGTCTATTTTTTGAATTTTTATTCTCACTAAGAGAATAGAGAGAAAAAGAATATAATGATACAATTCGTCACAATTTTTGATCAAAAAGGTAAAACACATGGCACGCAAGAAAAAAAGCCGTAAAGTCACAGATATTATGCCTGCTCGCAAGGCGGATAAAAAGCCCTTAGCAGAAAAACCTCGTCGTGGTAAAAAACTGACCCGTTATGAGTTAGATGCTAAAGCAAGGGAAGAAAAACGTAAAAGAAAACACAAGGGATTACCTTCTGGTTCTCGCCATAGTGTTGCAAGCGACAATAACAAACCGGAAAATACACTTCGCCAAGATCCTCGCCTTGGTAGCCGTAAAAAAGTGCCGTTGGTGGTGGAGTTTGTAAATAAAGAAAATAAAGCTCCAGAGAAACAATATCAGCCTATGGATCCTGTTCTAGAATTAGAACGGTTGGAAAATAATGAAATTTTAAATAAATTATTGGATCAATTAGAAGCAGGGAAAACCTTAAAACCACAGGATCAAGCCTTTGTTGATGAATGCTTACAACGTATTGATGAGCTAATGCAGCAACTTGGTATGTTAGAAGACGAGGACGATGAGGAAAATGCGGAAGATTTATACCGCACTTTTGCGCGTATTGATATTAACCAATTTAAGTAAATAGACGATGTTAATCACTTGGCTGGCGATTATCGCCATAATCATTATTTTGGCTTTGCTGAGTTATGCAGTGAGCTTATTGCTCTCATTGCAGAAACAGAAAAAAGCCTTTACACAGGCACGATTAGCCCGTAAAAACCGCTTAAAAGAAAGTATTGTGATTATTGCTAAAGCAATGCAAAACAATGATTGCAATCATTCTGAGGGGGTAATTCGCTTAAAAATGCTACTTGAACCCCTTGGGCATAAATTAGATCGCTATCCTGCTATGTTTGAGCTTTATCAAGTAGTACAAGATATGCCGACCCATGAAGCACGACGAGCTTTAGTTAAAAATGAGCGTATGCGATTAGATTTAGATCGCGAAAGTGCAGAAGCAAAATTAGAACAAAAAATTATGTTGGAGTTGCCTCAGTTATTGGCTGAGGTTGAAAAAATTTAGGGGAAATTATGTCAGCATCTATCGCCAATCTTACCCCAGAGGTAAGTTGGAATTTGGATCTTATTCAAAAATATAATCATTCTGGGCCACGTTATACTTCTTATCCTACGGCTTTAGAATTTAGCGAGTCTTATGGTAATGAAGACTTTGAGCGAGCCGCACAACGTTATCCACAACGCCCACTTTCGCTATATGTACATATTCCTTTTTGTCATAAACTTTGTTATTTCTGTGGCTGTAACAAGGTAATTACACGTCATCAACATAAAGCCGATATTTATTTAGACTATTTAGAAAAAGAAATCAAAACACGCTCCCAGTTGTTCAAACAGCGCCAAGTTAGCCAAATACATTGGGGTGGCGGCACGCCTACTTATTTAACAGAACAGCAATCACAACGCTTAATGACAATGTTAAGACAACATTTTAATGTGTTAGCCGATGCGGAAATCAGCATTGAAATGGATCCGCGCGAAATTGAGCTTTCTATGCTAGGGCATTTACGTCAATTAGGCTTTAATCGCATTAGTATGGGGATCCAAGACTTCAACAAAGATGTGCAAAAAGCCATTAATCGTGAACAAGATGAAGACTTTGTTTTTGCCTTGGTAAAACGTGCAAGAGAATTACAATTTAGCTCTATTAATCTTGATTTAATCTATGGTTTACCCTTACAAAGCGTAGAAAGTTTTATGTTTACCCTGCAACGTGTTATTGAACTTAATCCAGATCGATTAAGCGTCTTTAACTACGCCCATTTGCCAAGCCGTTTTGCGGGACAACACAAAATCAAAGAAGCTCAATTACCTGCCCCACAAACAAAGCTCACCATCTTGCAAAAAACCATTGAAACCCTCGCTCAAGCGGGCTATAAATTTATCGGTATGGATCATTTTGCCAAGCCCAATGACGAATTAGCTATCGCTCAGCAACAAGGCGTATTACATCGTAATTTCCAAGGCTATACCACACAAGAAGAATGTGATTTACTTGGATTAGGGGTTTCAGCCATTAGTTTATTAGGCGATACCTATGCACAAAATCAAAAAGAATTGAAGCATTATTATGCCGATGTGGAACAGCGAGGTATAGCATTACATAAAGGCTTAGCCATGACAGAGGAAGATTGTTTACGGCGAGATGTGATCAAGCAACTTATTTGTAACTTCAAATTAGATTATTCGTTTATTGAAGATCTTTATCAAATTGATTTTAAACAACATTTTGCAGAAGATTTAGCCCTGTTAGCCCCTTTAGCCGAAGATGGGTTAATTGAAATTAATCATAATGGATTACAAGTTACTCCACAGGGACGCTTGTTAATTCGTAATATTTGTTTATGTTTTGATACCTATTCTCGCCAACAGGCAAGACGGCAACAATTTTCTAGGATTATATAGTTTAGAGACAGAAGACGGAAAACAGAGGACTGAAACAATTACTTTTGTTTATCATCTTGAGAAATAGAAAAATTTTTCCAAAATCTACCGCACTTTTTACTCCAAATGCACCAGTAGCTTAATTTTCAGTTCTCGTCCTCTGTATTCTGAGCAGAATATATAGCACTAAAACAAATATTCAGGTAAAATTTGCCGATTAAATAATGACTGGCATTAGATATAAAACCTTAATTTATGCAAAATATTAGAAATTTTTCCATTATTGCTCATATTGACCATGGTAAATCCACCTTATCTGATCGTTTAATTCAAACTTGTGGCGGTTTAAGTGATCGTGAAATGGCGGCGCAAGTTTTGGATTCAATGGATTTAGAGCGTGAACGTGGTATTACCATTAAAGCGCAGAGCGTTACCTTAAATTATAAAGCCAAAGATGGGCAAACTTATCAACTGAACTTTATTGATACCCCGGGACACGTGGACTTTTCCTATGAAGTCTCTCGCTCTTTAGCCGCTTGTGAGGGGGCGTTATTGGTGGTTGATGCTGGGCAAGGCGTGGAAGCACAAACCCTTGCAAATTGTTATACTGCCATTGAAATGGATCTCGAGGTTGTGCCTATTCTTAATAAAATAGATTTACCTGCCGCCGATCCTGAGCGTGTTGCGGAAGAAATTGAAGATATTGTTGGCATTGATGCCATGGAGGCTGTACGTTGTTCCGCTAAAACAGGTGTGGGGATTGAGGATGTATTAGAAGAGATTGTCGCTAAAATTCCAGCACCTGAAGGCGATCCTGATGCCCCATTACAAGCCTTGATTATTGACTCTTGGTTTGATAATTATCTTGGAGTGGTGTCTTTAGTTCGCATAAAAAATGGTACGTTGCGTAAAGGCGATAAGATTAAAGTGATGAGTACAGGGCAAACTTATGGCGTTGATCGCCTTGGTATTTTTACCCCGAAACAAGTGGATACCACCGAATTAAAATGTGGCGAAGTAGGTTGGGTGGTTTGTGCTATTAAGGATATTTTAGGGGCACCTGTGGGCGATACCCTTACTCATCAACATAATCCAGCTAACGCCGCTCTCCCTGGCTTTAAAAAAGTCAAACCGCAGGTTTATGCCGGGCTTTTCCCCGTCAGTTCTGATGATTATGAAGCATTTCGTGATGCACTGGGTAAATTAAGCCTAAATGATGCCTCGTTATTCTATGAACCAGAAAACTCAACCGCCTTGGGCTTCGGCTTCCGCTGTGGTTTTCTTGGTTTATTGCATATGGAAATTATCCAAGAACGATTAGAACGAGAATATGATCTTGATCTTATTACCACCGCCCCAACGGTAGTTTACGAAGTAGAATTAACCAATGGCGAAGTGGTTTATGTGGATAGCCCAGCGAAATTGCCACCATTAAATAATATTGCGGAAATTCGTGAACCTATTGCGGAATGTAATATGCTTTTACCACAAAGTTATCTAGGTAATGTGATTACCCTTTGTGTGGAAAAACGTGGTGTGCAGACGAATATGGTTTATCATGGCAATCAAGTGGCGTTGACCTATGAAATTCCAATGGGCGAAGTGGTACTGGATTTCTTTGATCGCTTGAAATCCACTTCTCGTGGCTATGCGTCCCTTGATTATGGTTTTAAACGTTTCCAAGCGGCGGATATGGTTAGGGTAGATATTATGATCAATGGTGAACGTGTTGATGCCTTAGCCTTAATTGTGCATAAAGATAATGCCCCTTATCGTGGACGAGAGTTGGTGGAGAAAATGCGTGAGCTTATTCCTCGCCAACAATTTGATATTGCGATTCAAGCGGCAATAGGTAATCATATTATTGCACGCTCAACAGTGAAACAATTACGTAAAAACGTCCTCGCAAAATGTTATGGTGGTGATGTTAGCCGTAAGAAAAAACTGTTACAAAAACAAAAAGAAGGTAAAAAACGAATGAAGTCTTTAGGGAATGTTGAAGTACCGCAAGAGGCGTTTTTAGCTATTCTTCATGTTGGCAAAGATAAATAACAAATAAGGAAATATTATGTCAAAATTTTTTCTGCCTATTCTACTTGTTGTTGCGTTTATCGGTTGGAAAATCCTTGATAATTTAGGTTTACCAAATACTTTTTCAATTTTGTTGGTTATTTTAACCTTTATTGCCGGGATATTTTGGTGTTACAACCGCTTTTCAGTTTTACCCAAGCGTAAACGACAAATTGCTCGTGCGGAACAACGTTCAGGTAAAACCTTAACAGAGGCAGAAAAAAATCAAATTGAACCTATTTCAGAAGGGGCGGAGTTTATTGGTTCATTATTTCCTGTGCTTGCCTTTGTGCTAATTCTACGCTCATTCTTATTTGAGCCATTTCAAATACCTTCTGGTTCTATGGAACCGACATTAAGAGTGGGGGATTTTTTATTAGTGGAAAAATATGCCTATGGCATTAAAGATCCTATTTTTCAACATACCTTAATTGAAACTGGCAAACCTCAACGTGGCGATGTGATTGTGTTTAAAGCACCACCACAACCAAGCCTTGATTATATTAAGCGTGTTATTGGGGTAGGAGGAGATAAAATCATTTATGATTTAGCCACAAGAGATATTACCCTTATTCCTAATGTCAATGGCAATCCTTGTGAACAAGATTGTGACGTTATTCATTTTAAATACTCACAACCAGTCGCTAACCCAGAATTTATTTACTACCAACAACCACAATTAGAGCGCACAGAATATGGTAGCGTTACCCATAAAATCTTAAATAATCCAGAAGCATTTTATTACCCTCAAACGGAATGGGTCGTACCTGCTGGGCATTATTTTGTGATGGGCGATAACCGTGATAATAGCGAAGACAGCCGTTTTTGGGGATTTTTACCAGAACAATCTATTGTGGGTAAAGCAAGCTATATTTGGCTAAGTTTAGATAAAAAACCAAATCAATGGCCGACAGGGTTAAGATTTGATCGAATGTTTAGCAAAATTCAGTAACAATGAATAAATTAAAAAGATTACAACAAAAAATTGGTTATCAATTTCAGCAAATTGATCTATTAGAACAAGCCCTCACTCATCGTAGTGCAGGGTATAAACATAATGAACGGTTAGAATATCTTGGCGATGCCATTTTAAATTTAACCATCGCAGAAGCCTTATATTACCGTTTTCCCAAAGCTAACGAAGGTGAGCTTAGTCGTATGCGAGCCACCTTAGTTAGAGAGCAAACCCTTGCGATTTTAGCACGAGAGTTTGACTTAGGCAGTTATTTATATTTAGGACCAGGGGAATTAAAGAGCGGTGGTTTTCGCCGAGAATCCATCTTATCTGATGGTGTTGAGGCCATTATTGGGGCTATTTTACTTGATAGTGATTTAACCTCAGCTTGTGAAGTGGTAAAACAATGGTATAAGCCATTATTACAACAAATTCAACCCGGAGAAGAGCAAAAAGATCCTAAAACAAGATTGCAAGAATATCTACAAGGCAAGCGTCTTCCGCTACCTCATTACGAAATTGTTGATATTCAAGGCAGAGATCATTGCCAAACCTTTAAAGTGAAATGCCATATTAAAAATTTGGATAAAACCTTTATGGGCATAGGATCCAGTCGCCGAAAAGCCGAACAGGCTGCCGCTGAACAAATTTTAAAAGAGTTAAAACTATGACAGAACAACAAACCTATTGTGGATTTATTGCGATTGTAGGACGTCCAAATGTGGGCAAATCTACCCTACTAAATAAGATCTTAGGTCAAAAAATTTCCATAACCTCACGCAAAGCACAAACCACTCGCCACCGCATTGTAGGTATTCATACCGAAGGGGCTTATCAAGCCATTTATGTTGATACCCCGGGCTTACATATTGAAGAAAAACGCGCTATTAATCGCTTAATGAATCGTGCTGCAAGCAGTGCTATTGGCGATGTCGATCTTATTATTTTTGTGGTAGATGGCACACATTGGAATGATGACGACGAAATGGTGTTAAACAAACTACGCAAAACGAAAACCCCTGTATTACTAGCGATTAACAAAATTGATAACGTTAAAAATAAAGATGAATTACTTCCTTTTATCAGCGAGCTAACGGCTAAATATCCTTTTGCTTATGTGGTACCTATTTCCGCTCAACGGGGAAAAAATGTACAAGAAATAGAAAAGATTGTACGTGAAACCCTACGTCCTGGAATTCATCATTTTCCTGAAGATTATGTCACAGATCGCTCCCAACGTTTTATGGCATCAGAAATTATACGCGAAAAATTAATGCGTTTTACTGGCGAAGAATTGCCTTACTCGGTAACTGTTGAGATCGAGCAATTTAAAGTGAATGAGCGTGGTATTTATGAAATTAATGGCTTAATTTTAGTAGAGCGAGAGGGACAGAAAAAAATGGTCATTGGTCGTGGCGGACAAAAAATTAAAACCATTGGCACTGAAGCTCGACAAGATATGCAACGCTTATTTGATGCAAAAGTACATTTAGAATTATGGGTGAAAGTCAAATCTGGTTGGGCTGATGACGAACGAGCTTTGAGAAGTTTAGGGTATATGGATAACTAAGAATAAAATATGAGGGATAGATACATTTTTATCTATCCTTACCCTTTAAAAGTATCATTTAAGATACTCTATTTTTCTTACTACAAAATCCCCAACTCATCCCATATCTGATCTATATGCTTTACCACCTCTGGATCTTTTTTAATGGGGGTTCCCCATTCTCTTTGGGTTTCGCCTTGCCATTTATTAGTAGCGTCTATACCCATTTTGGAGCCTAATCCAGCGATAGGCGAGGCGAAGTCGAGATAGTCTATGGGGGTGTTTTCTACAAGCGTGAGATCTCGAGCGGGATCGCAACGTGTTGTAATTGCCCAAATAACATCTTTCCAATCCCTTGCATTAATATCATCATCACAAACAATCACAAATTTGGTGTACATAAACTGACGTAAGAATGACCAAACACCCATCATCACACGTTTAGCATGACCTGCATATTGTTTTTTCATCGTTACTACCGCCAATCGATAAGAACAACCTTCTGGTGGTAAATAGAAATCAACAATTTCTGGGAATTGCTTTTGTAAAATAGGGATAAAAACTTCGTTTAATGCTTCCCCTAATACCGCTGGCTCATCTGGTGGACGTCCTGTGTAAGTGGAATGATAAATGGGATTTTGCCGCATGGTTATATGGGTTACCGTAAAAACCGGAAAATATTCTTGTTCATTATAATAACCCGTATGATCGCCATAAGGACCTTCTAAGGCTTGTTCATGGGGATCAATATAGCCTTCAAGCACAATTTCCGCACTGGCTGGCACTTGTAGATCGTTACTTATTGATTTTACCACTTCCGTTTTATTGCCTCGTAATAAGCCCGCAAAGGCATATTCTGATAGGCTATCAGGAATGGGGGTAACGGCACTTAAGATTGTGGCTGGATCTGCCCCTAATGCCACAGAAACAGGAAATGGCTGGTTAGGGTTGGCTTGTTGCCATTCTTGAAAATCTAATGCACCACCACGATGAGAAAGCCAACGCATAATTAATTTATTTTTACCAATAAGCTGTTGGCGATAGATCCCTAAATTTTGCCGAGATTTATAGGGGCCTTTTGTAATGGTTAATCCCCAAGTAATTAAGGGGGCAATATCATCTTTCCAACATTGCATTATGGGTAATCGATAAAGATCCACTTGTTCATCTTGCCAAATAATTTGTTGGCAATCTGCTTTGCTTAATACTTTGGTTGGCATATTTAAGACTTGTTTCCACTGGGGTAATTGCCCCATAAACTGTTTAAACCCCTTTGGCGGTTCTGGTTCTTTTAGAAAAGCCAGTAATTTACCCAGTTCTCGCAAGGCTTGTGTATCCTGTTGTCCCATACCTAGGGCAACACGTTTTGCTGTGCCAAATAAATTGCATAATACTGGGATATCAAAGCCTTTTGGGTTTTCAAACAATAAAGCGGGGCCTCCTGCTCGTAAAGTGCGGTCCGAAATTTCGGTCATTTCTAAATAGGGATCAATTTCTTGTGTGATACGTTTTAATTCGCCTTGCTGTTCTAATAAGGCAATAAAATCCCGTAGATTTTTATATTTTATGTTTGTCATATTAGATGATTTAAATATCGTCCTGTTAATGTGAAATAAGGTAAGTTGGCAAATCACACATTAAAGTGTTGCGTTACCAACGCTGTGGGCTATACAAAAAAAGCTATATTTCTGCTGAAATATAGCTTTTATTCTTAATATAATCAGTTAGATAAAGACTTGATTAGCGACCATATAACCATTTGGTACAGTAGCTTTATCTTCAAAGGTAACATATTCCCAAGCCTGTTGATTATCTAATAAAGCACGCAATAATTTGTTATTTAAACCATGCCCTGATTTATAAGCCTTGAAAGAACCAATGATATTATGCCCACACATAAATAAATCGCCAATAGCATCAAGCATTTTGTGGCGGACTAATTCATCTTGGAAGCGTAAACCTTCTTCATTTAAAATACGGTAGTCATCTAATACAATGGCATTGTCTAAGCTACCGCCTAAGGCTAATCCTTGTGATTGTAAATATTCAATATCTTTCATAAAGCCAAAGGTTCTCGCACGACTGATTTGATGAACAAAGGCTTGTACCGAAAAATCCATAGCGTAATGGCGTACTTTTTCACTGATAGCTGGATGATTAAAATCAATAGTGAAATCTAAATGAAAACCATTGTAAGGCGTGAACTCCGCCCATTTATCGCCATCTTCTACTCTAACTTTTTGTTTTACGCGGATAAATTTTTTCGCCGCATTTTGTTCTTCAATGCCCGCATCAAGTAATAAATAAATAAATGGGCTTGCACTACCGTCCATAATTGGAATTTCAGGGGCATCAACTTCAATAATAATATTATCAATGCCTAAGCCAGCTAAAGCGGCATTTAAATGCTCAACCGTAGAAATTCGTACGCCATCATCATTCACTAAACAAGTACAAAGCATCGTATCACGAATTGATTTCGCATCAGCTTGGAAAGAAACAGGTGGATTTAAATCTGTACGGCGATAAATAACCCCTGTATTTGCCATAGCAGGGCGTAAAGTCAAGGTAACTTTATTACCACTATGTAAGCCTACACCCGTTACTTTTACACTTTGTTTTAAGGTTCTTTGTTTAATCATTTTCTATCCTTATTATGCCAAGTGCATAAGGTATTAATCGCCATTTTTGCGTAAGAACGCGGCAACATTTAACAATCTATCATCTTCCGCTTTTAATTTACGCATTGCTGGCGGAATATCAAATTCATTTTTTGGCTCAGGATTACGATAGCCATATTGTGGATTGTTAGTTGGTGCTGTATTCGCTTGTTGCTGATTATTCTCAAAACCATGAGAAATCGCAGGTTGCGTTGGCGTTGCTGCACCCGATACTTTTGGTTTTTGTACCATAGAAAGTTCCGTTGGAGCAGGCGAACCAATGCCTGTGGCAACAATGGTTACTCGAATTTCATCTTCTAACTCTGGCATTAAGCTAGTACCAACAATCACTGTAGCATCTTCTGATGCAAAAGCACGTACAGTATCACCCACTGCACGAAATTCATCTAAAGTTAAGTTCAACCCTGCTGAAATATTAACAAGAACGCCTTTAGCACCTGATAAATCAATATCTTCTAATAATGGGCTAGCTACTGCCTCTTGAGCCGCTTTTTCAGCACGTCCGTCACCGACTTCACCTGTGCCAATTCCTGTTCCCATCATAGCGTGTCCCATTTCAGACATTACCGTTCTTACATCAGCAAAGTCCACGTTAATTAAGCCTGGAGAGGTAATCATATCAGAAATACCGCGCACAGAATTATTTAAAATATCATTTGCTGCCGAGAAAGCATCAATTAAAGAAATGTTTTTACCAAGTACTTTTAATAATTTTTCATTTGGGATAACAATTAATGAGTCAACATGTTTAGAGAGTTCTTGAATACCTAATTCAGCAAAGTGCATACGTTTTTTGCCTTCAAAAGAAAAAGGTTTTGTAACTACCGCTACTGTTAAAATACCTAATTCTTTGGCAATTTGTGCCACAACAGGGGCTGCACCTGTCCCTGTACCACCGCCCATACCAGCGGCAATAAACACCATATCAGCCCCTTCTAACATAGAACGAATAGCATCTTGATCGTCTTCCGCGGCTTTACGTCCTACATTCGGGTTAGCACCTGCTCCCAATCCTTTTGTGGTGGTTTCACCAATTTGAACGGTTTGGGTAACCTTACTTTTGCGTAAGGCTTGAGCATCAGTATTTACCACAAAAAAGCCTATGCTCGCATGTTGATCGGGATCTAATCCACCTAAGGACTGAATACCATTAACCATTTGGCTCATTTCAGCATGACCTTTCATACTTTCCACCATATGATTCAAGGCATTACCGCCCCCACCACCAACACCGACCACTTTAATGACGGCACCTTCTTGGAACGATTCGTACTCTACTGGCTCAAACATTTTCTACTCTCCCTGCTGTTAGATAGGCTAACACTCTATAAAACTCAAATTGTTACTATTGTAGATGAAAAATAAGAATTTTCAAAACTCAGACTTCACTTTATTAATAATTTTTTTCAAAATATCAAAGGTTTTACGCCCAAAACTCTCTTCATCGGCATTTGGCTTTCTTGGTTGTTCATTATTATTGTGGCTATAATGCAATAGCCCCAATACTGTTGCATATTGTGGTTTATCCACATAATCCGTCAAGCCAGCTAAATTTAATGGGCTACCAATTCGCACTTGCGAGCCAAAAATATCGGCAGCACATTGGGCGGCATCTTCTATTTGGGCACCGCCTCCTGTCAGTACGATACCTGCGATTAACTCTGACGGCATTTTGCGTTCATCTAATTCATAACGTAACTTACTCAGCTCCGCTTTTACCATAGAAAACAATTCCATATAACGGGCAGAAGTAATTTCAGATAAACTTTCTTTGGTTAAAATACGAGGCGGCCTTCCCCCCACGCCTGCCACTTCAATTTTCTTTTCTGGCTGTAAGGTTGGTGGTGTAATGGCACTACCATAATTCACTTTAATTTCTTCCGCTTTGGCTCTTGAGGTTGCCACCATATAAGCCACATCATCAGTAACCCGATTTCCTGCATAGGGAATAACCTTGCTAAAACGTAACGCACCATTGGTATAAACCATAATATCCATAGTGCCTCCGCCCATATCAATCAAACATACCCCTAATTCTTTTTCATCTTCGGTTAGCACTGAATAGCTTGAGGCAAGTCCAGAAAACACCACTTCATCAACTTTTAATTTACAACGCTCTACCGCTTTCTTTAGGTTTTTTAACCAATCTTGATGACAAGCAATAAGATGAGCCTGTGCGGTTAAGCGTACGCCTTGTAAGCCTAACGGGCTTTTTACATTGAACTGGCGATCTACGGCATATTCTTGCGGAATAACGTGCAATACTGCTAACCCCTCGTCCATTTTTACTGAACTTGCTGTGTACATCGCATTTTCAATATCATCTTGAGTGACCTCGCCATCAACAATGGGAGCCAGACCGCTTTCATTAATACTTTGAATATGCTCCCCTGTAATGGCTAAGGTTACACTCATAATTTGGCAATCGGCGACAGATTCCGCAGATTCAATGGCGCGTTGAATAGAATTCACCACCGCTTCTAAATCCGTAATCCCGCCTTTATCAATACCACGAGCAGGACAACTTCCTACCCCCAATACATTTACCACGCCGTCAGGGAGTACTTCGCCAACCACAGCAACCACCTTAGAAGTACCCACTTCTAAGCCAACCACAATTTTCGATTCCACGATTTTTGCCATATTTATACTTCTTATCTTGCTTATCTTAATATTGTTAAATTATTCCACCGCATCACTTGATTGATCAACAAACCCCACTGCGGCACCTACTTTATAACGCAAATCCACATAGGCTAATTTTTTATGTTCTGGTACTTCAATTTGCGGATAAATGGTAACAAATCGTTCAATTTTATCATTCCAATCACCACGCCCTAATTTTAATACCACATCATTATCTAAAGTAATTTGCCACGAACCTCGTTCATCTACCCCTACCGCTTTTAATTTTAAATTTCGTGCAGTTAAATGACGATAAATTTTTTGCCAAGCCTCAAGTACCATTTCCGTTTGAAAATCCGCCCCAGATAGCTGAGGTAGATTCGGGTTTTTCAACTTATCAAAGGGTAAACTAAAAACTTCTCCCTGTGGTGAAACAAGCTGCGTATCATTCCAAATTGCCACAGGTTGATATTCCAATACCCAAATACTCAAACGATTTGGCCAAATTTTCCTCACAATCGCCCCTTTGACCCAAGGCAAGGATTCAATTTGTTGGCGTAAGGTTTCCACATCTTGCCCAAAAAAGCCTTTTAATTCGCCCAGTTGCAAAAGGCTATCACGCACATCGGTATAATTGGTAAATTGTGGATTACCTAACAAAGCAAACTGACTAATAGGCTCTTTATCTAATTTCTCTAACCAATTATGCCAATTAGCATAAATAATATAGCCAATAACAACGCATAATAGCACAAATAAGGGCTTAATTAGCACAAAAAATCGGTGCGATTGTTCGCCATATCTTACATTTTGTGGGGTTTTGCGTTTTAGCATATTCATTAAACACTGAGCTCCAAAATTTTTTCCACTAGCTGTTCAAAGCTATATCCTACAGTTTTTGCCGACTTTGGAAACAAGCTATGACTGGTCATTCCCGGTGTGGTATTCACTTCCACCAAACGAAAATTGCCCTGTGCATCACTCATTACATCAATGCGACTCCAACCTCGGCAGCCCACAATATCATAAGCCCGTTTTACCAAGGTTCGGATCTCTTGCTCACGTTCCTCACTTAAACCTGCTGGGCAAAAATATTGGGTATTATCCGACACATATTTTGCCTCATAATCATAAAACTCGCCCTCTGGCACAATTTTAACCGCTGGTAAAACTTCACCGTCAAGCACTGGCACAGAAAACTCATCGCCAGCTAACCATTCTTCAATTAAAACCGTTTCATCAAATTGTAATGCGTATGCCACTGCACCTTGTAATTCATCGACAGTTTTTACTTTGGTTAAGCCCACGCTTGACCCCTCTTGTGAGGGTTTTACCATTAAAGGCAAGCCCAATTTTTTGACCACCGCTTCACAATCAAGTTCAGCAAACTGTGATTTATGCACAATCACCATATCCGCAATAGGTAAACCAAAGGCTTTCCATAACATTTTGGTTCGCATTTTGTCCATCGTTAATGCCGAGGTCATTACCCCACAACCTGTGTAAGGAATAGCTAATTGCTCAAGCAAGCCTTGTAATGAACCGTCTTCGCCACCTCGTCCGTGCAAAATATTAAAGACCCGTTCAATGCCTTGTTCTTTTAGTTTTTCCAACGGAAAATCTTTGGTATCAATGCCTTGCACATCATAGCCCTGCTGGCGTAACGCTGCTAATACCGCTTGTCCTGAGGCTAAGGAAACATCACGTTCTGCTGAATTTCCACCGTATAACACCGCGATTTTTTGTTGTTTTAATGCTTTCATGCTTTTCTCTTAATAACCACAAATAATAAAAAAATTTTTTGATTTTTGACCGCACTTTTTATCGTTGTTTCTATTTAAAATGGAACGATGATAAGGACTTATTGCGTCCATAATTTGACTAAATTGCGTGACAACACACTTACATTGCCTGCACCCTGTGCCAAAATTAAATCGCCATCTTGTATCACTTGATCGATCACGTCCGCTAATTGCTGATGATCTGTGACTAAAATAGGATCGACCTTACCCAAATTACGAATAGAACGGCATAAAGATCGGCTATCAGCACCCGCAATAGGGCTTTCGCCTGCCGCATAAACATCCAGCATAAGTAGCACATCCACTTGTGATAACACTTGCACAAAATCATCAAATAAATCCCTCGTGCGTGAATAACGATGAGGTTGAAAAATCATCACAATACGTTTATTTTGCCAACCTTGGCGTGCTGCTTGAATAGTCACATTCACTTCCGTTGGGTGATGTCCATAGTCGTCCACTAACATCACTTTGCCATTAGGGCGAATAAACTGCCCAAGCTGATCAAAGCGTCTGCCAGCCCCTTGGAAATCCGCAAGGGCGGTCAAAATTGCCGAGGTTTCAATGCCCTCCTCTTTGGCAACCGCTAATGCAGCAGTGGCATTTAAGGCATTATGCTTACCCGGCACATTTAATAAAACAGGGATATGTTCTTGCTGTGGGGTAACCACCGTATAATGCCCTTGAAAGCCCGTTTGTTGATAATCCTCAATACGATAATCCGCCTCGGCACTAAAACCATAGGTAATGACCTGTCTGCCCACTTGCTGCTCTAGCTCCACTAGCACAGGATCATCAGCACATAGCACCGCTAAGCCATAAAAGGGCAAATTATGCAAAAAATTCACATAGGTGCGTTTCATCTCTTCAAAATCGCCGTGGTAAGTATCCATATGATCAGGCTCAATATTGGTTACCACCGACACCATAGGTTGCAAATGTAAAAACGAGGCATCGCTTTCGTCCGCTTCGGCAATTAAATAACGGCTTGCGCCTAAATGTGCGTTAGTGCCAGCAGATTTAACCAGCCCACCATTCACAAAGGTGGGATCTAAACCTGCTTGAGCATAAATCATTGCCACCATTGCAGTGGTGGTGGTTTTACCATGGGTACCTGCAATGGCAATACCATGGCGAAAACGCATAATCTCTGCTAACATTTGGGCACGTTGAATCACAGGGATACGCTTTTCCTTTGCAGTAATGACTTCAATATTGTCCGCTTTAATGGCACTGGATACCACCACCACGCTGGCGTTATCCACATTTTGTCCTTGATGCCCAAAGAAAATTTTTGCCCCCAACGCCATAAGACGTTGAGTAACCGCACTTTCCGCAATATCTGAGCCTGTTACCTGATATCCCTCATTCAATAATACTTCGGCAATACCGCCCATACCTGCACCACCAATGCCGACAAAATGGATTTGTTTTACTCGGCGCATTTCAGGGATCATACAACGAATACGTTGTTGTAATTCTTGTTTTGTTGTCATCTTATCTCTCTATTCCTTTTATTTGCAATTTTGTTTAATTGCTTCTGCCACATCATAGGCTGCTTGTGGTTTTGCTTGCTGTTTCGCTAGCATTGCCATGCTTAATAATTGTTGTCGATCAAACTGTTGCAATAATTGAATTAAACACTCAGGGGTTAAATCCTGTTGTTCTATAATCTTTGCGGCTCCCACATCAGCTAAATAGGTGGCATTATAATATTGTTGCCGATCCTTATGCTGAAAAGGCACAAAAATGGCAGGCACGCCCACCGCCGCAATTTCGCTTACTGTTAATGCCCCTGCACGACAAATCACAATATCCGCCCACGCATAGGCTTCGCCAATATCATCAATAAACTCCGTTAAGGTAACTTGAGCGTCAGCAGGATATAAGGCACGCACCTGCTCCACATTGCCCTTGCCTACTTGATGACGAATATCTAACTTATCGCCAAGCTGTTTCGCAACCTCTGGCAAGGTCAAGTTCAATACTCTCGCCCCTTGACTGCCTCCCACTACAAACACTCGCAAGGCACCACTTCGTTCAGCAAAACGCTGTTCGGGGCTAGCAATCTCAAACAAGGCTTGACGCACAGGATTGCCTACCACTTCCCCTTGTGGAAATGCGCTAGGAAAGGCTTGCAAAACCTTGCGAGCAATTCTGGCTAATAATTTATTGGTAATGCCTGCTACGGCATTTTGCTCATGTAGGATAATGGGAACGCCACATAATTTTGCTGCCACGCCACCTGGGCCTGAAACATAACCGCCCATACCTAATACCGCATTAGGGCGATAATCCTTGATAATCTTTACCGCTTGCCAAATGGCTCGCAATAACATAAAAGGGGCAGCGAATAAAGGTTTAAGCCCACGATCTCGTAAGCCTTCCACTTGAATAAAACGAATAGGAATACCATATTTAGGCACCAAATTCGCCTCCATACGATCAGGCGTACCTAACCAACAAATATCCCAGCCCTGTTGTTGTAACTGTTGAGCAACGGCAATGGCAGGGAAGACGTGTCCACCTGTTCCCCCTGCCATCACTAATAATCTTTTTTGTTCTTTCATTCTAATCATCTCTTAAATAAGCATGTCCACCACGCAATAAGCGATTTTCGTGGTCAATGCGTAATAAAATGGTTACCGCTATCGCCATAATAATTAAACTGGATCCCCCATAGCTCACTAAAGGGAAAGTTAATCCTTTGGTCGGTAACAATCCTAATGCCATACCTAAATTCACAAAGCCTTGAAAGAAAATCCAAAAGCTAATGCCAAAAGCAAAAAAACCATTAAAGCGTTGTTCTAGCTGTAAGGATTCTCGCCCAATTTTCATAGCACGAAACACTAACGCCCCGAGCAACAACACCATAATCACAATGCCTAATAAGCCAAATTCTTCGCCCATTACTGCCATAACGAAGTCCGTATGGGCTTCAGGTAAATATTCTAACTTTTGGATTGAATTGCCCAAGCCTTCTCCCCAAAATTCGCCACGTCCAAATGCCATTAAGGAATTGGATAATTGGAAACCTGAGCCATAGGGATCTTTAAAAGGCTCCATAAACGCCGTTACCCGTTTTAAACGGTAAGCTGAAGATAAAACCAAGACAATAAATAAGAAAACAGCCACGCCAAATAAAGCAATAAACTGCCAAATTTTTGCCCCAACAATAAAGAGTAAGCCAAAGGTAATGACCACCAAAACCACCGCACTACCTAAATCAGGCTGTTGCAATAATAAAGCCCCCAATAATGCCACCACTAAAAAGGGCTTAAAGGCACTTAATTGTTTGCTGCGTACTTCATCATATTTACGCACAAAGTAACTGGATAAGTAACAAGTTAGGGCTAATTTCGCAAATTCTGCTGGCTGAAAGTTAAACACCACTAAGGGAATCCAACGTCTTGCCCCATTCACTTCTCGCCCTATGCCCGGGATCATCACTAACACTAATAAAATGAATGCCATAAAAAAGAGAATAACATGGCTTTGTTCCCAACGTTTCATAGGAATTTGCAAAAAGAAATAGCTGATAAAACCCGCTAGCACAATATACAAGGCATCACGTTTAGCAAAATAAAAGGGATCATCAAACAAGCGTGTGCCTACGGGAATTGAGGCGGAAGTTACCATCACAAAACCAATTAATAACAGGATCATAAATAACCATAACAAGGTGCGATCATATAATGCTCCTGTTGGCGTTATTTGTGTCCAACGCAAATAATCCTGTTTCAAGTTGTGCCAAAATTGCATACTAAATCCCATTATTTCTGGTTATTACCGTAATCTTTCGCAAGTTGAGTAAATACTTCGCCACGTTGCTCAAAATTGGTAAATTGATCCAAACTGGCACAAGCTGGCGATAATAAGACCATATCCCCTGCCACTAATTTGTCCGCCAAGGCGGCAATGGCTTGTGGCATATTGTCAAATAAAGCACTTTGTGGCGACAGGCTCGCCAGCTGTTTGCCATCACGCCCAAAGCAATAACAATGGATATGTGGTTGATTTAATAAGGGTTTTAGCTCAGAAAAATCTGCCCCTTTGCCATCGCCGCCGAGCAATAGATAAAGGTTGCCAGCTACTTGAAGCCCATTTAATGCCGCCACTGTGCTACCCACATTGGTGGCTTTTGAATCGTTGATCCAGCCTACGCCATTGGCATAATGTGCTAATTGAAAACGATGAGGTAAGCCAGTAAATTGTTGAAGTGCGGTTAAAATTGCTTGAGAATTGATTCCCGCCCCCTGTGCCAAAGCAATGGCGGCAAGGATATTGAGGTAATTATGTTGCCCTGTGAGTTTTACTTGTTCCGCCGATAACCAAACCTTATCCCCTTGCATAAATTGCACAGGCTGATGAGGGGTTAAATGATAATCCGCATTTTCTATGCCAAAACTGACCGCACTTTTTGCACTGTCCGCTGGCGGATAGGTTAGGGGATCTTGTTGATTAAATACCGCCCTTTGGCAATGTTGATAAATGCGTAACTTGGCTTGAGCATAATCTGTCATATTGTCGTAACGATCCATATGATCTTCACTGACATTTAATACCGTAGCACTGACCGCTTGTAAACTTGAGGTAGTTTCTAACTGAAAACTAGAGAGTTCTAACACATAAATATCGCAATCTTGTTTGAGCAAGGATAAGGCTGGAATACCGATATTACCGCCCATTCCCACCTTTAAGCCAGCTGATTTTGCCATTTCTGCCACTAAAGTGGTTACCGTACTTTTGCCATTGGAGCCTGTAATGGCAATGATCGGCTTTTGTGCCTCTCGGCAAAATAATTCAATATCGCCCACCACTTCCACGCCAGCTTGAAGTGCGGTCTGAATTTCCGCTGTTTTTAGCGATAATCCTGGGCTAATCACAATCAAATCCGCTTGCAATAACCATTGCTGATTTAAGCCACCTGTGTGTAATGGAATCTGGGGATCAAGTTGTTCCGCCCCTGCTGGGTTAGTCCTTGTATCCATCACCCTTAGATTAGCTTGTTTTGCCAACAAAAAATCCACAACGGATAAGCCTGTTTTGCCTAAGCCGATAATGGCGATATTTTTATTTTGATAATTCATTATTTCTATGTTCTCTATTGATTATTTGTTTTTGGCTCGCTCAATATTTGATTAACGAATTTTTAAGGTAACCAAGCCAATTAGCACTAACATTAAGGAAATAATCCAAAAGCGCACGATCACACGAGGTTCAGGCCAACCTTTCTTTTCATAATGATGATGAATCGGTGCCATCAGGAAAATGCGTTGCTTGTTACGGAGTTTATAAGAACCTACTTGTAAAATCACTGATAGGGCTTCCATAACAAATACCCCGCCCATAATCACTAATAACAATTCTTGGCGTACTAGCACCGCCACCACGCCCAATGCACCACCTAAAGAAAGCGAACCTACATCGCCCATAAACACTTGAGCAGGGTAGGTGTTAAACCATAAAAAGCCCAGTCCTGCACCCACAATCGCAGTACAAAATACCGCCAATTCTGAGCTAAATTTAATATAAGGAATATGCAAATATTCAGCAAAATTCACGTTACCTGTCGCCCAAGCAATCAGGGCAAAGGCACCTGCCACCAATACCGTTGGCATAATGGCAAGTCCGTCCAAGCCATCGGTTAAATTGACTGCATTACTCGTTCCCACAATCACAAAATAGGACAGAACAATATAGAACAAGCCTAGCTGTGGCATTATTTCTTTGAAAAAGGGAACAACCAACCTTGTGGCATCGCTATCTTTGCCAAGGGCATACATAATAAACACCGCCACCAAGGCAATGGCTGATAACCAAAAATATTTCCAACGGGCAATTAAGCCATCGGTATTTTTGCGTACTACTTTGTAATAATCGTCCACAAAGCCCACGATGCCATAACCAAATAAAATAAATAAACTTAACCAAATATAAGGATTGGTTAAATTTGCCCACAATAACACACTAATACCAATGGCGATTAAAATCATAATACCGCCCATTGTAGGTGTGCCTTTTTTGCTTAAATGGCTTTCTGGGCCTTCCGCTCGGATTACTTGCCCAAATTTTAATAACTGTAAACGGCGAATGGTTTTAGGTCCAATCCATAAACAAATTAATAAGGCAGTTAATAAGGCAAGGATTGCTCGCACTGTAATATATGAAATCACATTAAAAAAGCTATGATATTGAACTAAATAGTCCGCAAGCCACACTAACATACAAATTCACCTTCTAATTGTTGGATCAGCTCTTCCATTTTCATACGGCGAGCGCCTTTCGCTAATACTACTACGGGTTGATTTTCGTTTAATTTTTGTTTGATTATTGGGATAAGTTGGGCGATTAACGCTGTTTTCTGCTCAAAATGTTGCCCCGCACAGGCTTGGCTAATTACAGCACTTTGTTCGCCAAAGGAAAAGACCACATCAAGTTTGGCTTGAGCGGCAAAATCGGCCACCTGTTGATGACAAGCTAAACTGCTTTCGCCCAGTTCTGCCATATCGCCCACCAATAAAATGCGATAAGCAGGGTAGGCTTGCAACACCTTAATAGCGGATTGCAATGAATCCACATTGGCATTATAACTATCATCAAGTAACAATAAATTGGCACAAGGCTGGAGCGGATATAACCGTCCTTTTACCCCTTTGACTTGCTCTAATCCTTGTTTAACATCATCTAAACTCGCCCCCACATTCATCGCCAACGCCGTTGCCGCAAGGGCATTGCTGATATTATGCTCGCCGAGGTAAGGCAAATTAACAGCAATATTACCCTGTGGGGTACAAAGGGTAAATTGTGAACCATTGGCTTGTAACTTTATATCTTGGCAAAAATAATCCGCCGCCGAATTTTTTTGTGAAAACGACCGCACTTGGCGGTTTTGTATTTCACTTTGCCATTGAGGGAAATAATGGCAATCAAGGTTAACAATCGCAACGCCTTCAGCGGATAGTCCTCCATAGATTTCCCCTTTGGCTGTGGCAACGCCTGCAAGACTGCCGAAGCCCTCTAAATGAGCGGCGGCAACATTATTGACCAACGCCACATCTGGACGTACCAAATCCACCGTATAAGCAATTTCGCCCAAATGGTTCGCCCCTAATTCAACGACAGCAAATTGATGTTGCTCAGTTAAACGCAATAAAGTCAAAGGCACGCCAATATCATTATTAAAATTCCCTTGAGTAAATAACACTGCCTCTGCATTTTTCGCCGTTTGGCTTAAAATACTGGCGGTCATCTCTTTCACTGTTGTTTTGCCAGAAGATCCTGTGATGGCGACAGTTTTAGGCTTAATTTTTTGCTTTAACCATTTCGCCAATTTTCCCAATGCTAGCCGTGTATCTGCCACCACAATTTGCGTGGCAGTGAGTGCAGGTTGATATTGCTCCACCACCAACGCCACTGCTCCTTGTTGCAAGGCTTGGGGTAAATACTGATGAGCGTCAAAATTCTCGCCCTTTAAAGCAAAAAATACTGCATTATGACAAGGCTTACGGCTATCGGTGCTAACTTGATGAAAACTGACAAGCTCGCCATAATGCTGAGCGGTTAAAATCTCTGCCAGTTGTTGGCTGTTTAATGAAATCATTGTTGTAATAAATCGTTAATTATTGCTTGATCAGAAAAATGGAACTTAGTCTGTCCAATAATCTGATAATCTTCGTGTCCTTTGCCTGCCACTAAAATCACATCATCGGCTTTAGCGTGGCTTATGGCATATTGCAAAGCGAGTTCTCGCCCATGTATCACGGTGGCGTGAAGCGGATCAGCTAATCCCTGTAAAATATCTCGAATAATACGTTCAGGTTGTTCGGTACGAGGATTGTCATCAGTAATTACCACTTGATCCGCATAGCGTTCGGCAATATTCCCCATTAAGGGACGTTTACCTGTATCACGATCGCCGCCGCAACCAAATAGGCACCAAAGCTGCCCTTGGCAATGTCGGCGTGCCGCTTGTAAGGCTTTTTGCAAGGCATCAGGGGTATGGGCATAATCCACTATAACCATAGGTTTATGGGATACGGTCAATATTTCCATTCGCCCACAAACTGGCTTTAATTGCGGTGCGGTCGCCAATAATTTCTCCAGCGGATAACCCAACGCCAGTAAGGTTGCCAAAGCTAATAGCAAATTACTGGCATTAAATTCCGCCACTAAATTCGCCTGTAATTTTCCTTTGCCCCAAGTACTCTCAAATTCAATGGCAAGCCCTTGTGCGTTAAACTCAAGTGCGGTGGCTTTTACAAATTTTTTTTGTTCTATCACATAATCAGAATTAAGGCTCACTGCCACCGCTTGTGGCAATGCGGTCAGCCATTGTTGCCCCACAGGATCATCGGCATTAATAATTAGGTGTGAAACCGATAACTGTTCAAATAAGCGATATTTTGCGGCGGCATAATGCTGCATGGTTTGATGATAATCCAAATGATCTCGGCTTAAATTGGTAAATACCGCTGCGGCAAAATGTAAGGCTTCCACCCGATGTTGTACTAAACCATGAGATGACACTTCAATGGCGGCAAAATCTGCCCCTTGCTGGACAAATTGTGCCAAATTACGCTGGATTTCAAGGGCTGATCCTGTGGTATTAAGGGCTGGTGTTACCTGTCCTAATAATCCATTACCAATCGTTCCCATTACCGCACTAGATTGCCCTAATAAAGCCACCCATTGAGCGAGTAATTGACTGACAGTAGTTTTGCCATTGGTGCCAGTTACTCCCACTAAGCATAGCTGTTTAGAGGGTTCGGCATAAAATAAACCTGCCAAAGCGGAAAGTTGAGAAGATAATTGATAAAACGCCACCACTGGCACATTATCTCGCCAAGTAAGTTGTAAATGCTGTTCCGCACAATCTGCCTCGGCTAAAACACAAACTGCCCCTTGAGCAATGCTTTGTGCAATAAATTGCCGTCCGTCTGTTTGATGCCCTTTTAATGCCACAAAAAGACAGCCCGGCTTTACCGCCCGACTGTCTAATACCATATCCGTAATTTCAATGCTTTTAAGCTGATCTGCAATATCAGCTAGCATTGCCATAAGTCTTTGCATTTCTTCTGCCTTTAATCAGCTTAGTTATTTTTGCTTTCGTTATCACTTTTACTTGTTTGATTTAAGCGTACCGTACGTTTCGCTACCTGTTCCGAAGAAAGATTATCTGGCGCAATATTATTAGCCCGCAAGGTATAGCCCATAATTCTTGAGAACAAAGGGGCAGAGATGGCACCACCATAATATTTACCCGCTTTAGGATCATCAATCATTACCACTAAGGCATAACGAGGATCACTGGCTGGGGCAACGCCTGCGGTATAAGCCAAATATTTATCTACATAACGCCCATTTTCGGTTTTTTTCGCTGTTCCTGTTTTAATGGCAACACGATAACCCTCTACCGCCGCCGCTCGTCCACCACCATCAGGGGCGGCAACAGATTCCATCATTTTTACTACATCTCGAGTAATTTTTTCCGAAAACACACGGTTACCAATAATTGGCGGATCCACTTTGGTAATAGATAAAGGACGAGCAATACCAAAACTGCCTAAGGTGGCATAAGCTCTCGCTAATTGTAATGGCGTAACGGTTAAGCCATAGCCATAAGAAAAAGAGGCACGATCAATATTTGACCAACGCTTACGATTTTTTGGAAAAACGCCACTACTTTCGCCCTCTAAGCCTAAATTCGTCCGTTCGCCAAAGCCCGCATTATTATAAGTTTCAACTAGAGCCGTAGGCGGCATTTTTAACGCCAGTTTACTTACCCCAATATTACTGGAGTTTTTCAAAATACTTTCTAAATCTTGGCTATTACGCTTGGCTACGTCAGTAATGGTCTTGCCGTCCACTTTAAATGGCGTGGTATCAATAATCGTATTTTTATTGGCAACACCACGTTGAAGTGCGGTCAAAACCACAAAAGGTTTTACTGTTGATCCTGGTTCAAAGGTATCGGTAATGGCTCGATTACGGCGAAACTCAGCCTTTGATCCCTCACGATTATTCGGATTATAAGAAGGGGCGTTTGCCATTGCCAAAATCTCGCCTGTGCGAATATCCACTAACACCGCTGTACCAGATTCCGCTTTGTTTTCTGCCACCGCTTTTTTGATTTCTCGATAAACCATTGACTGCAATTTTTCATCAATGCTCAACACCACATCATTGGCATCAAATTTTTTTACATTCTCAATATTTTCAACAATGTTACCGTAACGATCTTTACGGTATGTACGAGATCCCTCTTGCCCTATTAACAACGAATTGAAACTCTTTTCGATCCCCTCAATTCCCTCGCCATCAATATTGGTATAACCAATTAAATGGGCTACTTCCTCAACCCTTGGATAAAAACGGCGAGGTTCTGTTTCAATTTGAATTCCCTTAATTTTTAATTCTCTAACATATTGTGCCACTGTCGGTGATACCTGGCGTGTAAGATAAATAAAACGTGAATTTGGATTACGTTTTACACGTTGGATCAAGGTTTTATAAGGCACATTAATCGCCTCAGCGAGGGCTTGCCAACGTTCTGTTTCCTCTAATGAATTTTTGGCTAAAGCATCTTTAGGATCCACATAAACCGAATACATCGGCACACTGACTGACAATAAATGTCCATTACGATCAAGAATTGAACCTCGAAAGGCAGGAATTTTTTGCGTACGCAAAGAACGCTTATCTGCTTCGCTCATTAATTGTTCAGCATCAATCACTTGTACATAAGCAGCTCGGGTAATTAAAGACAACAAACAAACCACAATACACGCCAATGCCCAACGATAGCGACCTTTCATAAAACTTGTATCATAACTTGGTTTCGCTTTATTGGGTTTCGCACCGCTATGATTAGTCTTCTTAGCAGGGCGGTTTAATTTAGGTTTTTTTATTGATGCATTAAACTTAACCATTCTCTACCTATTCAACAATTAAAACTTCTTGATTATGTGCAACAGGTTTCATACCTAATTTGGCAGCAATCGCTTCAATGCGTGTGCTATCTCCTTGTGTGGTTTCCTCTAATTTTAAATTTAAATAATCGGTTTCTAGCATTTGATGAGCAACCACTAACTCCCCTTTTTCTGATACAAGCTGTCTAGTTTTATGGGTAAGCCAAATGGTTGCAATCATCGTTACCACTAATAAAATTAATAAGCACAATGCCAACTTATTAGAAGAAAATAAATCTTCTACCACTAAATGACGTAACGGATAGCGTTCTTCACTATTAAACATTAGGCAAGTTTCTCCGCAACTCTCAATACCGCACTGCGTGAACGAGGGTTATATTCAATTTCTTGTTCACTCGGCATAATGGCTTTACCAATTAATTTTAATGATTGATGACGCTGAATTTGATCTTCACGCAAAGGTAACCCCTTTGGCAAAGCCTCGCCTTTACTTTTTTTCCGCATAAAATGTTTTACCATGCGATCTTCTAAAGAATGAAAACTGATAATTGCCAAGCGTCCTTGTGGCGCCAATACCGATAAAGCGGCTTCCAACACCTTTTCTAATTCCTCTAATTCCGCATTAATAAAGATCCGAATAGCTTGAAAACTACGAGTCGCAGGATGTTTATGCTTATCTTTAAAAGGAACAAGATCAGCGATTAAATTCGCTAATTGCAAGGTTCTTGTTAAACCCTGTTCGCCATTTTGTTTTGCTTGCTGATTATAATGCACAATGCCCTGAGCGATTTTTCTGGCAAAACGTTCTTCGCCAAAAGTTTTTAAAACCCAAGTTAAATCTTCCACGCTTACTTGCTTTAACCATTCCATTGCCGATATGCCCTGACTGGTATCCATACGCATATCCAATGGACCATCTTTCATAAAGCTAAAACCACGTTCCGCTTCATCTAATTGTGGCGAAGATACCCCAAGATCCAACAAAATACCGTCGATTTTCCCTACTAAATTTTGTTGTTCGCACACTTCTCGCAAAGCAGAAAAACCACTATGTACAATACTAAATCTTGGATCTTGAATTTTCTTGGCTTCCTCTATGGCACGAGGATCACGATCGATGGCAATTAAACGCCCCGCCTCAGATAAACGGGATAAAATTAAACGAGAATGCCCTCCTCGCCCAAAAGTACCGTCAATATAAATCCCCTTTTCTTGTAACGCCAACCCCTGCACAGCCTCTTCTAACAAAACTGTAATATGTTCAGGTTGTACGAAAGATAAGGTATTCTTTGCCATAGCTGATAATCTACTGATAACTCTTTATTAAATGGATAAGATAAGGCGGTGTAACCACCGCTTATCTTTGCTAGTGCGTTGCCTTTTGGTAGATTTTTCTCTTTGATATTATAAAGACAACGTTTTTAATTCTTCGGATAATGCAAACTGATCGCTCATACCTAATTGCATATCTTTTTCAATTTGAGCTTGCCATTCTAACTCGCTCCAAATCTCAAATTTATTTAATTGCCCAACCAGCATAATACTTTTTTCCAGTTTTACACGCTGACGCAATGGCGCACTAAGTAAGATTCGTCCAGCACTATCTAATTCACATTCGGTGGCATGTCCTAGCATAACACGTTGTATGCTACGTTCTGTCGGATTAAAATTGGATAACGCCAATAATTTCTTTTCAACATCAAGCCACTCATTTAAAGGATAAAGCAATAAACAAGGCTGACGAATATCAAGCGTACAAATCATTTGCCCCTGATGTTGTTCCAAGATCTCGGCACGATAACGAGTAGGAATAGCCAAGCGGCCTTTCCCATCTAAATTAATCGCCGAGGCACCACGGAACATAAGTTAATCACCTTAATATCGGAAATTATTGTTTTTTCTTCGTTGTTTTTGGTCAAAAACTCCAAAAAACACCACAAAATACCACTTTTTACCACCGTTACTAAGTTTATTATTAGTTAAACCCGCTTGCAAGCAATTTATCCGTTTTCACTCGATAAATTTATTGAAAAAAGAGAGGATCCCTATCATAAATTTTATTAAGCAAAAAATTTTCTCAAAAATGACCGCACTTTTTATGCTAAGCTATTCCGTATTTATCAACTAATATCTATACCAAAATAATCAATGAAAACAGCATTAGTGTTAGAGGGCGGTGCGATGCGGGGAATGTTTACCGCAGGGGTACTAGACGTATTACTTGAACAAAATATTCATATTGATGGTATTGTTAGCGTATCAGCTGGCGCATTATTCGGCGTAAATTATCCATCTAAACAAAAAGGGCGAGTATTGCGTTATAACCTAAAATGCCTAGGTAATAAGCAATATATGGGCTTATATAGTTGGCTTACCACAGGTAATATTGTCAATAAAGATTTTGCATTCTATCAAGTGCCTTATCATATTGATCCCTTTGATCAACAAACTTTTGCACAATCTGGTATTGATTTTTATGTTACCTTAACCAACATTGAAACAGGCAAGGCGGAATATGTAAAAATTCAGGATGTGTTTCAACAAATGGAAGTCTTTCGTGCTACTTCGGCTATGCCATTAGTCTCTAAGATCGTTGAACTTAATGGCAAAAAATATTTAGACGGCGGTATCAGCGACAGTATTCCTTTACAATATTGTCAATCTCTCGGCTATGACAAAATTATTGTGGTACTAACCCGCCCTTTAGATTATCGTAAAAGCCCTATGAACACTTTGCCATTTAAACTTGTCTATAAAAATTATCCTAATTTGATTACTGCACTAGCCCAACGTCATCAAGCCTACAATCAAACCGTAGAAAAAATTATCCAATTACATCAACAAAAACATATCTTTGTGATACGTCCCTCACAACACTTGGCAATCAAACGTATCGAAACCAATCACAATAAAATCAAAGCGATGTATGAATTAGGTGTACAAGATGCGAAACAGAGTTTGAGTGGGTTGAGGGAATATATTTATACGAGTTGATCTACTATCTGATCTTTTATAGTGCAAAGGATTTTTAAATAAAAAAGTTGCTAACAATTTAAGAAACAATTATTAGCAACAGTTTGTTTATTAGATTAATTACTCAATTTCCCCACAAAAACGATAGCCTTCACCGTGAATTGTCGCAATAATTTCTGGTGTGTCAGGATGATCTTCAAAATGTTTACGAATACGGCGGATTGTTACATCAACCGTGCGATCATGAGGTTTTAATTCTCTCCCAGTCATTTTTTTCAATAATCCTTCTCGAGTTTGGATTTTTCCCGGGTTTTGACAAAAATGTAACATAGCACGGAATTCACTACGAGGGAGTTTATGTGGTTCACCTTCAGGCGTGATAAGAGAACGGCTATCAATATCTAAAGTCCAACCATTAAAACGATATTGATTAACCGATTCCTTATGTTCTTTCTGTTTTTCATTCATTGTACGCTGTAATAGGTTGCGGGCTCGAATTGTTAATTCTCTAGGGTTGAACGGCTTTGTAATATAATCATCAGCCCCAATTTCTAAACCGAGAATTTTATCTACCTCATTATCTCTACCCGTTAAAAACATTAAGGCAATATCAGCATTTTCTCTAAGTTCTCTTGCTAACATTAGACCATTTTTACCTGGTAGATTAATATCCATAATCACAAGATTAATCATTTCACTTGCGAGAATTTTATGCATTTGAGAGCCATCAGAAGCCTGATAAACTTCATAGCCTTCAGCTTCAAAAATACTTTTTAAGGTATTACGCGTTACCGCCTCGTCCTCAACAATGAGAATTTTCGGAGTCGTCATATGATTTCCTATTGTAAATTTTATTTTCCAGTCTTAGTGAAATTGTATTATTGTCATTTCTCAATCACAATCAAAAAATGTTAAATTTGTTACGTTAATCTTAATTTTCATGATCTTTATCATAAAAAAGTAGATTAACCATGTTCTCTCGTTTTAAAGAAAGTTACATCAGGATAGCGTTCTTGTGCTAAATTAAGATTAACCATTGTCGGGGCAATATAAGTCAGATTATCGCCACCATCAAGGGCAAGATTTTGTTCATTTTTACGTTTAAATTCTTCAAATTTTTTGTTATCTGAACATTCTACCCAGCGTGCAGTTGCCACATTAACCGTTTCATAAATTGCTTCTACGTTATATTCACTTTTTAAGCGAGAAACCACAACATCAAACTGTAACACACCAACCGCCCCAACAATAAGATCATTGTTAGTTAATGGACGGAAAACCTGTACTGCCCCTTCTTCTGATAATTGAACTAATCCTTTAAGTAATTGTTTTTGCTTAAGAGGATCTTTCAGGCGAATACGTCTAAATAATTCAGGCGCAAAGTTAGGAATGCCCGTAAATTTCAACTCTTCGCCTTGGCTGAAGGTATCGCCAATTTGTATCGTACCATGATTATGTAAACCAATAATATCGCCTGCATAGGCTTCTTCCGCATGGCTACGATCTCCAGCCATAAAAGTTAAAGCATCAGAAATAACCACATCTTTACCGATTCTAACATGGCGTAATTTCATACCTTTTTCATATTTACCTGAAACAATGCGTAAAAAAGCGACACGATCTCGATGTTTAGGATCCATATTTGCTTGAATTTTAAATACAAAGCCAGTAAATTTTTCCTCAGTCGCTTCTACTTGTCTATTGGTTGCTTGACGAGCTTGTGGTGCAGGTGCCCATTGAGTTAAACCATCTAACATATGATCAACGCCAAAATTACCTAATGCCGTACCAAAGAAAACGGGCGTAAGTTCACCAGATAAAAATCCCTCTAGTTCAAAAGGATTAGAAGCCCCTTGCACCAGTTCTAATTCATCACGTAATTGTTGAGCAAGATCTTCACCAACAGCCAGATCTAAATCAGGATTATTTAATCCCTTGATTATCTTAACATCTTGAATAGTATGACCTTGTCCTGTTTGATATAAATAGGTTTCATCTTTATATAAATGATAAACGCCCTTAAAAAGTTTTCCACAGCCAATCGGCCAAGTAATAGGTGCACAATGAATTTTTAATACGCTTTCAACTTCATCGAGTAATTCCATAGGATCACGAATATCACGATCAAGTTTATTCATAAAAGTAAGGATAGGCGTATCTCGTAAACGCGTTACCTCCATCAATTTAATGGTACGCTCTTCAACCCCTTTGGCACTATCAATAACCATTAAACAACTATCTATTGCAGTCAGTGTTCGATAGGTATCTTCTGAAAAGTCTTCGTGTCCTGGGGTATCCAATAAGTTCACTAAGCAATCATTATAGGGGAACTGCATTACAGAGGTGGTAATAGAAATACCCCGTTGTTTTTCCATTTCCATCCAGTCTGATTTGGCATGTTGAGCAGAACCTTTACCCTTAACAGAACCTGCTTTTTGAATTGCATTACCATAAAGTAAGACTTTTTCAGTAATGGTGGTTTTCCCCGCATCGGGGTGAGAGATTATTGCGAAAGTTCGGCGTTTATTAACTTGTTGTGGATATGACATATTATAAAAATCAATGTAAATGAAACAAAAATAAGTGGCTAATTATGCCATAAATTCGCTGGGGGATGAAATGGGAGAGGGATATTTGGTATGAAAAAATAAAAAGTGCGGTTAGTTTTAAAATTGTTTTTTTCTATGTAAAAAGAAATAACCCTATGATTATCATAGGGTTATTATATTAATAATAATTTAGAGCTGATTACTTATGGTTATGCACTAAAGCCACTAAATCTAATACTTTGTTTGAGTAACCTGTTTCGTTATCGTACCAAGAAACTAATTTTACAAAAGTATCAGTTAATGCAATACCTGCTGCCGCATCAAAGACAGAAGTTAATGCACAGCCATTGAAGTCTGTAGAAACAACGGCATCTTCAGTGTAACCTAACACACCTTTCATTTCATTTTCAGAAGCACGTTTGATTTCTGCGCAGATTTCTTCATAGCTTGCTGGTTTTTCTAAGTTTACAGTTAAATCAACAACTGAAACGTTTGCGGTAGGAACACGGAATGCCATACCCGTTAATTTACCATTTAATGCAGGTAATACTTTACCTACTGCTTTAGCTGCACCGGTTGAAGATGGGATAATGTTTTGTGATGCACCACGACCACCACGCCAGTCTTTCGCTGATGGGCCATCAACAGTTTTTTGGGTTGCTGTGGTTGCGTGAACAGTAGTCATTAAGCCATCTTTGATACCAAATTTCTCGTGGATAACTTTC
The DNA here is from genome assembly GCF_004339025.1 of Volucribacter psittacicida. Lineage (GTDB taxonomy): Bacteria > Pseudomonadota > Gammaproteobacteria > Enterobacterales > Pasteurellaceae > Volucribacter > Volucribacter psittacicida. Next base: position 85,704 of record NZ_SMFT01000003.1, read on the forward strand.
GCTAATGGTGCTAAGCAGTTAGTTGTACAAGAAGCGTTTGATACGATATCTTGTCCTGCGTATTGATCGAAGTTTACTCCATTTACGAACATTGGTGTGTTGTCTTTAGATGGACCAGTTAATACGACTTTTTTCGCACCCGCAGTGATGTGTTTACGTGCAGTTTCATCCGTTAAGAAGATACCAGTTGCTTCAACGGCGACATCAACACCAATTTCGTTCCATTTTAAGTTAGCTGGATCTTTTTCAGAAGTCACACGGATTTCTTTGCCGTTTACAACTAATTTACCGTCTTTAACTTCAACAGTACCATCGAAACGACCGTGAGTTGAATCGTATTTTAACATATACGCCATATATTCAACATCGATTAAGTCGTTGATACCGACTACTTCAATATCATCACGTTGTTGAGCTGCACGGAATACGATACGACCGATACGACCGAAGCCGTTAATACCAATTTTAATTGCCATAAGATTTTCACCTTTTTAGTTAGTTTTAAAGTTAAACGAAATTTCTGCCCTATATATTAATTTATTCAATAAAATTAATCCAGCTTTATTGTTTTAACTGTTGATAGCATAATCTTTTATCTATTTTGTTTTGCTAAAGATAGCGATTATATTTAGGTTGTACTTTGATATAAGACAAAAAGCGATAAGGTTTGTTCTTGTTTTATTGGTTTGATTGATGATTATTTATACACAGATAAAATAAAAACTCTATTGATGAGGTTATTGGTTTATTTTTAATCAATGCTTAAGTAAGTATTTTTTTCAGTTATCATAATAGCGGAGAATAAATCCGATCTTTCCACTTTACTTTTACTAGCGAAATAGATTAAAATTGCGACCTTTATTGAATAAGGTTGCCAGATTAGGTGACTGATGTAAATTGAATAGTAATTTTCTATTAATTGAGGTGAATGGCACATGCCGGTAATTAAAGTACGTGAAAACGAATCATTTGACGTTGCATTACGTCGTTTTAAACGCTCATGCGAAAAAGCAGGTATCTTAGCTGAAGTGCGTAGTCGTGAGTTTTATGAAAAACCAACGACTATTCGTAAACGTGAAAAAGCATCTCGTGCGAAACGTCATGCTAAACGTGTAGCTCGTGAGAACGCACGCAATACTCGTCTATATTAATTCATCGCATTTCTTAATTCTTTAGAAAAACCGTGAGACCTTGTAGGGATCGCGGTTTTGTTGTCCTCACTACAAATCTATTGGCTGTTACGAGGGTACAAGGTGAAAGGTCAAATTCCACGTATATTTATTGACGAATTATTAGCAAAGGTTGATATTGTTGATATTGTTAATAGTCGTGTTAAGTTAAAAAAAGCGGGACGTGATTATCAGGCTTGTTGTCCTTTTCATCATGAGAAAACACCTTCTTTCACTGTTAGCGAAAAAAAACAGTTCTATCACTGTTTTGGTTGCGGTGCACATGGTAATGCGATTACCTTTTTAATGGAATATGACAAATTAGAATTTGTTGAAGCTATTGAAGAGCTTGCTGCTTTTCTTGGGCTAGAAGTACCTTATGAACAGCGTAATCCGTCAGCAAAACCACAAATTAATTATCAAACCAAGCGTAATTTGCATGAGTTAATGCAAGAAATTACGCATTTTTATCAGCAACAACTTGAAAATCATTTATCGGCTCAGCATTATTTGCAACAGAGAGGGCTTTCTGCGGAAATAATTGAACGTTTTCAAATTGGTTTTGCTCCTGATGGAATGAATAATATATTGCAACGTTTTGCAAAAAATAGACAAGAGCAGAATCTGTTGTTTGATATTGGTATGCTTTCTCGTAATGAAAAAGGGAATGTTTATGATCGTTTTCGCCATCGTATTATGTTTCCTATTCGAGATCGGCGAGGGCGGAATATTGCCTTTGGTGGGCGGGTAATTACTGATGCAAAACCGAAATATTTAAACTCACCAGAAACGGTACTTTATCATAAAGGTAATGAGTTATACGGTTTATATGAAGCCTTGCAAATTAATGATAGCCCTGATTTTTTATTGGTGGTCGAGGGCTATATGGACGTGGTGGCGTTAGCACAGTTTGGGGTGGATTATGCTGTGGCAGCGTTAGGAACCGCTACAACGCCAGAACAAATTCAGCTTATTTTTCGTGCGACAGAACAAGTGATTTGTTGCTATGATGGGGATAGAGCTGGACGTGATGCGGCTTGGCGAGCGCTAAATAATGCCTTGCCTTATTTATATGATGGGCGACAGTTAAAATTTGTCTTTTTACCTGATGGCGAAGATCCTGATTCTTTTATACGTCAACATGGTAAACAAATTTTTGAGCAGCATTTAGCACAAGCACAATCTTTAACGGATTTTATGTTTGCACATTTGATGGCACAAGTGGATCTTGCGAGTCAAGAAGGGAGAAGTAAACTTGCTGCTTTGGCGATCCCTTTAATTAAACAAATACCAGGAGAAATGTTACGCTTATATTTGCGTAATAGCTTAGCACAAAAGCTGGGGATTCTTGATGAAAAGCAATTAGAAAAATTACTTCCTATTCAAACTAATAGCCATCAAAGTGCGGTAGATAATCAGCCTAAATTAAAACATACGCCAATGCGGATTTTAATTGCTTTATTATTGCAAAATCCACAATTAGTGAATTTAATTACTATGGATTTATCGCCATTAAAGCAACTTAATGAAGCAGGTTTTGATCTCTTTTATGATTTAGTTGAACAATGCCGTCGCCGACCTGATAGTAAAGTAGGACATCTATTAGAGCACTGGCGAGATACGGAACATTTTAAACCCCTTGAAATCTTATCAAGCTGGAACCATTTGATAAAAGATGACAAAATTGAAGCTACTTTTATTGATACATTACTTTTTTTATATGAACAATGGGCAGAACAACGAATGAATGTGCTTATTGCCAAAGATCGTAGTGATAGCTTAACAATGGAAGAAAAACTTGAGTTTGCTCAGTTATTAAATACTCACAAAAAGAAGGCGCTAGAGAATAGCCACGAACAATGATAAGATAGCGCATTAGCTGTCTTTTATGATTAATTAACCAATGCGGATAGAAAATATGGAGCAAAATCCACAATCACAATTAAAATTGTTAATCGCCCAAGGAAAAGAACAAGGGTATTTAACATACGCAGAAGTGAATGATGCACTACCTGAAGAGTTAGTGGATACCGATCAAATTGATGATATTATCCAAATGATCAATGATATGGGTATTCAAGTCTTAGAAGTTGCCCCAGATGCCGATGATCTTATGCTTAATGAAAGCATTGCAGATGAAGATGCGGTGGAAGAAGCGACACAAGTGTTGTCTAGCGTTGAAGCTGAATTGGGTAGAACGACCGATCCTGTGCGTATGTATATGCGTGAAATGGGAAGCGTTGAATTGCTTACTCGTGAAGGCGAAATTGACATTGCTAAACGCATTGAAGACGGGATTAATGAAGTACAATGTGCGGTAGCTGAATATCCTGAAGCCATTACCTATCTCTTAGATCAATATCAATTAGTTGAAGAAGGTACCGTTCGTTTATCAGATTTAATCACAGGCTTTGTGGATCCTAATGTGATGTCTGAAGAACAAATTGATGATGAACAATTATCAGATTTAGATGATGAAGATGAAGAGAGTAATGTGGATTCATCGGATTTAGATGATGACGAAGAAGATGAAGAAAGCGAATCCTCAAATTCTGATGATGGTGACAGCGACAATAGCATTGATCCAGAAGTGGCTCGTGAAAAGTTCACAGCATTAAAATTACAACATAGCAAGACCCTAGAAGTCATTCAAGCTCACGGACGAACTCATAAAAAAGCTAAAGAACAAATTGTTTTATTATCTGACATATTCCAACAATTCCGTCTTGTACCGAAACAATTTGATACGTTAGTTATCTCTATGCGAAATATGATGAAGCAAGTGCGTGTACAAGAACGTGGTATTCAGCGTTATGCAGTTGAATTTGCAAAAGCACCAAAAGGTACTTTCCAAAAAGCCTTTATTGGTAACGAAACTAATGAAGAATGGCTAGATAAACTTCTTTCCGCTGGCAAACCTTGGTCAGAAAAATTGGCGAATTATGAAAACGAGATTCGTCAGGCAATTATGGCATTAAAAGCGATTGAAGCGGAAAGCAATTTAACCATTAAACAAATTCGTGATATCGGTGAACGAATCGCACAAGGTGAATTAAAAGCTCGCCGGGCGAAAAAAGAAATGGTAGAAGCAAACTTACGTTTGGTTATTTCTATTGCTAAAAAATATACTAATCGTGGTTTACAATTCCTTGATTTAATTCAAGAAGGTAATATCGGGTTAATGAAAGCTGTCGATAAATTTGAATATCGTCGAGGATATAAATTCTCTACTTATGCGACTTGGTGGATTCGTCAGGCAATAACACGTTCTATTGCGGATCAAGCAAGAACAATTCGAATCCCGGTACATATGATTGAAACCATTAACAAATTAAACCGTATTTCTCGTCAAATGCTACAAGAAATGGGACGAGAAGCCTCGCCAGAAGAATTGGCTGAACGCATGGGAATGCCTGAAGATAAAATTCGTAAGGTGCTAAAAATTGCGAAAGAGCCGATTTCAATGGAAACACCTGTAGGCGATGATGACGATTCACATTTAGGTGATTTTATCGAGGATAATACCCTAGAACTCCCATTAGATTCAGCAACAGCACAAAGTTTACGTGCCGCTACTCACGAAGTGTTAGAGGGATTAACACCAAGAGAAGCGAAGGTTTTACGTATGCGTTTTGGTATTGATATGAATACCGACCATACCTTGGAAGAAGTTGGTAAGCAATTTGATGTGACGCGCGAACGTATTCGTCAAATTGAAGCTAAAGCCTTACGCAAATTACGTCATCCAAGTCGTTCGGAAACGTTAAGAAGTTTCTTGGATGAATAAGATGAGGGGAAATTAATAGTAAAAAGATCAGCGTTAAGCTGATCTTTTTTATGTATTTATTAATCATACAGTTATTCAGCTGTAATTACTACCCTACGGTTTGGTGCTAAACAATTTTTCAATTCTTTCCCTGTTTCCCCCTCACAAGACTTAACTTGTTCAGACTTACCATAACCTATACTAGAAATTTTATTGGAAGAAATCCCTAATGTGACTAAATATTGTTTTACAGCTTCTGCTCGTTGTTGAGAAAGAGCTAAATTATAACTCTCTGATCCTAATCGATCAGTATAACCTGCCACTCGAATATGATTAACTTTTTGAGCTTTTAGTTTTTCTGCGACTTGCGCCAAGTGTTCACGTCCTTTTGGACTTAATTGTGTAGCATTAAAATCAAATAAAAAATCACCTGAAAACTCATAACGGTTAGCACAATTCTCGGGGTACCATAATAAAGACTGTGCATTCATTTGTTTATCAAATAACACTTTAAACTGACAAATTTTGTGTTGACCATTTTCACGGAAATTAAATACGTAATCCCATTCTCTTACGCCAAATAATCCTTCATTGAAATGAGGACGACCAATTAAATTATAAATTTGATCTTTATTCATACCAGATTCAATAAGATTAACATTATCCCAGTTTGGCCAAGAGCCATATTGACTACCATCATGGTTAAATTGACTATTTTCAATTTTAGGCCATACTGGATTTTCCGTTGTTCCTTGTTCTGTTACTTCACTTAAGTTACCACACCCTATAACACTTGTTGCTATCAGAGATGTTAAAAAAAGTCGTTTAATATCCATTTTTTTTCCTTTTATTGTTTGCTCTAAAAAGTGAACGAGCATTCTACCATTGATAGCCTGCCGATGCACCTACTAGATAATCACTACGAGTATTAGCTGATGCCCCTAATTTTAATACCCATTTAGAATTATCTGAAACACGAGAAACCCCTAATGCCATAGCAGATTCTCCGCGATAGTTAGTGCCACTTACTGCTACCATAGATTTACCCGGCATAGTCGGTTGTGCCAACATACCAAGTGCGGCAGCCCCAGCGATCCCTGCTCGTAGTTTATTATCCACACGATTAATGCGATCATTTAAACGATTCTCTACATTGCCTAACTGACTCACATTTACAGCATCAGTTGGATTAACCCCAGCAGCCACATTAGTAATACGATTACCGCCATTATCTAAACCATTTTGGGTTAAGGATACTGTACCATTAGCACCACCACGAATAGTAATACCATTGTTATTCATTTTAGTATTACCTGTTGTTACACTATCAAGATTAATATCTTTATTTAAAGTAACCTGAACACCTTTAGGTGTAGTTTTCGTAGTAATATTACTATCACCCGTAATTGTCATGGTATCACCAAGTTGGCGATTTACTACCGAACCTTGATCTGCGCCAAAATTTAATCCTTTGCTAACAGTTTGTTTAACTTCATATAATTGACTACCATTTATTGCCTCTTTACTGTTTTCGCTGATTTCACCCTCATTTAGCCCAGTAATTTTCTTGCTTGAACTATCAATAGTAATATCACCAACTTTGACTTTATTAAACTCAACATTATCTGCAGTGCTTATCGTATATTCTGTTTTCTTAGTGGTGTCACCATTCCCTGAACCATTATTGGTTTCTTGTTTAGTAACCTCAATATTTTTACCCGGTTTAATATCAATTGAGCCAGAAAGATTTTTAATTTGTTCAGTTAAACTATAAGTAATAGCATAAAGTTGACTACCATTTATCGCATCAGTAGAATTTGCAGAAATTTCCCCTGCCGCAACATTTTGAATACGGCGTTCTGCTCCTGATGCACCGACTGTAACCACACCGACTGCACTGGCGCCTGCAAAATTACCAAAGGTAGCTGTCGAACCATTAGAGAAAGTCAATGTTGTATTAGATACCGTCCCTAAACCCGCTGTGGTCGTTTGCCCTGCTAAACCGTTACTAGTTAAGGCTTTAGTTCCTGCTGTTGCTCTTGAATTTGTACCAAGATAAATTGAGTTATCTACATCGGCGGTAATATTACTACCAACTACATTAGCATTTTCTGCGATAACGGTATTTAAACTACCTACTGCACTAGAGTTTGTCCCTTTAACATTATTTTTATAGCCTAAAACAATAGATTTCTCACCTGCTGCAATACCGTCAACGCCTAACATAATTGAATAATCGCCTGAAGCATTTTCTACTTCATGCGTAGATTCAGTAAAAACTCCTCTAGAGTTTTCATTCCAACCTGTAGTTTGCGTTGTCACTGAACCAATCGCAATTGCCATATTACCACTTGCAACTGTCCCTGAACCTGTTGCAATAGATTTATAACCAGAAGCTAACGAAGTAAATCCTGTTGCAATAGCATCTCTACCTGTTGCTTCAGATAATATACCTAACGCAATACCTGAAGTTTGAGTCACTCGAGATGACATACCAAGTGCTGTACCATAAGTAGCCTCATTGGTAACTGTGGCATTATCACCTATTGCTGTTGAGCCATATCCTTTAGCTTTCGCTAAAGCACCAAAAGCACTCGCACCAGCTTGTTCAGCTAAAGAATCAGCTCCCACCGCAGTAGATAAAGCCACAAGAGCATTTGCTTTTCTACCTATTGCTACCGTTGCTTGTCCTTCAGCTTTAGCATTTTGCCCCATAGAAATTGCTGTTGCATATTGGGCTTTGGCGTTTTGTCCTATAGCTATCGCCCCTTTACTTTTGTTAGCTTCCTCATTTTTACCAGCTGCTGCTCCTTCAGGACTCATATCGAAATCACTAATAACGGCTGCACCATCCCCAATTGCAATGGTACTCCAACCGCTAGAATTAGAGTTAATACCGATAGCTATTGACTTTTGTTGTAATGCTTTTGCATTTTGACCTAAGGAAATAGAACCCTCACTGACACTTTTGGCAGACGAACCAATTGCAATTGCACCAATACTTGAATATTCTTGTTTTAACTTTCTACTAGTTGCATTCGTTGCATACCATTGGTTAGTTTCTACTGTTGCACCAGCACCAATCGCAATAGATTTTTCTGCTTCTTTAGACGTTTTAGCTCCTTGTCCTGTTGCGATAGAATCTTTGCCTTGTGCATCTGTTGTCGTTGTATCTTGAGAATTAATATCAATATAATCTATGGTTTGAGCTTGAACATGTGTTGCCCAAGTCATTAATATGGTGCTCGCTAAACTTAATGGAAAAATTTTCGGAAAATGATTAATTACTAAACTCTGTTTAAAAACTTGCATTAATCTCAACACTCCTTTTGAAGTGTCGAGGGGGGGGTAATTTGGTTTTTGATGTTATCTCTGGAAATTATTGAACCAAGCATAGAGATATCATTACTTGATCGAACACATTGTGTTTTCAAAAAGTAATTCATTATAAAAACTCCTTAGTTATATTAAATGGAAATTAATTTTTTTGAATTATATAACTTTTTATAATCAAAATCACGTTTTTTATATTTATTATAAAAATGACTAAAGAAATATTAAGAATGCTTAATCTTATACCCGATATTCTCTATCACAATATGACAAAAACATCTAATTCATAAAAACTTAATCTTTGCATTTATAGGATTATTATTGATAATAGTCATTTTGATTAATCTATCGTGATCAATAATGAAAGGATAAGTATGGATATTAGAGGAATCATTAAGCAACATCAGCTTGGTTTATTATTTCAACAAGGGAGTTTCGGTTTAGAAAAAGAAAGCCAGCGAGTTTATGCTGATGGACGCATTGTGACTACGCCACACCCTGCATTATTTGGTAATCGTGCTTATCATCCTTATATCCAAACAGATTTTGCCGAAAGTCAATTAGAATTAATTACGCCACCTTGTAAGAATCTCAATGACAGTTTACGTTGGTTATCCGCTATCCACGAAGTGGTAGCACGTTCTTTGCCTGAAGATGAGTATATTTTTCCATTAAGTATGCCCGCAGGGCTACCCGATGAATCACTTATTCAAGTTGCTCAGTTAGATAATGCTGAAGATGTGGCTTATCGTGAACATTTGGTCGCTGTATATGGCAAAAATAAACAAATGGTTAGCGGTATCCATTATAATTTTCAGTTATCGCCAGATTTTATTGAAGCGTTATTTAAGGCACAAAATACGGAACAAAGTGCGGTGGATTTTCAGAATAATTTATATATGAAAATGGCACGCAACTTCTTACGTTATCAATGGATTTTGGTTTATCTCTTATCCGCAACCCCAACAGTACAAGCGGATTATTTTCAACAGGGTTCACCATTGAAAAATGGGCAATATGTGCGTAGTTTACGTTCTAGCCAATATGGTTATGTCAATGCGCCTGAAATCAAAGTTTCTTTTGAAAATTTACAAGATTATGTAGAAAGTCTAGAACATTGGGTCAATATGGGGAAATTGATTGCGGAAAAAGAATTTTATTCTAATGTCCGTTTGCGTGGCGCAAAAAAAGTACGTGATTTATTGAATAAAGGTATTCAATATTTGGAATTTCGTTTGTTTGATTTAAACCCTTTTGAGGCTTATGGCATAAATTTAGAGGATGCGAAGTTTATTCATCTTTTTGTTTTATTGATGATCTGGTTGGAAGACAGTGATCAAAGTGCGGTAGATTTAGGCAAAAAAATGTTAGGCGAAGTTGCCTTAGAATCGCCTTTGCAACCTACAAAATTCCGTCAAGAGGGCGAGCAAATTTTACAACAATTAATCGCTATGTTGAAAGAGATTGAGGCAGAACAAAAGCTAATTGACATTGTGCAAGACAAATTAAATCAATTTGCCGATCCTGCTCAAACCTTATGTGGACGTTTAGTTAAAGCCATTGAACAATCAGGTGATTATCAGATTCTCGGCGCCACATTGGCGCAACAATATAAACAACAAGCCTGTGAAAAATTTTATGCCTTGTCGGCCTTTGCCAATATGGAACTTTCCACCCAAGCCTTGATGTTTGATTTAATTCAAAAAGGCATCAAAGTAGATATTTTAGATGAAAGTGATCAATTCCTTTGTTTACAATTTGGTGAACATATTGAATATGTGAAAAATGGCAATATGACCAGTAAAGATAGCTATATTTCGCCATTAATTATGGAAAATAAAGTGGTCACGAAAAAAGTGTTAGCGAAAGCAGGTTTTAATGTTCCCCAATCTATTGAGTTTACTGATTTAGAAAGTGCGGTAGCAAATTATCCTTTATTTGAAAATCGGGCTGTCGTCATTAAACCAAAATCCACCAATTTTGGCTTAGGGATCACGATTTTTCAGCAAGGGGTAAAAAATAAACAAGATTTTGCCAAGGCAGTGGAAATTGCTTTTCGTGAAGATAAAGAAGTGATGATTGAAGATTATTTGGTTGGCACAGAATACCGCTTTTTTGTATTAGGCGATAACACTTTGGCGGTCTTATTGCGTGTGCCAGCAAATGTTGAAGGCGATGGGGTTCATACGGTAGCTGAATTAGTAGCAATGAAAAATGATCATCCACTACGTGGCGATGGTAGTCGTACCCCATTGAAAAAAATTGCCTTAGGTGAAATTGAACAGCTCCAGTTAAAAGAACAAGGCTTAACAACAGCTTCCATTCCTGCCAAAGGGCAGTTAGTACAGCTACGAGCTAATTCGAATATCAGTACAGGTGGCGATAGTATTGATATGACTGAGGCGATGCACCCTAGCTATAAAGCGTTAGCTGTGGGTATCAGCAAAGCAATGGGGGCGGCGGTGTGTGGCGTGGATTTAATTATTCCCGATCTTAATAAGCCCGCAGAACCAAGTTTAGCCTCTTGGGGCGTGATTGAGGCAAACTTTAATCCAATGATGATGATGCATATTTTCCCTTATCAAGGAAAATCTCGCCGTGTTACATTAGATGTGATTAAGATGTTGTTTCCTGAGTGGTGGAGTTAGGTGTTTTTATGATTATTTTGATCCATTAACAAAGATATAATGGTTGCTAATAATAATTTTCCCAAATTGTTAGCAACTCTTTTTATTTGAAAACTCTTATAAATATAACGTTATGCTTTTTCTTAATTTATTGTAATTAATTTCCTCTTAGGCTTACTGTATAGTCAAATAATTTCGTATTTCATAAAACTTAGTAACAATATGCGAGGAATACTGCACTTATTGGATTATTGTAAAGTTGTTTGTATGATACTTTGAGTTGTTTCGCTATAATAATGTAAATGACGAAAAAGCCATTCTTGTCAGGATATTCATTAATATTAAAATACCAAAATTTTATTTAAAGAAAATAGTGTCGATAATAATATTTAGATATGTCGATAGAGGATGTTTTAATACTGTTTGTGAGGCTTTATCAATATGTTTTTGGAGTGGCTTTTATGGGATATTGATATTTAATATAGGCTCTTTATAAGTTTTTTCTTTCTTGAAATAATGAAACTAAATTTTATTAGGATTTATAGTGGTTCAAATAAGAATATACATCATTACTAGTTTCTTTATATGTTTGTAATATATACTCTGCTTTTTTTCTTATTGTTTAAAAAAACGATTTAAAGCTTTTACTATAATGTTTTAAGCCATTTTTTAGTAATTATTTTTTCCATTATAAAACAATATTATATCAAGGATATTTATCTTACAATTTATTTTTTATTATAATATTTATATGCTTCATCAATAGACGGAAATTTATGTAAAATGCCTTCATCTAATACCATGGCGTTGTCACAATAATTTTTTATAGCAGATGGGCTGTGCGAAACTAAAATAATAGAGCGATCCTTTCTTTTTTCAAAAAGTTCATATTTACATTTATCTGAAAAGCGAGAATCCCCCACTGCAATGACTTCATCAATTAAATAACAATCAAATTCAATGGATAGCGATAAAGCAAAAGCTAATCTTGCTTTCATACCAGAGGAATATGTTTTAACAGGCTCATAGAGATATTCGCTTAATTCAGAAAACTCTTCTGTAAAATTTTTTACATAATTAATATCAGCACCATAAATACGGCAAACAAAGCGTAGGTTATCCATTCCGGTTAAACTTCCTTGAAATGCGCCACTAAATGCTAGTGGCCAAGAGATGCTCATATTTTGTTCTATATTACCGCTTGTAGGAGGCTCAACGCCACTCAGTAAACGGATAAGTGTTGATTTTCCTGCTCCATTTCGTCCAAGAATACCAACTTTTTCCCCTTTTTTTAGCTCAAAATTAATATTTTTTAATACGTTTTTCCAACCAGAGCGAGTTTGATAGCGTTTGCTTACATTAGTGATACGAATCATTGTGGTTCTACGCCTTTGCTAAAGTGTTTTACAAGTAATAGACCTATAAAAATTAGGACTAAGTCGCAGGTTAAAATAAATAAGGGTTGTTCATAGGTAATAACAGTGTCACCAAAATATCCTTTACGAAACATTTCAGTTCCATGCACCATAGGAAGCCAAAGAATATATTGTTGTGCTTGTGCTGGCAAGGAATGTACGAAGAAAAATACACCTGAGAGTGGCATCATAAGGAAAGATAAGGTTCCCCATATTTTACCAAAGGGCTCAAAATATTGGGCGATGGAAGCAATAATCAAGCCTAAACCAATTGCAAAACCAGCCATTAATCCCCAAGCTAATAGCATATAAAACATATCTTGTGGAAAATCAATAAGACCCAATGCAATGAAAAGGGTCATAATGACTAATTGAGCGATAGTTGTCCCTGCAATTTCAAGCAACATTCTTGCTAATAGCGTATCCAATACCCGGACATTACGATGATAGAGTAAGCCTATATTCCCAGCAATTGCACCAATTGCTCTCCTAGAAGCATTACGCCACATCATCATTAGTGGATACCCTGTAATTGTGAAAGCTAAAATATTTAAGGTAGAGAAACTATTCGCACGAACTGTACCCCATAATAATGCGATTAAAACGGTCATTAATAAGGGTTCAACAAATAACCACATAAAACCGATATTACGTCGTCCATAACGCGTAATAATTTCTCTCAGCAATAACGCTTTAATCACTCTCCACTGAATAACTCTAGAGCGTTTAAAGGTGGTTTTTTTACCGTAATTCATTAGTTTCTATGCTCACGAATACTCGCAACTAATAAGCGAACAATGCCATAAAGTAATAAACCGAAAAAGAATGTCGCTAAAATATTATATAAACGATGAGGTTCTAATGCTAAATCAGGTTTACTTGGTGGTGTAATGACTTCAAGATAAAGTTGTTTCCTATCGGCTTCACTAATTGCATTTTGTAATGCAGTGATCGCGGTAGTTAATTGCTGTTGAGCTAAAGTATTTGTCAATACTAAACGTTGATATTCTGCGGTTTGTGTCGCAATAGAATGCCCTCCTCCTAAGACTAAATTGATTTGTTTTTCAATTTCAGTTTTGATACTTTTTTCTCGAACTTTTAGTGTATTAATTTGAGGGTTTTGTGGCGAAAGTGCTTGAATTTGCTGTAGTTGTGTTTGTATGTTAATCAATTCATCTTGTAAACGAGAAATGGAAGATAATAAGATTTCTGATTCTGCGGTAACATCAAAAATACCATTTTTAATGCGATATTGGCTTAATGCTTGTGCAGAATCCATCACATCTTGTTCTGCTTTTTTTACCGCTTGTTCAGAAAACATAATGGTATCTTTTCTTGCTCGTTCATTAAGTCGATTAATTAACATTTCAGCTTGTTTTAATAAATTTAAACTAATTTCTTCGGCTTCATTTGCTTCAAATGCCCTAACCCTTAGGCTGGCAATACCAGATACAGAATCCACATTGACAGATAAATAATCTTGAAAATACTGATAAAAGGCTTCATCCTCAGGTTTTAATCCCAAAGGATTAAATCGTCTAAAAAAATCTCCTTTATCACTATAATATTGACGAACAGGTAAAATGTTTGATACTTGAGTTAAAGCTTCTCGAGAACGTAAAAAAGCTAATACCGTATAAGTATCATCTTGTGAGCGAGAAAATCCTACATTCTGTAATAATGAACCTACTCCCGTTAAACTCGCTTGGTTTTGTGGCGTTCTTACCACAAAGTTTGTTTCGGAAATATAAATATCTGATGCCCAAAACGTAAAATAGAGAACGGAACAGCTAGTGGGTAAAATCACCAATAGCCAAAATAATGGATTAAATTTCTTCCATAGTTTAGTGAGTAAAGGAAACTTATTCATATAACCTACTTGCTTATAAATTATTTACATTACTTGCAGTGCTAGTTACGGGTGAAGTAATGGAGAAAATTATTCTTAAGAATTTTTGGAATTCACTTAATGGCGCATTAGATACATAAACCACATCTTTATTTTGAATAGGAAAACGTTGTAACCAAAATAAGGCTTCTGGTTGTAATAAATTAATGCGATATACCGTTGGTATTTCAGTACCTACGGAATAACCTTTTTTCTGCCATAATGCTTTTTCTTGCGGATTTAACTGTTCAAATGGAGTGTAACGAAAAACAAAAACACCTCTAGGGTCAGAACGAGTATCAATTAAACCGCCCATACGTCCTATTGCCTCTGCTAAAGTAAGCCCTTTCGCAGAAAATTTTACCTCTTTATTTGCCCCTACAGCTCCTAATGCTGTAAAACTAAGGGGATTATTTAAAAGAGATAATACATCGCCAGAACGTAAAGCAATGTTTTCTTGGGGTTTAGCCGCTAATGTTTCTAAAGAAATAGTTTTTACTTCGTTGCCACGCATTAGTTGAACAGAAATATCTTCCGCATTCTCACTCACACCGCCAACGGCTGCAACGGCGTCTAATACACGTTCGCCATAAGAGGTTAAAGGCATTCGGATGCTATTGCCCTGTCGTAACACAGTAACATTAGCTGAATTGTTTTTCACTAATCTAACCATCGCTTGTGGTTGATTCGCCATAGGCCTTAATCGTTTAATAATTTCTTGTTGGATTTGCTCAGGGGTTTTCCCTGCTACATGAATAGCCCCAAGAAATGGTATAGTAATTTTCCCATTGGAACTTACCATTTGCTCTGGTAAAGAAGTTAATTGAGAATTTCCCGTACCAGTACTGTTCAATCCACCTCCAAATAAAATAGCAGGCGGAGCTTCCCACAGCATAACATCTAATATATCGCCAACTCCTACGGTACCTGTATAGTTACGTTGAGCTGAAGGAAATTGGCTAAAGGATTGTGCTTGTTGTTGGTTAAATAAGTTTGTTACTGTGCGATTATCCACATCAATAACATCAACTCGAGATTCTAAAGAACTGGTTTGTTGTAAATCCATTACTTTACTTTGGCTAGGCCCAGAAGTAGGCATAGCATTACAGCCTGTTAGTAGGGCTATACTGATTAATAGAGGTAGTTTTTTCATTGGTACAATTTGGTATAACAAAATTTGAGTTTTTAATTTGTCTAAAAATTTTAGTGTATATTCTAAGATGATTAGATATAAATGGCAAAGTTTTTCATTTTTTATTCTAATTTTTCTTACAAAACTCATTAATTTACGTGTAAAATATTATATTTATCAATTGGTTACCCCCCCCCTCCCACCCTGATTATTAGGGTTAGTAAATTTAGTTGATTTTCAGTTTTTCTATAGAGTAGAATTATTTCTAGTTAAATTTGTATAATATATCTTTAGAGATTTCATAAGTTTAGAATAGAGTTTAGAATATAATGAAGAATATTAGAAAACTTTTTACTAATCCTCATATTTTCTTTCGTGACTATTTGAACAAAAAATACCCTATAAAAAATATTGAGCAACCTTATCACGAGGATGAAGAAAGGACAGTTATTAATATTGAAAAAAAGTTAAATTCTGTAATTACTAGAAACTGTTTAGATAAAGAGAATCAAAATAATGTAGATATTGTTTTTACTTGGGTTAATAATTCGGATAAAAATTGGTTAGAAAAATATCATAAATACAATAATGGTGATGTTATTTCTGCCTTATACGCAACTGATATGGCTAGGTTTTGTAATCATAATGAGTTGTTTTATTCTGTAAATTCAGTTTTAAGATTTTTACCATGGGTAAATAAAATTTATATTATTACTGATAATCAAGTACCATTTTGGTTTAAGAACCATCCTAAAGTAAAGATAATTGATCATAGGGAAATTATAGATGATAGATTTCTCCCTACATTTAATTCTCATGTCATTGAAGCTTTTTTATATAAGATACCAGACTTAAGTGAGAATTTTATTTACTTTAATGATGATGTTTTTGTTGCTCAAGAATTATCAAAAGAACATTTTTTTCTTCAAAATGGTATAGCTTCTATTTTTTTAGCTGATAAAAGTTTAAAGAAAATGGAATCTAAAGGGAAAATAACTGCTACGTTGTCTGCCTCTAAAAATAGTATTTTCTTATTAAAGAAATATTATAATATTAATATTGATACTCCACTAGTACATACTTACATCCCTTTAAAAAGAAGTGCTTATGAGTTAGCTTGGTCATTATATGAAGAAGCTATTTTAGCTTTTCTTCCTAATAAATTTAGAAATAATAATGATATTAATTTAGCTAATTTTTTAGTTCCCTGGTTAATGTATTTAGAAGGTAAATCTGTGCCTAGAAGTGATATTTGTTATTATTTTAATATAAGATCAAGAAATGCCCCTATCCAATATAAGAAATTACTAAATAAGAAAAACCTAAACGAGTCTCCCCACTCATTTTGTGCCAATGATTTTAATAGTATTAGTGAATCTATACCGGATTATCAAAAACAATTGATTAATATGTTAAATAATTATTATGACTAAGGATCTAAATCTATGAAAAAAACAACTAGAAAATTCAAAAAATTAATCAATAATCCTCGTTTATTCTTTAAAGATATGTATTTGAAGCATTCAGTAAAAATTAAACGCATTATTCCAAAGAAGTATGAATCAAGACATAATTTTACTATTGTTTCAGCTGTTTATAATGTTGAAAAATATCTAGATGATTATTTTAATAGTATTGTCAAGCAGTCAATACATTTCAAAGATCATATCCATATTATTTGTGTGGATGATGGTTCTACAGATAATTCTGCAAAAATTATTAAAAAATGGCAAAGAAAGTACCCTAATAATATTACCTATTTCTATAAAGATAACGGGGGGCAATCATCTGCAAGAAATTTAGGACTAAAGCATGTTAAAACAGAATGGGTAACATTTACTGACCCTGATGATTTTTTACATCCTGATTATTTTAAGGAAATAGATGATGTTTTGGCTAAGGATAGTGATATTTCTCTAATTGGAACTAATCTAATTTTTTATTTTGAAAATGGTAAAATTTTTAAAGATTCTCATCCTCTAAAATATAAATTCACTAAAGATGTATCTATAATGTCTCTAAAAAGTATGAATAATTTTATACAAATGAGTGCACCTAGTACAATCTTTAAAATTTCTGATAGAAGAATTGGAGGCCTACTATTTGATGAGAAAGTTAAACCTAGTTTTGAAGACGCTAAATTTACTTCTGAATATATATTAAAAAATTTTGATAAAAAAATAGCATTTCTAAAAAACTCAATTTATTTTTATCGTAAAAGAAGTGATAATAGTTCTACTTTGAATAATGCTAATTCCATGCCAGAACAGTATTTAGATGTATATAAATATGGAGTTATTCCTGTGTTAGAGAAATATCACAAAGAGCTAAATTACATTCCTTTATTTATACAAATTACAGCCTTATATCATATATCTTGGTATATTATAGGACTAGTTAATAATGATGAAAAAACTAATTTTCTTAGCAATAATGAGAAAGATAATTTCTTGAAATATTTGCATAGAGTTTTTGATTTCATTAATATAGAAACAATTATGTCGTTTAATTTATCAGGTATATGGTTTCTTCAGAAAGTTGGATTATTAGGATTATTCAAGAATACTGCTCCTAAACTACAAATTGTCTATGTTGAAAATATAGATTTAAGTAAGAAACAGATATTAATTTCCTATTTTACTCATTTTGATAATGAGCTAGATAACTTCTATCTAGATAATCAAGATATTGTTCCTAAAATATATAAAACAACTATACACACTTTTGTTGGTAATCCTTTTGTCTATGAGAAACGCATTTGGATTCCATTTGATAATGAAGAACAAGTTTTATCTGTAAAAATAAATAATATTCTTGCAAGAATTAGTTTAAAAGGTAAACATTATCAGTCAATAAAAGTTAAAGATATATTAAAGTCTTTTAAGCCATCATTAAAATATCAAACAGATGACACATGGTTAATAATGGATCGAGATATTCAAGCTGATGATAATGCAGAGCATTTATATCGCTACTTGAAAGAAAATTATCCTGAACAAGTCTGTTATTTTGCTTTGAGAAAAGATTCTCATGATTGGGAACGCTTGAAAAAAGAAGGATTTAATTTATTGGATTATGGTTCTTATGAATTTGAGCAACACTTATGTAGAGCTTCTAAAATTATTAGTAGTCATTTAGATAGATATATTAATAATTATTTTGGTGATGAATATGAATATAGTAAAAAGTTTATATTTCTACAACATGGCATAACTAAAGACAATATGTCAAGTTGGTTCAATACTAAGAAAAATCTACAATGTTTAATTACTGCGACAGTTTCAGAATATCATTCTATAGCGGATAACTATAATAGTTATAAATTAAGCTCTAAAGAGGTCGTATTAACGGGGTTTCCTCGTCATGATGAACTATTAAAATGTAATCAAAAAGATAATAAAATTATCTTAATTATGCCGACTTGGAGAAGAAGTATTGTAGGTAATACTGTTGGTAATGGTAATAATCGTTTATTATCAGATAGTTTTATGCAAACTAATTATGCTCAATCTTGGTATAAAATAATTCATCATAATAAATTAAAACAATTAGTTAATGACTATGGATATCAGGTTATCTTTGCACCTCATGCAAATATAATGCCTTATTTGGGTTTATTTAATATACCGTCTTTTATTAACGTATGGAAATCAACTACTTCAAGTGAGAGTATTCAGCAATTATTCCAAAAAGCTCAACTAATGATCACTGATTACTCTTCTGTAGCATTTGAGATGGCATTATTAGAGAAAATGGTTATTTATTATCAATTTGACCAAGAAAGTGCATTCTCAGGAGAGCATATCTATCAAAAAGGTTATTTTTCTTATGAAAATGATGGTTTTGGTCCAGTAGTATTTACAGAATATGAATTATTTAATCAATTAGAAAAACTTCTTGCTAATGACGGTAAACCGTTTGAACCTTATCTTAGCCGAATTCAGAATACATTTCCATTTAGAGATGGAAAAAATTGTGAAAGAGTTTATCAAGCGATTATTGATTTAGATAAACCTGATGAGACAAGTATTAATTTAGAAGTACTAAAATTATTTTTAGATAAAGCTGTTAAGCATCGTGATTGGAAATTGGCTGAATCTAGAGCTAGATTATTATTAATATATGACAATAATCGAGAAAATATCCAACTATTAATAAAGCTCCTTATTGAACAAAATAAATATTCCCAAGCTAAAGAAATGATCTTCGAGCTAGATAATTTAGATATTCAATTATCTTTATTATTATCAATTGCATTAAAAACACAGGATTGGAAGCAAACTATTAAGATTATTAAACGTAATGTTTCTTTATCATTAGAAAATATTATTATATTAATGCATTGTTATATTGAGCTTAGTGAAAATGATAAATTTATGGAGTTATATAAAAAATATGGAAGTAAAAATTTTATTAATGAATATAAAATCTTATTAGAATTATGGCTGTATACAGTAAAAAATGAATGGGAAAAGATACTTTCTTTAGAAGAAGAAATTACACTATTACCTCAAAATATTCTAATAGATTTTCAGCCTCAGTTATTGTTAGCAAGAGCTTATAGAAAACTGGGTAATTTTTCTGCTGCTCATATTCAGTTAGTTGCTTTTGAAAAACATTCTGCTGGTTTAAGAAATAGTAGATTTGAAATTGCACTTTTGGCTTATGAACAGAAAAATTATGTAAAAGTTATTTCTCAATTAGAGAAATCTTTAGCTAATGGCAATAATATTTGTTTATTACCATCTGAAGTATTAGAAAAATATATTATTTCTCTAAGAAAACAGAAATCTCCTAACTTTAGGGAAACTTTAGATGAAGCTATTTTATTATACCCTAATAATGAGTTATATCAGGAGTATAAAATACTACAAAGTATGGAGGATAGAAATTGGTTAGATATCTTACAACAGTCTAAATCAATCTCTTTTACATTAAGAAATAAGCTGATTTTTCCAATTATTTTAGCGTATTATCGTCTGGGAGAAATAGAGAAAGCTAAACAACAATATATAGTTCCAAATTATCAACATCCATATGAATATTGGGACTTATGTTTAGAAATAGCTCAGGTTTTTGGTGATTTAGAACAACAAATATATTGTTTAAGGGGGTTGACTGCCATTTATCCAGATAAAAATAAAAGAGAAAATAAAGAAAAATTATTAGCGTTAATAAAAAGTATAAAATAGATATAACTAGTATAGAGAAATGTTTTATGTTTAAAAGTGTGTTTCTTAAGTAGATTTCAAACTTATTATGATACTAAACTAAAATAGTAAATAGGTTTTATAGTT
Organism: Volucribacter psittacicida; assembly: GCF_004339025.1. Lineage (GTDB taxonomy): Bacteria > Pseudomonadota > Gammaproteobacteria > Enterobacterales > Pasteurellaceae > Volucribacter > Volucribacter psittacicida. Next base: position 106,331 of record NZ_SMFT01000003.1, read on the forward strand.
ATATGAACAAGTTATCTCCACTTTTATTTTCCAAAGGCATCGCCAAAATTCCTTTTTTGGCGAATTTTTTTCCTGAATGGAAAATACAAAGATACCAAGTCTGGAAAAGGAATTATTGTGATGCGGTGCTAGGTTGGGGATTGCGCCCAACTGCTCAGCGAGCTAGGCGTTATGCAAAACAGCATAATTTACCTTATATTGCTGTAGAAGACGGCTTTCTACGCTCTTTAGATTTGGGCGTGAAAGGGGCGCCTCCCTTATCTTTGGTTTATGATGATCTTGGCATTTATTATGATACAACAGTACCTTCACGTTTAGAGGCATTAATTTTACAGGCTAATTTTTCTGTAGAAATGTTAAAAATGGCTCAACAAGCGTTAAATTTGATTATTGAGTATCAATTATCAAAATATAACCATGTTGTGCAAACCCCTTTATTAACAAAAAATTCAAAAGAAATTGTCTTGGTTATTGATCAGACTTTTGGCGATATGGCGGTAAAATATGGGCAAGCTGATGAACATTCTTTTACGATAATGTTAGAAACGGCTATTGCTGAAAACCCTCAAGCCGAAATTTGGTTGAAAACGCACCCTGACGTATTAAGTGGTAAAAAACAAGGCTATTTTTCCGATATTTTCGCTTATCAAAATAAAATTCATTTATTAGCACAAGACTGCAACCCTTTAGCATTATTAGAACAAGTAGATAAAGTTTATTGCGTTACTTCACAAATGGGATTTGAGGCATTAATGTTAGGTAAGCCAGTGGTTACCTTTGGCTTACCTTGGTTTGCGGGTTGGGGCTTAACCGATGATCGTCATCCGAATAGCTGCGTGTTAGTTCAATCGAATCGGCGGATAAAACGTTCATTATTAGAACTCTTTACAGCAGCTTATTTGCAATATAGCCGTTATCTGAACCCTTTTAGTGGGGAGCAAGGAACAATTTTTGATGTGATTGATTATTTACATCAAGTAAAACAACGTAACCAGCAATTGGCAGGTGATTTATATTGTGTTGGAATGTCCCTTTGGAAAAGGGCTGTTATTAAGCCATTCTTTAATTTACCAAGTTGTCGTCTTCATTTTATTAGTTCGGCACGCAAATTGGCGAATATTCAGTTACCTGAAAATGCCAAACTTTTATTATGGGGTAATGGTAAAGCAGAATTATTGGTCATTGCACAACAACGTAATTTATCTATATTAAGAATGGAAGATGGTTTTATCCGTTCTGTTGGTTTGGGGTCTAATTTAGTTGCACCATTATCTTTAGTTGTTGATGATTTAGGTATTTATTTTAATGCTCAACAGCCTTCACGTTTAGAATATATATTACAAAATCAATGTTTTACTGAGAAAGATCTCACTTTTGCAGCAAATTTACATCAACAGCTTGTTAGCAAGCATATTGGTAAATACAATGTGGGAGAAGTGAATTTTAGGCTGCCTGAAATAAATCAGATAAAAATTTTAGTGGTAGGGCAAGTGGAGGATGATGCTTCTATCCGATATGGTTCTCCGAATATTCAATCTAATCTTGCGTTATTACAGCAAGTACGTAAACAGAATCCCGAGGCTTATATTGTGTATAAACCACATCCTGATGTTGTGAGTGGTAATCGTATAGGGCATATTACTCAAGCACAAATGCAACAATATGCAGATCAAGTTGTTACTCATGCTAATGTGCTAGATTGTATTAATGAAGTAGATGAAGTACATACAATGACTTCCTTAGCGGGTTTTGAAGCCTTATTGCGAGGAAAAAAAGTGTATTGTTATGGTTTACCCTTTTATGCTAATTGGGGATTGACTATTGATGAAATAAATTTACCTCGCCGTCAGCGCCGACTTACTCTTAATCAATTAATTGCTGGAACATTGATCTATTATCCTTTATATATTAATCCAAACATTAAACAATTTACTCATGCAGAGCAAGCAATTACTATTTTGTTAAAACAAAAAGAACAAATTGCTAATCATTCTATTCATAAAAGTTGGTTGGCGAAACAATTGGGTAAATTTAGGCAACTTTATAATATTCTAAAAAATACTTAAAAAATAAACCGCACTTTGTTAGAGTAAGCCATTTTTTATAACAATCTAAAATTATAAATATGATAGGAATAAGTTCATGTTAAAGCATAATTTAACAGAATTAGTAGAAAACTCTCAAAATATTTTATTATTGCAAGGACCTATCGGATCATTTTTTCAGGATTTTTCTCATTGGTTAGTTAGCCAACAAAAAACCTTATTTAAAATTAATTTTAACCAAGGTGATGAATATTTTTATCCTTTGAGTAATGAGCCTTATAATCCTTATTGCTATCGTGGGGAGTTAGAACAATTTAAACATTTTCTGCAAGAATTTCTCTATCAACATAAAATAGATACTTTAATCTGTTTTGGCGATAATCGTCCTTATCATAAAATTGCTAAAATCCTTGCTGAACAAAATCAGCTTAATTTTTGGGTTTTTGAAGAAGGCTATTTTAGACCTCATTATGTTACTTTAGAAAAATATGGCGTTAATGATTTTTCCAAAATTCCTAGAAAGGCTGAGTTTTTTTTACAACAAATGGATCAATTCACCCCCGTATCTGAACCAGAGCCTTTAGCTCCAGGCTTTTTCCCTGTGGCAAGTTTAGCTACTCGTTACTATACACAATCTTATTGGAATACACAAAAATATCCTAATTATTTTCATCATCGTATTTTGAATATTAATTATTACATTAAATTATGGCTTATTTCAGGTTATAAAAAGGCTTACCATTATTTACCAGAAAAGATATTTGCACATCATGTTGAAAAAGGGCGCTTAGGTGAGTTTTTTATTGTGCCATTACAAGTTTATGATGATAGTCAAGTTAAAGTGCATAGCAACTTTAACAGCGTTCGGGATTTTCTTGTACATGTATTGGATTCTTTTGTTCAATATGCACCAGAGCATCTTAATTTGATAGTTAAACATCATCCTATGGATAGAGGATTTATTAGTTATAAAGCAACCATTAAGGACTATATTAAACGTTATCCACAACTTAAAAAACGGCTACATTATATTTATGACATGCCTTTACCTGTTTTACTGCGTAAAGGGAAAGGAATGATAACCTTAAATAGTACCAGTGGGCTTTCGGCGTTATTGCATAATATGCCAGTGATTACATTAGGGCGTGCTAATTATAATTTCCAAGGTTTAACACATCAAGGAGAACTAACAGACTTTTGGCATAATCCAACCCCGCCTAATCCAGAGGTCTTTCAGGCTTATCGCCAATATCATTTATGCAAAACTCAGATCAATGGCAGTTTTTATAATAAAGTCATATTGGATAAAGTTTCTAACTAGCTTTTATCCTTAGACAATCATATTGTTATGCAAACGTTTGCCTAAATTTTCACAAAAAATGAAAAAATTATTTGCATTCTAAATAAAATATGCTATCTATATTAAGGTCGAAAAGACACACAACATACATACTAGACCAGCATTGGATATTGAATTATGGCGTATCGCGCATTAGTCAGCATTATTAACCTCCTCGTGGTGATTATTACCGCGAGGCGAGGTTTGCTGAGCTAAGTCAATAAAAGATTTTAGGTCAACATAAACCCTCGCTAATCATAGCCGAGGGTTTTTTTATAGCAAAAATAATCTTTGAAATTGTAGAGTGAGAAAAGTATGAATGGGGCAAATTTAGTTATTGAATGTTTAAAAGCCCATGGGGTAACCACGATGTTTGGCTATCCTGGGGGAGCGATTATGCCAGTTTATGATGCGATTTATGATTCAGGAATAGAACATTTATTGTGCCGTAATGAGCAAGGTGCTGCTATGGCGGCGATTGGTTATGCGAGAGCCAGCGGTAAAACAGGGGTATGTCTTGCGACTTCTGGGCCGGGAGCGACAAATTTGATTACAGGTTTAGCTGATGCGTTGCTGGATTCTATTCCCATTGTGGCGATTACGGGGCAGGTGGCAACGCCTTTTATTGGTACAGATGCTTTCCAAGAAATTGATGTGTTAGGTTTGTCTTTGGCTTGTACGAAACATAGTTTTATTGTGCAAAATATTGAGGAATTACCCGAGATTATGGCAAAAGCCTTTCAAATTGCACAATCTGGACGTCCAGGACCGGTTTTAGTGGATATTCCGAAAGATGTTCAATTTGCTCAAACCAATGCTACCCCTATTTGTTACCCTGTGTTAGCCCCAGCCAGCTTATCGGCACAAAATATTGAGCAAGCAGTGAGCTTGTTACAACAGGCTAAACGCCCTTTAGTTTATGTCGGCGGTGGGGTTGGTATGGCAAAAGCCGTTGCGGAATTGCGAGAGTTTTTAGCGATGACGTTATTACCCTGTGTTTCTACGCTAAAAGGATTGGGGGCAATTCCTGCTGATCAACCTTATTATATGGGAATGATTGGTATGCATGGTACTAAAGCGGCAAATTATGCGGCACAAGAAGCCGATTTATTATTGGTATTTGGGGCAAGATTTGATGATCGTGTTACGGGGAAATTAGACACCTTTGCTCCTCATGCTAAAGTGGTTCATGCAGATATTGATATTGCAGAAATTGGGAAATTACGCCGTCCAGATGTGGTGTTATTAGGCGATTTAAAACAAGCCTTTCAACAGCTTAGCTGTCCTCTTGATATTGCAGATTGGCAAGCGGATATTGTTCGTTTAAAACAGGATTTTGATTTCCGTTATACCCAACCTGCTACGGAGCAGGATATTAATCCACTGACTTTATTACATCGTTTATCCTTAAAAAAACCAAATCATGCCATTATTACCACTGATGTAGGACAACATCAAATGTGGTCAGCTCAACATATTCAGCATTTTGCCCCTGAAAATTATATTACGTCTGCAGGCTTAGGTACGATGGGCTTTGGTTTACCTGCGGCGATTGGGGCGCAAAAAGCACGCCCTCAAGATCCTGTGATTTTAATTTCGGGCGATGGTTCATTTATGATGAATATCCAAGAATTAGGAACGTTCAAACGTGCGAACACGCCAATTAAAATTTTATTAATTGATAATCAACGGCTTGGTATGGTACGTCAATGGCAATCCTTATTTTTTAAAGGACGCCATAGTCAAACCATTCTTGATGATAATCCTGATTTTGTTGCTTTAGCGGCAGCATTTGGTATTCAAGGGGAACGTATTGAAAAAGCCAGTGAAGTGGAAGGGGCATTGGATCGTTTATTAAGTGCCGAACAAGCCTATTTATTGCACGTTTGTATTTATGAAGAAGAAAATGTTTGGCCATTAGTGCCGCCGGGAGCTTGTAATGCGGATATGATGGAAGAAGATATTGGAGTGTAGCTATGAATGAATATCAATTATTATTAATCGCCCAACATCGCCCAGAAACCTTAGAACGACTTTTACGTGTTATTCGTCATCGTGGCTTTAGCGTGACACAATTTACTGCCCAAGTTGATGAGCAACAGCAAAAAGTGCGGTTAGATTTTAAGGTAAAATCTTTACGTTCAGAGTCGTTACTCGTTAATCAACTCTTAAAACTCTATGATGTTGAAAGTGTAGAACTTATTGCTTAAAACAATAACCCTAACAAAATTTATTTGGAGAGATTATGCCAAAACTACGTTCATCGACCAGCACACAAGGTCGTAATATGGCGGGTGCAAGAGCCTTATGGCGAGCAACTGGAATGAAAGAAAATGATTTCGGAAAGCCCATTATTGCGGTAGTCAATTCTTTTACTCAGTTTGTTCCTGGGCATGTGCATTTACGTGATATTGGAAAATTAGTGGCAGAACAAATTGAAGCCACAGGTTTAGCGGTAGCAAAAGAATTTAACACCATTGCCGTTGATGATGGCATTGCAATGGGTCATGGGGGAATGTTGTATTCTTTGCCATCAAGGGATTTAATTGCAGATTCTGTGGAATATATGGTTAATGCTCACTGTGCAGATGCCATGGTGTGCATTTCTAACTGCGATAAAATTACCCCAGGAATGTTAATGGCAGCAATGCGATTAAATATTCCAACCGTCTTTGTTTCAGGGGGACCGATGGAGGCAGGGAAAACCAAACTTTCTGACCAGCTTATTCGCTTAGATTTAGTGGATGCTATGATTGAAAGTGCGGATAAAAATGTCAGTGATGATCGAGTTGATGCCATTGAAAAAGCCGCTTGCCCAACTTGTGGTTCCTGTTCTGGTATGTTTACCGCTAATTCTATGAATTGCTTGACCGAAGCCTTAGGCCTAAGTTTACCGGGTAATGGCTCAATGTTGGCGACCCACGCCGATCGTAAAACCTTATTCCTCAAAGCTGGCGAACAGATTGTTGAGCTTTGCAAACGTTATTATGAACAAGATGATGACAGCGTATTACCTCGCTCTATCGCCACCTTTGAAGCCTTTGAAAATGCCATGAGCTTAGATATTGCAATGGGCGGATCGTCCAATACCGTCTTGCATTTACTCGCCGCAGCGCAAGAGGCTGGTGTGGATTTTACTATGGCGGATATTGATCGCCTTTCTCGTAAAGTACCTTGCTTGAGTAAAGTCGCCCCAAATACCAACAAATATCATATGGAAGATGTCCATCATGCTGGGGGGATTATGGGGATTTTAGGTGAATTAGATCGTGCGAATTTATTACATCGTCATACTCGCACTATCTTAGGTTTAAGCCTAGAAGAGCAATTAAATCAATATGATATTATGCGTAACCGCGATCCAGAACTATTAAAATTCTTCCGAGCAGGTCCAGCGGGTATTCGCACCACCAAAGCCTTTTCGCAAGATTGCCGTTGGGACGATGTTGATGATGATCGCCAGCATGGTTGTATTCGTAGCAAAGAGTACGCTTATAGCCAAGAGGGCGGATTAGCAATGTTATCAGGCAATGTGGCTTTAGACGGCTGTATTGTAAAAACCGCAGGGGTTGATGAATCTATTTGGCAATTTCGTGGCGAAGCTATTGTATTTGAAAGCCAAGAAGATGCGGTAGAAGGCATTTTAGGTGGAAAAGTCCGGGCTGGCCATGTGGTGGTTATACGCTATGAAGGTCCAAAAGGCGGACCAGGTATGCAAGAAATGCTTTATCCCACCAGTTATCTCAAATCTATTGGTTTAGGCAAACAATGTGCCTTATTAACCGACGGGCGTTTTTCTGGAGGAACATCAGGATTATCCATTGGACATGTATCGCCAGAAGCCGCATCAGGCGGTGCGATTGGCTTAGTGCGAGATGGTGATATTATTGAAATTGATATTCCTAACCGAGCTATCAATTTACAAGTATCAGAACAAGAACTGGCTCAACGCCGAGCGGAACAAGATCAAAAAGGCTGGAAACCAGCTAACCGCCAACGCGAAGTCTCCTTTGCTCTCAAAGTCTTTGGGCATTTTGCCACTTCAGCAGATAAGGGCGCAGTGAGAGATAAGTCTAAATTATAAAATTAAGCGAAATCGCCTATTCTTATTGAATAGGCGATTTTTTATAGTTATTCCAATTTAAAAGAATATAAAGTGGTAAGGGTAATAGTTGTATAAATAGTATGAGGATGAAATGACTATATTGCCTATTACACCTAAAATTTACTCTTTAGTGAGTAAGTTTTATCTTTTTTAAAATAGATTTATACATTGCTTCATAACTAATTACCAGCCCGATACAATGCCATTGCCTCAGGCATTAAGCGTTCTAAGTTTTTTTGGCGATCGGCGTTGGTTGGGTGGGTTGACATTAATCCTGCTAATGCACTGTTGGAATTGCCTGTGGCTTGGTTCATTTTTATCCATAATTTCGGCGCAGCTTGAGGATTGTAGCCTGCTTTTGCCATAAGCATAAGCCCCACTTCATCTGCTTCGGTTTCATTACTGCGAGAATAAGGTTTATCTAATCCCCAGTCTTTTGCTACGCCGATGACTAAGCCGCTGGCATCAGAGCCAATTTGAGTGGAGAGAGCAATATGTGCAACTTGAGCAAAGACACCTGTAATTTGTCCCATATTTACTTTCTTTTTTCCATGCTCTTTTAAGGCGTGTGCCATTTCGTGCCCCATCACAACAGCAATTTCGTCATCATTGAGTTTTAATTTATCTACTAATCCTGTATAGAATACCATTTTGCCACCTGGCATAGCCCAAGCATTAAGTTGCTCAGATTTGATTACGTTAATTTCCCAATTAAAGGCTTGCCCAGTGTGATTTTCTTGGTTTGCGTAGGGCACCATTTTGTGGAAAACCTTATGGATACGTTTTGCTGTATTTGAACTTGTATCCAATGCCCCTTGTGCACGAACTTGATTAATTTCTTGTGTGTAACTTAAAGCTGCTTGTTGGTTAATTTCTGCTGAGCTAGCGCAGGCATTAAGTAGGAGAATGACACTAAAAAGTGCGGTGAGTTTTTTTAGTGAATTTAGCATGGTAAAGGATTCCTTGAGTTAAACAATAAAAAAATACCGTTTTATTTAAAACGGTATTAGATTGAATAAAGATTATTTTTTAGCACGTTCAAAGGAGTCTAAAATCTCTTGGCGAGCTTCATTGACATCAGCCCAGCCATCAACTTTTACCCATTTGCCTGCTTCTAAGGCTTTATAGCTTTCAAAGAAATGCTGAATTTGTGCTTTTAACAAGGTAGGAAGATCATTGACATCTTTAATATGATCATATTCTTTGGTTAATTTGCTATGAGGTACGGCGATCACTTTAGCATCTTGTCCTGATTCATCTGTCATTTTTAATACGCCAACTGGACGGCAACGAATAACAGAGCCGGGTTGTAATGGATAAGGGGTAGGCACAAGGACATCAACAGGATCACCATCTAATGATAGGGTGTTGTTGATATAGCCATAGTTTGCTGGATAGAACATTGCAGTTGCCATAAAACGGTCAACAAATAACGTGCCTGTTTCTTTATCCACTTCATATTTAATCGGATCTGAGTTAGCTGGAATTTCAATCACGACATAAATATCATCTGGTAATTCTTTACCAGCAGGTACATTTTTTAAACCCATTTTTTCTTCCTTTTTATCTATTTTTACTTATGAAAAAGATTTGGCGATTATAGCTTGATTATAGTCTCAATTCAAACACTGCTTTTTTGTGATTAAGTTTAAATCCTTCAGCTTCCCATAACTGGCGATGTTGTTGATTTTGTTCCACTACTAAAAAATGGGATTGGGTATAACACACAAACTCTTTAGCTTTTTCAATAAGTGCGGTGTAAATTTGCCATTTATTCGGGCTATCCTGAACAAAAATATCGGTTAATTGCCAATAGCGTTGTAACTGTAAAGAGGAAAGGCGAGGGTAAAGCTGAATAAAACCTTGAGCATTCTGTTGTGAATCAAGGGCGATAAATAAAATACTTTCACTAAAACGAATACGATTATTTAAAAAGGTCAAGGTTCGTTCGGGGTTTGCTGGCATACCTTGTTGTGTACGATATTGCTCAAATAAAGGCAATAATAGGGGGAGGTTCCATTGTTCGGCTTTAAAAATTTTCATCGTTATTATTCATTTTATCAACAATCTATACAGTGGATTGTAGCTTTTTAACACAAAATAATCATCTTTTATTAACGAAAAGGCGAAAATTTTTGATCTAAAACTAAAGTTTATAGGTAAAATTTGATATAGTAAGCAAATTATTAATTGATTATATGGAGAAAAATTATGGCACGTCGTCCTTTAGTTATGGGGAATTGGAAATTAAATGGTAGCAAGGCTTTTACTCGAGAGCTAATTGCTGGATTAAAAGCAGAATTAGCGGGTGTTGATGGCTGTGATGTGGCGATTGCACCGCCTGTGATGTATTTAGCTGAAGCAGAGCAAGCCTTAGCAGGAAGCCAAATTTTCCTTGGGGCACAAAATGTTGATGTGAATGTGCAAGGTGCTTTTACTGGGGATATTTCCACCGAAATGTTAAAAGATTTTGGTGCAAAATACATTATTATTGGTCATTCAGAACGCCGTCAATATCATCAGGAATCTGATGAATTTATTGCCAAAAAGTTTGCCGCATTAAAACAAGCGGGTTTAGTGCCTGTGCTTTGTATTGGTGAATCTGAGGCAGAAAATGAAGCTGGGCAAACTGAGCAGGTTTGTGCTAAACAAATTGATGCGGTAATTGACGCCCTTGGTGTAGAAGCCTTTAATGGTGCAGTGATCGCTTATGAACCAATTTGGGCGATTGGTACTGGTAAATCCGCCACTCCAGAACAAGCTCAAGCGGTACACGCCTTTATTCGTGGACATATTGCCAAGAAATCACAAGCGGTGGCAGAGCAAGTAATTATCCAATATGGTGGTTCAGTGAATGATGCTAATGCGGCTCAATTATTTACTCAACCTGATATTGATGGGGCATTAGTAGGTGGCGCATCATTAAAAGCCCCTGCATTTGCTGTGATTGTAAAAGCCGCCGCGGCAGCTAAAAATTAATGATTGATTGAAAAAGTAAAAACGGCATTATTTTTGGTAATGCCGTTTTTTATAGCACGATTTCAATTTAAAACCATTAAGCCAATAGCCATAATGGTCCAAAAAAGTCATAGCCTAATTTATTGGCAAAAATCAGAATAAAACCGAGGATCATTACCGAGAAATCAATCATACCTGTGCGAGGTAAAATACGGCGAATCGGTGATAATAAAGGCTCTGTAATTTGATAGAGTAAATATTCTGCTTGATTATTACCTCGACTAAACCAACTCATAATCGCACGAATTAAAATTGCCCAAAAGATCAGCTCACCAAAGGTTTTCACCACACTTAATGCACCTATAAGCAAGGCTAAGCCCCAGTTTATTGTCGTCTGTCCTACAAGAAAATTTAATACAGGGTATTTTAATGCACAAAGAATAAATGCCAAGAAAATAGCGGCGAAATCAATATTATGGATACTAGGGATCATTTTACGTAGTGGGGTAAGCACTGGTTGGGTAAGTTTCACTACGGTTTGTGATATAGGATTATAAAAATCCACTCGGCAATATTGTAGCCAAGTGCGTAAAATCAGGATAAAGGCATAAAGCCCCATAATAGTTAAGATTAAGTATTGAATGGCATTCATATTGTCTGATTTTTCCTTTTGTTTTGAAGTTTGGTTCTATAATGCGGGTTATTAAGGAAAAATTCAAGTATAGTCGTTCCACTTTAAAATAATACTGCGTTGGTATGTCTTGTTGTGCGGTTTTGTGCTGTTTTCGGCGTATTGCCTCGTCTTATTTTAAATTGAAACCACTATAGATGTTTATTTAGCGGGGTAAAAACAAGATGAAGCGAGGGGGAAAGATCTCTATAATAACGCCCATTCTATTTTTAATGAGTATCTGCAATGAAAAAAATTTTTCTCATATTGACCGCACTTTTCAGTTTATCGGGGTGTGGGACTATCGTGAGTTTGATTAATCCTAGCGAGCCTTATGGGGCTTATGCGGGGACGAAATATGATCTTGCTATGGCAAAAAAATGGGGATTGCCTATTTTAGATTTGCCTCTTTCTTTTTTATTAGATACGGCATTATTACCCTATGCGTTAGTACAAGAGAAATAATATGAAATTAAATTCACAACAACAACAAGCCGTTGAGAGTGTCCATGGGGCTTGCCTTGTGTTGGCTGGGGCAGGCTCGGGGAAAACACGCGTTATTATTAATAAAATTGCCCATTTGGTGGCGAGTTGTGGCTATTTGCCACGCCAAATTGCGGCAGTCACCTTTACCAATAAAGCCGCTAGAGAAATGCGAGAACGTGTGGCACATTCTATTGGTAAATCACAAAGCCGAGGGCTAATTGTTTCCACATTTCATACCTTAGGTTTTGATTTGATTAAACGTGAACACCGCCATTTAGGTTTGAAAAGCAGTATTACTTTGTTTGATGAACAGGATCAGTTGGCATTATTAAAAGAACTGACTCACGAAGTAGAAAATAAATTAGGCGAGGAATATAAGGATTTTTTGCGTGCTTTGGTGGCAAAAATTTCCCATTGGAAAAATGATTTAATTTTGCCTGAACAGGCTTTATCCCTCGCTCAAGAACCTAAACAGCAATATTTTGCCCAATGTTATCAACATTATGTCCAGCAAATGCGCGCTTATAATGCCTTGGATTTTGATGATTTGATTATGTTGCCCACCTTATTATTACGGCAAAATGAAGAAGTGCGGTCAAAATGGCAACAAAAAATTCGTTATTTATTGGTTGATGAATATCAGGACACCAATACTAGCCAGTATGAATTGATTAAATTATTGGTGGGCAAACGAGCTTGTTTTACCGTTGTAGGCGATGATGATCAATCCATTTATTCCTGGCGAGGGGCAAAACCGCAAAATATTATGCGGTTGCGTGATGATTTCCCGAATTTACAAGTGATTAAACTTGAGCAAAATTATCGTTCTACCCAGCGGATTTTGCACAGTGCCAATATTTTAATTGAAAATAACGAGCATATTTTCAGCAAGAAATTATTTTCTAATTTATCGCAAGGGGAATTATTGCAGGTTATTGAGGCAAAAAATGAAGAGCATGAAGCGGAGCGTGTGGTAGGCGAGTTAATTGCTCATCGCTTTTCCCATAAAACCAAATATAAGGATTATGCCATTCTTTATCGTGGTAATCATCAGTCACGTTTGCTAGAAAAAATGTTAATGCAAAACCGAATCCCTTATAAAATCTCAGGTGGCACGTCCTTTTTTTCTCGCACAGAAATTAAGGATATGATGGCGTATTTGCGTTTGTTGGTTAATCAAGACGATGAAGCCGCATTTTTGCGTATTGTGAACACACCGAAACGAGAAATTGGGGCTGTAACTTTGCAAAAGTTAGGGGAATTAGCTCAGCAAAAGCAAATCAGTTTATTTGAGGCGATTTTTGCCGCCGAGTTAATTGAATTTATTACGCCAAGAGCCTATGATGCTTTGCAAAAATTTGCTCGCTGGATTGTGGAATTAAATGATGAAAGTTTGCGATCTGAGCCTGAACAGGCGGTAAAATCCTTGTTGGCAGGGTTACAATATGAGGAATATTTGTATGAACAAGCCAATAGCCCTAAAATGGCGGAAATGCAGGCTCGTAATGTGGCAACTTTATTTGAATGGGTTGCCGATATGTTAAAGGGCGATGAATTTAATGAACCTTTAACCTTAAATCAAGTGGTGACGCGTTTGACTTTGCGAGATATGTTAGAACGCAATGAAGAAGACGATGAGAGCGATCAGGTGCAATTAATGACCTTACACGCCTCAAAGGGATTAGAATTTCCTCACGTTTTTTTAATTGGTATGGAAGAGGGGATTTTACCACATCAAACCAGCATTGATGAAGATAATGTGGAGGAGGAGCGGCGTTTAGCTTATGTGGGAATTACCCGAGCCCAACAAAGTTTAACCTTTACCCTATGCAAGGAACGCCGTCAGTTTGGTGAATTGATTAAACCACAACCGAGCCGTTTTTTGTTAGAGTTACCTCAAGATGATTTACAGTGGGAACGAGATAAACCTGCATTAACCGAGCAACAACGCCAACAAAAAGCCGAGCGTAATTTTGCTAATTTGCGAGCGATTTTAAATAAAAAATGATATTTTTGTAGATATCGTCGTCCCACTTTAAAATAATACGGCGTTGGCACACCTCGCCGTACGCTTGGTACTGTCTTCGGCGTGCTGCCTTGTCTTATTTCAAATTGGAACGACTATAAATTAGTCAAACAAATTAAAAGCGTAAAAAAAGGGTTTGACTTATTTTCAAAAGAAAGTATCATACCGCCCACAAACCGATTGCGGTGAGATGGCCGAGAGGCTGAAGGCGCTCCCCTGCTAAGGGAGTATGGGGTCAAAAACTCCATCGAGGGTTCGAATCCCTCTCTCACCGCCATTTACTCAGAGCACCCGTAGCTCAGCTGGATAGAGTACTCGGCTACGAACCGAGCGGTCAAAGGTTCGAATCCTTTCGGGTGCGCCATTTTATTTTTTACTCTAGGATAAATATGGTTCAATGAGCGGTTTATAGAATTTCAAACAACGCACCCGTAGCTCAGCTGGATAGAGTACTCGGCTACGAACCGAGCGGTCAAAGGTTCGAATCCTTTCGGGTGCGCCATCTTAATTTTCTTATCTTTCCATAAATTTTAATTTACTTTCAATATGATTTCTTTATGCATTTTTTGTTCTATTCTTGTTAAAACTTGTGGTTGAGCAAGTGTCAAAGAATAAATATTGGTAATAAAATGGGTTTGTTCACTTTCTGGTATGGCAAAGGGTAAAAAACCGAGAATGTGTTGATGTAAATAAAAAACTTTTGCAAAATCCACCGCACTTTTTATTTCTGCAAACATAGCTTGATTTAGTGGCTGAGCGGCATAGCCACGTTTAATTCTTCCTAACGCATTGGCTAGATGAATAAGTAACATTTGTACTTGATCGGTTTCTGTATTAACTTGCCATTGGTGACGCAATAATCCTTCAATATTAAGGACAATTTCAACAATCTGGTAGTTGATCAAGTTTCGTTGTTGCAATAGCAATAAGCGTTTTAATAATCCCATATATGTTGGTCTCTAAGAAAAGATGAGCTATTTTAATGAAATTATTTTGCTTTACAAAGTGCTATTTAAGGGGCATTACTGTATTGGCTCATTTATAGTCGTCCCACTTTAAAATTGAAATGACGATAATGAAATGCGGTTTGCTATCTGACTTGGATAAGGTTAAGATCTCGGCAAATTAAAGAAGAATGATGAAAATACTATGATTGATGTAAATTTATTTCGCCCATATAAAGGGTTAATTTTTGATATGGACGGTACATTAGTGGATACTATGCCTTGCCACGCACGGGCTTGGGAAATGGTGGGCGAGCATTTAGGTTATCCAACTAAAGGCGATGTGCTTTACCAGCTTGGTGGGGCGTCAGTGCGTACGATTGCTATGGAAACCATGAAAAAATATGGTATTCCTATGGAGTTGTTAGAGCAGGTTATTCAACTTAAACGCCAATTTGGTATTGAATTAATTCAGCAGCAATCCACATTATTGCCTGCGGCCGAGGTGGTAAAGCATTTTTATGGGCAAGTTCCCTTGGCTCTAGGCACAGGGTCGCATAAAGTGGTGGTGGATATGATTTTGCAAAAACACCAAATTGCGCCTTATTTTGAGGCGATAGTTACCGCTGATGATGTTACCAAGCATAAGCCTGAGCCTGATACTTTTTTACGTTGTGCCGAATTAATGGCGGTTGATCCTCGTCAATGTGTGGTATTTGAAGATGCTGACTTAGGTGTGCAAGCGGGATTGCGGGCTGGTATGGATGTGTTTGATGTGCGAATCAATCAGTTAATTAAATATGCTTGATTGGCTTTTTTCTAGTCAATTTTGGCTAGATTTATTGCCCAAATATGGATTATGGGTGATGTTTTTGAGTGCTTTGTTAAGTGCGACATTATTACCCGGTAATTCAGAGATTATTTTTGCAACCTTAGCCATAAACAGTTTTACTGTAGAAACAAATTATATAACGATAGGGAAATTATGGTTGGTGGCAACCTTGGGCAATAGTCTCGGCAGTATTTCTACTTATTGGCTTGGGCGTTTATTTCCTTCCTATTCTTTAGCCGCAACATCAGCAAAATCCGCTTGGGTTATAGAAAAAATACAGCGATTCGGTGCGTGGGCATTATTATTGAGTTGGTTACCTGTGGTGGGCGATATTTTCTGTGTAGTGGCAGGTTGGTTACGTTTAAACAGCTTTTGGGCAAGTTGGTGTATTCTGTTAGGTAAGGCATTGCGTTATGGTTTTTTATTGTTAATGTTATTGCCTTTTGTAAGGTGAATTTTCATTGGAATATATCATCGCTCCAAAATTGGAATGACTATACTTTTTCCGTTAGAATGGAAAGCCAATAAAAAAACCGCCCATAAAGGGCGGTAAAATAACCTAAGGAACCAATTTATAAAACAACTGTAAGTTGTACTAACTAAGACTGGCTAAATCACAAAAAGTTCAGTATTCTGAGAAAAAATTTTATTTTTATTATAGAATTGCTCTTTTGCTTTATTTTTGCACAGAATGATGAGGATTATCGTCATAAAAAAACCGCCCACAAGGGGCGGTAAAATATAACCTAAGGAACCAATTTTATAAAACAACTGCAAGTTGCTTGTTAAATAAGACTGGTTAAATTGGGAAAAGTTCAGAAAAAATTGAAAAAATTTTTTAATTTATCTAACCTAATGATTTATAAGAGGAAATACAATGCCATTATTAGATAGTTTTAAAGTTGATCATACCATTATGCAAGCTCCAGCCGTACGCATTGCAAAAACGATGACCACACCGAAAGGGGATATTATCTCGGTGTTTGATTTACGTTTTTGTCGTCCTAATAAAGACATTATTTCGCCACGAGGGATTCATACCCTTGAACATTTATTTGCGGGTTTTATGCGTGAGCATTTAAATGCTGAGGATGTGGAAATTATTGATATTTCGCCAATGGGGTGCCGTACGGGGTTCTATATGAGTTTGATTGGAACACCTGATGAGCAACGAGTAGCCGATGCTTGGTTATTGGCAATGCAAGATGCTTTGGCGGTAAAAAATCAACAAGATATTCCTGAGTTAAATGAATATCAATGTGGTTCTTATCAAGAACATTCTTTAGCTGATGCTCATCAGGTTTGTCGTCAAGTGGTGGAGCAAGGTATCGGGATCAATAAAAACGAAGATTTATTATTAGACGAAAAATTTTTGCAGCAATAACAATAAGGGCGTTGATAAATTAACGCCCTTATTATTTATTCAATCATAATGAAAGATAAGGATAACAATATGACAACAATAGGTACCGCATTAACTCCCACTGCAACTAAGGTTATGATGCTTGGGGCGGGGGAATTGGGCAAAGAAGTGGTAATTGAATTACAGCGTTTAGGGGTAGAAGTGATCGCCGTAGATCGTTATGCCAACGCACCTGCTCAGCAAGTGGCACATCGTGCTTATACGCTTTCTATGTTAGATGGCGAAGCCTTAAAAGCCTTAATTGAGGAGGAAAAACCTGATTATATTGTGCCAGAAGTAGAAGCGATAGCCACCGATACCTTACTTGAATTAGAGCAGGCAGGATTTAATGTTATTCCTACCGCAAAAGCCACCAAATTAACCATGAATCGTGAAGGTATTCGCCGACTGGCGGCAGAACAACTAGGCTTACCAACTTCGCCTTATCAATTTGTGGACAGCTTTGAGGATTTTTGTACCGCTGTTGATAATATTGGTATTCCTTGTGTGGTTAAGCCTATTATGAGTTCTTCTGGGCATGGGCAAAGTATTTTGAAATCTAAGCAAGATTTGAGCAAGGCTTGGGAATACGCGCAACAAGGCGGACGAGCAGGCGGTGGTCGTGTGATCGTTGAAGGTTTCGTTAAATTTGATTATGAAATTACCCTATTAACCGTCCGTCATATTGGCGGAACCGCTTTTCTCGCCCCTATTGGGCATACACAGGTTGATGGCGATTATCGTGAATCTTGGCAACCACAAGCAATGTCTGAAATTGCTTTGCAAAAAGCTCAACAAATTGCCGAGAAAATTACAACGGCATTGGGCGGACGAGGAATTTTTGGGGTAGAAATGTTTGTGTGCGGTGATGAAGTGATTTTTAATGAAGTCTCGCCACGCCCACATGATACAGGTATGGTAACGCTGATTTCGCAAGAGCTTTCTGAGTTCGCCTTACACGCCAGAGCCATTTTAGGCTTGCCTATTCCTGATATTCAGCTGATTTCCCCTTCTGCTTCAAAAGCCATTGTGGTAGAGGGGAAATCGCAACAGGTGCAATTTGCCCAACTGGAGCAAGTGCTAAGTGAACCTAATACCAATATCCGTTTATTTGGTAAGGGCGAAGTTGATGGGCATCGCCGTATGGGCGTATTGCTAGCACGAGATAATAATGTTGAGCAAGCCTTAGCACGAGTTCGCCGAGCCTATGATAAATTGGAAGTGAAGTTGTAGTTTGATTATACTTTCCCTTAAATATAGTCGTTTTATTTTAAAGTGAAACGACTATTAAATAAGGGAAAATCCGATTAAATAGGCTCAATTCGCAAAACTTCCGCAATATTGACCGCACTTTGGCTTTCATTAGGCTTAATTCGCCAACGAATATTAAATTGATCCAATTTCATACCATAAATACGTCCATTATATTTGCCTTGATGATAAGCAGGGCGAGGGTCTTGTTGTAACACTTCTCGAATAAAACGCTCAAAGTGCGGTGCGTTTTGACAAAATTTTTGCAGGTTTTGTTGAGCGTTAGGGCTAAACGCCACCTGTAATAAAGGACGTGGCTTATCTTGTGCAAACCCCGATTGAGCAAAAGGCTCACTATCGGCATAGGCAAGATAAGGTTTTATATCAAAAATAGGGGTTTTATCCACCAAATCTACCGAACCTACTTGTAATAATACCTTGCCTTGCTGTTGTTCAATATGTTGCAATTTTACCTTAGATAATCCCAATGGATTAGGGCGATGCGTAGCACGAGAAGCTAAGACCCCAATGCGTTGATTGCCACCTAAACGAGGCGGACGAACCGTAGGTTGCCATTTGCCGGTAGGCACTTGATCAAATTGAAAGATTAACCATAAATGCGAAAATTGCTCTAAGCCTCTTACCATATCAATGGAATGATAAGGGGGAAGTAATTCAATGGTACCTGTGCCATCTTGAACAAGTTCAGGTTGACGAGGCACACAAAATTTTTCTTTATAAGGGGTATGAATAATTGCTATAGGTTGCAGGGTTAAATTTTGCATATTTTGCCTAAATTTGATCTGGAATAGTTAAAAAGTGATGAATTACCTTGTAAAATAGCCGACCTATTTATTTTAAAGTGGAAGGACTATAATACGACATTGGTATGCCTTATCCTATTTTAAATGGAAAGGACGATATTTTAAAATAGCCGATGATTTATAATCGTCCCATCTTGTCTATTTTAAATTGAAACGACGATAATTGTTTTATGGGGATCTATGAGCCAAAGCACATTAAAAATGTGGTTAGAAACCGCAAGACCCAAAACGCTGCCTTTAGCATTAGCTTCTATTTTAACAGGTTCAGCGCTAGCTTATTGGCAAGGCACATTTAGTGGGCTTATTATGGGATTATGCCTATTAACCACGCTGTTGTTGCAGATTTTATCCAATTTTGCCAATGATTATGGCGATCATCTCAAGGGATCGGATACAGAAGAACGCATAGGGCCGTTAAGAGGTATTCAAAAGGGCGGTATCAGTTTTCATCAATTACGCCAAGGATTAATACTCATGGTGTTAGCGAGCTTGCTATCAGGGGGATTATTAATTGCGGTTTCCTATCAACATTTATCCGATATTTTGGTTTTTGCTGGATTAGGTGCATTAGCGATTATTTCTGCGATTACCTATACAGTAGGTGAAAAACCTTATGGTTATATGGGATTAGGCGATATTTCTGTACTTATTTTTTTCGGTTTATTAGCGGTAGTTGGAAGCTATTATTTACAAGTCCATCAATTCAACGGCGCTATTTTATTACCTGCTTGTGCAAGTGGTTTATTGGCAGTTGCGGTATTAAATATCAATAATTTACGGGATATTGAGCAAGATCGCAAAGTAGGCAAAAATACCTTAGTGGTAAGATTAGGGGCAGAAAAAGGTCGGCTTTATCATTTAGGATTATTGAGCTTGGCAATCTTGTTTAACCTTATTTTCGCCACAGTTTATATACAACGCTGGCAAGGTTTTCTATTCCTTATTGCTATTCCTTGGCTAATAAAGCATGGCTATTTTGTTTATCGTCATAAAGATCCCCTTGCCCTAAGACCCATGTTGGCACAAATGTCAATGTTAGCCCTATTAACCAATTTATTATTCAGCCTAGGATTATTGCTTGCATAAGCAAAGGGGCTTATACTATGACAGATTTTATATCTAAGAAAGGAAATGTTATGACAATCGATACTTCAGCGTTATGCGATATTTATCTTGACCAAGTTGATGTCGTCGAGCCTATTTTCTCGAGCTTTGGCGGCGTAGCAGAATTTTATGGACAAATTACAACCGTAAAATGCTTTGAAAGTAATGGATTAATTGCAGAAGTATTGCAAGAAAATGGCGAAGGTCGTGTGTTATTGGTCGATGGCGGAGGTTCAGTACGTCGAGCATTAATAGACGCCGATATTGCGCAACTTGCCGCCGATAATGGTTGGGAAGGGATTATTGTTTATGGGGCTGTTCGTCAAATTAGCCAACTTGAAAATATTGATATTGGTATTCAAGCATTAGCCCCTATCCCCGTATCAGCAGATGATAACACTATTGGCGAAACCGATGTTTCCGTTAATTTTGGCGGGGTAACCTTCTTCCCAGAAGACTATCTCTATGCAGATTTAACAGGCATTATCCTCTCGCAAGATCCTTTAGATCTTGAGGAATATGAAGATTAACCTCAATATTTGCACCTTTTATTAAGGTGCAATTTTCTTACTTATGTTATATAAAATTCTCTTGATTTCTGACCAAATATAATGAATAAACAAGCCACTTTCTATCTTATGCAACAAGAACAATCTTCCATAGAAAACCTAACGGCGATTGAAGCATTGGCTTGTGAGCTAGCTGCAAAAACTTGGCGTTTAGGAAAACGGATATTGATTGCTTGTGAAACAGAACAACAGGCTTTTAAATTAGATGAAGCCTTATGGCAACGTGATCCTGATGAATTTGTACCACATAATTTATCGGGTGAAATTAGCCATTATACAACGCCAATTGAAATTTGCTGGAAAGAAAAACGTAATGTACAACGGCGTGATGTACTCATTTCTTTGCAACAACAAATCCCTGAATTTGCTCAAATGTTTAACCACGTCATTGATTTTGTGCCAGAGCAAGAACAACAAAAAAACTTAGCAAGAGAACGTTATAAACAATACCGCCAACTTGGTTTTCAAATGAATATGGAACAACAGAGCTAAGTTAATTATGCCACCAACCCATAAAGAGAAGAATAACAGCGAAGATAACTAACCAAATTAAATGTAATTTCGCACTTTTTTTGTTAATTTCTGCATTTTGCAAACGCCGTTGTTCCATAAGGTGTTGATATTTAATAATGTTTTCCGAATCAAAGGAAAAACCACAATGTGGACAAGAGGCGACACTTGAGCTTATTTTTTTGCGACATTCTGGACAGGCTTGTAATGCCATAGTAGCAATCCTTAAAATAGTTTTTGTTCATCAAGCGTTAATGGACGATATTCCCCCTCGGCAAGATTTTCATCTAAAAGAATATTGCCAATACGCCAACGATGTAATGCCACCACTTTGTTACCTAAGGCAGCAAACATACGTTTTACTTGGTGGTAACGCCCTTCGCTCAGCGTAAGATTAACATTGTAATCATCAATAATTTGTAAGCTAGCCGGTTTGGTAGGTGTTTTTTCGCCACGCAATAAAATACCTTGCTGACAAGCAGTTTGATAGTGGCTTTCTACAGGATCAGCGAGGGTCACTAAATAGGTTTTTTCACAATGATGTTTCGGTGAAGTAATACGATGCGACCATTGCCCATCATCAGTTAATAACACTAAGCCTGTAGTATCCACATCTAAACGCCCAGCACTATGTAATTTATTGGTTAGAGGATAATCAAAGAATTGATAAATTGAGGGATAATCGCCATCATCATGACTACAAACATAGCCCTGTGGTTTGTGTAACATAAAATATTGCCCATTTTCAACCCAAGTAAGCAACTCACCATCAAAATAGATTTGATCGCTAGATTGAATCTTAATGGCACCTGTTTTAATGATTTCATCATTAACAGTAACCAAGCCCTGTTTTAACGCCTTACCCGCTTGTAAGCGAGTAAGTCCTGTCTGTTCTGCTAAAAATTTATCTAAACGCATAGTTTATAAGTAGTTCGTAAAAAGAAAAAGTGCGGTTAATTTTGTCATTAAATTTTGTGCTGAATTATAGCAAAATCTTTTTGTGATTGACTATTAAATGGTATGAGTAAATATCGCATGACTTTAAATTATAATTATTTTATTTCTGTAAAAAAATTTTTTGCGATAGAACGGAATTTTTACTCAAAGATATTCATCTTTTTAGGGTTTTTATGGATAACAATATTTATACAATAAATATTTAACTTAAATTTTGTGATGTAGTTCTAAAAATAATACTCCAAAATTTTACTTCATAATGGAGAAAAACTATATTATTTGTATAACAATGTAAATACGAAGAATAAAAGGAGTATTTTTATGAAAAAAAGCCTGTTAGCGCTCACTATTAGTGCAGTTTGTTTATCTGCCTATTCCGCCACACAAGATCTTGCTTTTAACTATACCAGTACAAAAGATTTGTTACAACCTATTGATATGACGACAACTTTTAAGGAGAAAGATTTATTAAATTTATCAAGTGGTTCGGTGACCTTTCGTATTAATGCAGGAAGTGGATTTGGAGCAATGTTAGGGGCATCAGATCCTACTCAAGATACCCGTTATTTAAACTTCTATTCTATGCGTAATAGAGCAGGAAAACAGGTTTTTGGTATTGAAATTAAAGATGGTCAAAACCTTATTGCAAATAATCAATTAACAGCGACAGTTGATGCTATTGATGATTTTCAGAATGTTACCTATACCTTTGATGGTGATAATCAAGAAATTAATATTTATGTAGATGGTCAAAAATTACGAACTAATAGTGGCTCTAAATTTTTTGCAGATATAAAAGGATTAACCGAAGTTTATTTGGGACAGACAAAACGAGCAACGATGCATAATATGCGATTCGCTGGCGAGGTTTTTCATTTTGATTTAGATGAAAAAGTATTATCTGAACAGGAAATTCAACAGAAACACCAACAGCTGACAGAATTGCATTTACATAGTTTAGATAAATATGATGAAACAGGCGCTTATAAAACGTCTCCTTATCCTGTTTTCCAAGGTGGTGAGGGAGAAGAATATACGGCTAAAAATTATCGTATTCCTTCTTTATTAACTACTCAAAGTGGGGTGGTTATTGCAGCGATTGATAAACGTAACCAACACGCTAGCGATTGGGGAAATATTGATACCGCTATTCGCCGTAGTTTTGATGGCGGACAAACTTGGCAGGAAGAACAGGTTATTATTGATCTTGTTAGTCAGCCTTATGGTAATCAAAATGCTGCATTTTTAATTGATCCCTTAATGGTACAAGATAAAAATACTGGGCGTATTTTTATGTTAGTGGATATGTTCCCAGAAATGAGAGGATTATTTGGGTTTGGTAATAACGCACAGGGAAGCGGTTATACTAAAGATCCTGAGGGAAATTTATATCGGGTGTTGTCTGATAAAGACAATAATTTATATAAAGTTAATGAACAAGGTGTGGTATTTGATGAAAACGATCAAGCCACAGATTATCGTGTCGTAGTAGAAGGAACACAAAGCCTTGCCTATAAAGACTTAGGCGATTTATATTTAAATGATCAACGTGTTGGCAATATTTTCTTAAATACAGCTCAAGACGGGAATGATACAGCCCCTTTACAAGCCAAGCGCACCAGTTATTTATGGCTAACTTACAGTGATGATGACGGTGCAACTTGGTCAAGCCCTGTGGATATTACTCCACAAGTTAAAGCCGATTGGATGCAGTTTTTAGGCGTTGGACCGGGTAATGGTATTCAACTTAAAAACGGCAATTTAGTTATGCCAGTTTATTACACCAACAATACAGGAAAATTAAATTCGCAATCTGCGGCAGTGATTATTAGTACGGATGGTGGTAAAACTTGGGTAAGAGGCGAATCACCGATTGATCGTTGGGAATATCAAAATGGTGGCTCACAAGCATTAAATAATGCGAGTAAACAACTCACAGAATCACAGATTATTGAGCTAGATAATGGCGAATTAAAAATGTTTTCTCGTAATATGGGCGGTAAGGTAGTGATTTCTACCAGTAAAAATGGTGGATATAGTTGGACTAACCAAAAAATAGTTGATGATATTTTGCTCGATCCTTATTCTCAATTATCGGTAATAAAATATTCTAAACGAATTAATGGTAAAGAAATTGTGTTGTTTGCTAACCCTCATTCAGGTACTCGTAGCCGAGTTAATGGTAAAGTCTGGTTAGGGGAAGTACAGGACGATGGCTCTATTGAATGGAAATATAACACCTCTATTACCACAGGAAGCTATGCTTATAATAGCTTAACTGAATTACCAAATGGCGATATAGGTTTGTTATATGAAGAAAGCAATCAAAAAATTCAATATGTTGCCTTAAATATACAAGATCTGGTTTGGCACGATAATTATATTCATCATGACATACGCAAAAATCCATTAGAGTTTCGTTTAAATTCCAATTTTGAGGAAACTTTCTATAAAATTGGCGATGGTGAAATGATTAAACTTGGAAAAGGTACTAATCAGGCAAGTATTGACGTTTATGAGGGGACTGTTACTTTAAATCAAGAGGCAGATGATAATGGTGCTAAACAAGCCTTTAAACAAGCGGTAGTACATCCACAAGGCACTTTACGTTTAGGTTCAACTGATCAAATGCCATTATCTTCAATTACCTTAAAACAAGGTACATTGGATTTGAACGGTCAAGATCTTCAGCTTACAGCCAATAATGGCGAAAATACGGGGTTATATCAGACTGACTTACAAGGTAATTTAGTTAATCATAGCTCAACGCCTGCTAATATTCATTATAGTCTTTCAGGCGAGAGAAGTATTGATGGGCAATTAGGCGATAAAAATGGGGCGATAAACTTGATTTATCAACCTGACAATGATCGTGCTAATTTATCCTTGTTAGGCAATTCTTTGCTCAATGTAATTGATGTAAAAACAGGACGTATTACTTATGCAGACAATAGCCAACATCAAGCAACATCTGCAAATGTTAGAATGAATGCTGAGTTAGCCATTAAAGGCAATAGCCAAGTTCAAATTAATCATTTAAATCTAGAACAAGATGCTAAATTAATTGTAGATAATCAACAAAATCAATTAGCTCAGTTGAATGCTATTATTGAGGGTGCTGGTGATTTGATTAAGCGAGGCGAAGGCGTATTGCAGTTAACGGGGTATGCTAATCATAGTGGTAATATCAATGTTCAGCAAGGTACTTTAGCACTAGACGGTATTTTAACGGGTAATTTGAATTTACACGCACAAGCAAATTTAGCTGGCTCAGGAGTGGTACTGGGAACAACAACTTGGCATGCAGGTAGCTTAATTGCACCAGGTATGAATTATTTACCTCAGTCAAATGCTTCTCGTACAAATACCGATTTTACTGCTCAACAATTATCCTTTGCCAATGTTGAAGATATGGGCGGGCAAGTTACCTTACGAGTCAATAATGACAATAACGATGTTAGCACTTGGCAGCATGATCGTTTATTGATTACAGGTAATCTTAGTACATCAAATGCTTCGGGCTATATTCCGGTTAATTTGCGTTTATTAAGTGATGGTGCTGGTCCAACCGATACCAATAATAATGGTAAATATGATGCTGACGAAGGAATTTCATTAATTCAAATTGGCGGTAATGCTACATTAGGTATTTTTAAAGCAGATAACGTGAGTGTTGTAGATAGCCCTTATCAATATACCCTCGTTGCTGTAGATAAAGGTAGCGCAGTTGCCGAACAGAATTTGGTAAATGATCAAGGAAATCAATATTATGATTATCGTTTGCAAACTGTTTTACAAACTGAAGATGGGAATGATCTTGAGCCGATAGTGGTAACGTCACAGCCTTTATCCACTCGAGCTAAATTAAAATCTCATATTCCAAATTATCTTGTAGCAAATACCGCAATGACAAATCAAGCTCGAGAAGTAGCCCATTTATTTAGTCAGCAATTTAATCGTGATAATGGGCTTTATTTGTTACAACAACATCAAGGTGCAAATTATACCTCTAATTTAGGATTTGACGAGTATGGTTATGGATATAAATCTCGTCAAAATCTGACCGCACTTGGTATTAATCAAAGCATTAATGAACAGACCAGTTTGAATGCGATGATAAGCCATGGAAGAACGAAAGTAGAGCCTAAAGCTGAGGAATATAGCAAAACAAACTATAAGTCCACTGGTTTATTGGCTGGTATACAACATCATATAGATAATTTCTCAATCCAAGCTGGGTTAGGCTATTATTGGCATCGTAGCGATGTAAGTGGTGGTTCAAGTATTAAAGGTAAACAATATCAAGTATTTGGTACTTTAGATTATAAATTACCATTTACCGATAATTTAGCATTGATTCCAACTATCGGATTAAAATATCAACAACTTAAAGCTGAGATTAATGATGTTGAATTAAATGTTCAATCAGATACCCATAAAGTATTTAGTCAATATGTTGGAGCGAGATTGAACTATCAATTATCTAATATGACCTTTAATTTAAGTACAGGCTATGAGCATAATGCAGAAAAAGAGCATTATGTGCATATTAGTCAACAAACCTTTAAAACAGGTAAGTTAGGTAATGCAATAGTACTTGGAGGAGATGCCAATATAAATATAGGTAAGTCTTGGAATATAGGTGTATTAGTTAACCATCGTATTGGTGTATCTCAGGCTAAATTAAAAGATACTAGCGTTACAGCTAAGTTAGCCTTTACTTTCTAAGAATTTGCTATTAATAATAAAGATCGCTTAATGGGCGATCTTTATTTTTATTATAGCTAGAGAAGTTCTAGCTATAGAAACCATAAGTTATGTATACGGAATGCAGTGATACACTATTTGATAGTTTTCAATGGGAGAGAAACTATCAGTAAAAATATAGTTCTTAATATAACCCCAACACTTTCCACCAAGCGAGTCCAATGGTAAAGAAAATACCTTGGTTTAATAGGGTAACAATAAAACCTGTTTTCCACCAAGTTGCGGTGCTGACATAGCCTGAACCATAGAGAATAGGGCCTCTGGCGTGGGTGTATTGGGTGAGTGATGAATAGAGATTACTTGTAAATGCAAACATAAAGGCGGCTACGGCAACCGGAATATTTAAGGTTATGGCAACGCCGAGGAATACGGTATAAAGTGCGGCAATTTGTGCATTACCGCTAGCAAAAAAGTAGTGGGTGTACATATAGATTGCATTTAAGATGAGTAAGATGATAACCCAATTCATACCGCCCATAATATGGGAAAGCTCATAACCAATGATTTGCCCAAACCAGTCGGTAAAACCTAATTTTTTCAGTTGACTTGCCATCATTAATAACGCTGAGAACCAAATTAAGGTATCCCATGCCCCTTTTTCTGCTTTAATTTCTTCCCAGGTTAGGGTGCTGGTAAGAAGCATAACGGAAAGTCCAATTAATGCGGCAACTGTGGCATCAATATTGAATGATGAGCCGAATACCCAGAGAATGAGCAATAACGCAACGGTAAATAACATTACCCATTCGCCATAATTTATTTTTCCCATTTCCGCTAATTGTTGTTTGGCTAGAGCGGGAGCTTCTGGTGTGCTTTTTACTTCGGGTTTGGTGATGAAATAAACTAATAAAGGCACTAAGATTAAAGCCACTAAGCAAGGTACGATAGCAATTAATAGCCAGCCACCCCAGCTCATTTCTACGCCTGCATCTTTAGCGAGTTTAGCCGCAAGTAGGTTGCCTGTGAATGCTGTCATAAAGATGGTTGAGGTAATATCATTAATATTTCCAATACAGGTAATGAGAAAAGTGCCAAGTTTACCTCTTGTTTCTTTATCTGGGTTGGAATGATAACTGCTGGCGAGGGAACGAGCGATAGGATAAATAACACCACCACAACGAGCGGTATTACTAGGCATTGCAGGGGCTAAAATAAGATCGGCAAGGGCTAAGCCATAGGCTAATCCTAAAGAATGTTTGCCAAAAAAACGGATCATTAATAAGGCGATACGTTTGCCTAGCCCTGTTTTAACGAAGCCTCTTGCAATTAAAAATGCACAGACGATTAACCAGATAAGGCTACTATTAAATTCACTTAATGCAGTTTTAATGGACGCTGAGGCAGTGGTATCTCCGCCAGCAAAGGTTAAGGCATAAATTGTGATGCCAATAATACCAATCGCTCCAATAGGAAGTACATTAGCAACGATAGCAAAAATACAGCTGACAAAGATAATTAAGGTATGCCAAGCAGGTTCAGTAAGTCCTTCGGGGGGCTGAATAAACAGCCATATACCACAAGCTAAAAGGAAAATAATTATCAGGGGAATAAATTTCACTTGATTAGGATATTGATGATGAGACATGATTCACTCCAATTAATTAATATATAAAAATAAATATCTTACGGAGTAAATATAGCTTATTTGCTTTGAGAATAATTTGATCTAAATGGGGATTTTCTACGTCTTTTGATAAGTTGTTATTTTTTTACATTACTTGAGTTTTATTTGATTAATGAATATAAGATGAGGCTGATATTGAATAAAAGTGCGGTGGGTTTTTCAATTATTTTTGTGATTATATTTTTTATAGACGTTTCAATTTTAAATAATACTGCGTCAGTTTTATTTTAAATTGAAACGTTGATATAGATATAAAGCTTTATTCGCTGTCTTGTTGTAAGGCGTTAAGTTTGGCTAAACCATGATCACAGCTTTTGGTTTGGGTCGCTAATTCCATTTCTAAAATTTGTTTTTTACTTTGGTTTAGGCGGTTCTTCATTTTATGAATTTGGGTGTGTGTACCGGGTTGCTTTTCTGCATCAGCAATTAATTCTTCTGCTTTTTGAAAAAGCTGTTGGCATTGTTGAGGCATGGCATTTGTTTCGGTTGCTGAGGAAAGGGGATTATTAGCCAGTACGGAAAAACTGACGAGTGAACCTGTAAAAATAATGACTGTTGAGAGGATTTTTTTTATCATTTTTTATTCCGTGAAATTCTTTAAAGTTAATTGATATTCATTTGCTATGTTATAGGAATCGCAAAAACTAGCAGAAAATAACAAAATTTATAGATTATGTCTATATGTTAAATAGATTTTTTCTAAATAATTTTGTTATTTTATGTGATTATTTTTAGATTTGTGAGCCTGTTCACATTTCGCGTTGACCAAAAATAGCTGTGCCAATTCTTACCATGGTTGATCCGCATTTTATTGCATTTGCCATATCCGCAGACATTCCCATGGAAAGGGTATCAATTTGCTGAGTTGGGCATTGCTGTTGTAATTGCTGGAATAGGTTTTGCATTTGGCTAAATACTTTTATTTGCTCCTCTGGATTATCCGTATTTTCTGGTATCGCCATAATACCCCGTAAACGTAAGTGCGGTAGTTTTTCCAGATGTTTTGCCAACGGAATTAATTCGTTAGGTTGAATACCTGATTTACTTTGTTCGTCACTAATATTAATCTGAATTAATACATTGAGTGGCGCTAAATGTGCAGGACGTTGTGCATTTAAACGATCGGCAATTTTTGCCCGAGAAAGGGTTTGCATCCAATCAAAATATTCTGCCACCAGTTTGGTTTTATTTGATTGCAATGGGCCAATAAAATGCCATTCAAGTTGGATACCTTGTTGTTGGCAATATTGGATTTTTTCTACCCCTTCTTGTACATAATTTTCGCCAAAGGCATATTGTCCACTTTGATGGGCGGCTAAAATGGCTTGTACGGGTTTGGTTTTACTGACAGCTAAAAGGGTTACACTATTTGGTTGTCTATTAGCTTGTTGGCAGCATATAGCGATTTCTTGTTGAATTTGACTAAGGTTTTGTTGAATTAAATGACTCATAGTTTGTTTAGGTTATTTCTATAAAAAGGCTAGCGTATGGCGCTAGCCTTTTGATGTTAGATTTCATTATGTTCTGTTGCGGTAAAGCGTTCTATCCGTCCACCTAAGGCACGCAGTTTTTCTTCAATATGTTCATAACCACGATCGATATGATAAATACGATCAACGAGGGTTTCGCCACTGGCAATACAACCTGCTAAGACTAAGCTAGCGGAAGCTCGTAAGTCGGTTGCCATGACTTCTGTTCCTGATAGGCGTTGCACGCCATGACAAATGGCGGTATTTCCCTCAATTTCTGCTTTAGCGCCCATACGAATAAGTTCAGGGATATGCATAAAACGGTTTTCAAAAATGGTTTCGGTAATAATGCTTGTTCCTTCTGCCACCATATTTAATAAGGTAAATTGTGCTTGCATATCAGTTGGAAAGCCTGGATAAGGGGCGGTACGGATATTGACTGCTTTAGGGCGATAGCCAAGCATATCTAAGGTAATGCTATCTTCTTCAATATCAATTTGGGCGCCTGCTTCTTTGAGTTTATCAATTACCGCATCAAGGGTATCGGCTTTTGTGCCTTTACAGGTTACTCGCCCTCCTGAAATGGCGGCTGCCACTAGAAATGTACCTGTCTCAATACGATCAGGCACAATATGATGTTCGCCACCGCCTAAACGTTCAACGCCTTCAATGGTAATCATATCGGAGCCAGCACCTGAAATTTTTGCTCCCAATTTATTTAAGAACAAGGCGGTATCGGTAATTTCAGGCTCGCGGGCGGCGTTTTCAATAATGGTTGTGCCCTTGGCTAAGGTTGCGGCGATCATTATGGATAAGGTTGCGCCTACGCTTACTTTTTCCATAACGATACGGGTTCCTTTCAAACGCCCTTGTACAAAGGCTTTGACATAGCCATCTTCTAATTGAATGGTGGCACCTAATTTTTCTAATCCACTAATATGTAAATCTACGGGTCTTGCCCCAATAGAGCAACCACCGGGTAAGGAGACTTGTCCTTGATTAAAGCGTGCCACAAGAGGAGCTAATGCCCAGATAGAAGCACGCATGGTTTTTACTAATTCATAAGGGGCGACAAAATGATCAATGTTGGCACTATTGAGATGGACTCGCCCTTGTTCATCACGTTC
The DNA here is from genome assembly GCF_004339025.1 of Volucribacter psittacicida. Lineage (GTDB taxonomy): Bacteria > Pseudomonadota > Gammaproteobacteria > Enterobacterales > Pasteurellaceae > Volucribacter > Volucribacter psittacicida. Next base: position 137,340 of record NZ_SMFT01000003.1, read on the forward strand.
TGCCACTACCCCTAATTGACGTAAAATTTTTAAGGTAGTATCAATATCCTTTAAATGAGGAACATTGGATAAGATGACAGGTTCTTCAGCAAGAATGGCCGCAAATAAAATGGGTAAAGCGGCATTTTTTGCTCCAGAAATATTCACCGTTCCCTTTAAGCAAGTAGGCCCTTGTACACGAAATTTTTCCATAATGAAAATCCTAATTGGTTAGCTTGGCAAATTGAATAAGCGTTCACGTTTCCATTTTTCAACGGTAAAGGTTTTAATGGTTAATGCGTGAATTTCATTGCGAGAAATATGTTCCATAAGCGGAGCATAGATCATTTGTTGTTGTTTGACTTTGGATAAGCCAGCAAATTCATCGCTAACTGCAATAACGCCATAATGTGCGTTTTCTCCTTGTACATAGACTTCATCAAGATTTAAGGCTTGTTTCAAGATTTTTTCAATGTCTTGAGTTTCCATATTCTGTTTCCGTTTTAGTGAGATTAAATTAAAAATTGTTTTACCCAAGCGGATAACCCAAATAAATCACTTAGGGTTAATAATTGCGAAGGGGCATTGTTAATGACAACCTGCTTTGTTGTATGATCTAGGCTATCTCCGCCACCAAGGTTTGTTTGGGATTGATGAAGCAAGTCGCATAAAAAAGCAAATCCTGCTGAATCAATACGTGTAACTTGCTTTAAATCCCAATAAATTTGGTGGGCTTTCACACATTTATGAAGTAAAGGTTGTTGTTGCTCATAAAGTGATAATAAATGTTCACGTGTAAGCTCGCCAACAAGATGAATGTGAATTATAGCATCTTGTTCGACAACTTCCCATTGTAATACTTTGGCTGTGGTGTGATTTTTCAGCATTATTTACTCAATGTAATAGGTGCATTGGCAGATTGTTGAATTTGGGCAGTTAATGCTTCAATGCCTTGTTGACGCAAAATGCCACTCCATTCATTTTGTTTGGTCACGACCATACTGACCCCTTCGGCAGCCATATCATAGGCTTGCCATTCGCCTGTACGGCTATTTTTACGCCATTTGAAGTCAAGTTTAATCGGTGGTTGGTTGCCCGATTGAATAATATTGACGCGAATACTCACGATTGTTTTATCGCCCACTGGCTTTTCTTTTTCAATCTCAATTTTTTGATCGCTATACATGGTTAATACTTGGGCGTAAGTTTGCTCAATAAAATTGCCAAAGGCTTGGAAGAATTTTTCTCGTTGCTCTGGCGTTGTTGATTTGAAATAAGAGCCTAAGACTAATGAACCCGCATAATTAACATGCACATAAGGCAAGAGATCTTGTCTTACAATGGTGCGTAAATAATTAGGATCTTGTTTGATCTTGGCTTGATTAGCTTGAATATCGGCAAAAAGTTTATCTGAGGCTTTTTGCATTAAAACATAAGGATTATCTGCCGCCATTGCATTAAAGCTAAAAAGTGCGGTCAAAATAATCATTATTTTTGTTGTCCATTGAATCATTTGTTGTTTTAGCATAATGTTCTCCATCTTGAGTTTTTAAACAACTTTGGCAATTATGGGGTATTGCCCTTTGTTTCCTGTTGACTATTGTTGCGATCGCCATATAAAAATTGACCGATCAAATCTTCCAACACCATGGCGGATTTTGTATCCATAATTTTATCTCCCTCTTTTAACATTGCTACTTCACCATCATCAAATCCCATATTGAGGGCAATATATTGTTCTCCCAATAATCCAGAGGTTCTAATGGATAAAGAGCTTGTTTCGGGGATTTTATTGTATTCTTGGTTAATTGCAATGGTTACCTTAGGCAGATAATCATTTTCATCGAGTTGAATATCCGTTACACGACCAATAACCACGCCGCCTAATTTTAGGGGGGCTCTTACTTTCAAACCGCCAATATTATCAAAATTGGCTGTAATTTTATAAGATTTTGTTTCGCTAAATCCCTGTATATTGGCAACTTTTAAGCCTAAAAAGACCAAACAAGCAATGCCCAATAACAGAAATAAACCTACCCAAAATTCAGATTTTATTGTTTGTTTCATTGTTTTCCCTATTTATTTTTAACGCAATGTTATCCGCCAAACATCATTGCGGTTAATACAAAGTCTAATCCTAATACGGCTAATGAGGCTTTTACTACCGTATTTGTGGTTGCTTTACTGATACCTTCTGAGGTAGGCACACAATCATAACCATTAAATAAAGCAATCCAAACCACCACAATGGCAAAGCAAAAACTTTTTATTAAGCCATTGAAAATATCAGTTGTCCAGCTGACCGAGTTTTGCATAACTGACCAAAAACTGCCCGCATCAACCCCTTTCCAATCTACGCCCACTAAGGATCCCCCCCAAATGCCGACTGCAATAAAAATAATGGAAAGGATTGGCATACTGATTAATCCTGCCCAAAAGCGTGGGGCAATAATACGGCGTAGGGGATCTATCGCCATCATTTCTAAGCTAGAAAGTTGTTCAGTCGCTTTCATTAAACCGATTTCTGCGGTTAATGCTGAACCTGCACGCCCAGCGAATAACAATGCAGTAACCACAGGGCCTAGTTCTCGTAATAAAGACAGCGCCACTAATTGCCCTAAGCTGGTTTCGGCAGAAAAATCCACTAAAACCACATAGCCTTGCAAGCCTAATACCATACCGATAAATAAACCAGACAGTAAAATAATCAGTAGAGATTGTACGCCTAACACATAGAGCTGTTTAATGACGAGAGGAAAATGCTTTTTAAATTGTGGTTTACCGATTAAAGCGCCGATCAGCATAAATCCAGCACGCCCTAACGCACGACAAAAATGAATCGCACTTCGTCCTAATTGGCTAATCAGATCGATAATCATACAAATAATTCCTCTATATAGTCGGGGGCAGGATAATTAAATTGTACGGGGCCATCGGCTTCGCCTCGTAAGAATTGTAATACCTGAGGATCTTGACTCTGGCGTAATTGTTGTGCGGTGCCTTCGGCAATAACCCGTTTATTGGCGACAATATAAGCATAATCGGCAATGCTCAGCACCTCATTAACATCATGAGATACTACAATAGAGGTAAGCTGTAAGGCTTGATTTAATCGCTTAATTAAACTGACAATTACCCCCATACTAATGGGATCTTGTCCTGTAAAGGGTTCATCAAACATCATTAAATCAGGATCCAGTGCTATAGCACGAGCCAGTGCCACACGCCGAGCCATACCACCAGATAATTCGGCAGGCATTAAATCCCTTGCTCCTCGTAACCCCACGGCTTGTAATTTCATTAACACAATTTTGCGAATGAGGAATTCGGGTAATTGAGTATGTTCCCGCAACGGAAAAGCCACATTATCAAAGGTGGAGATATCGGTAAATAATGCGCCTGATTGAAATAACATGCCCATACGTTTTCTTAACCCATATAAAGCCTGATTGGATAGCTGACAAATATCAATCCCATCAAACAAAATTTGCCCTTCTTGTGGGCTGAGTTGTCCACCAATTAGTTTTAATAATGTAGTTTTACCAATACCAGATGGCCCCATTATGGCAGTAATTTTGCCTTTAGGCACATTGAGGTTTAGGTTCTGATAAATAGTGCGTTCACCTCGTTTAAAGGTTAAGTTTTTTATCTCTATCAGATTTTCACTTGCTTGCTTTATTTCCATAAGGAGTAATTAAGTATAAATAATAGACAAAAGAGTATTTTGTTAAGGGTGCATATTCTATGAAAATGCTACGCAAGTCAAATTTAAGCATAAAATTTACCAAATTTTGACCGCACTTTGCATTAGATAAAAACCGATGATTGTTAATAATATGTAACAAAATAGATAAATTTGATACAAATCAACAATGAATTAGCTAATTATTTAGGGGTATTTTTGATTTATGTTAGAAAATGTGATCAAGATAATATTTTTACTGTTTTTTATCCTTATATTTAGTAGTAGAATAGCCCCGTTGAATTTAGCTGCATAATAATTTGTTATAAAACTGCAAATTTTTATGTAGAAATTTCAAAAATAACTTTAAGGAATCTTAAGGATATTTTATCTGGGGTGATTACATTGTAATCATAATTATCAGCTTATAGCATGTAAGGGGTTGAGAGATGTTAGACGTAGTTGAACTCTCGAGATTGCAGTTTGCATTAACTGCGCTATACCACTTCTTATTTGTGCCATTAACATTAGGGTTATCTTTTATTCTTGTGATTATGGAAACCCTTTATGTGGTTACAAATAAAGTGGTATATAAAGACATGACTAAGTTCTGGGGAAAGTTATTTGCTATTAACTTTGCTTTAGGGGTTACCACTGGTATTACGATGGAGTTCCAGTTTGGTACTAACTGGTCATATTATTCTCATTATGTTGGTGATATTTTTGGTGCACCACTTGCCATTGAGGCATTATTAGCATTCTTCTTAGAATCAACATTCTTTGGTCTTTTCTTATTTGGTTGGAATCGTTTATCTAAACGTCAACATTTATTGGCGACCTATTGTGTGGCATTCGGTTCTAATTTATCTGCCATGTGGATTTTGGTGGCGAACGGTTGGATGCAACATCCTGTGGCCTCTGAATTTAACTTTGAAACCATGCGAATGGAAATGACCAGCTTTATGGATCTTTGGTTGAACCATACCGCACAAGCGAAATTCTTGCATACCTTATCCGCAGGTTATGTTTCAGCGTCTATTTTTGTATTAGCCATCAGTGCATACTACATCTTAAAAGGTCGTGATCTTGGTTTTGCTAAGCGTTCATTCTCTGTGGCAGCAACTTTCGGTATCATTTCAATTTTCTCTGTATTAATTATGGGTGATGAGTCAGGTTATGATATTGGTAAAGCACAGCCTGTAAAATTAGCCGCAATGGAAGGGGAGTTCCATACCCAGCCTGCGCCAGCTAATTGGAATATGATTGTTGTGCCAGATCAAGCGGAAATGCGTAATACCTTTGAGTTACAAATTCCTTATATGGCAGGGATCATTGCAACCCGTTCTTTAGATAAAGAAATTACCGGTTTAACCGAGTTACGTCAGCATAATGAGCAACGTGTGCGTAATGGTATTGTGGCTTATGATTTGTTAGAAAAATTACGTGCAGGTCAAACGGATGAACAAACTAAAGCAGAATTTAGTGCCGTATCCAAAGATCTTGGTTTTGGTTTATTGCTAAAACGCTATACCCATAATGTGGTTGATGCCACTGAAGCACAAATTAAACAAGCGGCAGCAGATACCATTCCTAATGTGGGGCCAACATTCTGGTCATTCCGTGTGATGATGGCAGTGGGTGGTTTATTACTTTTAGTGATTGTGATTGCTTGTGTGAAAAACTTGCGTAATACTGTAAGTAAACATCCATTATTCTTAAAAGCATTATTATGGTCTTTACCATTACCATGGATTGCTATTGAGAGTGGTTGGTTCTTAGCGGAGTATGGTCGTCAACCTTGGGCGATTTATGAAGTTTTACCTGTCGGTGTAGCGAATTCAGCCTTAACTGAGGGCGATTTATGGTTCTCTATTGGCTTGCTATGTGGACTTTATACCTTGTTCTTGGTAGTAGAAATGTATTTAATGTTCAAATACGGCAGATTAGGCCCAAGCTCATTAAAAACAGGTCGCTATCATTTTGAACAATCAGCGAAATAAGCAGGAGCCTAATCATGATTGACTACGAAATTTTACGTTTTATTTGGTGGGTGCTTGTTGGTGTGCTGTTACTGGGTTTTGTTGTAACAGACGGATTTGATATGGGCGTATTAAACTTACTTCCTTTTGCTGGGAAAAAAGAAGTTGAAAGACGCATTATGATCAACTCAATCGCCCCACATTGGGACGGTAACCAAGTATGGTTATTAACCGCAGGTGGTGCAATGTTTGCGGCTTGGCCAACAGTATATGCCGCATCATTCTCAGGTTTTTATATTGCAATGATTTTAGTGTTAGCCGCATTATTCTTCCGCCCTGTGGGCTTTGAATATCGTGCTAAAATTGATAATCCATTGTGGCGTAAAGCATGGGATTGGGGTTTATTCGTTGGTGGCTTTGTACCTTCATTGGTTTTCGGGGTAGCATTTGGTAATTTATTACAAGGTGTACCTTTTGAATTTAATGAATTATTACAAGTGAAATACACTGGAAGTTTCTTCGGATTACTTAATCCATTTGCTTTATTATGTGGTTTAGTGAGTGCGGCAATGTTGACCACTCATGGTGCCGCTTGGTTACAAATGAAAACTAAAGCGGAATTGCACGATAGAGCAAGAACTATTACCCAAGTGGGCGCTTCTGTTACCTTAATTACCTTTGCTTTAGCAGGGGTATGGTTATTCTTTAAAGATGGTTTTGTGGTAACCAGCGTGATCGATACCAATGGACCTTCAAGCATTTTAAATAAAGAAGTGGCGATTGAAACAGGGGCTTGGTTTAATAATTATAAAGCAGCACCAGTATTATGGATCTTCCCAGCCTTGGTGGCAGTGGGGGCTTTATTAAATATTTGGGCGTCTAAAGCAGATCGTTCAGGTTTTGCTTTCTTCTTCTCAGCTTTAACCATGTTAGGGGTCATTTTCACTGCAGGTATTGCAATGTTCCCATTTGTTATGCCATCAATTACTCACCCAAGTATGAGTTTATTGATGTGGGACGCTACCTCAAGTAAGCTAACACTGACCTTAATGCTAGGTTTTGCTTTAGTCTTTGTGGTTATCCTATTGTCTTATACTATTTGGGCATACTACAAAATGTTTGGACGTCTTGATAAAGAGTTCATTGAAGAAAATAAACATTCATTATACTAAGGAGAATAGATATGTTTTATGCGATTTGGGTATTGGGTGTTTTACTTGCGATTATGCTATCCGTTGTAATCAATATTAGTATTGAAAAAACGGGGCGTTTTGATGAGCATGATAATGATTAACAAACTTTATCAATTCACAAATAAGGGTTCATGGCGAACCCTTTCTTTTCTATTAGCTATCGCTTTAACACTTTGTTTCTTTTTTAATATTCAGCAATTTGCAACTCAATTACGCACCGTCAATCCGATTTTAGTATTCATTATCCTTTGGTCGGTGGTTATAAATTGGATTCACGGCATTGGTTTTGAAATTCGTTTGACCTTATGGCGAGCGGTTTTTTTACCTATGATAGGGCTGATTGTGGGAACATTTGCGTTGGTTTATGGTCTATTATAGTCGTTCCAATTTAATATCGTCGTCTCATTTTAAATTGAAACAAAGAGATTAATCAATCTAGGTGGCGAAAAGAAATATCACCACCTAAATTTTATCCCTTGATTTTGGCAAAATTTTTTTATGATTTAAGGTGTTGGGGGCTTGTTTATTAACTATACTCTCATTACAATACGCCGAAATTGTATCATCGTTCATTTTAAAATGGGACGACGATAAATTCCTTAAAATAAGAGTTGTAACAATATGATCTTTACATTTCCTATACGGATTTATTATGAAGATACTGACGCAGGTGGCGTTGTTTATCACGCACGTTATCTACATTTTTTTGAACGTGCCAGAACAGAATTTTTAAGAACACTTTGCTTTAGTCAGCAACAATTATTAACGGTACAAAAACAGGCTTTTGTGGTACGCAAAATGGAGATTGATTTTCGGTTACCCGCAAAATTAGATGAGCAACTGCAAGTGCTGACAAAAATTGTGTCATTAAAAGCAAGTAGCATTATTTTTGAACAACAATTAATGCGTGAACAAACGTTACTTTGTGATGCCACCAGCAAAATAGCCTATGTAGATTTAATTAAAATGAAACCGATAGCAATGCCAGAAAGCATTAGAGCGGAATTACATCAACATCTTTAGATTTTTAATCAACACATTATGGAGCAGTTAATGGCGACAGAATTAAATTTTTTAGAATTATTTCTCGCAGCAAGTATTGTAGTACAAATTGTTATTGTGGTTTTAATTCTTTTCTCGGTCATCTCTTGGGCAATTATTATTCAGCGTAGTCGCATTTTAAGTAAAGCATTAAAAGAATCACAACGTTTTGAAGATCGTTTTTGGTCAGGTGAAGATCTTCATCGTTTATATGACGGGCTATCTAATCGTCGTGATGGTTTAACAGGCAATGAACAAATTTTTTATGTAGGCTTTAAAGAGTTTTCACGTTTAAAACAAGCCAATACACAAAATCCAGAGGCCATTATTCAAGGTAGCTCAAGAGCGATGAATTTAGCGATGAATCGCGAAATAGAAAGTGCAGAAAATAGCATTCCTTTTCTTGCCACAGTGGCGTCAATTAGCCCTTATATTGGTTTATTTGGCACCGTTTGGGGAATTATGCACGCCTTTATGGCATTAAGTGGTGCGAAACAAGCCACATTACAAATGGTTGCCCCAGGAATTGCTGAAGCCCTTATTGCTACCGCCATTGGTTTATTTGCGGCGATCCCTGCAGTGATGGCATATAATCGTTTAAGTTTACGGGTAACCAAACTTGAACAACAATACGAAAATTTTATTGACGAGTTTACCACCATTTTACATCGCCAAGTGTTTACTACTCGTCAGCATTCAGAAAAATAATCCTATTTTTGACCGCACTTCTCGCTAAAGCCTATTTTGCGTAAAGTGCGGTGGTTTTTTAACAAGTTTTAAGAAGGTAAAAAATGTCGCAACGTCGTCAGCGTCGAGAGATAAAATCTGAAATTAATATTGTTCCTTTTCTTGATGTATTATTAGTGTTATTGCTGATTTTTATGGCAACAGCGCCTGTGATAAGCCAAAGTGTTGAGGTTGAGTTACCAGATTCTGTGGAGAGTAAAACCGTTTCCAATGAAGATAAAACACCGGTTATTTTAGAGGTAGCAGGTACTGGACAATATACCTTATTAATCGGTGGTGAACGCAACGAAAACTTAAGCGAAGAAACGGTAGTACAAATGGCAAAAGAGGCCTTTGATAAAGATAATCAAACCACCTTCCTCGTGGGCGGAGCAAAGGATATTGCCTATGAAGAAGTAATCAAAGCGATAAATTTATTTCACTTAGCGGGAATAAAGCAAGTTGGTTTAATGACTAACCCTATTTAATACCAGCAAATAATAGGATTCATTGTGCAAAGTAAGCAACAAAATAAATTTAAAAGTGCGGTCTTTATTTCCGTTATTTTGCATCTCGTGTTGTTTGCACTACTTATTTTGGGATCTTTAGCAAGTAAAGTAACCATAATGGGCGGTGGCGAAGGCGATACTGATGTGATTGGTGCTGTGATGGTGGATACAGGATCGGCGGCGCAAGAATGGGGACGTATTCAACAGCAAAAAAAAGGGCAACAACAGCAAGCCATGACAGAAAATGTGGCGGACATTGCTCAAGAGCAAAAACAACGAGAACTTGAACAGCAACAACGATTAGAGCAGCAGCGAATAGAGCAACAGCGATTAGAACAACAGAGAATCGAACAGCAAAAATTAGAATTACAAAAACAACAAGAGAAAGAGCGCCAACAACAGTTAGCGGAACAACAAAGAATACAACAAGAGAAAGCCCAGCAGGAAAAATTACAACAGCAAAAATTAGCTGAACAAGCAAGATTAAAAGCGGAAGCAGAAGCAAAGGCTAAGGCGGAAGCGAAAGCCAAAGCGGAGGCGGAGGCAAAAGCCAAGGCGCAAGCAGAAGCGAAAGCCAAAGCAGAGGCAGAGGCAAAAGCCAAGGCGCAAGCAGAAGCGAAAGCCAAAGCGGAGGCGGAGACAAAAGCCAAGGCACAAGCAGAAGCCAAAGCTAAAGCGGAGGCGGAGGCAAAAGCCAAGGCACAAGCAGAAGCAAAAGCCAAAGCGGAGGCAGAAGCAAAGGCTAAGGCTCAAGCCGAGGCAAAAGCCAAAGCACAACGTAAAGCACAACAAGCAGCTTTAGATGATTTCTTAACAGGTGGAGATATTGGGGGCGGAAGTGCTAATGTTGGTGGTAGCACCAATCGTCAAGGATCTTCAGGCTCAGGTGCCGCTTTAGGTAGTGGCGATGGTGGTAAAACAGGCGATCAATATGCTGGCGTGATTAAACGAGAGATTCAGCGTAGGTTCCTTAAAGATCCGAGTTTTGCTGGAAAAGTGTGTAGTATCAGATTATATTTGGAACGTGATGGCACAATTAGTAATTATCAACGCATTTCTGGCCCTGATGATATTTGTGCCGCAGCCATGAGTGCAGTGGCAAGAACGAAAAAAGTGCCAGCTGCACCTTCTGATGCGATTTATAACCGTTATAAAACGCCAATTATTGATTTTGATCTTAAATAATAGTTTGTTATATTGTGATAAATAAACCAACTTAGGTGGTAGGAATGAAGTTAGTGACTAAAATAGGCGGTTTTCTCGCCCTATTCATGTTGATGGTATGCTCGGTCGCGAGAGCAGAAGTGCGTATTGTTATTGATGAAGGTGTTGATAGTGCAAGACCCATTGCCGTTGTGCCATTCAAATGGAATGGACCAGGCAATGCCCCTGTGAATATTGCCGAGATTATTTCAGCAGATTTACGCAATAGTGGGAAATTTAACCCCTTAGCCGTAAGCCGTATGCCACAATTACCCACCTCAGCCGCGGAAGTAAACCCCGAGGCTTGGTCGGCATTGGGTATTGATGCCATTGTGGTGGGACAAGTTACGCCAGCAGGCGATGGATTTAATATTGCTTATCAGCTGATTGATACTATCGGTGCAACTGGCACCGCGGGAGCAGTATTGTCGCAAAATCAATATAACGTAAGCCAAAAATGGCTGCGTTACGGTGCTCATACTATTAGTGATGATGTTTTTGAAAAATTAACAGGCATTAAAGGGGCATTTAGAACTCGCATTGCCTATATTGTACAAAAAAATTCTGGGGCACAACCTTATGAATTACGTGTATCAGATTATGATGGCTATAATCAATTTGTGGTAAATCGTAGTGCACAGCCACTTATGTCGCCCGCTTGGTCGCCAGATGGTAAACGCCTTGCTTATACCACCTTTGAAAATAAAAAATCGCAATTAGTGATACAAGATTTAAATTCAGGCAGTCGTAAAGTGGTGGCATCATTCCCTCGCCACAATGGATCGCCTGCTTTTTCGCCAGATGGTACACGTCTTGCTTTTGCTTCCAGCAAAGATGGACTTTTAAATCTTTATGTTATGAATCTCGCAAGTGGACAAATTAGTCAGCTAACGAGCGGAGCAGGCAATAATACAGAGCCTAGCTGGTCGCCAGATAGCCAAACTATTGTGTTTACTTCAGATAGAAGCGGTTCACCACAGGTTTATCAAATGAGTGCTGCAGGTGGTAACGCCTCATTATTAAGCTCGGGTGGTCGCAGTTTTAGTGGCAAAATTGCCGATGATGGGAAAACCTTAATTATGATTTCAGGTGATAATATTGTGAAAAAAGATCTTAATACAGGGACAACTGAAGTATTAAGCTCCACTTTCCTTGATGAAAGCCCAAGTTTTTCGCCAAATGGAATTATGGTTATTTATAGTTCTACCCAAGGTCTAGGCAAGGTGCTACAATTAGTGTCCGCCGATGGGCGTTTTAAAGCTCGGTTACCGGGTAATGATGGGCAAGTCAAATTCCCAGCTTGGTCGCCGTATCTCAACCAAAACTAAGGAAATGTAAATGAAAAAATTTGCTAAAGTATTATTCGTTGCTCCAGCACTTTTATTAGCAGCATGTAGTTCATCTAACGACTCTGATGCTAATGCTAACGCCACTCAAACATTCGGTGGTTATACTGTGCAAGATTTACAACAACGTTATAACACTGTTTACTTCGCATTTGATAAATATGATGTAAACAATGAAGGTGCATTATTATTAGATGCTCACGCAGCATACTTATCAGCTAACCCAGCAACTAAAGTATTAATTGAAGGTTATACTGATGAGCGTGGTACACCTGAGTACAATATCGCTTTAGGTCAACGTCGTGCTGATTCTGTACAATCTTATTTATCAGCGAAAGGTGTTGGTGCACAAACATCAACAATTTCTTTCGGTGAAGAAAAACCAGCTGTATTAGGTCATGACGAAGCGGCTTATGCGAAAAACCGTCGTGCGGTGTTAGCATACTAATTTTAGTATTGATTTTATGTAAGAAACCGAATGAGTTTTCATTCGGTTTTTTTATAGAGTGATGATGTTTACAGTAAAAGTGCGGTCAGTTTTAACATAATTTTTCCTACTGATTTTCACTGAGCATATTATTGTATAGAAAATCACTGAAATTTGACGAGTATTCAGACAAATAAGTAAAAAAATAAAAAATTTGATTGATTATTAAATTAAAATCAGTATTATAGTGCCTCGTTACGAAGCAGTAACCGTTTAAATGGGTTGTTAGCTCAGTCGGTAGAGCAGCGGACTTTTAATCCGTTGGTCGAAGGTTCGAATCCTTCACGACCCACCATTTAAACAAATCCCTATTGGGTCGTTAGCTCAGTCGGTAGAGCAGCGGACTTTTAATCCGTTGGTCGAAGGTTCGAATCCTTCACGACCCACCATTCAAGCAAATCCCTATTGGGTCGTTAGCTCAGTCGGTAGAGCAGCGGACTTTTAATCCGTTGGTCGAAGGTTCGAATCCTTCACGACCCACCATTTACTTCATTAAGATTAGCAAAACCCATTACCATAGTCGCCCAGCTTTAAAATAATATCGTGTTTTGATATTGATTTATTTTACTTCTGCGATCTTCTTTCCATTTTTCGCATAGCAAAATACGGATTAATATCTTATTTCCTTGATTATGACTAGCATATATTTCAGATTTTAGTTAAATCAACAAGGCTATTATGTATAAAGGAATCACTTTATTAGAAATATTGTTGACGTTATTTATTTTCAGTTTGTTATGGCTAAATGTACCCACTTTATGGCATAGCTTAACGGATTATTTGGTATTACATAAAGAACAACAGCGTTTAAAGTTATTTTTGCAACAAGTGCAATACTATACGTCTAGCAATAATGAAATTTGGTTGTTATTGGCAAATCGTCAGCTTAGCCAACAGCATTGGTGCTTAACTGCACAGCCTAGAGATCAGCCTTTATGTGATTGCTTATTGCCCCAATATTGTCCACAATCGGTAAATGCGTATTTTTATTATCCCTATTTTCCACAACGAAGTATGTTAATAAGCCAACAATATTATCCCATAGAAATCACCCGTATTAACGGTATTCGACATACTTTTGCTACCGCCTGTTTTGCTTTGCAGGTTGGAGAACGCCAAATTTTATTTAGTCTTTTTAACGTGGGCAGTATAAGGTTAAAAGAAAATGACCGCTTAAGTGCCTGTGTTAAGGGGGAATGATATGAATGTTAGACATTATGCAGGACTAGGTCTGGTGGAATTAATGCTGTCTATCAGTTTATCTTCCTTATTAATAATGATGTTTATTGGTTTTTATAGTCAAGTTCAACAGCAAAATAAACAAATATTATTAAGTTTACAGCTACAACAACAGGTGCATAACCTATTGAAATTAATGGCTAAAGACTTGAAACGAGCTGGGTTTAGAGCGGTGAATGAAAAGGTGCTTGCCAGTGAGGAGGGGGATAATTTTTTCTTATTTGAGCAAGCCAAAGAGATTAATGCGGTGGCTATTCATTCTACTCTCGTCAATGATCAGGATTGTGTACTTTTCTTTTATGATTTAAATGCTGATGGTTGCTTGGGGAAGCAACGTAGTGGGCGTTGTGTGTCGGAGCAACGAAATCGCAGTACACAAATACGCAATGAGTTATTTGGTTATCGTAAACAGCATCAACAATTACAAAGTTGGTTAACTTATCGTAGTGCTGTAAATGATAATTGTCGGCAAGAACAATGCCAGCGTTATTTGCAAGCACCAATATGCCAACAAAATGTAGGCTGGGTAGGATTATTAGACGAACAGCTTTATCTGCTTGAGGAACTTCATTTTAGCTGGTTAGCCGGTATGGGGATTGAAATTAGCTTAAAAATAGCTTTGCGTCATTATCCTGAATTAAATTATCAAGCACAAATTGTTGTGCCATTATTAAATCAAATACAGCAATAAAATGGTGTTAAAACAAGGGTTTTGTATGACGAGTTTTGTGCAAAAAGGGGCGGCATTATTAGGTGTGTTAATGCTACTTACTAGCACTTTATTTCTGTTGCTATTGTATGATGATCAAGGGATTGGGTTTTATCGTCAACTTGTCTTTCAACATCAACAACAACAGAAACAACATCTTTATTTACAGCAACAGGCACAAGAAAAGAGCAAAAATGCCTGCATTTCTTTAGATCCCTTTTTACCTACAGATAGCCATTTATTAATATTTAAAGCAACAGATACGTCCCAATCCATACGCCAATATCGTTGGTGCGTACGAGAAAAACTTTTCAAACAGATACCCCGAAAAAATGCTTTAATTGGGCAGTTTAGCGATTATATTGATCAACAAAAATTTTCTTTATTTGCACCGCACTTTGATCGCCTCGATCCACAAGGCACCTTATATTGGTTTAGTCAGCCACAAGCCCATTGGCAAATTCAACAGGATATTTATGGCGTGATTATTGCACAAGGCGATTTAACCATTACAGGGCAAGGGCGTATTCGAGGGGCGATTATTACACAAGGGGAGTTACATTTAGATCCTCAGATTTCATTGACTTATCACAAAAACACAGTGGTGTATCTTACCCAAAAATTTAGTCGTTGGCAGATGGCGGAGCAAAGCTGGTATGATTTTACACCGATTGAATAGAGGAATAAGCCTCATTGCCTTATTAGTGAGCTTAAGTATATTAAGTGGTTTATTACTTACCTTATCAACATGGACGACACAACAACGACAAAGTGCGGTGAAAATTTACCAAGATTTTCAAGGCATACAGATTGCTGAAAATCAATGGCAACGTTTATGGCTAGGCTTGGATTGTCAATCAGAACAATGGCAAAATCATTTACATTTTACTATTCGCTGCCAAGGGCAACAGATTATTGTTAGTTATCCACTAGGCGAAACAAAACTGGCTGCCCCTTCTTCTCAATCAACTAGGTAAATGGGTAAGCATAATGATAGAATGGCGTGATTAAGCAATGATTGATTAAAAGGGCATAAGATAATGTTTACTGTTTACCATTCAAACCAGCTAGAAATGCAAAAGGAAATGCTATTAAAGTTAATGGAAATGGATCCGTTGAGCGATCCCTTTCAGGCGGAAACCATTTTGGTGCAAAGTCCGGGTATGGCACAATGGTTGCAATTACAAATTGCCGATAAGTTAGGTATTGCCGCCAATTTTCATTTTCCTATGCCTGCCAGTTTTATTTGGCAACAATATTGCGAGACTTTGCCCAATGTGAGTGAACAAACTGCATTTAGCAAAGAGGCGATGACTTGGCGATTAATGACATTGCTCACACAAAGTGATTTTGCCCCTTTACGCCAATATTTTCATTTCAATGGACAAAGGGATCAGCAAAAATGCTATCAACTTGCTCATCAAATTGCCAACCTATTTGACCAATATTTAGTTTATCGTCCCGAATGGATTTTAGCTTGGGAACAAGGCAATGACCAACTGGTTCAACAAGCGATTGCTGATCAACAACGTGAATCCATTGAACAAATTATTCCTCATATCCACTGGCAAGCAGAATTATGGCGAGCTTTGATTGCCGATATTCGTCGTCAAAATGTACAGATATTACATCGTGCTAATTTACACCAATATTATCTCGATTATCTGGCAAAACATCGTCCACATTCTTTGCCTAAACGTTTATTTATTTTTGGTATTTCCGCCTTACCACAAAGTTATTTAGTCACATTTCAAGCAATGAGCCAACATTGCCATATTCATCTTTTTTTTAATAATCCTTGCCGTTATTATTGGGGCGATATTATTGATCCCCATTATTTGCAACGTTTAAAATTACGTTCTCGTCAAATTTATCAACAACAGCAAACCTCTCCGCTCTTTTCCTCTTCACAACAGGCGTTACTTGAGCAACTCCAAACAGCCCCACATTTAAATGATGAACAACATTTAGTGGGTAACCCCTTACTTGCAAGCTGGGGTAAGCTGGGACGAGATTTTCTCTATGCCTTAACAGAATTAGAAAATAATGAAATATCCGCCTTTGTCGATCCTGTGGGGGCAAATGAACAAAATGCAGGATTACTTGCACAAATTCAGCATCGCATTCTCAATTTAGATTATCAAACCCCATTGACTTATCAGGAAACGGACAGATCTCTCATTGTTCAATCTTGCCATAGCCCAATGCGAGAAGTGGAAGTGTTGCACGACCATTTACTGGATTTATTTGAACAAGATCCCAATTTAACACCGAAAGACATTGTGGTGATGATGGCGGATATTGATCATTATGCCCCTTATATTAATGCCGTATTCGGACAATATCGTCAGGATAAACGCTTTATCCCCTTTTCCTTATCCGATGGACGTTTAACGGAAAATGATGTGCTGGTTGCAGGCTTTCTCAAGTTTTTACAAATGAAAGAAAGCCGTTTTAGTGCGGAACAATTACTTGAATTATTGGATATTCCTGCCATTAGAAAAAAATTTGAAATTGAACAAGAAGAATTGGCAAAACTTCGTTATTGGGTGGAACAAACGGGCATACGCTTTGGTTTAACCGCACAAATGGAGCAAAGCCAATATAACTCGTGGCAAAAAGGTTTAGAACGTATGTTGCTTGGCTATGCCATGCGAGAGCAAGATGGGATTTGGCAAGATAGTCTTGGTTTTAATCCAAGTTATGGTTTAAAAGGAGAATTTGTTGGGCAATTAGCGGCTTTTGTTGAACGCATAACCCAATGGCATCAATATTTAATGCAAGCTCATCATATTACGGATTGGTGTGAACAATTATCTCAGCTCATCAAGGATTTTTTTGCAGAAGAAGACAATAATCGAGAAACCTTATTTTATTTACAGCAAACCCTAACCCAATTTAATCAGCAACTGGAAGATATCCAATATCAAACGCCGATTTACATTGAGGTTATTGCCGAAGTTTTGACGGAAAAATTGCATAACAGCCAAAATAGTTTACGCTTTCTAACGGGTAAAGTGAGTTTTTGTACACTCTTACCAATGCGTTCCATTCCCTTTAAAGTGATTTGTTTATTAGGAATGAATGATGCGGATTATCCGCGACAACAGCCACGTAACAGTTTTGATCTTATGCAATATCATCAACAAAAGGGCGACCGTTTACGCCGAGAAGATGATCGTTATCTCTTTTTAGAAGCCTTATTATCGGCACAACAACAGTTTTATCTCAGCTATGTAGGACGCTCCATTATTGATAATCAACGCAAAGAACCGTCCGTCTTAGTCAACCAACTTTTGGATTATCTGGCAGAAAATATGCCACTAAAGGAAAACATCAGAGATTTACTGGTTATTGAGCAGCCTATGCAGTTATTTAACCCGAAAAATACGGAAAAAAATGACCGCACTTTTACCTTTGCCACACAATGGAAACCTTTATCACAATCTTCAAATTATCAACTTACAGAATTTATCCAACCTTTGCCACAATATCATGACGTCAATGCACAAGTGGTAATTGAACTTCCACAGCTTATTGCTTTTGTTAAAAATCCAGTAAAATTCTTTTTTGAACAAGGTTTAGGCGTTTATTTTAAACAATTACCAGAAACCATTGATGAAAATGAAAATTTTGTTCTCAATAATCTTAATCTATACCAGATTAACCAAGCCTTACTCACGCAAACGCCACAACAACGAGAACAATATTTTGCTCAATTAAGAGTCAAAGGCATATTACCTCGAGCGAATTTTGGGCAAATTTATGCGGAAAAGATGGAACAACAAGTGAGCCAATTTCAGCAACAAATTCAAGATTACCTCAATCAGCCAGCACAACAGCAATTTATTGCTTTATCCTTTGATAACGTAAAATTGGAAGGCAATATTAACCAACTTTATGGCGAACAAAAAAAACGTGTTGCTTGGCGTTTAGGGAACATTCGTGATGAGGATATTATAGAAAATTGGCTTTATTATCTCGCTCTACAAGCCAGCACCGAAGAGGTTATTACCCCAGCGATGTTTTATGGCAAACAAAGTCAACCAGAATCTTGTCCTCCAATGAACCAACAACAAGCCATTGAGCAATTACAAGTGTATATTCGGGATTATCTCGCCTCAGCACAGCAATTACAGCTTGTGCCAACCAAAAAAATTAAAGAATATCTAAAACTGATTAATGATCCAAATTTAACAGAGGAACAGGTCTATTATCAGCATTTTAATGAGATTGCACGAAGCGATAATTATGGTTATCAAACAGAAGATCCCTATTGGCTACGTCTATTAAGCCAAACAACCTCATTAGATCTTAATAAGATTAATCAGCAATTTCTGACGTGGTTTAGTTATTTATTGCGGGAATAAAATTGAACTTTAAATTGAAACCACACTAAAAAAGTGCGGTCAGTTTTAAAAAAATTTTTGCAAAACTGACCGCACTTAATATTAATATTTTCAATCAAGCCAAAGAGGTAATTTAATCATAATTTGCAAACCGCCCAAGGGACTTTTATCAGCCCAAACTTCGCCTTGATGTTGTTTAATGGCATTGGCTACAATGGCAAGGCCTAAACCTGTTCCTCCTGTTTCTCTGGTACGAGCCGCATCAACACGATAGAAAGGCTCAAAAATTTGATCATATTCCTCTGGTGGCACGCCCGGACCATTGTCATCAACTTGCACTAATAAATATTTATTTTTCTCAAGATAAACAGACACTTGAATTTGGCTATTCGTGTATTTCAAGGCATTACGGATTACATTTTCTATGGCACTAGATAATAAACTTAGATTTCCATTAATAAAATGTTGTTCTGGTTTATCAATTTGAATTTGGATACGGCAATCCAAATGGCGTTGTTCCGCTTCAAATTGTGCGTCAGAGAAAATATCCTCCCACATCGCATTAATAGGAAAAATATCTCTGAGTAAATGACTGTTTAATTGTTGGCGAGAAAGCAATAATAAGTCATTAATCATTTTATCTAATCGCTCGGTTTCCATATCAATACGTGCTAATTCCGTACATTCTCCTTTACGTCGCCGTAATAAGGCGGAGGATAATTGTAGTCGGGTTAAAGGCGTACGCAATTCGTGCGAAATAGCAGAAAGTAATCGTTGTTTATTTGAAATTAATTCATCAATGGCTTTAATCATTTGGTTGAAACTCCGCCCTACTAAGCGAAATTCTCTTGTGCCATCTTCTTCTAATTCTTTATTAATTTTGAAATTTCCTAAAGCCACTGCATTAGCGGTTGAACGAAAACGTCGCATTGGGCGGCTGATACTCCAAGCTAACCAAAGTAATAACGGCGAAGAAATTAGCATAAATAACAATAACATAATGAATGGGTGATCAAAGATAAAGCTAAGAAATTCTTGCTGTGGATTTACTTTGCGTACAAAGTACAACATATAGGTTTCTTCCTTATTTTGTCTAAACGTAATTAAGAAAGGTCCTGAAATTTGTACATCAAAAAACCGTTTCGTCATTGGGTGAGCAGGGTTATCTGATTGATAAATAAATTTTTGCAGAGGTTGAACATCATCAGGTTTTGCACCAATAATTGCCCGTTGATTGTTGACTAAGACTGGGCGAGGCATATTAGGCGGAGGTTCCATATAGGGTTCGTTACCTTGTTCTAAGGCTATAGGGAAATTTAATAAACGCATAATATGTTTATGACGGATAGCAATATTTACTTCGTTTTGATAATAGCGTAAATCATCACCTTTTAATTCGGTATAAGCCCGTGCATCTAGTGTCGG
This sequence comes from Volucribacter psittacicida, assembly GCF_004339025.1. Lineage (GTDB taxonomy): Bacteria > Pseudomonadota > Gammaproteobacteria > Enterobacterales > Pasteurellaceae > Volucribacter > Volucribacter psittacicida. The sequence continues at coordinate 157,207 of NZ_SMFT01000003.1, forward strand.
CACAAAAAAGGCTAAAGCCAGTAAAATACTAAAAGTAAGCCAAAATAAAGCAAAAATTTGTACCGTTAGTGAATTAATACGATTGGTAATTGGAGAAAGTAACATAATAGTAACTCTAAAAAGAAAAGGCTTAATGTAACATTAAGCCTCTAATAAATCACGATTATTTTTCAGTAACGAGGAGATAGCCACGTCCACGCAAGGTTTTAAACCAAGGTAAATCATCATGGCGTAATGGTAATTTCTTACGTAAATTTGACATATGCATATCAATAGCACGATCAAATGGTGTCAAACGTTTACCTAAAATTTCCATACTTAATAATTCTCGAGAAAGAATTTGCCCCGGATTTCTTACTAAAATTTGTAATAATGCGAACTCAGTTCCCGTTAAATCTAAATCACGCCCTTCAAAAATAGCTTGTTGACGTCCTGGATATAAAGTAACCCCACCAAATTCTAATTGTTTACGATCATCTGCGTGATTAATTTCAATATCTGGTGTGACTTTAAGATTGGTACGGCGTAAAATCGCTTTAACACGTGCGACCAATTCACGATCATTGAAAGGTTTAGCAAGATAGTCATCTGCACCTAACTCAAGCCCTAGTACACGGTCAATATCATCGCCTCGTGCCGTAAGCATTAATACAGGTGTCGTGAATTTTTGACGGATTTGCTTTAATGTTTCAATACCATTTAATACAGGCATCATCACATCAAGTAGTACAATATCATAACTTAGATCAAGCTTTTCTAAGGCTTCTTCGCCATTATGTACTACTTCTACATCAAATCCTTCCATACCTAGTAATTCAGCAAGTAATTCTGTTAATTCAACATCATCATCAACTAATAAAACTTTTGGCATAATAGTCCCTTTTATTTATAGAAATTAAAATATGTTCAATAAGACATAGCTGTTAAGAAAAAGTTCATTTAATCTTTACATTTCTTTTTTACTATATAATGGGTTGAATATTAAACTTTTTCTAGGGTGTGTAAAAGTTAGGATAGGTTAAATTTGAATATTTAGATGGCGGTGAGAGGGAACATCAATACAATCACCTAACCTATTGAATTATAAATAGTTTGCTTGTAATCCTTTTGTTTCTAGGGAGCTATCTAGGGATCTAAAAATCCGTAACGGAGTATAAAGAAAGATCATGCTAAATACAAATATAAATGAAAGATAAGTAGCGATTATATAACCGCATTAATACTGTATAAAAATATAGATTTCTCCCTATTTGATTTTTTTAGTCTGCTGATTTTGACGGATGGTTATTGAGTGAAAAAATTTTTTTATTTGTCAGTGGGTGAAATTGAATGGGAAAATTGGGAAAATGGGAAAATCTTGATTTTTTTATTATTTTTCAATGAATTATAAAAAATCGGCTTTGGGAAAATTTGGGCAAATAATGGGAAAATTCCCAAAATTTTTTGGGAAAATCTGATTATTAATATTGTTCAAAATTTACCCAATGGGAAAAAATGGGAAAATTTAAGGGCTTTTTTGGCGGTTTTGGGAAAAAATGGGAAAATTATGAAGCTGTAAGTTATTGATATATAATAATATTATATTTTATTTCCCAATTTTCCCAAAAATATTAATATTACTATGCTAGAAAAGCCATTTTTTCAGGTCTGGAGATAAAAAAAGACGGCTGTTTTTTGCCGTCTTGTTACTGGATAAATTTATAGTTATTGATTTTCGTTTACTGGGTTTTCTTCTTCCTCTTCTTCGTATGGATAAATAATATAGTAACGTCCTTTCGCTACGCCTTTTTCTAGCGTTTGTCTGCTTGCTTTATGCAAATAAGGGCGTGTTTTGCGTTCTGATGGTGTTGTGTTTCTTGTCATTTTCAATTTTTCTAAGGTTTCTAGCACCATCATTTTAGGCATTTCTAAATATTCGCTTACTATTCGGCTAAAGGCATTATTTAAGAAATAAAAATGCTCTTTAGATTGCCCTGTAATTTCTAAAATGCGGTAGCCGCACATATCTTTTACTGGGCGATTATCAAATTCACTATGTGGGATTTGATAAAATAAGGTTTCAGCGTTGGCAATAAGAAAATCATTAAAGAAATTTAAAATCTTGCTTTCTTCGTGTTCTTTCTCGCCAAAGCCTGCTATCCAGTCATTGAATGATTTAATTAATGCCTCGCTATTTTCGCTTTCTGTCCAGCCTGTTAGCTCTTTTGCCAAGGTTAAAGCGGTTTCTAAAATGGCAAAACGGCTCGCTACTCGTTGCACTTGGCTAGCACAATCTTCCGCTAGACGATTTTGCCAAAGGGCATTTAAGCGAGCATATTCGACTTTTATGCGTTCGGGGTGCTGGGTTAATAATTTAATCCATTCACGCCCTACTACGCCATAATTAACCTTGCTTGCCTCATTTAAGTGGTCGGCGTGGGCTTTCGGGCTGGTAAAGCCATGTAGCTCTTGCACGTCAACCAATGGAATATTTAACAAGCGAACTAATTGCCCTGCATTAATTTGTAATCCCTTGCTTTGTAAAAAGCCTTCTACGTCTTTTTCCCCTGTGGAAAGGGCAGTAATTTTCCAGCGGTTTAAATTCACATTGCCGCCCTCTTTTGCCCCTCTATTTCGCCCTACCTCGTTAAATAGGGAATAGGCAATCGTTGCCACTTCGTGAATTTTCTTGGCTTGCCCTAGCTCGTCAAGGGTAATAAAGCCGTCATTTCTCGCACTGGCTTCATTGGTTACGGCGGCTTGCGTGGTATCCCAAGATCCTTTGATCTCGTTAGGGTTGCCATAAATGCTATTGGCAATGTTTAGGCTGGTTGTTTTCCCCTTTGATGAACGGTTATAAAGGTGTACGCCGAATGAATCAGCGTGCAAGAATTTAAGCAACGGGCTAGCGAATGCGGTGGCAAGGGCTAACATCATTGAGCTATTGCCCCGCACTTTATCGGCGATATTTTCCCGCCAACTTTCTAACGTGCCTGCGGTGTCGTAACCTGTGGTCATACCGCTTTTACCTTTGAAAATAATCGGCTGGCTAGGCTTGCCAATAATTTCGCCATTGGGCAATAAATACGCCCCATTATGCCAACCTGTGCAATGGGTAACACTCCAGCGAGGGGCAAAATTGGCTTGAGCGTGAAAATGCTCTACAAGGTTTTGCGTAATGGTGCGGGGTGTCATTAGCAAGCCTTGATTTTTGAGTAATTTCCAGGCGGCTTCTGTGCCAAAATCGCCACAGTTTACTGCCTCTATTCTTGGGGTTTTCTCGTCAAGGTTTTGCCATTGGAAAATATAAAAATACTCGCCAACATCATTTTTGCCACTGCCTACTAATTCAAGGGGATCACATATCCACTGCTGTTTTTCGCTAATCAGTTCGTGAGTGTCTTTATCAAATTTCGGCGTAACAAAATAAAGCCCTTTTAATACGCCATTATCCCGATATTCAATATAAGGCTCGTTTTTCGGCTTGTCGCTTTGCTCGTTGGCTTGTTGCATTAATAGCTGGCTTTGTTCATCTTCTCGCAAACGGGCAACATAAGGGCTTAAATCCTCGATTAAATTGCCGAGATTGTCGCAAAGTGTCAGGGTTTGCACTTGGCTAAAGCGGGCAAGGTTAGCACATATTCCGCTAATTTGTCGTTGCGATAGCTCGCCAAATTGGCATAATCGCACGATTTGCTTGTCTAGCGGTGCAAGGTTGAGTTGATTGATCTCTTTGAGCTGGCTCTCGCCAACAATAACGGGGATTTCCCCGTTATCAAACTTAACCGCATCACAAAGCAAATGCCATTCTAAGCCTTTCCCCTTGTCCCAGGCTTGCCACGCTTGCGAGCCTACGAGAATAAACATTTCTTCTAGCGGGCTTTTATTTTGTTTATCCAAAAATGGGGCGTTTTTTCGTCTTCCGTTCATCACAATTCCCCTTTTAAATCGTTTTGCATATTAATAATAAGGTCATGTAATTGTTCGTATGACTGTGCAAGATGATTGATATAAACTTGTTCAATCTTAGCCGTTGAATTAATAATGCCAAGCAGTTCTTGCTTATCGGTATTCAAGCCAAATGCGGATAGATTTTCATAAATATAGGGAAACGCATTAAGATGCGTTATGCTCTCGCTGATTTCTTCCCTTAATTCATTAATCATATTGCGTTTTGTTAAGTCCATATTTTCCCCCTATTTAAACATTAAAATAACGTCTTAATATGTCATGAATGGCTTGTAATGAATGGGTTAGCCCTCGTGCGTGCCCTGTATGAAGATAATCACGAGCAAATGCAAAATAAGGGGAAATTTCTTGTAGGGCGAGTTCCGCTTTTTCTATGGCAAGCGGTTCATTATGGTAAACTTCTCGCTCTTCGGATAATTCCCGCAAAGGGATATAAGCGGCATATTCAATCGCTTTCAAATACTGTTTTGTTTTTGTTAAATCATCATTTTTAAAATGTTCATTAGCTTCTTGAATAAAAAAGTTTACTCGGTTAATTTGTTGTTCTAAAGCGGGTTTGTCAAATTTACGCATAAACGCCCCCTTTAATCACTAAAGTGCGGTCATTTTTGGCAGAATTTGGCAAGCGTCCTAATAGGATAAGCACATAATCACGGGCTAAATAGACTCTGGCTTGATTTTCGCTTTCCGCTAATATGCGGATTTGTTCGGCTTGGGCTGGGTCATAGTGCTGGCGTGATACGCCTAAAAATTGGTAAATCATTTCTGCGATATCCTTGTATTGATTATTCAAAGTTACCGCTTGAAAGTTCTCAGGCTCTGGGCGGTAACGTATAACGGGCTGAGAAACTGCGATACAAGGAACACAGCAAAGGGCGAAACCTTTCCCGCTATACGCTACCATAGAATGACGCCGTTGGCGTGCTTGGGGTGTGCGTATGCTACGAATAAAAAAACACGCTTTTGGCGTGCTATTCGCCTTGTATAAGTTCGAGTTCTCAGGCTCGGCATTAGATTTTGCTAATGCAGTGCGAATATAATTGAGATTTCTATCATTTGTCAATAGGAAAATCCTATTTTGAGCTAAAAATAGCTTGAGATTTTTTATTTTTGACATAAAATTATCCTGAATTATCGTTAATTGTTATTAGAGTTAGGCGGGCGAAAGCTCGCTTTTTTAATGGGGTTTTGTCAGCTTTTGTTTTATGGCAATATCTTGTTGCCATTGATGATTTTGCTTGACGGGCTCAAATGTTCCTTTTTGAATATGTTCTAGTTGTACATTGATTTGAGCCTTTATATCGCATTCAGGGCAGTAAGCTCTTGCAAGGGTTAAACAAGCCCCTGGGCGTTCAGAGGTGCGGATCTTTAAGGCTTTTCCACATTCTGGGCATTTAATCATTAATCCTTTCATTGTTGTTCCCTGTGATTTGGATTTTTTCTATTTAACCAAGTTTGCACATCTTCTAATTGCCATAAACTGCGGTTTCCTATTTTAATGGGCTTGGGAAAATCATTATTTTTTACCAGTGCATAGATTTTTGATCTTGAGCCAATTTTCATTTGTTGTAATTCATTAATAGTAAGTAATGTCATTGTTTTACTCCTTGAGAAATTGCGTGAAGTTCATCACGCAATACATGATTAATTTAAGATTACGTTGTTATGATCAATCGCACTGATTAAGCCTAAATCCTCAATAACATAGCCTTGTTCACGATAATAACTGGTGATAATACCTTGTCGATCTTCATCATTGCGGATTGAATAACGTCCGCTATTTTCTACGGTATAAATACTAAGATTATTTAGTGTGGTTACACATGCACCTTTAGGCGGAAAGTTTGGTGGCGTGAATGTTTTTAAACCGCCAAAGGTATTTAATAGATAACGATTATTTAAGGCGGAATGTTCTGCCATCATGCTATTTTCTAAAATCGGGCCAGGGCTGTGAGCTAATAAATCTATTCCTACGAGAAAGACTAAATCATTCCGTTGTTGATGATGTATATCTAAACGTTGTCTTAAATAGATAGCTAATTTATTAAGATCAGTAAAATCGGCATCTTCTCCAAAGATTTTTACAGTATCGCCATGTTTTCCTTTGCTTTTAAAGTTTTCTGGTTTCTGCTCTTTTAGTAACGTAAGCCAACCTTTATTTACATCGGATAAATCTTTTGATGATGTATTTATTGCAACGGTATGCCCATTCCAGCCAATTTGTAACATATCTAATCCGATTTGATTAAAAATGATGTTGTCATAAAGCTGTTCAAAATTTTCTTTCATAAACGCAAATTGATCGAATAATTGCCAAGGAATAAGAAAACCACTATCTGTTTCAACTAGTTGATAATAATCATTATTAGCTTGTGGAAAAGCGATATTTCTCCCATTCTCTTGTCTTCCTGTTATATAAGGGGCTAGCGTGCCAATAATTTTTTTACCTGTTGAAAATGGTACAGGGAATAGATTAATCAATGAAAGAAAAGGACAATGTTGCTGAATGCAATAAGAAAAATTTTTGTGCTGTTCAGCATTAAACGTAAATACATTACTTTTTCCCGATTGCAGGATTTCACCGTATTTTTTACTTTTTTCATTGATAAGATAATCAAGATCGAATGATTGCATAATTGTTACTCCATTGTTGAACTGTTTAAATAAACAAAATTCTGTTTTTTTACGTTTGCCCACGTCCTAAAAAACGCCGTTTTGTTTGCAAGGGGTACTATATGGAGAAATTTTGATAGGCTTGGCAATAGCAAAAAATAAATCAAAGATATTTTTTATCTTATTGATTTAAAAAAGTATTTTTAGTTTTTTGATTTTGCCTAGAATGGAATAGAAAAAAGCCTGATCTATTTTAGATCAGGCTGATTATTGATTTACTGGTTAGCTTGTTCTTCAAGCTCTTTAGCGATTTTCTTTAAGGTGCGGCTATAAGTGCTAACATTTCTGATACTGTCATGATCTTCTGTATTTTCTTCTAGGTATTGAATTATTGATTTACTTAAACCATGATAATTTATTCCACGCCGTCCCCAATATTTGAATTTTTTATCTCTTTTATCCAATGCTAATATAAGCCCTTGTATTAAGGTTTCTTGGGTTTTTATAATGCGGTCTTTGGCATCATTTAAAGACGTTGAATTGTTATCTATAATAACATTATTATCTTCTGTTAAAATACTAAAATCACAAATAGCCTCTCTGTGTTGATATATTGCAAATATATAATCAATATCCTCTTTATTAATATAAATATTATTCATTATGTCTGTGAATATGTTCTTATTATAATTTGTTTCTATAATTATATCTATTGATGCCTCTAAATTTTCTTCTAACATTTCTCTAGAAGAAAACCCCATAAGATATATATATTCTAGACGAAATTGATTTTTATATTTATTTATAATAGGAAATTCATTATTTCTTACGTTTGATAAAAACAAAGGGAATATATTATTTAGATAATAATCCACGTCTTCTAATATAGGGGGATTTACTCTAAAATATCCCTCAAATGATTTTATATTATTTAAACGATAATGTAGTTCACATTTATCTTTCAGTTTTAATTTTGATGTATAATGAACATCTGCCTTGATATTGAATGAGTTATCTTCTAAGCAATCTACTTGTGATACTTCTAGATCACTCTCTTCATAGTTGTCAAAGAAATTATATGTATATAACCCACCTTCAAAATAACGGTATTTTAGTTTTATATCAGCTAGATATTTAGGTATGTTATATATCTTATTCTTAGTGAAGAATAATTTGTTTTTCTCATATATTATATAAGTATATAAATTAATCTTCTTATTAATAAACAATACCAAAATATCTTTAATATTTATTTCTCCATTTTTCTCTTTTTTATATAAAGATATTAGATCTTTGATAGAAAGGAAATATTGATTTTGTTCATTGAGCCTCATAGCTAAAACCTGTTTATCTATCCAGTTTATTGGGTAGTATACTATATATTTTTATAGTATCAAGTGGTTTAGTATAGTCTAACCAAGTAAATTTCAGGGAGTAAAAAAGCCACAGGAATGTGGCTAATGATTGAATTATGGCTTTGCTATCGTAGCTTGTAGTTGTTGTATTCTTTCTTGTCTATCAAAAAGTGTAATGTAGGGAATATCAAATGCCTTTTGATAGCCAATAATATCAAGCTCTGTTAAATCAACATCACTAAGCTGGCTTTTGAGGTAGGAAGAAAGATAATCTAAAAAGCATACTTTATCGTTAGTGGCTTGCTCTGAATTTATAAATAGCTTGTGTAATAAATTTATACTATGAATAACTTGCGGGCTAAAAACAAGTGGCATAGCTTTTTCACTTAGATAATTAAATAATTTCTTATATTCAATAGATAAGGCTTGTTCTTTGTCTTTATATTCAGTAATCAATAGCAATTCAATTTCTGCATTGGCTTTGTTTATTGCTTTTTGTAATAAAGTAATCTTTCTGTTATTGGAATTAATTTCATCTGAATATTTATCAATATCAGTAAAATCAATATCGCCATCTATATTTAAGCCGTCTATTTTATTTTCTAAGCTATCGTTTTCTTGTATAAGTGCCTCAATGAGTTTTTTATTTCTTGCTATGTTAGCTTGTTTTTCAAGTAGCTTATTTTGGATTGAATTAAAATCGTTTTGGATAATATTTATTCTGTTTTTTAATTCAATGGTTTTGTTATCTTGTTTTAATGTGTCAATCATAATATATCCTTACCAGTCTAAATGTTAAATAGTTTTGCTATTTCTCTCTCTACCTTATTTCTAATAGAATAAAGTTGATAATTCAATAGGTCTTTTTGTTGTTCATTTTTCAATGTGTCGTTAATGAATTCTATACTTTTATCTATATCATCTCGTATTGCAACAAGATCTTGAAATAACTTATTATTCTCTACTAAGCTCATCTTTATTCTCCCTGTTTTTAATTTTATTATTAATCCAGTTGTCAATTTCACTTTCTAACCAAGCTACACTTTTAGCATAAAGTGGAATACTTTTTGGAAATTTATTTTGTTTCATATAATTATAGATTGTTGCCTTGCTTAATCCTGTACGCTCTATAACTTCATTAAGCCTAATAAATTTTTCTTTTTTATGAGTTTGTTTATAGTTGCTCATTTAATATTTCCTCAATAATAGCGTGCATAATTGCCGCACTTACTTCCCCGCTTTCATCTAAAAAAGGTCTTTTAGTTGTTTTTATAATCCATTCTTTTAAGCGTTTTCCCTCCCCTTTTGTTGTCATTTTACGAATAATTACACCAGCTTGATCCACAGTTAGCTTATTTTGTATCTCTTTTAATGTAGGTTTTCTCCATCTTACTTTTCCTGATCTATATTTTTTCACGAATATTTTATAGCCTAGATCTCTAAGTTTTCTGGCTTGTCTTTTAGTACAAGGTTCTTTACCCTCTTTACTACCTCCTTTAAATTTGCCAGCTTTAAAATGATGATCTAAACCGTATTGATGTTCTGCCGCAATCCTGCCTGTAATCTCGTTTCTATAAAATAGTTTTCCACTTGCATTTAAAATCCCTGCCTCTCCTTTACTATTGAGCAAACGAGCAAGTTTTCTAAGCATTTTGGCATTTCCTGTTTTTCTTGGTTTCCAAGGTTTACCATCGGGAGAACGCTGGTTAGTGGTATTTTTTACCGTTTCACGTTTAAATTCCCTTAACGTATTAATAATGATCTGTTTCTTTAATTTTTTAGGTAATGATAGTAATTCAAAATCTTTTTTAATTTCTTCTATTGATTGGCTTGATAAGCCCATTTTTAAATAATTTGCTCTTTTCATTATTGCCCTTTTGACTTTATAGCGTTTATAAAAACCTTAATAAACTAATTAAGACAATATAATAATAGGGGGATTTTTAGGGGAAAAATATTGTATTTTGTTGTGATATTGATTATCACAATACAAAATTAATGGATTTATCTTATTGATTTGACAAGTAAAATTTTCACGTAAAACTTCACGTCACGAAAAATTCACTCCCTCCCCCGCGCAATTTTTGAAAAATTTTGCTGATTTTTCAGTTAAATTTCATTTATAATTTTAACTTAACTATTTGATTTATAAGACTAAATAATCAATTAATAAAATTTTCTTAACTGAAATTTTTTCAGTTAATTTCAGTGTTTTTCAGTTAAGAAAAATGATATAGTATTATGAATTTTACTTAACCTATTGATTTTAAATAGAATAATAAGTTTTACGTGAGAAAATATGATAAAAATTGAATGTAATGTGTGTGGTTCTAAAGCAATAATTACCCGCACAGAAAGAATGACAGAAGACCATAGCTATAGTAGGTTATATTGTTCTTGTAAAAATAAAGCCTGTAACCATAGATTTGTGATGAATTTAGAATTTAGCCATTCAATCAACACTGGCTTATTAGAAAAAGATAAACTTATTATAGCCCTTATTGAGCGTTTATCTGAAAATGAAAAGAAAGCCTTATTAAATAGTTTACAGAATGGCTAAAAAATAAATTTAGGCTGTTATTGCTTTTATTTTACATTTCTCAACAAAATCGCCCCATGTTTGCATAATGGTTACTCTTGATTTCCATTTTTTGGATTTATCATAAGCGGCTCTTACTTTTCCTCTATTTTCATGTGCTAAGCATAATTCTATTGCTTCGGAAGAAAATATATCTAGATCGTGTAAATAAGTGCTTGCTATGGCTCTTAAACCATGAGCAACTAATAAGCCTTTAAATCCCATTCGTTTTAATGCAACATTCGCCGCTTGGCTACTCATATGATGGGTATAAGGTGCGGAATAAGTACAGAAAACATATTTTCTATTTCCACTATATTGTTTCATCTGTTCTAAAATAGAAATAGCCTGTTTAGAAAGAGGAACAGAATGAGGACGTTTACCTCCTTTCATTTTATCGGCAGGTAAATTAAGGGCTTTACGCTTAAAATCAATTTCGCTCCATTCTACCTTAACGGCTTCTGAAGAACGTAACATTGTTAATAATTGCCATTCAATTAAAAGGGCGGTCGGTTTCTGAATATTTGCTTTATTTAAAACCTGAAATAAATAGGGAAGTTCATCAGGTTTTATTGTGGGCTGATTTTTTGTTTGAATATAATTAAATTCATCATGAACCTTTTTAAATGGATTTTTACTAATTAAATCTTCATCTTCAGCTAATTGGAAAATTTGGTTAAGGGCAATATTAATTTTATAGAGTGTATTTGAATGCTTTAACGGCTCAATAGCGGGATAAATTGTTTTAATAGATACATCTTTAATATTTAAGTTTCCTACAATGGGCAATATATGTAATTCAATTCTTCTAAAGGCTTCATTAATAGTTACCTTTTTTAATTTACCTTGCATTAAGCGTTTATCACGCCATTTTATCGCCATTTCTTCTAGTGTGATTTCTTTCTCAAGTAAATATTTCTCAAGGTTTTTTCTGTAATTGGCAGGATCAATGTTTTGTAACAATAATCCTCGATAATCTTGAGCGATTTCTCTTGCTGTAGCCAAAGATAAATCAGGATAAGCACCTAAACAAACCTTTTTACGGCTAAGCCCATATTTGTAGGAAAAATACCATGTTTTAGAACCAGTTGGATTTATTCGTAGCCATAAGCCTTTACCATCTGATTTTATATATTCTTTTGCTTGCGGCTTTAAGTTGTTAATCGTTGTATTTGTTAAGGGTTTTACAATTCTACTCATATACTAAACCTTATGGAAAATAAAGTTATTTCGGTATTTTAGCTCCCTGAAAAAATGGGATAACTCTTTAGGGAGCTATTCGGGGAGCTAAAACAGTTGGATACAAGCAAACAAAGAAAAACAGAGAAATACAAACAAGGACAATAAACCGTTGTTTCTATTGTATTTTTAGGGTGTTTTTGGACGTGGGCGAACGTATTAAAACAGTATCATGGCGGTGAGAGGGGGATTCGAACCCCCGATGCACTTTCGCACATACACGCTTTCCAGGCGTGCTCCTTCAACCACTCGGACATCTCACCTTAGGGATTTGCTTGAATAAGCAAGGCTGAGAAATATAAGGGTTTCTTGTTATTTCGTCAAGTGTTTTTTGTTGTATTTTGTTGTGTTAAGACAGGATTTTCTTATTTAAAAAGGCGTAGAATAGGTTATTTATTGTTGATGGCTGAGAATATTATGGGAAATAAATGGTTATTTAATAAAAATGCATTACTTGCGGTATTACCTTTTAGTGCATTACGAGACAGTTTTAAAGCCGGCTATGATCGTCGTGCCTTATTTAAGGACTTAATTGCGGGATTAACAGTAGGTATTATCGCTATCCCCTTGTCTATGGCATTAGCGATTGCCAGTGGTGTTGCTCCTCAATATGGTTTATATACCGCTATTGTGGCAGGTATTGTGATTGCCTTATTAGGTGGTTCACGTTTTAATATTTCTGGTCCTACAGCGGCTTTTGTGGTGATTCTTTATCCTGTTACTCAACAGTTTGGCTTTAGCGGTTTATTATTAGCCACTTTATTATCAGGCATTATTTTAATTTTGATGGCGTTATTTCGTTTAGGACGGTTAATTGAATATATTCCTTTGCCCGTAACACTGGGGTTTACTTGTGGCATTGGTATTGTGATTGCAGTTTTACAAATTAAGGATTTTCTAGGATTAAATATTGCTGAAATGCCACCGCACTTTTTAGCGAAACTCAATGTAATTATTTCGGCATTGCCAAGTTTAAGTTGGGCAGACACAGCGGTAGGGATTATCACTTTATTGGTATTAACACATTGGCATAAATTAAAATTGCCTATTTCAGGGCATTTGCCGGCGGTTTTATTGGGAACATTATTCGCCTTATTATTGCAGTATTTTGATTATCAAGTTGCTACCATAGGCTCTTCTTTTTATTACCAACTTGAAGACGGGAGCATGGGCTATGGTATTCCTGATAAGTTGCCTGAATTTATCTTGCCTTGGCAAATTCCTGATGAACAAGGGAACATTATCCCTTGGGATTTTGATTTGTTACAAGCCCTGTTACCTGTGGCATTTTCTATGGCAGCATTAGGAGCGATAGAATCCTTACTTTGTGCAGTGGTATTAGATAATATGACAGCAACTAAACATCATTCTAATAACGAGCTACTTGCCCAAGGTATTGGTAATCTTGTAGCCCCTTTCTTAGGAGGGATTACGGCGACAGCCGCCATTGCACGCTCTGCGGCAAATGTTAAAGCGGGAGCAGTATCGCCACTGGCGAGTGTTTTTCATGCTTTATTAGTATTGTTGGCGTTATTATTTTTCGCCGATTATCTTTCTTACCTTCCGCTTTCATCGATGTCGGCATTATTACTGGTGGTGGCTTGGAATATGGCAAATATTGGGCAAATTATTCAGCTTTTACGCCGTTCAGGTAAAAGCGAATTTGCCTTATTATTTACCTGTGTCATATTGACCGTTATTTTTGATATGGTAATTGCCATTAGTGCTGGAGTCTTATTAGCCAGTTTATTGTTTATAAAAAGTATTGCCGAAATGACTAAATCCGTTGAGCTAAATTTGCCGGAGGATTTAGAGGAAACAGTGGCTTATCGTATTAGCGGTCCTTTATTTTTTGCCGCTGCTGATAATTTATTTGCGGATTTACATGAGAAAACCACAAACAATGTACGCACTATCAAGCATATTATTTTACAATGCGAGGCGGTTACCGTGTTAGATTCAGGAGGAATCCACGCATTAATACGTTTTGTACAAAATATGCAAGCAGGACAACAATTATACCTCTGCCATTTGCAATTTCAGCCGTTAAAGGCTTTAGTTAAAGCAAACAGGCTTAAAGAAATTCAACAAATTCATTTTGCTTCGGAACTCAATGAGGTATTTGCCCAAATTAGACAGTTGTAGAATGGTCGCTATATTTATTTAGCAAAGAAAAATAATGCTCCCAATCAAAGTATCTACCAGGATCAATTTTTCTTGTAGGAGCGATATGGCAATGCCCAACAATGCGATCTAAGGTAATGAACGGATAATGTTGTCTAATTTGTTGAGTCAGTTCTGCTAATTTTTGATATTGTAATTCAGTAAAGGGCTTTTCATTGCTCCCCACTAACTCGATCCCAATAGAAAAATCATTACATTTTTCTCGCCCCGCAAAACAGGATACACCCGCATGCCAAGCACGATGATTAAAATTAACATATTGAATCAGTTCTCCTTGTCTGCCAATCAAACAATGGGCTGAAACTCTCAGATCTTTAATTTGCTGAAAATAAGGGTGTTGATTTGGATCTAATTTTCCTTGAAAAAAGTCATTGATATAGCTTATTTCAAATTGTTCTGGTGGCAAACTGATATAGTGAATCACCAATAAAGAAATATCTTGCACATTAGGGCGTTGATCATAGTGGGGCGAAAGTACCTTATCGGCATTTTCAAGCCAACCTTGATTGATGACAAGTGTGTTTTTTTGCATAAAAATTTTTATTTTGTGATGTATATTCCAAAAAGTGCGGTCAATTTTAGCAATATTTTTCCTTTTTACTGAATTTATTACAAAATTTTTCTTGCCAGTCATCTTTTTGTTTGGGGAGGAAAAAATTATGCGAAGTGATTTGCATTCTGGAACTTATCAAGTTCATATCAGAAAAGGGTTTACCTTAATTGAATTAATGATTGTGGTGGCGATTATTGCCATTTTAGCCACTATTGCCATTCCCTCATATCAAAATCATACCAAAAAAGCCGCAATATCTGAGTTATTACAAGCGGTTGCCCCTTATCGCTCCGAGGTGGAGCTTTGTGTTTATACCACTAATGATGTGAAAAAATGTACCGCAGGGCAAAATGGCATTCAAGCTAATTTAACGGAAAGTAAAAGCCGTTATTTATCGAGTATTACAGTGAATGGAGGTACAATTACCGTAGAGGGTAAGGGAAGTCTGGAAGGCATTGGATATACCTTAACTGTCCAAGGCGATTTAAGTAAAGGTATTGCTTGGACAACAGCTTGTCAAGGCGATAAAAGTTTATTTCCAACGGGCTTTTGTGGCGATTAATATCTCGTTTTTGGAGGAAATATGCACTATCCAGAGGTTAGGGAATACCCGAAAAAACTCCCTGTTATAATCAGCGTTGATGGAAAACAGTTTGAAATTTCAGCTGAACAATGGCAACAAAATAAACAGCAACACGCCTTATTATTACGTTATCTTGCCTTGCCATTACAGCAAGATGAACGTTGTTTATGGTTAGCCATTGATAATTTGACGAATTTATCTGCTTGTGAAGCCTTTTCTTTTTTGAGTGGGAAAATGGTTGAGCCTGTGTTACTAACCCCAACACAATTAAAAGCATTATTGCAACAATTAACACCACAACAGCAAATTGCGGAAAGTCATCAGGCTCAACTCACTTATCATCTCAACAAAGATGATGAACATACCGCAGCACAGGAAGGCCCCGTTATTCGCTTATTAGAAACCTTGTTACAACAAGCCATTGAACAAAAAGCCTCAGATATTCATATTGAACCCCAAGCGGATTGTTTACGCATACGTTTTCGTATTGATGGTGTCTTGCAAACACAACCCAATTTACCCTTGAATTTTGCTAATCAAATGATTTCTCGCTTAAAATTATTGGCAAAATTAGATATTAGTGAAACACGTTTACCTCAGGACGGTAGGTTTCACTTTGATAGTGCATTTGTGGATAAATTAGATTTACGTTTATCCACCTTGCCAACCTGCCTAGGGGAAAAAATCGTATTACGTTTACAACAAAATAAACCGACACATTTTTCCTTTGCAGAATTGGGGATGAATTATTCTCAGCAACAGCAATTTGAACAAGCCTTATCGCAACCGCAAGGTCTTATTTTGGTAACAGGCCCAACGGGCAGTGGCAAAAGTCTTTCTTTATATAGTGCGTTACAATGGCTTAATCAGAGTGAAAAACACATTCTCACTGCCGAAGATCCTATTGAAATCGTACTTGATGGGATCATTCAAACACAAATTAATCCATTGATCGGATTAACTTTCAGTAAATTATTACGCACCTTTTTGCGTCAAGATCCTGATGTTATTATGTTAGGTGAGATTCGTGATGAAGAAAGTGCAGCGATGGCTATAAGAGCCGCACAAACAGGGCATTTGGTTCTTTCTACCTTACATACTAATGATGCCCCCTCTGCCATTGCCCGTTTACGTCAACTTGGTATAAAGCCCTATGAAATCAGCCATAGCCTTTTATTGATCGTTGCTCAACGTCTTATCCGTAAACGTTGTGGGGTATGTGAACAAACAAGCGCTTCAGCTTGCCATTGTTATCAAGGATATGATGGACGAACAGGAATTTATCAATTTTTAGTTCCTAAAAAACAATCAACACAAACCATTGATTATCAATTAGATTTTGAAACATTAAGGCAGAGTGGATTAGCCAAAGTAAAACAAGGTATCACAGATTTAGCCGAGTTAAATCGTGTGTTAGGGGAGGACTATGTCTAAAGAAAAATTGTTTTATTGGCGAGGGAAAAACCGATTACAACGGCAACAACGGGGGATCATTATTGCTGAAACCGCCCAAATGGCGGAGCAAATACTCTTCCAACGAGGAATACAGCAGATTAAATTACAACGTAATTGGCAACTCAGACATCGCATTAATCATAAAGAAATTTGTGCTTTATTAACACAATTAGCCACCTTATTAAAAGCCACTATTCCACTTAACCAAAGTTTACATTTATTATGGCAATATTGTGAAAATTTGGCATTATATCGCTGGCTAAAATTGATTATTAACGATATAGAAAATGGTTATTCCTTTTCACAAGCCCTATCTCAACATCAATCTTATTTTACCGTCCAAGAACAACAATTAATTAAAGCTGGCGAAATGACAGGACAGCTAGTAGATGTTTGCCAACAAATTGCCTTGCAACGCCAGCAACAGCTGAGATTGCAACAAAAAATGCAGAAAATCTTACTTTATCCAATGGTAGTGCTATTACTTTCTTTATCATTAACCTTATTGCTCTTATGGTTTATCGTGCCACAATTTGCCCAAATGTATGGAGAACAAGCCGAATTACCCCTATTTACACAGTTACTTTTAGCGGTTTCTCATTATTTACAACAATATGGTTTGATCAGTTTATTGCTCATCTTGCAATTAGGGGCATTAGCCCATAATGTTTTAAAATCCTCTTTATGGTTTTACCATAAGAAAATGATCTTTTTATCCTCTATACCTTTGCTAAATCATCTATTGTCATTAGTAAGAACCATCAATTTTTGCCATGCCTTGGGATTAATGCTACAAGCAGGTATTCCTATTCAACAAGCATTACAATCTTTCTTACCTTTATCCATAAACACAACAAGCAAGCAAGTCGTCACGCAAAAAGATCCTGTTTTAGCCAATGAAGTACAACATATTTTGCAATCTTTACAGCAAGGGTATTGTTTTTCGGAAAGTATTAACGAAGGATTTTTTCCTCAACAAGCATTAAAAATGTTACAAATTGGCGAGAAAAGTGGCAAGTTGGTATTTATGTTACAACAAATTACCCAACATTATCGTGAACAAATAGAACATAAACTGGATTTACTCGCACAATTACTGGAACCATTATTAATGTTAATTATTGGGAGTATTATCGCCATTATTATGCTGGGTATGTATTTACCGCTATTTAATATGGGGAATATGCTATGAATTTAATCTTTGCGGGGCTTTGGGGTGGCATTATGGGGATTATTATTCATTATTTATGCCAAAGTTTTATGTATCGGCTTAAATATGAACTTTCCCAAAGTTACCAACTGCTTTTTGAACATAAAAATGATTTATCAATACAACATAGATCATTATCGTTTTCCCACTCTTTAAAGTGCGGTCATTTTTGGCTTTATTTTTTCAGTTTTGCTTGTCTCTTTATCTTATTTTTTCTCCTTATCGAACCTTGGCAATATACCATCATTTATTGTTTATTTATTAGCATAACAGGTGCAATCAGTATCATTGATTGGCAACATCGTTTAATTTCTCTTTCTTTATGCCAATGCTTACTTTGGTTGTCACTTATTGTGGCTTGGTTAGAATGGCATTTTCTCTCTCTCGAGCAAGTATTAACCAGTATTATGCTCGGTTTTAGTTGTTGCTATTTACTTTATTATCTCAGCAGATGGATTTGGCAAAAAGAAGCCTTAGGACGGGGAGATTATTGGCTTGTGGCAGGATTGGTAGGTTTTATTCCTTATTCGGAATTACCCTTATTTTTCTTTATAGCAAGTTCTATGGGATTAAGCTATGCTTTTTATCAATACCTCAGAGGCAATAGATTAACAGAAATTCCTTTCGCTCCTTTTTTATCTTTATCGGCAGCATTTTTGTTATTTTTTAAGCTATAGTGATTTCAAGGTGAAACCACAATATTTAGGTATGGCTATAATGAAAAAAGCACGTCAACCTCAGTTATAAAATGAGCTATAGTCGTCCCATTTTAAAATCATACGCTGTTGGTACACTTTGTTTTATTTTAAATTGAAACGACTATATTTTATGAAAGGCCTTTATTTTGTTGATACTTTTCCTATCACAACGGTAATAACTAAAACAACAAAAGCAGGCAGTAACCAAGCTAATCCATTACTATATAAAGGAAAAATAGTTAAATGCTGGTTTACTTCTTCTGAAATAACGCCTAATTGATTTAATGCATCAATCGAACTAAAAATAAAGGTAATGGCAATGACAGATTGATAGCTTAGCTTAATGGAAGGCAAGCGAGAGCGTAATAATTGTAACACCACAAGCATAATTGCCACAGGATAAATCAATAATAACGCTGGAATAGTAATACGTAATAAATTATCTAAACCTGTTTCGGAAATAATGGTTGTCATAATGGTAAAAACAACAACCCAAAACGGATAGGTTAAACGGGCTGAGAATTTAGAAAAATAATCCGCACAAGCACTGGTTACACCAACAAGTGTTGTTAGATTAGCAAGAATAACAATGCCACTCATAATCCATACGCCATAGGTGCCAAATAATGCATCAATGTAACGAGAAAATATTTGCCCACCATTAGTCGCATTAAACGCAACTTGCTCACTGGTTGCCCCTAGGTAAAAGAGAGAGAAGTAAAGCCCGGTGAGCAATAATACAGAAATTGAGCCAGCAATAAGGGTATATTTTAGAATTTTCGTTTTGTCAAAAACCCCTTTTGCCGCTAATGCACGAGCAACGATACCTCCAAAAGCTGTTGCAGCTAATACGTCCATCGTTTGATAACCACTAATTAAACCTGCACTAAAGGCTTTACCTTCCGCATGGCTTGCACTAGGCTCAACAATATCTGATAAGGGAGCACCAATCACGCCAATGGCGACTACAATCAGCAAAATAAGTAGGGCTGGTGTCATATATTTACCAACGGTGGTAATAATTGTGGTACGTTTCAGCATAAAAAACATACCAATAAGATTAAATACCGCTGCAAAAATAAAATGGTTATAATGGGATTGTTCTACAAGATTTAAAGGTTGCCACCCCATTTCATAAGCTACATTGGTTACACGAGGCATAGCAAAAGTAGAACCTATGACTAAATAGAGAATGACCCAAAAGGCAACTTCAACCCATTTCGGTAAATCGTGAGATAAAACTTCACCACGCCCAATCAAGGTTACGACCACAAGGGTAATAAATGGCATAAGTACACCAGTGAGAACAAAGCCTGATGCAGAGGTTAGCCAGTTACCACCAGCTAAAAACCCTTCCATTGGTGGAAAAATAATGTTACCTGCACCGAGAAAGAGGGCAAAAATCATCATGCCCAAAATAAGAATATCTTTACCTGAAAGCATATTGGTTCCTATGTTGTGATTGACAGAAAAATATAATGAATAATTAGAAAATTCCCATACAATAACACAGAGAAAGGGATTTAAATAGAGGAAAATCTGAAAAAAATCTGAATTTTGACTATATTATCTTTTTTCTTAAATAGAGCTGCCACATCAATCCAATATTTACTGCAAACATTGTTTGGTATAAATACAGTGGAGGAATACCAAGAAAGAGTTTATAGTAAAGATGAATTTTATGATGTTTGAGTCAAGAGGATGATTTTTAAATTAAGTGCTCGGTAAACCAAAGTGCGGTCAAAAAATAAAATTTTTTGACCGCACTTTATCTATTGACTAGGGTTAAGCAAAGGGATCACGCAGGATAATGGTCTCTTGGCGATCTGGACCTGTGGAAAGAATATCCACAGGAACTCCCACAATTTCTTCAATACGTTTAATATAGTTTAAAGCCGCTTGAGGTAAGTCTTCACGTTTAGTCACTCGGAAGGTGTTTTCTTTCCAGCCCGGCATGGTTTCATAGATTGGTTCTACCCCTTGCCAATCTTTGGCAGCAAGTGGTGAGCATTCAACAATGTCGCCATTTGGCATTTTATAGCCGACACAAATTTTTAACTCTTCAAAACCGTCAAGTACATCAAGTTTGGTCATACAAAAACCAGAAATTGAGTTGACTTGCACCGCACGACGTACGGCTACGGCATCAAACCAACCGCAACGGCGAGGACGTCCTGTTACCGCACCAAATTCATTACCTTTGCGTGCAATTTCAGCACCAACTTCATCAAATAATTCTGTGGTAAAAGGTCCACTGCCTACGCGAGTACAATAGGCTTTAATAATACCTAATACATAATCAATATTACGCGGCCCAAAACCTGCACCTGTTGCCACGCCACCCGCAGTGGTGTTAGAGCTTGTTACAAAAGGATAGGTACCATAGTCAATATCTAACATGGTTCCCTGTGCCCCTTCAAAGAGAATATTATCACCATTTGCTCGAGCATTATGTAGAATGCTTGCGACATCGGCGGTCATACTTTTGATTAGTTCTGCCACAGAGCGAACTTGTTCAAGGATTTTGTGATAATCTACAGGATCAACTTTATAGTATTGGGTTAATTGAAAATTATAATAATCAACAATGTCTTTTAGTTTTTCAGCAAAGCTGTCTAAATTAAATAAATCTCCCACGCGTAAGCCACGGCGAGCGACTTTATCTTCATAAGCTGGACCGATACCACGTCCTGTTGTACCAATTTTGTTTTTACCTAACGCATTTTCACGAGCATGATCCATTGCCACATGATAAGGCAGGATAAGTGGACAAGCCTCGGAGATAAGTAGGCGGTCACGTACATTAACACCACGACTTTCTAATTCGCCCATTTCTTGCAATAAGGCTTCTGGCGATAATACCACGCCATTGCCGATTAAGCAGGTAACATTATCACGTAAAATACCCGATGGAATTAAACGTAATACGGTTTTTTCTCCATTAATGATTAGCGTATGTCCTGCATTATGCCCACCTTGATAGCGAACAACGTAATTGACACGATCTGTTAGTAAGTCAACGATTTTACCTTTACCCTCATCACCCCATTGTGCACCAAGGATAACGACACTTTTGCCCATAATAAGCCACCTACCTTAATATTGGTTTTATAATCAGAATAAACAGCTTGTTACTTTACTATTTTCCGTTGAGGATCTCAATGTTAAAAAAGAAGTTATTGTCTATATTAAGTATATTATCTTTATTTTTACCTATAAATTTAATTGTATTATAAAAGCATTTCCCTTATGGCTAAAAAAAGGGTACTATTAGCGCCTCATTTTTTAGTGAGTAAGATATACTTAAAAATGGTATATAAAAAAGCTGAAACGCTTTTTTTAATAAGTAGCGAGTCAATGCCCCATGGCATCTTATTGTTTTATCGAATAAGAAAGCTTAGGCTTTCCGCAAGGCAGCGACTTATTTTTTTCACCTCAAATTTAGAAGGTTTGTAAATAATGACAACAACTCCTGTCATGCCAATTAATCAGGCAACTAACGATTATTATTTATCCCGTCAAAACAAAATGGAATCTAATGTGCGTAGTTATCCTCGCAAATTACCTTTAGCTATTGCAAAAGCACAGGGCTGTTGGGTAACAGACGTTGAAGGTAATGAATATCTTGATTGTCTAGCGGGAGCGGGAACTTTAGCGTTAGGGCATAATCATCCTGCCGTTATTCAAGCTATCCAAGATGTATTAGCGAGTGGTTTGCCTTTACATACGCTTGATTTAACAACACCATTAAAAGATGCGTTTACAGAAGAATTATTATCTTTTTTCCCGCAAGATCAATATTGTTTGCAATTCTGCGGTCCATCGGGAGCAGATGGGACAGAAGCGGCAATAAAACTCGCCAAAACTTATACAGGGCGTGGTAATGTTATTGCTTTTTCTGGTGGCTATCATGGTATGACGCAGGGTTCGCTTGCTATGACAGGGAACCTGAATGCAAAAAATGCGGTACAAAATATGATGCCGGGGGTGCAATTTATGCCTTACCCACACGAATACCGTTGTCCTTTAGGTTTAGGCGGTGAAGCGGGCGTTGATGCATTAACCTATTATTTTGAAAACTTTATTGAAGATGTTGAAAGTGGTGTGGTGAAACCTGCTGCGGTGATCCTTGAAGCGATTCAAGGGGAAGGCGGTGTGGTTACTGCGCCTGTGAAATGGTTACAAAAAATTCGTGAAGTAACGAAAAAACACGGCATTGTGTTAATTTTAGATGAGGTTCAAGCAGGTTTTTGCCGTTCAGGTAAAATGTTTGCTTTTGAACACGCTGGCATTGAGCCTGATGTGGTTGTGATGTCAAAAGCGGTTGGTGGTAGTTTACCATTAGCTGTGTTAGCCATTCGTAAAGAATTTGATGCTTGGCTACCTGCAGGGCATACAGGAACCTTCCGTGGCAATCAATTAGCGATGGCGACAGGTTATGCCTCATTAAAAATTATGAAAGAACAAAAATTAGCAGAAAATGCTGAGCAACGTGGTGCTTATTTGAAAACTGAATTACAACAATTAGCAAAACAATATCCTTGTATTGGTAATGTGCGAGGCAAGGGATTAATGTTAGGTATTGAAATTGTTGATGAGCGTCAAGCTGCTGATCGTATAGGGTCATACCCTGCGGACGGTACCTTAGCGGCTGAAATCCAAAAAGCCTGTTTTAATTATAAGCTATTATTAGAACGTGGTGGACGTGGAGGCAATGTGGTGCGTTTGCTTTGTCCATTAATTATCACACAGCAAGAATGTGAAGAAGTGATTAAACGCTTTGCTCAAGCTGTCGCAAGTGCGTTAAAAGCAACAAGAGGCTAATTTATTATCTTATTTGATGAAGTTAAAGGTGGGAGATTCCACCTTTGTTTCTATAGTCGATTCACTTTAAAATAATACGGTGTTGGCACACCTTGCCGTACTTTTGTACTGTCTTCGGTGTGCCGTCTTGTCTGATTTTAAATTGAACGACTATATGTTTCTCCTTTCAATAATGATTTTCACAAGGAAAAGAACAAATGATTGATTTTTCCCAACATAAACAGGCTTTACTTTGTAATGATCCACAATCCATTAGCGATTATGAAAAAGCGATGCAACAAGCAGTTAATGCCGTTAGCCAATGGTTACAAAATGACAAAATGTACACAGGCGGTAGTGTTAGCCAGCTTCGTCAGCAAGTGAAATTTACCCCATCGGCACAAGGTCAAGGGCTAGAACAAGCCTTACAACAATTAACCTCATTATTTTTAAATCAAAGTTTAAAAGTACATCACCCTCATTCCCTCGCTCATTTACATTGCCCAACCATGGTGGCAAGCCAAGTGGCAGAGGTTTTTATTAATGCTACTAACCAATCTATGGATTCTTGGGATCAAAGCCCTGTCGCCTCATTAATGGAAGTGGAGTTAATCCGTTGGTTACGCCAAAAAACAGGTTATGCGGCAGGTGATGCAGGGGTATTTACTTCTGGTGGCACCCAATCAAACCTTATGGGGTTATTATTGGCACGAGATGCTTGTATTGCTAAACATTGGCAAACTGAGGAAGGCAAGGCTTGGTCGGTACAACAAAATGGTATTCCTGCTGAGGCTTTGCAAAAAGTTAAAGTGGTTTGTTCTGAAAATGCCCATTTTTCGGTACAAAAAAATATGGCAATGATGGGAATGGGCTTTCAATCAGTCGTCACTGTGCCAGTTAATCAACAAGCACAAATTGATGTCGTTGCCTTAGAGCAAACCTTACAACAATTACACAATGAAGGAAAAATTGTGGCCTGTGTGGTGGCAACCGCTGGAACAACAGACGCAGGGGCAATAGATCCTATTGGGAAAATTCGTCGAATCACCGATCAATATGGAGCTTGGTTACATATTGATGCGGCTTGGGGAGGCGCATTATTATTATCCCAAAAATACCGCCATTGGCTAGATGGCATCGAATTGGCGGATTCCGTTACCCTTGATTTCCATAAACATTTCTTACAAAGTATTTCCTGCGGTGCATTCTTGCTTAAAGATGGCAATAATTTCCGCTTTATCCATTATGAAGCCGAATACCTAAATTCCGCTTATGATGAAGAATATGGCGTACCTAATTTAGTGGCAAAATCTTTACAAACCACTCGCCGTTTTGACGCCTTAAAATTATGGTTCACCATTCAAGCCCTAGGCGAAGAATTGTATTCTTCCATGATTGAACATGGCATTACGTTATCACAACAAGTCGCAGATTATATCCAGCAAAGTGATGAGCTTGAAATGTTAGTTGAGCCACAATTTGCTTCCGTTTTATTCTGCGTCAAACCTAATGATTACCCTCAACAATGGTTAGATAGCCTTAATCAAAATGTGGCTGACGAATTATTTGCCCGCGGAGAAGCGAATATCGGCGTGACTAAAGTGAATAATCAACAAGCCTTAAAAATGACCTTATTAAGCCCCGTAATTACGCTTGATAATGTTAAAGCCCTACTTGCTCAAGTAAGCGATGAAGCCAATCGGATAAAAGATAGTATTGCGGCTGGCACTTATACGCCACCAATTGCTTAGTGGCTTATAGCTTTTATTAATAAAAGTGCGGTGGTTTTTACAATGTTTTGTTTAGCCACCGTTTTAAGTTGTATAGCCATCCTATTTTAAAGTGAGACAACCACATTTTATTAAACAGGATAATGCAGATAACCAAGTTGTTGTGAAACGGTTTTGCCTGCTTGATGAAGCAGGTGGACTAAATCGCTAAGTTGGGTTTGGTCAAAACGTACGGTTGGAAGAGAAATAGAAATACCAGCGATAATCTTGCCGAAGCGATCATAAATAGGCACAGCAATACATTTAATGCCTTGTTCTTGTTCTTCATTATCTAGTGCATAATGTTGAATTCTCACTTGATCGAGTTCTTGTTGTAATTGATCAATATTGGCCAATGTGTTTGGTGTATGTGGAATAAATTCAACCCCTTTGAGTTTTTCTACTACTTTTTGATTGCTATATTGCGAAAGTAAGATTTTACCAATGGCGGTGCTGTAAGCGGGATTTCGGCGACCAATACGCGAATACATACGCAAATTATAGTTTGAATCAATTTTATGTAGATAAATAATTTCCTGCCCATCTAGTGTTCCTAAGTGTAAGGTTTCGTTGGTTTGTTTGGCAATAATATTCATTGCTTGATGAGCAAGTTCAATTAAATCGGTATATTCTAAGGCTTTTGAGCCTAATTCAAACAGTTTTAAAGTTAAACCATATTTTTCATTATCATCAGTTTGGCGAACAACACCAAGATTTTTCATGGTTTGTAAAAATCGGTAGGTGGTGCTTTTTGACATCATTAATTTGGTAGCTAAATCGGTAATGCCGATTTCCTTCTGTTCTGCAAGAATTTCTAAAATATTAAAGACTTTAAGTACAGCTGCGACATTTTCTGGCTGGGTGGTTTTTTCCATTATGGGATCCTATCTCATCATTAATTATGTGAAATATTATAAAGATAAATAAACTAAAAGCATAATTCAATATTAGAATTATTTTTTATTAATAATGAAAAAGTATTTTATTTTTATATTGAAAAGTATAAATAATTTGCTATAGTGTTGATAAATCTACAGGGCATACATAAAAGGAGAATACAATAAATGACCGACAAAATCATTATCATCGGCGAATGTATGGTAGAGCTACAAAAACAAGGAGAGCTTTATCGACAAGGCTTTGGTGGGGATACTTTAAATACCGCCCTTTATTTATCACGTTTAACAAAGCATTTGCCTTTCACTGTTCGTTATGCCACAGGATTAGGGGTTGATGAATTTAGTCAGCAAATGCTAACACAGTGGCAGAAAGAGGGAATTGATACTTCGTTAGTGTTTCAATCTCAAACCCGTTTACCGGGTCTATATAGCATTTTTACTCAGCCTAATGGAGAGCGGCATTTTTATTATTGGCGTAATGACTCGGCGGCGAAATATTGGTTGAGTGAAGTGGATCTTGATTGCTTACAACTACAATTTTGTCAGGCAAAATGGCTTTATTTAAGTGGTATTAGTTTAGCGATTTTACCTGATAAAGAGCGAGAGATTTTATTTGATTTATTGCAAAAAGCCAAACAAGGCGGCACAAAAATTGCCTTTGACAATAATTATCGTCCAATTCTTTGGCAATCCAAAACCTTAACGCAACAGATTTATCAACGTATTTTATCTTTAACGGATATTGCTTTTTTAACCTTTGATGATGAAATTTTATTATATGGCGAACATCATATTGACGCTTGTATTCAGCGTACCCAAGGCTATGGTGTCCCTGAAATTGTGATAAAACGTGGCGCTGAACCTTGTATTGTCGTTACCGATCAATATCAACAATTAGCAGCCAATAAAATTGATAAGGTCGTGGATACCACTGCGGCAGGCGATTCTTTTAGTGCAGGTTATTTAGCCAAACGTTTAGCTGGCGGTTCTGTTTTGCAAGCCATTGCACAAGGGCATCAGTTAGCAGGTTTAGTTATTCAACATAAAGGGGCGATCATTGAACGCCCAGTTATGCAACATCTTATTGAACAGAAATAAAGGAAACAAACGATGACATATTCTATTGAACAACTGAATGAAAAACTACGCGAGATTAAACTTGTTCCCGTTATTGCTTTGGAGCAAGCGGAGGATATTTTGCCATTAGCTGATGCATTAGCTGAAAATGGTTTACCTGTGGCAGAAATTACTTTTCGTTCATCAGCTGCGGCAAAAGCTATTCAATTATTGCGTTCACATCGAACAGATATTTTAATTGCAGCAGGTACGGTTTTAACTCCGCAACAAGTAGTTGATGCCCAACAAGCGGGAGCTGATTTTATCGTTAGTCCGGGCTTTAATCCAAACATTGTGAAACTTTGCCAACAACTTGCTCTTCCTATTACTCCAGGTGTAAATAATCCAAGTGCTATTGAACAGGCGTTAGAAATGGGGATCAATACAGTAAAATTTTTCCCTGCCGAGGCATCAGGTGGTGTGAATATGATTAAGGCATTATTAGGGCCTTATGGACAATTACAAATTATGCCAACAGGGGGGATTAATTTAACCAATATCCATAATTATTTAGCCATTCCTAATGTGGTTGCTTGTGGTGGTTCTTGGTTTGTGAGCAATGAACTTATAAAAGCAAAAAATTGGCAAAAAATAGGCCAATTGACTAGACAAGCAGTTGAGTTGGTGAATAACCATTAATTCTATAATTGTCTATTTTAAAATAATATGAGTTGGCACGCTTTGCCGTTCAGCGTGCTGCCTTGCTTTATTTTACATTTGAACCACTATAAATACAGAAATTCCTCGATTTTTGACCGCACTTTTTGAAGGATATCTTATTGTTTTAAGGGAATGACAATCGCAGGATCATCAGGTTTATCAATCTGTTGAATTTGTTGTTGTAAACCATAATCGCTAGGATCATTTTGATTATCAAAGAGATTAAAACGTGGATCAACTTGAGGATTAATGATACCTATCCAGTTAGCCAGTGCTTCGGTAAAGTTTAAGCCAGATTTCATACTTTGATAGATTTGACGTTGTTTATCATCACTCGCAATTTTGAATAACGGCACATCATAATGACGTTTACTTTTGCCACTACTGTTGTGAATACTAATATTATTTTCTTGAATATCATGGGCTAAACCGTGATCCGCAAAATAAATCATGGAAAAAGTGCGGTGACTTTTTTGTTTGTTTTTTTGTAATATCTTATAAATTTGCTGGAGTATTTCATCTGTCTTGTTAATCGAGGAAATATAGCAATTAATATTAAAATATTTTGCTTCAATATCTTGCTCGGCAAAGATTTTAGGATAATCGGTTAAACGATCGCAACTAATTGGGTGTGAACCGTATAAATGTAATACAATAAAACGCTTATGTTGGCTATTGTCTTGCATTAATTGCTGAAATTTTTCCAATAATAAAAAATCGCTGGTGTTCTGGCTAAAGGCATCGCCAGATTTTAAAAAGAAACGGTAATCACTTTGGTTGGCAAGGGCGGAAATCGGTGTATCAAATTGCCCTAAATAACCATGATTTGATAGCCAATAAGTTTGTATGCC
Organism: Volucribacter psittacicida; assembly: GCF_004339025.1. Lineage (GTDB taxonomy): Bacteria > Pseudomonadota > Gammaproteobacteria > Enterobacterales > Pasteurellaceae > Volucribacter > Volucribacter psittacicida. The sequence continues at coordinate 185,721 of NZ_SMFT01000003.1, forward strand.
AGCCGATTTGACTAAATCAATAAGATTTAGCGCATAATTTCCCTCATGATTTATTTTATCGGGCTTTGTGAGCATTAATTTTAAAGAGGCAATGGTATTTGTTCCTCCTGCGGTAAGACCGTCAATTAAAATTCCCTTTGCTTGGCTCATAAAAGGTGTATTTTCAATGGGGTAGCCATAGGCGTGATGATAATCCTTGCGTGCACTTTCGCCGATAACCAAAATATAATCATCATACCCTCCCGTTTTGAGTGTAGATTTTCCCCATTGGCTAGTAATTTTTAATTGATTAAGTTGGCGTAATTCATCAATAACTTTATGAATAGCTTGATAGCTTTCTTGGATAAATCTCAACGGTGCTTGTTGCCATAGGATAATTAAGATAACCATCGCCAAGAAAAAGGGCTTATTATAAAAATGAAATGGGCTTTTTAAGCTAAAAAAGCGATATAAGCCTAGAGCAACAATAATGCTTATGGAGAAAAGGTAGTTTTTAATGGGAATTTGCGCAAAAAACTCTTTGCTTTCTTGTAAATCTGTTGCAAATACTGAAGCCACATATTGGTATGAGGGCGGTCCAAAAACAAGTCCTATGGGAGTATATAACACATTGATCAAAATAAAAGGTAATAACAAAAAATAGAATAATTTTGTTGAGCGGTTTAAGACACTAATTAATATTGCCATGGAGGTAATTTGCATTAATGTAGGTTCAGGATAAAAGCCTGATCCCATTAGCAAGTTATCACTAACCCAGTATAAGCAGAGTAGGGAAAGGAGTAGGTAAAAACTTGGTTTAAGAAATTTAGTATTATTTGCTAGCATAGTGAATTTAACATATAGTGCAGGGTTGGTACACTTTATCTGATTTATACTATTTTTGATGTGCCATTTGCTTATTTTAAATTTAAATAGCTAGCTATACAATCAAAATGAAACTTAACCTGATTTATCAATAAAAAAGCCTACTTAAACGATGTGCTAGTAGGCTTTAAAAGGATTAAAAAGTTAGCGACTACGGAAAATAATCCGCCCCTTACTTAAATCATAAGGTGTCATTTCTACAGTAACTTTATCGCCGGTTAAAATACGAATATAGTTTTTACGCATTTTTCCTGAGATGTGAGCTGTAACCACATGCCCATTTTCGAGTTCTACACGAAACATCGTGTTTGGCAAGGTTTCTAAAATTGTGCCTTGCATTTCAATACAATCTTCTTTAGCCATTTATTCCTCTGATGATTTAATAAAAAACTGGGCTATTATAACAATAATATCTGTAATGAAAAGCCCAAGTTTCTATGATTTTAATTATTCTATCTGCTTAATTTTATAGTTGCCCCATTTTAAAGCGATACAGTGTTGGTACGCTTTGTCGTACTATTTGTACTCTATTCCCTATATTGCCTTGTTTTATATGGAGCCAATAAATTTGGCTCCTTCATTAATTTATATATTCAAATAAGCCTCTAATTAAGATAAGTTTTTTAATTTCTGTTGTAGCATTGCATAAAATACAATAATTAAGAAGAAATAAAATACTGTACCAGAATTATGCACTAAGAAACCTTGGCTAATAAAATAAAAAGCAACGGAAATAATATGTACACAACCTAACAAGGCGATTGTTGTTTGTTCTAAATTTTCTTTATTTATTGATTTGATAAAAATGCTAAAAGGGATAAGTAAAACGGCTAATAATGCGATTAATCCAATAATCCCTCTTTTAGAAAGGTCATCTAAATATTGATTATGAGCATGGCTAAATTGAGAGGCATATTCACTAATAATGCCTTGTTTTCCTAATTCCAATCGATTTTCCATAACACCTTGTAAGCCCCAACCTAGAATAGGCTTTTGTTGAGCTTGTAATAATGCACTTTTCCACATATCAAAACGTGCACCAACAGAGGTTGAGCCATTTCCTTTATCAAAATAAGCGATAATTTCATGGGTAGCTTGATGAAAACGATGACTAATTGAAGTATTAGGCACTAAACTTGCGCCACCAATAATTATAGCGATAATTGCTATAAATCCCATAATTGTTTTTTTAGGCAAATATTGACGATAAACAAAGAAAATAAATAATAAAATAAAAGGTAAACCAATCCAAGCACCTCGAGCTGTAGATAAAAAGCCAGCTAAAATTCCCATGAGTGAAAAGAAAGTATAAAGTGCGGTTAATTTATATTGTTTTTTGATTGCAAAATACAAAGTAGCAATAATGGAAAACATAGCCACCGACATTGCGATATCGCCACCTTGAATATGCATATGGGTATAAAATGCTTGTTCTTTATGTAAAATAAACCGTTGATAAATTGCAACTAAACCAGCAATAAAAGCGCCAAAAGGTATAGTATGTAAAATAATATGAGTTTTTATTGGGAATTTTTTGAACAATAATAATAAAGGTAAGAATAATAATATTTTAGCTGGATTATCTAAAACTTTAGCTTTATCACTATGTATGATAACAGAGGGTAGAAAAGTAAGAAAATAGAAAATATAACTATAAATGATAAGTTTATCTAGCTTAGGGACTTGAATCTTATTTTTCTTAATCAGAAAATGAATTAAATAAATAACACTGATTATTGATAGAATAAAAGGAGAGTAGTTATAACCTTTAGCAAATAATAATACAGCGAGAAAAAAGAATGAAACTAAAATTGTTGTAAAGTGGGTTAGGTTATATTTCTTTAACATAGTTATACCTTAGATAAGATAATATTTAAATTAATCAAAAAATACGGCTTCTTTAAATAATTTTCCATTAGTATCTTTATTTGATAAACTCGGCTTATTTATTAATGGCCAATCAATTCCGATTGTTGTATCATTCCAAAGCAAAGAATGTTCGGCTGTGGGATTATAATAATCTGTACATTTGTATACAAACTCCGCTTCATCACTTAATACATAAAAGCCATGAGCAAATCCCTCAGGCACCCATAATTGGCGTTTATTTTCTTCAGATAATATTTCTCCAACCCATTGTCCAAAAGTAGAAGAACTACGACGTAAATCTACGGCAACGTCAAAAACTTCGCCAGAAATTACTCTAACTAATTTACCTTGTGTGTTTTTAGTTTGATAATGTAATCCTCTTAATACACCTTTTATGGATTTTGAATGATTTTCTTGCACAAAATTCCTATTAGCAACCTGAGTTTTAAACCACTCATCTCGGAAAGTTTCCATAAAGAAACCTCTTTCATCACCGAATACTTTAGGTTCTAGGATTTTTACATCGGGGATGGTCGTGTCTATAATTTTCATTGATATAATTTCCCTTTATATGTAATGTTTAATATTTTTTAATGCCTCTTGCCAATCACTAGGAGAGATATTAAAAACTTTATGAATTTTATTTAGATCTAAACAAGAATATGAAGGCCGTTTAGCAGGAGTTGGATAATCCATTGTTGTTATAGGAAATATTTCTGGTAAATTTGGGAGTATATTATCAATATTTGCTTGTTCTAAAATAATATTGGCAAATTCAAACCAGCTAACATACGGATAACCAGTAAAATGATAAAGGCCAAAATCTTTGAAGTAATTATGAGTAATAAATAGTGACATTTTTATTAAGGCGTTTGCTATATCGCCGGCGTAGGTTGGACCACCAATTTGATCATTCACAATAGATAATCGATCTCGCTCTTTAGATAAACGTAATATAGTTTTAACAAAATTATTCCCTTGTTCACCAAAAACCCAAGATGTTCTTAAAATAATAGATCGAGGGCATTCTTCTAAAACAGCGATCTCCCCATTTAATTTTGTTTGACCATAAATATTTTGAGGATTAGTTATATTTTCTTCTTTGTATGGTATTGATGAGCTTCCATCAAATACGTAATCAGTAGAAATATGTAACATAATAGCATTATTTTTATTTGCGGCTTGAGCAAGATATCTTGCCCCTTTAACATTGATCGCTTCGGCAATTTCTTTTTCTTGTTCAGCACGATCTACAGCTGTGTAAGCTGCAGCATTAATAATAATGTCTGGTTGAAATTGATTTACTATTTCTATAACGGCTTGTTTGTTAGTTATATCTAATTTAGCTTTATCTAAGGCTAAATATTTATGTTTTCCTTGTAATTGTCGTATAATTGCGGAACCTACTTGTCCATTTGCACCAGTAATTAGAAATTTAGTCATTATTTTTCCTTTTTACTAAAGATAATAGGTATTGCCCATAAGAATTTTTTGACATTGAATTAGCTATGCGGATTAACTCCTCATCAGTTAACCAAGAATTTCTCCAAGCAATTTCTTCTAAACAAGCAACTTGAAGATTTTGTATATTTTCGATTGTTCTAACAAATGATGCCGCTTCGTGTAAACTTTCATGAGTTCCCGTATCTAACCAGGCAAAACCCCTTCCAAGTAATTGCACTTGTAAGGTAGCATCTTTTAAATACATTTCATTTATGCTTGTTATTTCTAATTCACCACGTTCAGATGGTTGCACTTGTTTTGCGAATTCAATAACTCTATTGTCGTAAAAATATAAACCTGTCACAGCCCAATCTGATTTTGGGTTTAAAGGTTTTTCTTCAATAGACACTGCTTGATTATTGCTATCAAATTCCACAACACCAAAACGTTCAGGATCTTTTACTTGATAACCGAATATTGTCGCTTTTCCGTTATTAGCATTTTCTACAGCATCCTTTAAAGATTGGCTAAAATGTTGTCCGTAAAAAATATTATCTCCTAAAACAAGGCAAACATTATCCTTACCAATAAATTTTTCACCAATTAAGAATGCTTGAGCTAAACCATCTGGGCTAGGTTGGATCGCATAATTAATCTTTATACCAAAATGGTTTCCGTTTCCTAATAAACGCTGGAAACTACTATTATCTTCAGGGGTAGTAATAATTAGAACATCACGAATACCTGCAAGCATTAAAACAGATAATGGATAATAAATCATGGGCTTATTATAAACAGGTAACAACTGTTTTGATACACCATGAGTTATTGGATAAAGTCGGGTTCCTGATCCTCCAGCTAAAATAATTCCCCTCATACTATTTCACTCCTAATCTTTCTAGATTATAAGAACCATCTAATACAGATTTCCACCATTTTTCATTATTTAAATACCATTGCACAGTTTTTCGAATACCGCTTTCAAAGGTTTCTTGTGGTTTCCAGCCTAATTCTTTTTCAATTTTACTTGCATCTATGGCATAACGTAAATCATGACCTGGTCTATCTGGCACATAAGTAATTAACTCAGAATATGAGGTTATATTATTAGGTTTATTAGGAATTAACTCATCTAATAATTGGCAAATTGTAGTGACAACTTCGATATTAGTTTTTTCATTATGTCCACCAATATTATAAGTTTCTCCAATTTTTCCTTTAGTTACGACTTGGTATAAGGCTCTGGCATGATCTTCTACAAATAACCAATCACGAATTTGTTGTCCATTACCATAAACAGGCAAGGATTTACCAGCTAAAGCATTTAAAATCATTAATGGAATTAATTTTTCAGGAAAATGATAAGGTCCATAATTATTGGAACAATTAGTAACAATGGTTGGTAATCCATAAGTTCTATGCCAAGCTCTTACTAAATGATCGCTTGAGGCTTTTGAAGCAGAATAAGGGCTACTTGGAGAATAAGCCGTTTTTTCTGTAAATAAATTGTTAGTACCAGCTAAGTCGCCATATACCTCGTCAGTAGAAATATGATGAAAACGAAAGGCTAACTTGTTTTGTTCTGATAATGAATTCCAATAATTTCTTGCAACCTCTAATAAAGTATAAGTGCCGATAATATTGGTTTCAATAAATGCCTTTGGTCCATCAATAGAACGATCTACATGACTTTCCGCAGCTAAGTGCATAATGGCATCAGGTTTATGCTTTTGAAATACTTCTATTAATTTTGCTTTATCACAAATATCTATTTTCTCAAAAGAGTAACGTGAACTATTTTCAATATTAGCTAAAGATTGTAGATTTCCAGCATAAGTTAATTTATCAACATTAATTACTGAGTCTTGAGTATGCTCAATAATATAACGAATTAGTGCAGATCCAATAAAGCCTGCGCCACCTGTAATAAGAATTTTCATATATTTATCCTTTCTTTATAAACAAAAATAATTACTAATAAGCACCTTTTCTTTTTAAAACAATTTCTATGGTTTTAAATAAAATGGCTATGTCATTCCATAAAGACCAATTTTTTACATACCAAGCATCAAAGTAAACTCTCATTTCATAATCAACATCATTACGGCCACTTACTTGCCATAATCCCGTCATTCCTGGCTTTGCCATAAAATAGTAATCTATATCTTGTTGGTAACGCTCTAATTCTTCTTTCACAATAGGTCTTGGTCCAACTAAACTCATTTCTCCCTTTAACACGTTAAATAATTGTGGTAATTCATCTAAACTTGTTTTTCTCAAAAAATGTCCTATGGGGGTGATTCTTGGATCATTTTTTAATTTAAAATCTTTCTCCCACTCTGCTTTAGCAATAGGATCTGTTGCTAATAAATGTTCTAATACCTCTTTAGAATTTACTACCATAGATCTAAATTTTAAACAGCTAAATGCTTTTCCATTGCGCCCTATTCTAGTATGCCCATAAATGGCATTTCCACCGTCCTTTTTGATTATAAAATAAATCATTAATAACAAAGGAGATAATAAAGTAATAATCGTTATAGAGCCAATAATATCCATTGTTCTTTTTAAAATGCGAGAGGATAATTTCGCAAGGTTATTATTAATTCTCAGTAACATTACCTCATAGCTAAAAATAAAAGTCATATCCGTACTATAGAGTGGTAATCCCCTTAATGTTGGAATAACAGATACTGAGCGACAATTCTTTCTTGCTAATTCTCTTAGCCAAAAATCTAGGCTATCATTTTCATTATTTTCCAATGCGAGGATAAATTGAAAATCTTTCTCTTGACTAATAAGATTCCAAATTTGATTATCCTTTCCCTCAATAATTGGAATATTTAAATGGCTTATATGTTTATGCTCATCATTGTTAGATGTAATAAAATATTTAATATTAAGCCCTAAGTAAGGCTCACTTGTAATGGCATTATAAGCATCTAACGCATTTTTTCCATTACCAATAATTATAGTTTCTTTTATATACCAACCTAACTTTATCAATAGATACTTAACAAAAATTCGCCCGAAAGGTACAAGAATAACTGCACAAATCCAAGTTATTCCCCATAAATAGCGAGAAAAATAGGATTTAGAAAAAGCTATAATAGACAATTCTATTATAGAAAAAATAATTAAAGTAAAAATAATTTCCTTTAGTTCATACCAAAGAGGTTTTCGATAAGTATAATGTCTAAGTTTTATCCAAAAATAAATAACAGTTAAACAACTTAATGAAAAATGAATTAAAACTCTATCATCTATTTGATTATTTGGCAAATAACTTGTTATTTCTCCTATAAAATAATTTATTATATTTATAGATAAAATAAAAGAAATAAATATCAGGAAAAAATCTGAAAAAATAAGTAAGATCTTAGATATATTCTGTTTATTCATTAGTATTCCACCATTTATTATGCATACTACATTTTTTTATAATCCATTTAGGTAAATACTCGTAATTCATACCTAATTTATACCCAATAAGCTTCATACTATTACGGATAAACCATTCAGGTATAAGGTAATATGCTTTATTTTTTAGTAAAAAAGATAATTCTGAACGAATATATTTCACACCCTCTCCCTCAGCTTTAGCTAAATTTTGAATAATCCAGTTTTCATTTTTATGGAAAACACCAATGTCAAAATAGCGTTTAAAATCTTCTAAAATAGAGTAGCTATGTGAATGATACACTTTAGCATTTGCAGTATAAGCCAATGTATAACCTGCTAAAATAAATTTGGTTCCAATATAAACATCTTCTCCTAAAATAAGATTATTGCTAAAATTTCCTTGTTCAATTAATTTATCTTTCCGATATGCACAAAAAGAATTTGATAATTGCGCAGTTTTTATCCCATATTTTGTAATATCAGATTTATTACGGTATAAACTTTCTTCTGGATAATTAAAGTATCTTAGGTGTTTTCCAAATAAATTGGTATTTTCATAGGGAATTTGTCGTCCATATGCTGCAACAATATTTTCATCTTTAAATACTGATAATATTTCTTCCACGCAATAATTGTCATAAGGCAACGCATCTTGAGTAAAAAATATTAAAATATCCCCAGTAGCTATTTCAGCAGCTTTTGCTCTAGTGCCACCATGATCAAATTCATTGGTTGGAATAATAATAATTTTATCAGTATAATTTTTTGCTATATTAACAGTATTATCTTTTGATGATGAATCGATTATTATTAGTTCATCATATCTATTTGTCTGGCTTATTAATGTATTTAAAAGTGTAGATAAACACTTTTCTGCATTATAAGTTGGAATAATAACAGATATTTTTAACATTTTATCGTCTAATAATAAATAAAGGTATATAAACTAAATTCCTAAAAAATCCAAATTTTCTATATCCTTTAAAAATTAATTTTATTCTATTTATAAAAGATATTTTGTAGAAAGTGGTATATTTTTTTAAGTTCTCTTTTTCTGATTCATTTATTTTTGAATTAAAATCATTTAAGAATAAATTTGCCTGTTCAATAACTTTATTTTGAGATATTATAGCATTGTTGTAATTTTTCTTTATGTTTATTAATTTTTTAATAATCTGTTTAATATTATATTTTTTAGCTCCCACTTCGTTTTGGCTATGCTGTCTATATAATATTGTAGGAACATCAATAAAATATATTTTTCCTAATGATGATGCTATTAACCCTAAATACCAATCATGCATAATAGATTTCTCTATATTACTATTTCTAGCTAACATTAATAACTGTTTATTAATAGCTGTAACACAACCGGTAATAGAATTCTGAACAATAAGGTTACTAAAAGTTGGATATTTGTTTAATTTTTGAAATTTAAACATTGAGCTTGATATTAAAAAAAGTTTATCATTAACTACAGAAAGATCTGAATGTATTAATGTGGGAATGTCATTGTCTATTTTCTCAAATAACTGTAAAAATTCTAACATTTTATTTGGTAACCAAAAATCATCTTGATCACTAAAAAAGATAAAATCATAAATAGGATCTATATTCTTTATTAAATATGAGAAATTATTAAGAGCAGACCCTTTTTTACTATTATCTAAAAGTAAAATTGGGTAGTCTTTTTGGAACTTATCAATAAGATTTAGAGTATTATCGTTAGATGAGTCATCAGAAATAATAATAGTTACTTTGTAAATAGGATCTAATTTATAAATATTATTTATTATTGAATACAGTTGATCTTTTAAGAAATTTTTTCCATTATAGGTAGCCAACAATATTGCGATATTCATAGTCATATATACCAGTTTAATATGTAAAAGTTTAAAATATTATTTCCATAAATTCTTATTATAGATAGTAATACACCTGAAAATAAAAATAATAGATTCAGTAATGATTACTGTTATTGCTATATTATAAATTGTAATGGAATTAAATGCTAGTAAAATTAGTAAGCTTAAGAAATGTATCATAGAAGCATAAATGATACCTTTATTAACACTATTATAGAAACCTAATGCGCCTAGAAATGGATAGCCAATAAGAGCTGATGGTAATGCTATTATATTTGCAATCAATAATATATGAAATACATGAACACTTTGTTCAGAGAATTTATTAGAGAATAGAATTTTAAATATATATATATCTAAACTATAAATAATGCTCACCGCTATTATATTAATTGGTACTAATATATAAATTAATTTCTTTATTATATTTTTATTTTTATATTTTGATATATAAGGATATAATGCTTGAGATATAGGTGAATATAATAGCTGTATTGCTTGATATAATTTTTCTGCCATTGCATAATAACCAACAATAATAGAGTTATAAAACAGACCAAGAAAAAAAACATTAATAGATGTGAATAAGGTTACAGATATTCTAGACAAGAAATATTGAAAATTGTTTTTTAAGTATAATAGCAATATCCTTCTATTTATTAGTTTAAAACCTTGATTAAATATATTTTTTATTATGTAGAAAGAAATAGTAGTTCCAAGTAAAGTTCCCATACTATTCAGAATAGGTACTAAAATATAATCATCTTCTTGTTTAACTAGAATAAATATTAATATACTAAAAATTAATCTAGATATAATATTGATTATTGTGATATATTTCATTTTTTCCATTCCCTGAAAATACCAGGTTGGAAACATTCCCATCCCTATAACCCATAAGAATGAAAAATAGTATAAGCTCTTATAATTAGTAAATTTATCAAAACAGAAAATAATAATATTTAATATTATAAAAGAAAAAATAATTAAATATATTTTTATTAAAATTACACTACTAAAAATTTCTGTTATTTTATTTTTATTATCTCTATTAATAGCTATATCTCTAGTAGCAGATAAATCAAAACCATAATCAATCATTAATAAAAAAAATGTCATTAAAGCTTGAGAAAATATAATTAAACCAAAGTACTCTATATTTAGAACCCTAACTAAATAAGGAAAAGTAATAAACGGCAATATGTAGCTAAATATTTGTAAGCTAAATAGTGAAAAAAAGTTAGATAAAAGTACTCTATTATTTATATTTATTTTTCCATATATTTTCATATTAAATTTATTTGTTATATTCTAATTATAAAGAGTGATTAAGATATAAAAATTCTTTGTTATTTTGTATTTAATGTAATTTAAAATTAGCAATTAAATTTTCTTAATTTTATTCTTACTAATCTCCCTACTCCCCAATTCACCAACAACAGCAACGAAAGGATATACAACGGCCTATTACCAAATAAAGCATAAGGTGTTGTGCCTGTTACTGGGGAAAGTTTATGGGTTAGGGTTGTTTGTTCAAATTGTGGGGCTTGGGCGATGATGTTGCCTTGTGCGTTAATAAATGCGGTAATGCCTGTATTGGTTGCTCGGATAACGGGTTTTCCTAATTCTAAGGCGCGCATTCTTGCCATTTGTAGATGTTGCCAAGGTCCGATAGAGTTGCCAAACCAAGCGTCATTTGAAATAGTGAGAATAAAATCGGTATTTTTTTTCAAATTATTTCTGACTTGTTCGCCTAAAATAATTTCGTAACAAATCGCTGGGGTAAAGTAATATCCTTTACTGGTTAATGGCGATTGTAATTTGTCGCCTGCTTGAAAAGCTGACATCGGTAAATTAAAAATACTGCCTAAGGGGCGTAATAATTGTTCCAGTGGAACATATTCGCCAAAAGGCACTAAATGATGTTTGTTGTAACGATTTGGATTGTTATCAAGCTGATAAGGTTGTTGTGAATTTGCCAATACAATCATTGAATTAAAGAGTTTTCCGATATTTTCATCGGCGTAAACGGTGCCGATAATGATTTCTGTGCCTTTCGCTTGTGCGGTATGCTGTAACTCCATCAGTAATGGGGTAATATGGTTCTCTGTAATGGGAAATGCCGATTCTGGTAGGATAATAACATCAGATTTGCCTAAATGCTGATAAATTTGTTGCCAATAGATATCCAATGTATTTTGTAAATGTTTTGGATCCCATTTTAGGTTTTGTTCAATATTACCTTGTGCTAGGGTAATGGTTAGCGAACGCTCATGTTGAGGTTGCGTATAGATTTTTTGCCCTGCAAGATAACTGAGCCCTGCCACGATAACCAGCATAAGACTATGGCTGATGATTAGGTGCAATGAACGTGGGGATTTAAAAAGTGCAAGAATAAGACTAAGAAGTACGGCACTTGCCCACATGGTAAAAAAGGTTAGTCCTGTTACGCCAAAAAGGGGGGCAAGCCCCGAAAAAGGGCTGTCTATTTGACTATAACCAAATTGTAACCAAGGAAAACCTGTTAATACCCAGCCTCGTAGAAATTCGGTGAACGTCCATATCACTGGAAACATTGCTAATTTTTCAATGTTAAAACGTCGGATAAGGTAGGTAAATAAGACGGGGTAAAGTGCAAGATATGCCGAGAGAACAATGACGAGTAAATAGCTGATAATCAGTGGCGCTCCGCCAAATTGGTGGATACTTACATGTAACCAGTTTACCCCTAAGCTAAAAAAACTGATACCCCAACAAAATGTAGCCCAAAGGGCGGTCTTTTTTTGCGGAATTTTTGCCACAAAAAGTAAGCCAATTAAGGAAATATAAGCAAATCCCCATAGATCAAAGGGAGAAAAGGCTAAAACGCCTACGGCACCTGTTAAAAGTGCGGTTAAATAATAAAAAATATTTTTCATTATTCTTCGCTCATGGTTTCTTTTAATTTATCCATTTCGGCTAATTGTTGATCGGAAACGGTAACACGTAATTGAATAATACGGCGGCTATCCGCTGAAGTGACTTTAAAATTCATATTTTCTAGGGTGATTTCTTCGCCTTTGACAGGTAAGTAGCCAAAGGCTTGCATTACCAATCCTCCAATGGTATCCACTTCTTCATCGGCAAAATGGCTGGCAAATTGTTGATTAAAGTCTTCAATATCTGTTAAGGCTCGTACGGCATAGGTGTGTCGTGATAATTGACGAATATCCGCAATATCTTCTTCATCAAATTCATCTTCAATATCGCCAACAATTTGTTCTAAAATATCTTCAATGGTAACCACACCTGATATTCCGCCAAATTCGTCAACCACGATTGCCATATGGAAACGTTCAGCACGAAAATCCTTTAACATACGATCAACACGTTTACTTTCTGGCACAATCACCGCAGGGCGTAAGAGGCTTTTTAGGTTAAATTCTTCGGCATTAGAACGTAAAAATTTCAATAAATCTTTAGCAAGTAAAAGTCCCTCGACATTATCTCGTTCATCACTGACAACAGGGAAACGTGAATGTGCTGAATCAATAATGATGTCAAGGCAAGCATCAAGATCTTGATCAGATTTAATAAAAACAATTTGTGAACGAGGGATCATAATATCTCGTACACGCAATTCAGCAATCTCAATCACGCCCTCGATCATTTCTCTGGTATTTTGATCGATTAATTCATTTTGTTCCGAATCTCGAATAACTTCCACCAGATCTTTTCGATCCTTTAATTCGCCTTGGAAAAAACGGCTAAAGAGGGTTTGAAAAAAACTTTTTTTACTCGGGGTTTCTGTTTGGTTTGTACTCGTATTTTGTTCTTCGTTATGCATAAATTTACTATTTATTTTTCACTCCAATTAACAACCTCGCAAGCTATCATATTTTTTATAACAGATCTAGCTTTTCTCGAGGTAAAGGTGTTAAATAAGGCTTATATTATCCTCCCGCTTTAAAATGAGCGGAAGTTGATTGATCTTGTCCTTAAAAGTGCGGTAGAAAATTGAATTATTTTTTGAAAAGCCATTGTTGTGAGAGGTTTTCCCTATCTGTGATGGAGATCACAAATCTGAATTATTCCATTTAACTTTAATTGACATCGTTATCCCCTCATCGCTATGATAACAATAAATCATTTTTTATTTAAATTTTGTAGTTTTACTTCATTTTTAAATAAATGATGAGCCAAATGTTTATAGTCATTTCAATTTAAAATAAGCCAAGGCATAGCATAGCAACGCCCTATTATTTTAAAGGAAAATGGCTATATTCTTAAAAACTGTAAAAATTCAACTGGAATGCGTTATACCACTGAAAAGCAGTTATTCACCTCTGTTAATTAGGAGTTAAATATGACTAAAAATCTCTTTTCACAAGATATTAACCATCTACAAAACAAATCTCGCCGTCACTTTATGAAAATTGTTGCGGGCGTAGGCGCAGGTCTTGCATTTAGTGGTAGTTTGGGAACATTTACCCCTAACGCCCTTGCAGCAAGTATAAAAGGAAAAACCATTGAAGCAGGTATTGCTTATCCTCTTTCTACAGGCTTTGATCCATTGACTGCCAGTGGTGCCTCTTCTTATGCGGCAAATTTACATATTTTTGAAGGTTTAGTTGATCTCCACCCCGCTACACGCAAGCCTTACCTCGCACTTGCTGCTAAAGAGCCAGAACAAGTTGATGATTTAACTTGGCGTATTGTCTTGCGTGATGGGGCAACTTTCCACGATGGCTCGCCAGTTACCACTGAAGATGTGGTGTATTCTTTTGAGCGAGTTTTAGATCCAGAGAAAAAATCACTGTTTGCTATGTTTATTCCATTTATTGCTAAAGTGAGTGCATTAGATGAAAAAACAGTAGAATTTAAACTTAAATATCCATTTGCGTTATTTACCCAACGTTTAACCATTGTGAAAATTGTGCCGAAACATATTGTGGAAAAAGGACAATCTCAATTTGATGCAAATCCAGTGGGTTCTGGGCCATTTAAATTTGTTTCTGCCGTAAAAGATGACAAAATCGTCTTTGAGGCTTATGAAGCCTATAACGGACAATATCCTGCGCAAGTGGAAAAAATGTCTTGGTTATTATTATCTGATGCGGCAGCTCGTGTTACGGCACAAGAATCTAAACGTACTCAAGCGATGGAGTCTGTGCCATATATTGATATTGCCCGTTTGAAAAATAGAAAACAAACCGTAGAATCCGTGCAATCTTTCGGGTTACTTTTCTTAATGTTCAACTGTGAAAAAGCACCATTTAATAATCCTAAAGTGCGTCAAGCCTTACACTTTGGTATAGATACCGATAAATTAATTGATATTGTTTTTGATGGTAATGCTGAAGCGGCAAGTTCTTATGTGCAAACCACTCACCCTGACTACGTTAAAGCTACCTCACAATATCCTTATGATGTGAAAAAAGCGGAAGCCTTACTCAAAGAGGCGGGCGTAACGCAATTACATTTCCAAGTATTAGCCACTGACCACGACTGGGTGAAAGAAAGTGCGCCATTAATTCTTGAAGCATGGAATAAGATCCCGGGCGTAAAAGTAACCTTACAACATCTTCAATCAGGTGCTTTATATAATAACCATGTTGATCCAGGTACTTATGAAGTGGCGATTGCCCCAGGCGATCCTTCTGTCTTTGGTAATGACTTAGATCTCTTATTAAGTTGGTGGTATCGCGGTGATGTATGGCCAAAACGCCGTTTCCGTTGGGCAAATACACCAGAATTTGCCAAAGTACAGGCATTGCTTGATGAGGCGGCGAAAGCCAAAGATCACAATGAGGCAAGAAAATCTTGGTCTGAAGCCATTAACATTATTGCCGAATATGTGCCACTTTATCCGATTGTGCATCGTAAATTACCATCTGCTTGGGATAGCAGTGCATTGGAGAACTATCAACCATTACCGACAACAGGGGTTTCTTTCCTTGGGGTTGGTCGTAAATAATTATTAATCATAAAGGGCGTATTAAACGCCCTTTATCAATAAAAAAATCATTGTTTGATTTCATCACACATTGAGTTCAGCAAGATTTCTAAGAGGTTTATAGGAGAAAAGAATGGATATTATCCTTCGTTTGCTGTTACGCCGTTTAATGGCTTTACCCGTTATGATTATTGGGGTAACTGCACTTGTTTTTGTCGTTTTACAATTTACCCCCGGCGATCCTGCCACTGTCGCCCTTGGCGAAAGTGCCAGCGAAGCGGCGAAAGAATTATATCGAGAAAGTCGTGGATTAAATGATCCCTTATTGGTGCAATATTTTCGCTTTTTAGGTAACCTTTTTGTCCTTGATTTTGGTATGACTATGCCACCAGAGCTACCTATTAGCGCAATGATTGCCAAGGCGTTCCCGATTACGTTGCAACTGACCTTTATTGGGGTAATTTTTGCGGCGATTGTTTCTTTTTCTCTTGGCGTTCTTGCCGCACTTTACCGTGATCGTTGGGTAGATCAAGTCATTCGTCTTATTTCTGTGGCTGCGGTTGCAACGCCATCATTTTGGTTAGGGATCTTATTAATTCAATGGTTCTCCCTTGAGCTAAATTGGTTACCTTCTGGTGGATATATTCCTTTAAGTGAAAGTGTCAGTGGTTATATTCAATCGATGATTTTACCTTCTCTCGCCTTAGCTGTTCCTGTTTGTGCTTCATTAATTCGTGTGGTGCGTACCACTATGGTAGAAGAAATGGATAAAGATTATGTGCGTACCGCCATTGGTAATGGGGTGCCTTACTCCACCGTAATTCGCCATAATGTTTTACGCAATGCCCTTATTACCCCTGTTACCGTTCTTGGTTTGCGTGTCGGTTATTTATTAGGTGGTGCGGTCGTTATTGAGCAAATTTTTGATTTACCGGGAATGGGGAAATTGATCTTTAACGGTATTGTTAATCACGATTTAAATTTAGTACAGGGTGTGGTGCTGACGATTGCCTTTACCTTTGTAGTCGTCAACATTATTGTTGATATTTTGTATTTATTAATTAATCCTAAAATTCGGAGTCTATAATGTTTCGACAAGGTTTAGCAAAACGTTTAGCCGCAGGCGGTGCAAGATTCCAAGCGCTTTCTGGGGCATCAAAAATCTCTTTGATTTTTCTATTATTCGTGGCTTTAGTGGCAATCTTTGCGCCGCTTATTGCCAGTTATGATCCGCTTTCCTCTATTGCCCGTATGCGTCCGCCAAGTGAAGAATTTTTATTTGGTACAGACCGTTTAGGGCGTGATATTTTTTCTCGTATTGTCTATGGAGCAAGAACCTCATTATTTATCGGTTTAGGGGCTGTAGGCTGTGCCATTATTTTCGGTAGTATTTTAGGGGCAACCGCCGCTACCGCAGATAAATGGGGTAATGAAATTATTATGCGTCTTATGGACATTTTAATGGCATTCCCAGGTATCGCATTAGCAGCAGTATTACTGGCAACTTTTGGTAACTCAGTACCTATTATTATTCTTACTATCGCCATTGTTTATACGCCACAATTAGCTCGTGTGGTGCGTGCTAATGTGGTGTCCCAATGGGACGAAGATTATGTGCGAGCTGAACGTGTGATCGGAGGAAGTAGAACCTATATTTTATTAAAACACGTTGTCCGCAATACAGCCGCACCTGTGTTAGTTTTTGCTACCGTTATGGTGGCGGATGCTATTGTTTTTGAGGCTTCTCTCTCTTTCTTAGGCGCTGGCGTTCAACCTCCTTACCCATCATGGGGGAATATTTTATCGGAAGGACGTAATATTGTTCTCAATGGTGCATGGTGGGCAACAACCTTTGCAGGATTAATGATTTTATTAACGGTATTATCGTTAAATATTTTGGCGGAAGGCTTAACCGATGCGTTAGTTAATCCAAAATTAAAAGGCAGCAAAAAATCAACCAGTAAACCAGAAGAACGTTTAAGTACCGATGTACAAGAAGCCTTAGCAGAAAGTTTAGCCCTTAAACGTTATTTACTAAAATTACACCAAAAAGAACAAAGCCGTACGGATCGTATGCAAATTAATCCAAATGCCAAACCGATCTTACAGGTCAAAAACCTTTCTATCCGTTTCCCAAATCGTTATGGTGAAACGCCGTTAGTAGATAATATCAGTTTTACTGTCCATGAAGGCGAAACCATGGGGCTAGTGGGAGAATCGGGTTGTGGTAAATCTATTACGGCTTTCTCCATAATGGGATTATTACCGAAAACAGCAAAAATCACTGGGGAAATTTTATTTACTGACCGCAGTGGAACACAACATAATTTATTAAATTCCAATGAATTGAATAAATTGCGTGGTAATGAAATTTCTATGATTTACCAAGATGCCTTAAGTGCATTAAATCCATCAATGCGGATTAAAGATCAAATGAACCAATTAATTAAGCGTGGTAGCAAACATACGGCTGAAACCTTATTGAAATGGGTACATTTAGATCCTGAAAAAGTATTAATGCGTTATCCTCACGAATTATCAGGTGGACAACGTCAACGTGTTGTTATTGCCATGGCATTAACTCGTGAACCAAAATTATTAATTGCTGATGAGCCAACAACCGCATTAGATGTTACTGTTCAAGCGGAAGTAGTAAAATTACTCAATGAATTGCGTGATAAACTCGGCTTTGCCATGGTATTTGTGAGCCACGATTTAGCGTTAGTGGCACAAATTGCCCACCATATTACCGTAATGTATGCAGGACAAGTGGTAGAAACCGCACCGACTTCGTCATTACTTTCTCAACCAACGCACGAATATACTCGTGGTTTATTAGGCTCTGTACTTTCTACGGAAGCACAAGCGGAGCGTTTATACCAAATCCCAGGCAGTGTGCCTTCCCCTTATGATTTTGCCAAGGGAGATCGCTTCGCAAGCCGTTCATTACGTCCAAATGCGGATCCAAATCAACGCTTAGTGCTTACCCCTGTAGAGGGCGATCCGCAACATTTATGGGCATCGCATTTAACGGATAACAACGCTCAACCAGCCACTCAAGGAGAATCTGCATGAGTAGTATTAAAGTATTAAAACAACAAAATATTATTGATTTAGAAAATATTGTTGTGCAATTTCCTTCACGCGATGGATCATTATTCGGACGGAAAAAATTTACAGCGGTCAATAATATCAGTTTAGGTATTCGAGCAGGGGAAACCATTGGTTTAGTGGGCGAGTCAGGTTGTGGAAAATCCACCCTTGCCAATGTGATTATCGGTTTACAAAAACCTACCAGTGGCGTAGTGAAATTTAATGGCTTAGAAATGCAATATGGTAGTGCGGAAGCTCGCCGTCAATTTGGTCGTCAAGTTTCCGTTATTTTCCAAGATCCCGCCACCGCACTTAATCCACGTATGCGAGTGTTGGATATTTTGCGTGATCCCCTAGATATTCACAACGTCCTCAAACCTCACGAACGAGAAAAACGGGTTTATGAACTGCTCTCTCGTGTTGGTTTGCCTCGTTCTGCGGCATTGGTTGAACCTACCCGTCTATCAGGGGGACAAAAGCAACGGGTCGCTATTGCTCGGGCATTAGCCTTGAACCCTAAATTAATCGTGGCAGACGAGCCAACTTCTGCCTTAGATGTTTCTGTGCGTGCCCAAGTATTAAATTTATTAGCGGATTTAAAGAAAGAATTAAACCTTGCTATGGTGTTTATTTCCCATGATATTCAGACTGTTCGCCAAGTATCAGATCGTATTGTGGTAATGTTTGCAGGGCAAATTATGGAACAAGGTACGACCCAAGAAATTTTTGATAATCCAAATATTGACTATACCAAAAAACTTTTGGGGGCAGCACCGTCATTACTTTAATTTAGTCACTATATTGATTTCCTTACCTTTGCCCTGTAAGGAAATCATCTAAAAACTGACCGCACTTTAAGGGTTATTGAGCAGGGCATAACAAAATAATGAAAATGCTCAAAAATAATGTAATTTCGCTTGTCTTTTTACAATAACAGATTATGCTTAGCAAAGTGAAATTAATCTTCATTTTAATAAAAGATTATTGGAGTTAAAATGTCAAAATTATCTTATGAATCTATCTTGGCAAAGTTAAATAAACAGCTGATTGCCTCTTGCCAGCCTGTGGACGATGGTCCTATGGATCACCCTCATATCGTTGCCGCCATGGCGCAAGCATCGGTCATTGGTGGAGCTGGTGGTATTCGTATTGAGGGGGTAGAGAATTTAAAAGCCACACGTCCTGTTATTAATGTTCCTATTATCGGCTTAGTAAAACGTGATTTATCCGATAGCCCTATTCGTATTACGCCTTTCTTACAAGATGTTGAAGATTTAGCGAAAGCAGGGGCAGATATTATTGCCTTTGACGGCACAAATCGTATACGCCCTGTCAGTATTGAAGATACAGTGAAACGCATCAAAGAATTAGGCTGCTTAGCCATGGCAGATTGTTCTACCTTAGAAGAAGGGAAATATTGTCAAAGCCTAGGCGTTGATATTATTGGTAGTACTATGTCTGGCTATACAGGAGGGGCTATTCCAACAGAGCCTGATTATCAATTAGTCAAAGATCTTAAACAGGCAGGTTGTTGGGTAATGGCTGAAGGACGTTATAACAGCCCTGAGCTAGCCAAAATTGCCATTGAAATTGGTGCCAATGCGGTGACTGTAGGTTCAGCCTTAACCCGCTTAGAACATATTGTGAGTTGGTTTGCTCAAGCGGTGAAATCGGCAAAATAAGGAGAAAATATGCGTTGTTTAGCATTAGATATTGGTGGCACCAAAATTGCTTCGGCATTAGTGATAAACGGACAGCTTGAGCAACGTCAGCAAATTGCCACGCCACAAGACAATGCCGCCAAGGGAATGCACCAAGCCCTAGGACAACTCATCGCAGATTATCAAGGACAGTTTGATTATGTCGCCGTTGCTTCTACGGGCATTATTAACCAAGGTATCCTTACCGCATTAAACCCCAAAAATCTCGGTGGGCTAGCAGAATTTCCATTAAAACAAAGTATTGCACAATATACGGATAAACCTATTGGGCTATTAAACGATGTACAAGCCGCTGCTTGTGCCGAATATAGCCAGCAAGATCCTGAACATATTCAGAATTTTGTTTTTATCACTGTTTCCACAGGTGTCGGTGGGGGAATTATTTTACAAGGCGAATTACTTACTCAACCTTCGGGGCTGGCTGGACATATTGGGCATACCCTCGCTGATCCTAACGGCCCGATGTGTGGTTGTGGACGGCGTGGTTGCATTGAAGCCATTGCCGCAGGACGTGCCATTGAAGCGGAAGCTAGCCTTTGGGAAACCCCTTGTACACCTAAACAAGTTTTTGAATTATTCAGAAAAAATGATCCAAAAGCGACCGCACTTGTACAGCGTTCAGCCCAAGCTATCGCTAATTTAATTGCGGATTTAAAAATTAGCTTAGATATTCAAAAAGTGGTACTTGGCGGCAGTGTGGGATTAGCGGAGGGATATTTACCCCTCGTAGAACAATATCTCAAACAGCTACCTGATTTTTACCATTGTGCCATTGATTTAGCACATTATGCTGGCGATGCTGGTTTAATTGGGGCGGCTTATTGGGTTAAACAGCATATTACAGCGTAAATCTTATTTGACATTCATTAAGGAAAAATTATGTTTATTGGTGATTTAAATCGAGATGATTTTAAACGTGGTTTACCGCGTATTATCGTAGAAATTTGTGAACAATTACAACAAATGGATTTAGCACAACTTAGCGATGGGCGACACGAATTAACTGAAGACATCTATATGAATGTACAAAGTTTGCAAACGGAAGCACCACAACAACGCAAAGCAGAATTTCATCGCAAATATATTGATATTCAACTTCTTATTAGCGGGCAAGAAACGATGCAATATAGCCTTGCTATGCCGAAAGAAGAGGATTATACCCCTTATAATGAACAAGATGATTATCAACTTAGCTTAACCCATTATATTGAGCAAGCGAACAGCCTAACCTTACAACCCAACCAATTTGTTGTTTATTTGCCTTTTGAGGCACATAAACCTTGTTGTAATGTTGGAGAACAAAGTTTTGCAATTAAAAAATTAGTGGTTAAAGTGCCTATTCAACATCTATAAATCTAAGGAGATGATTATGTCCACCAATGGCAAGATTCTTGATACAATCGGTGCATTGCATAACAGTTTAACAAAAACTGAAAAACGCATTGCAGAAACCATTTTATTATCGCCACAATTATTGAATCAATGTTCTTTGTCCGAAATTGCCCAACAACTTGATGTGGGAGAAGCCACATTTATCCGTTTTTGTCGCACACTCGGCTTTAAAGGCTTTACCGATTTCAAATTAGAACTTGCCATTGAGCTTGCCACCAAAGACAAACAAGAACACTCTTTACTGGAAACCGAAATTTCTGCCGAAGATACGGCTGAAAATATCGCCATAAAACTGCAAACCACAATGAAAAAAGTCATTGATGAAACCATTAATTTATTGGATTTCAAAGAGCTAGAAAAAGTCGTCTATATTTTACGCAAAGCAAACCGAATTTTTCTTTTTGGTGTAGGTTCATCAGGGATTACCGCCGAAGATGCTAAAAATAAATTTATGCGGATTGGTTTACAGGTTGATGCCGTCACCAATAATCATTTTATGTATATGCAAGCGGCATTAATGAAAAAAGGCGATGTGGTACTGGGCATTAGCCATTCAGGTGCCTCAAAAGAAACCACACAAGCCTTAAAAATTGCTCAAAAGAATGGGGCTTTAACTGTGGCAATTACCCATAATTTACGTTCACCGATTACTCAAGTGGCTGATTATGTATTGATTAATGGCAATCGCCAAGGTCAATTACAAGGCGACTCTATTGGTACAAAAATTGCTCAACTTTTTGTACTTGATCTGATTTATACCCTCATTGTGCAAGCCGAGGAAGAAACGGCAACGAAAACGAAACAAAAAACAGTGAACGTTATTTTAGAACAACGTATTAAATAACCTTATGCTTTAACCCATAAGGTTACTCAATCAAACAACCTATTAAGGAGAAAATATAATGAAAAATTTAAAAGGCATCTTCAGTGCATTATTAGTGTCATTTAATCAAGATGGCTCAATTAATGAAGCAGGATTACGCCAAATTATCCGTCATAATATTGATAAAATGAAAGTTGATGGATTATATGTAGGGGGAAGCACAGGCGAAAACTTTATGCTTTCTACCGAAGAGAAAAAACAAATTTTCCGCATTGCGAAAGATGAAGCCAAAGATCAAGTGGCATTAATTGCACAAGTGGGCAGTGTCAATCTCAAAGAAGCGGTAGAATTAGGAAAATATGCAACCGAGCTTGGTTATGATAGCTTGTCTGCGGTAACGCCTTTCTATTACAAATTTAATTTTGCTGAAATTAAGCATTACTACGAAACCATCATTGCAGAAACTGGCAATAATATGATTATTTATTCAATTCCCTTCTTAACGGGCGTAAATATGGGGATTGAACAATTTGGCGAACTTTATCAAAATCCAAAAGTCTTGGGGGTTAAATTTACCGCAGGCGATTTCTATTTATTAGAGCGCTTGAAAAAGGCTTATCCAAATCATCTAATTTGGGCAGGTTTTGATGAAATGATGTTACCTGCTGTGGCTTTAGGCGTTGATGGCGCTATTGGTAGCACCTTTAATGTGAATGGCTTGCGTGCTCGCCAAATCTTTGATTTAACTCGTGCAGGTAAACTAGAAGAAGCATTGGCAGTACAACATACCACTAATGATTTAATTGAAGGCATTTTAGCCAACGGTTTATATCTCACCATTAAAGAGATCTTAAAATTACAAGGCGTTGACGCAGGCTATTGCCGCGAACCAATGACCGCTAAAGCCACTGAAGCACAAATAGAAACCGCAAAACAATTAAAACAAAAATTTTTATAAAAAGCACCGCACTTTATAATAAACATCGCCTAGAAAACTAGGCGATGTTTAGTCGTTCACTTAAAATAATACAATGTTAAAATAACTATATTATTCTACTGAACTCGCCTTACGCCGCTTACCAATATTCTTACTGTCTTTATGGCGAACTTTCACTTTTTTCTTATTTTGTTCTTTTTTAAGCTGTTCTCGTTTTTGTTTTAATCTGGCTTTTTGTTTTTTGCTTATTGATTTTACTTCACCGTTTTTGGGGGCTTTAGTGCGAGGTTCAAGCCCTTCAATAATTCTTGCCTTTAATAATTCTTGGGTATAGCGTTTAATTTTCCCTAATAATTTATAATCATGAGCCTCAACTAAACAAATGGCGACACCTTTTTTGCCCGCTCGAGCCGTACGTCCAATGCGATGTAAATAGGTATCAGCACTATAAGGTAAGTCAAAATTAATCACATGACTAATATCTTCAATATCAATACCTCGTGCGGCAACATCAGTGGCGACCAATAAGGTTACAGTTCCCGTTTTTAGCTTATCAATAGCTTGATTACGTTGATATTGTGCCATATCTCCTTCTAAATAAGTACTGCGAATTCCTCGTTTACGCAATGTTTCTGATAATTGCCGCACTTCTTCACGTCGCCGCACAAACACAATGCCTTTGCTCACTTGTTCTTGTTGGACAAAACGTGCGAGCAATTTAATCTTGTGTTCTACATTATCTGCATGGTAAAACCATTGTTGAATTTTCTTGCGTTCACGTCGGCTAGGCTCTGCATCAACTTGTATAGGATCTTGTAATAAACGTTGGGCAAAATCTACCAATAACTCGCCTTCTAAGGTTGCTGAAAATAATAGGGTTTGTTTACGCCAGCGAGTTTCCATAGCAATTTTTTCGGCATCTTGCCCAAAGCCCATTTGTAGCATACGATCCGCTTCATCAAAAATTAAGATTTCCACCGCTCGGCAATCAAAATTTTCTTCTTGAATATATTGCAACAACCGTCCTGGTGTGGCGACAACGAGATCTTGGTTCTTATTAAAGACTTCGCCATGATTTTGATAAGCCACGCCGCCCGTAATGGTAGCGATACTTAATTTACTATATTTAGCCACCATTTCCGCTTGTTCTGCAACTTGCATTGCTAATTCTCGTGTAGGGGTTAAGATTAAGACCCTTGGAGCACCAGGTTTACGGCGAGGATAATCTAATAAATGTTGAATAGCAGGTAATAAGAATGCAAGCGTTTTTCCTGTGCCTGTTGGTGCTGAGCCTAAAACATCTTTGCCTTCCATCGCTGGAGGAATGGCTTCCAGTTGAATTGTGGTGGGACGTTCATAGCCTTTATCTTGTAAGGCGTTTAGTAACTCATTTGAAAAGTCAAAATCCGCAAATTGTGGTAATATCATGGCATATCTCATTGCATTTTTAAAATTGGCAAGAATTATAGCGGATAGCAATATAAATTAAAATCTTATAGTCGTTTCAATTTAAAAGAAGACAATGCGGAAGACAGTACCAAGCGTATGGCGAAGCGAGCTAACACATATTATTTTAAAGGAAACGGCTATTGCTAAAAGAATAAAACATTCATGACAGGTTTTCGTTTTAAACAATTTTTTATTAAACACGATCAATGTGCGATGAAAGTCGGTACAGACGGTATTCTCTTAGGCGCTTGGGCTAAATTAGGCACTTGGGCGACAAAAGAGAAATACCCTCGTATTTTAGATTTAGGAACAGGCTCAGGATTAGTGGCAATTATGTTGGCACAACGTTATCCTCAAGCAAAAATAATAGGCATTGAATTAGATCCTAACGCAGCACAACAAGCAAAAGCCAATGTTAATGCTTGTCCTTGGCAAAAAAATATCCATATTATTGAACAATCCATTGCACAATTTACCACTACTCAGCAATCCTTATGCCAATTTGATCTTATTGTGGCAAATCCTCCCTATTTTGAACAAGGGATTGCTTGTTCATCGCCGACGCGTGGGCTTGCTCGTTATCAACAGCAAAGCCATTTCGCTTGGTTGACAATGGCACAATCTTGTTTGAGTCCACAGGGTAAAATTTGTTTTGTGCTTCCCTTTCATGCCGCAATCCAGCTCAAAACACAAGCAAAACAGACCGCCCTTTATTGCATTGAGCAATGTGAGATTATAACAAAAATAGGGAAAATCCCTCATCGAATGTTGCTGAGCTTTGCTCAACAAGCCTCGCCATTAAACCAAGAGAGGCTTATTATTTATGATAAAAATAATCAATATACCGATGAATTTAAACAATTAACTAAAGACTTTTATCTGAAGTTTTAGAAGGCTGAGATAATTTTAGCCAATTATAATAACCATAAATAGAATTGACTAAATAACCCGCGAACATAATGTACATTGCGGGTGTTTCTGCCCATAAAATAATAGAAAGAATATTTAAGCTAATCCATAAAAGCCATTGTTCACGATAACGTAAAATCATCAATAATTGTGCAGCAAAGGTAATAATGGTGGTTGTGCCATCAAGGCTAGCAGAACTTCCTCCAGCCATTTTCACTGCCTCAATAAAAAAGAAAGATCCAACAGCAATACAGGTTAATAAAATTATCCAGCCTTTCCAATCTAAGGCTTTAACAATAACGGTTTCATTGCCTTTACTATCATTTTGCATATTGGCTTTCCATAAAAAATAGCCAATAAATTGTGCAGGAATATAAACATAGAGAGTGGAATTCATCTCGCCAATATAATTTGCTCCCCAAGCAACATAAAAATAAGTATAAGCAAAAATAAGCCCAAAGAAATAATTACTGATCTTCCCTTTACTCACAAAAATGACACAAAGCAAACCTGCAATACCAGAAATCATCGCCAAAATAGAATCAGGCTCTTGAGCATAAGCCCAAATTTGGGCACCAACAAAAATCACAATCCAAGCCACTTCCCAAGGCTTCCAGCCACCTAAAAATTCTTTACGTGCAAGTTGTAAATAGTGAGTTAATGTCATAGTTTATTCCTTATGTGAAAAACGTTGCTTACTTTTACACTGTTAGTTGATTCGTGTCAAGTATAGACTACCAAATTAGGTGTTTAATTGTAATTAACTTTATTTTTGTAGCAAATAGAAATCTTAACGAGATAATATCAGGAAAGATAAAGCAATTTTATAAGCGTAAAAATAAGTTAAAAACAGACCGCACTTATTGTTATTAAAGAATAGTACAACAGGTATGCTAATCTAACATGAGTATCACAACGATAGTAGCCGACAAAGTAAAAATCCGCTAGAATAGCCGGCTTTGCAAAATGGCTATTCGAATGGAATTTTATGTTATTTAAACTTGGACAACGCTGGATTAGTGAAACAGAAAATAATTTAGGTTTAGGGATTATCGTAGAATGTGATCAACGCACTGTAACGATTTTATTTCCTATTGCCGATGAACAACGCATTTATGCGGTAAATTCAGCGCCTTTGGTGCGTATTTTATTTAATGTGGGCGATATTATTCAACATCATACAGGTTGGCAAGGCAAGGTGTTGGCAGTTGATGAAGGTGAAGATCTTGTGGTTTATCAAGTGGAAACCTTGGAAGATCAGCGTATTTGTGTGATTAAAGAGATTGATTTAGCCCATCAAATTAGCTTTGGTAAACCTCAAGATCGTTTATTTTCTGCTCAAATTGATCGTAATGATCATTTTGTTTTACGTTATCAAGCATTATTACATCAGCAAGATCAATATCTTTCTTCCTTGCGTGGATTGCGTGGCATTCGTGCTTCTTTAATTGCCCATCAGTTACATATTGCCAAAGAAGTGGGGCAACGGGTTTATCCTCGTGTCTTGTTGGCTGATGAAGTGGGATTGGGTAAAACCATTGAGGCTGGTATGATTTTGCAACAGCAACTGTTTCATCACAAAATTACGCGTGCTTTGATTGTTGTGCCAGAAAATCTGCAACATCAGTGGTTAGTGGAAATGCTACGCCGTTTTAATTTAAATTTTGCTTTATTTGATGAAGAACGTTGTGCGGATTTTGATCGTCCTGAAGAGAATGAACCACTTAATCCTTTTGCCAGTGAGAACTTAATCATTTGTGCTTTGGATTGGCTAGTACAATATCCGCAGCGGGTTACTCAATTAAAACAGGCGGAATTTGATATGTTGATTGTGGATGAAGCTCATCATCTTGCTTGGTCAGAACAAGGAGCAAGCCCGGAATATCAATGTATTGAGCAACTTACCCAAAAAATTCCTGCGGTATTATTATTAACCGCAACACCAGAGCAATTAGGTTTAGCCAGCCATTTTGCCCGTTTACGTTTATTAGATCCTGATCGTTTTTATGATTTCCAAGCATTTTGTGCAGAACAAGCTCAATATCAACCCGTTTCACAAGCGGTAGAAAGTTTATTAAGTGAACAAGCATTAACAGAAGAACAAAAACAACATATTGCTTCTTTATTGACCGAGCAGGATTGTGCCACATTATTTGCCCAGCTTGAACAACCAAAGGAACAAAGCCAACAAGCTCGTCAGCGATTAATTGATGATTTAATTGATCGTCATGGTACAAGTCGTGTTTTATTTCGTAATAGCCGTCAAAGCGTACAAGGCTTTCCGCAGCGGATTTACCATCCTATTAGTCTCCCTCAACCGAAACAATATCAGAATGCCATTAAGGTAATGGGATTATTACAACAGAATGAAGAAGAAAATCTCTTTTACCCTGAACAAATTTTCCAGCAGCTTAATCCAGACGCGGCTTGGTGGGATTTTGATCCTCGCATTGAATGGTTAATGGACTTTCTGAAACATCATCGAGAGAACAAAGTACTTGTCATTTGCCAGCAAGCGAATACGGCTATTCAATTAGAACAGGCATTACGAGAAAAAGAGGGGATTCGTTGTGCTTTATTCCACGAAAATATGTCAATCATTGAGCGAGATCGTGCGAGTGCTTATTTTGCTCAACAAGAAGGCGGGGCGCAAGTTTTATTAAGTTCCCATATTGGTTCAGAGGGGCGAAATTTCCAATTTGCTCATCATCTTATTTTATTTAATTTACCTGCTCACCCTGATCGCTTAGAACAATGTATTGGGCGTTTGGATCGTATTGGGCAACAACAAGATATTCATATTTATACTTTGTATTTTGACGACTCCGCACAACAACGTTTGGCACAATGGTATCATCAAGGATTAAATGCCTTTGAGCAAACTTGCCCAACAGGGGCTACGCTTTTTGCCAAGTGCGGTGAGAAATTAGAATATTTTTTACATAATACAAAACCAACACAAGCCTTAGAACAAGATTTCCAACAGTTTTTGTTAAGCACGCAACAGCAGCGTCAAGCATTGCAACAACAATTAGAACAGGGGCGAGATCGTCTATTAGAAATTCATTCTTATGGTGGCATAAAAGGACAGCAATTAGCGGAACAAATTGCTCGTCAAGATAATAGCCAAGAATTAGCACAATTTGCCTATCAACTTTTTGATATTATTGGTTTAGAACAAGAAGATTTAGGCGAAAATTGCTTTACGCTTTCAACAACAGGCAATATGCTCATTCCAGATTTCCCGGGGATAAAAGCGGAAACGACCAGCTTCACATTACAACGGGATTTAGCCCTAGCACGTGAAGATCTTGAGTTTTTAACTTGGGATCATCCGATGATGTGTCATGGTATTGATTTATTAACCAGTGGTGATATTGGTAAAGCCAGTACGGCTTTATTAATCAATAAACATCTTCCAACAGGTACGCTACTACTAGAACTCATTTTTGTGGTGGAAGTACAAGCCCCTAAAATATTGCAATTAGAGCGTTTTTTACCGCCAACCCCAATTCGTTTACTTGTGGATAAAAATGGTAATAATTTAGCCGAAAAAGTGAGCTTTAACCAGCTCAATAAGCAACTTAAGCCAATGAAAAAACAGCTTTCTCATAAAATTGTTAAAGCCGTTCGTTCTGATATTGAGCAAGGATTAGAGCAAGCTAAATCTATGGTTCGTCCTTATGCTGAACAATTCATTGAGCAAGCCAAACAGCAATGTGAGCAAGTGCTGACCCAAGAATTAGATCGTCTTATTGCTTTACAACGGGTTAATAAAAATATCCGAACGGAAGAAATTGAAAAATTACAACAAATTCGCTTACAATCATTGCAAGCATTAAATCAAGCAGACTGGCGTTTAGATAGTCTGCGTGTCATTATGAGTAATAAAGAATAAAATGGCATTACTTGAATATCATCCTCCTATTGAGCCTTGGCTGGATATTATTTACCGCGATGATTATATTATTGTGGTTAATAAACCCAGTGGGCTACTTTCTGTCCCGGGAAGCCAACCGCAATTTTTTGATAGTGCGATGACAAGGGTAAAACAAAAATATGGTTTTTGTGAACCAGCTCATCGTTTAGATATGTCAACCAGTGGATTACTTTTATTCGCCTTAAGCAAACAAGCTGATCGTGAATTAAAACGTCAATTTCGTGAACGTGAACCTAAAAAGCAATATCAAGCCTTGGTATGGGGACATATTCAAGCTGAGCAAGGACGCATTGAGTTACCGCTGATTTGCGATTGGGAAAATCGTCCACGCCAAATGATTTGTTTTGAACGAGGAAAAAAAGCCGTAACCGAGTATCGAGTTTTAGAGAGGCTCGCTAATAATACCACGAGAGTACAACTTAATCCGATTACAGGACGCTCTCATCAGTTACGCTTACACCTTGTTGCCCTTGGACACCCTATTTTAGGCGATAAGTTTTACGCCCCACCGCACGCAAAATCTCTTGAACCACGTTTATGCTTACATGCTGAAACATTACAAATTACCCACCCTATCACAGGAGAAAATATGTTTTTTCAAGCAAAGGTGGATTTTTGACGTTATTTCAATTTGAAATGAGATAAGATGGCACGCCAAAGACGGTACGCCAAAGACGCTACAAAGTTGTAGGGCGAGGCGTGCCAATATGCTATTATTTTAAGCCAGAATCTCTATTGGTTTTTCTCCGATAATAATTTCCCAATATTCACGCCAAGTAAGCCAAGGCTAATCGGATCCATATAATCTTGTAAAAACTTAAATAATTCTTTTAAATCAATAAATTCTTGTTGCAACTCAATATGCTCTTCGATTTTGCGTGTAAAACAATAATGTAATTGTTCCCCTTGCCAATAAGCCTCTAAATCCACATAGGTGGTTTCAAATAAATGGCTATTTGCCCCTTCTTCGCCAGGATCGCCAATACGCACTGTCCAACTATTTGAAAACAAAGGTTGTTTTTCAATACTCATTTTTCTTTCCTTATTTGATTAATACACAACTATCATAAAAAAGCCCGCTCATAAAATCTCTTTTCTCTAAAATTTTATGATCGGGCTTTGCCAAATAATCATTTTTATGTTTTGCCTTACGCTGATAACTTCCTTTCCCTTTACGCTTTCTCTCCACTCGTTGACGAAATAAAGGATCTTTAATCAACGCAAACAATCCATTATCGTGAATATTGCCTTTTTGATGACAATAAACCGTTATTTGTTGCGATGACAACGATGTTTTCTTTGCCATAATTTTACCTCTTTGTGAATAAATAACTCAAAAAAGGGAAAGTTTCCTTTCCCATTGGCTATTCTATAGTGAAGATCTTTGATTTTCAAGCAACCTCATACAACAAAGTGCGGTCTCAATTTCATTAATTTTTATGAAGAGCTCAATATAGCTAATATCGCTTCAGGTGGACGACCAATTTTAGCTTGATTTCCCTTTACCACAATCGGACGTTCTAACAAAATAGGATTTTGGATAATGGCTTGGAATAATGCTTGTTCTGATAAGTTTTCATTGGCTAAATCAAGCTGTTCATAACATTGTTCTTTTACTCTCATCATCTGTCTTACACTGGATAACTGTAACTTTTGCTTTAAATCTTTCAGTTCCTCTAGGCTAAACTGATGAGAGAGATAACAAATAATATCAGGCTCAATGCCTTGCTGTCGCAACAATGCCAAAGTTTGCCTGCTTTTTGAACAGTCTGGATTATGATAAATCAAGGTGCCCATGCTTTTCTCCTTATTTCAGCTTTTTTCTCAATAATAACTTGCTATAATCACAACATTACACAAAACAACAAGATAAAACAAGGAGCTACCCATGTTAGAAATGCTGAAAACTTGGTATTATCGGCGTTTTAGCGACCCTCAAGCCATGGGATTATTCGCCATTTTACTATTTGCTTTTATTGCCATTTATTTTTTTAGCGATTTAATTGCCCCATTATTAATTGCCATTGTACTAGCTTATCTCTTAGAATGGCCGATTCGATTTCTCTCAGAAAAAATCAAGTTACCCTATGGTATCGCTTTATTTATCGTCCTCGGTAGTTTCCTCGCTTTTACCTTATTTACCATTATTGTGCTTATCCCTAATTTATGGAATCAAACCCTCAATTTATTGCGGGACTTACCCAATATGATTAATCAATTTCACGCTTGGGTTTTATCCTTACCCGAAAGCTATCCCGAACTTATTGATTATGCTTTAATTGATTCTTTTTTCACAGCTTCAAGAGATAAAATCTTAACCTTTGCGGAATCCGCCTTAAAACTTTCACTGACCTCCATTATGAGCCTTGTTACCATAGGGATTTATACTTTCTTAGTGCCATTAATGGTCTTTTTTCTCCTTAAAGATAAAGCAGAATTAATCGCAGGGGTCAGCAAATTCCTACCACGTAACCGCCACCTAGCCTCGCAAGTTTGGATAGAAATGAAACAACAAATCGCCAATTATATTCGTGGAAAAATCATAGAAATTATTATTATGACGGTTATCAGTTATGGGATATTTCTCTATTTTGGTCTATATTATCCATTACTCTTAGCCGTTGGTGTCGGCTTATCCGTCTTAATTCCTTATATTGGTGCTGTACTCATCACTATTCCCGTTACAATTATCGCTGTTTCACAATTCGGTATATCCCCTACCTTTTGGTATATTATGATTGCCTATATTGTTAGCCAAATTTTAGACGGCAATTTATTAGTCCCTTTCCTCTTTTCCGAAGCTGTGAATTTACATCCCTTAACCATTATTATTTCCGTACTCATATTTGGCGGTTTATGGGGATTTTGGGGAGTCTTTTTTGCAATTCCCCTAGCAACATTAGTAAAAGCCGTTGTTAATGCTTGGCCTGATGGTGAAGGGGACAAGGGTTGAGGGACATTTTGGCTTACTTTCTTTGTGCAAGCAAAGAAAGTAAGTCGTCCCTTTGTAAAAGAGGGCGAAGCCCGTTAGCAATGACGGAGAAAGAAAAGCAAAAAAATAATTCAAAAAAAGCACCGCACTTTATACTAAAAAAACAAAGTGCGGTGCTTTTTTTATTTATTTTCAATCGCCTGCGGATACGCCAACTCAAGATTGAGTGATATATCGCTTTCTATTATCGGCTTTCTATTCGCGATAAAGAAACGTGAGGCCATCACTTTTTCCCCTTGATTAATAAAAATTTCCAAGACAGATTGATCGAAAAATAGTTCAATTTGTTCAAGTTTATCTACTTGGCAATAACGCTGGCTGCCAAATTGTTGCATGAGTTCTGTTTGCTCCGTATGGCTGCGATCTAAGCATAACATTCCCTCTGCATAGCTTAGGGTTAAATGTTGTTGTTCATTGTTGTTGAATAATTTTATCTTAAAGGGTTGATTGTCCAATTTTAGATTGAGATAGGCACGATCTAATTGGTCAATGTTATGTTGTCCAGCAGGTAAGGTTAAATGCTGTTTTTGGCTTAATGAGTGATAAATTTGAGCGATAGGACGTTGGATTAATTTTCCTTGTTGTACCGAAATAGCTCTTGGTAATGAAAGCATTGAATGCCATTTAAATTTATCCGTAGGATAGGTTAAATCAGGTAACCCCACCCAGCCGAGCATAATGGTTTGTGAGGAATTGTCTAAACCAGCAAAGGTTTGTGGTGCATAAAAGTCAAAACCTTGATCAAGTTCGGCAATATGTTGTGCTTGGAAATGAAGATCTTTTTGCTTGCCAATAGCATAGACAGCGTGGTAATTGTTTTGATATTGACTGTGTTCACGAGCTTTGCCTTGTGGCGACCAAATAAAAATATCTTGTCCAGTCAGTTTGAGCAGATCTGGGCATTCCCACATAAAGACTTGTTGGTTATTAAATTCAGGGAGGGAAAGTTCGCCTAATAAACGTGGCGTATCCTCAATGTTATCCATTTCATAGATAAGGGCTGTTCCCGTGAGATCTTGGCGTTGTGCACCGCAAATAAAACGAATTTTTCCTTGTTCCGTATAGTAAGGTTTAGGATCTCTGACGTGTTCAGTATAGCCTTTAGGGGCTTGCTCTATTAATGCACGTTTACGGATCAATGTGCCATTTTTATGGAAAATCGCAAGATTTTGGAACGGAATACGCTGATTATCGCTGGCTCGTCTTGTGTTGCCTGTATAAAACACGGCAAAATGCGCTTCATCAAGGGGCAATGCACCGCCAGAATAGCAACCATGGGATTCAAATAGTTGATCAGGAATAAGCATTTCTCCCTGTTGATAATGTAAGAAATCGGCAGTAATGAGGTGTTGCCAATGTTTCATACCATGTAAGGCATCAAAGGGAAACCATTGATAGAATATGTGATAATGCTTGCCATCAAAAATAAGCCCATTAGGATCGTTAAGTAAGCCTGTAGGCGGGGCGATATGATAATGGGGGCGAAAATTTTGGTCAGAATCCACCGCACTTTTTATTTGAGCTAATTCTGTAGGTTGGGCAGATAAGATACTGCGATATTTGCCTTGGTTAAAGATATGTTGCATAAATTTCCCTCGCCTTTTTATTTTGCTAAGTAGGTAGCAAGTTGTTGTTGATTTGGTAAGGCGGACATTGCCCCTTTGGCTGTGGTGGCTAAGGCACCGCAAGCATTCGCTTGTTGAATAATTTTTTCTAAGGTATTAATTTCTTGCCAATCTTGGTGTTGGGAAAGTCCTGCTAATAAACCGCCCACGAATGCATCGCCTGCTCCAGTGGTATCAACAGGTTGAATGGCTTTTCCTTTGATAATATTTTGTTGTCCATTGATATGGTATAACGCTCCGTCTTTACCAAGGGTAATAATGATTAATTTATCAGGGTGTAGGGCAATGATTTTGCTAAAGCCTTCTTGTAAATTATCCGTATCGGTTAATAAGGTGAGTTCTTCTTCGGAAAGTTTAATCACATCGGCTAACGCGATGGCTTGATTAACCACATTTTTCATTTCTTCAAAAGAGGACCATAAACTTTCCCGTAAATTTGGATCAAATGAGAAGAAACCGCCTACGGATTTGATACGGCGAATTGCTTCAAAAGTAGCTTCCCTTGAGGGATTATTAATTAAGGCAATAGAGCAACAATGTAGCCATTCATTGGCTTGAAAATTAGGCAAATCTGAAACTTGTAAAAATTGATCCGCACTTGGATTGACCATAAAAGTAAAGCTACGTTCACCATTATCTAACCCAACCACAACGGTAGAGGTACGTTGTTGTGGATCTAAAATAAGATGTTCGGTATTGACCTTTTCTGCTTTTAAGGTATTTCGCATAAATTCGCCAAGGGGATCTTTGCCCACTCGTCCAATAAATGCACTTTGGCAACCTAAACGTGAAACCCCAACCGCCACATTGGCAGGTGCCCCCCCTGCACATTTGAGATAATGTTGTTCGCCATCAGGAATTAAATCTACTACGGCATCGCCTGTTACCCAAATTTTATTCATAAAGCAATCCTTATTTAATAATATGTGAAATCCCCTCTGAATAAAGAGGGGATAGAAGGTTGATGAGAAAGATGTTATGGTCTATGCCACTGTAACTCGAGCAAATTTGCGTTTACCTACTTGATAAACCGCAGTACCCGATTGTGCATTGGCTTTGACATCTTCTACTTTTTCGCCATTAATTTTTACTCCCCCTTGTTGAGCCATACGAATGGCTTCTGAGGTTGAGGCAACTAAACCAGCCTCTTTCAACAAGGTAGCCAAGCCAATCTCGCCAGTAAAGGTAAATTCTGGCATTTCATCAGGCATCGCCCCTTTTTGGAAACGGTTAATAAACTCTTGTTCTGCACTTTCAGCCGCTTCCTCATTATGAAAACGAGCAATAATTTCTTTCGCTAATAAGATTTTGACATCACGCGGATTTTTGCCTTGTGCAACTTCTTGTTTTAATTGCTCAATTTCACTTAATGGACGGAAAGAAAGCAGGTTATACCAATTCCACATTAATTCATCGGAAATGGACATCACTTTACCAAACATTTCTGATGGCGAATCGGTTACTCCAATATAATTGCCTAAGGATTTAGACATTTTTTTCTCGCCATCTAATCCCACTAATAATGGTAGGGTAATGGCAACTTGTGGTTTTTGTCCTGCTGATTTTTGCAGTTCACGTCCCACTAATAAGTTGAATTTTTGGTCTGTTCCGCCTAATTCTACATCGGCTTCTAATGCCACAGAGTCATGCCCTTGCAATAATGGGTAAATAAATTCGTGAATGGCAATAGGTTGATTATTATTAAAACGTTTTTTGAAATCATCACGTTCTAGCATACGTGCCACAGTATAATTACTGGCTAAACGAATCATTCCCTCTGTGCCTAATTGTCCTAACCATTCGGAATTGAACACAATGCGGGTTTTTTGTGGATCAAGGATTTTAAAGATTTGTTGTTTATAAGTTTCCGCATTACGCAAAACATCTTCACGACTGAGTGGTGGACGAGTGGTGTTTTTACCCGAAGGATCGCCCACCATACCAGTAAAATCGCCAATTAGGAAAATGACTTCATGCCCAAATTGTTGAAATTGGCGTAATTTGTTAAGCACAACGGTATGCCCTAAATGAATATCAGGTGCGGTAGGATCAGCACCAAGTTTTATCCGCAACGGACGATTTTCTTTTAATTTTTCCACTAAATCCTGTTCGGAAAGAATTTCATCTACACCGCGCTTGAGTTCCGCGAGAACAACATTGATGTCAGTCATAATTTTTCCTAAGTTGGTTGATTTTTTTAATAAAGCCACATTATAGGGATTGCAATCATAAATGAAAAGGGGATTATGCGGAAAATAAAAAAAGCACCTCTGTTGTGGGGGAAGAGGTGCTGAAATGTTGGAGTGATTATCTATTTATGTTTGTTGTTATTATGGTTATTAATGATAATTATTATCATTAAGTTAAGCAAATTCATTTACAAATATTTACAATATTAACTTATATAAGTACAGGAACAGAATTTGTAAGTTTTAACCCACAAGGAATGTGCTGTTGAAATTCAAACTCTCCTGCATAGCAATAGACTTCAACACCAAGCTCAACAGCCTGTTGTAATAATTGTTGGTATTCAGGATCAATATCTTCGGCGACACGAAAATGATGAAAACCATTATGTAATCCTGCGAAAAAAACTACCGCTCTTTTACCTTGTTGTTTGATAGCCATAAGTTCGCGTAAATGTTTTTGCCCGCGTGTGGTGACAGCATCAGGAAATTGCCCAAGTTCATGGCGTACTAAGGTAACTGATTTGACTTCTACATAGCAATCTACGAGTCCTTTGCCTTTTAGTAAGAAATCAATTCGGCTATTTTCTTTGCCATATTTCACTTCAGGATAAATTTCGTCATATTCGGCAAGTTGGCTAATTTGCTTATTTTGTAATGCTTCTAGGGTAAGTTGATTAGAACGATGCGTGTTGATACAAACAAATTGTTGTTCGTTAAGTTGGGTAAGCTCCCAAGAAAGGGGGTATTTGCGTGTAAGGTTTTTAGAATCAGAATACCAAATTCTATCGCCAGCACTGCCGCAGCCTAGCATTGTGCCTGTATTGGCACAATGAATAGTGGTTGTTTCTCCATTGGGTAATTCAATATCGGCCATAAAGCGTTTATAACGGCGAATCAATTTAGCAGGCTGTAAAGGAGGAAATTGCATAGTAATTTATCCTAAATTAAGGGTGAACGATCTTATTGAATTTGGCATTTTAACGAGAAATTTATGCGATGAAAACTTATTGTTGTGAGCTGTCAGATTAATTGAAAAAAAGTCTTTGTTATTTTGCTCGCTTTAGTGGTAAATTGAGACGATAGCTAAAATCATTGAACGTTCTTATTTAGAGAATGTGTTGGTTTGGCTATAATCTAAATGATGTCGAGTCATAGTTGTGATTTGATATGGGCGGGAAGTTTTCCGAAGTTATTGATTAACCAATTATAAGGAATAAATAATTATGCTAATTGGTGTACCTAGAGAACTGCTTGACAATGAATGTCGTGTGGCGGCAACGCCGAAAACTGTACAGCAGATCTTGAAACTTGGTTTTGACGTGATTGTTGAACATGATGCGGGTTTTAAAGCAAGTTTTGAAGATCAAGCCTTTGTAGAGGCGGGCGCTAAAATTGGTTCGGCACAAGAAGTATGGCAAGCAGATATTATTTTTAAAGTTAATGCACCTACTGATCAGGAAGTTGAATTAATTAAGGACGGCGCAACCTTAGTAAGTTTTATTTGGCCAGCACAAAATCCTCAGTTAATGGAAAAATTGTCAGCTAAAAAAATTAATGTATTAGCTATGGACGCTGTACCTCGTATTTCTCGAGCGCAATCCCTTGATGCTTTAAGTTCAATGGCAAATATCGCAGGTTATCGTGCGGTAGTTGAAGCGGCGCATGAATTTGGTAGCTTTTTTACGGGGCAAATTACAGCGGCTGGTAAAGTACCACCTGCAAAAGTATTGGTTATTGGTGCAGGGGTAGCAGGGCTTGCTGCTATCGGTGCTGCCAATAGCTTAGGGGCGATCGTGCGTGCCTTTGATTCTCGTCCAGAAGTAAAAGAACAAGTGGAATCAATGGGCGCCAGTTTCCTTGAGATTGATTTTAAAGAAGAAGGTGGATCAGGCGATGGTTATGCCAAAGTGATGTCTGAAGAATTTAATCGCCGAGCGTTAGAATTATATGCGGAACAAGCGAAAGAGGTAGATATTATTATTACCACCGCATTAATCCCTGGAAAACCTGCGCCACGCCTAATTACCAAAGAAATGGTTGAGTCAATGAAACCAGGTTCAGTGATTGTGGATTTAGCCGCCGCCACAGGTGGTAACTGTGAATTATCAAAAGCAGGCGAAGTAGTGACTACCGAAAATCAGGTAAAAATTATTGGTTATACCGATTTACCAAGCCGTTTACCAACTCAGTCATCACAACTTTACGGCACTAATTTAGTGAATTTACTCAAATTATTATGTAAAGAAAAAGACGGTAATATCAACATTGATTTTGATGATGTCGTCCTTCGTGGTGTTACAGTGATTAAAAATGGTGAAGTTACTTGGCCAGCTCCACCAATTCAAGTCTCTGCTCAACCTAAAGCAAAACCTGCGGTAGAAGCAGTGAAAGTGGAAGAAAAACCAACTAATCCTAAAGTGAAGTATGGCATTATGGCGATTGTTGCCTTGTTATATTTATGGGTAGCCTCTGTTACTCCAACCTCTTTCCTTTCTCATTTTACCGTCTTTGTTTTAGCCTGTGTGGTGGGATATTATGTGGTATGGAATGTCAGCCACGCCTTACATACTCCACTTATGGCGGTAACTAATGCCATTTCAGGCATTATTATTGTGGGAGCATTGTTACAAATTGGGCAGGGCAGTTTCTTTATCAGTTTACTTGCCTTTATTGCGATTTTAGTCGCTAGTATTAATATCTTTGGGGGCTTTAAAGTTACCCAACGTATGCTTTCGATGTTTAGAAAAGGTTAAGGAGGAAAGCAATGTCTGAAGGTTTAGTTCAAGCAGCTTATATTGTTGCAGCACTGCTTTTCATTATGAGTCTAGCAGGGCTTTCTAAGCACGAAACAGCCAAAGCTGGTTGTTGGTATGGTATCGTGGGTATGGCGATTGCTTTAGTTGCCACCATTTTCGGCCCAGCGGTAAAAGGACAATTTTGGATCTTATTATCAATGGCAATAGGGGCGGCGATTGGTATTCGCCAAGCCTTAAAAGTTGAAATGACCGAAATGCCTGAATTAGTGGCGATTTTACATAGCTTTGTGGGATTAGCTGCCGTATTAGTCGGCTTTAATAGTTATGGCTTACATCACGCCGCAGAAGTTCCTGCTTATTTAGATGAAGCGGGTAAAGCGGTTTTCTTAGCAGAGCAAGCCGTATTAGCTAATATCCATAATGTGGAAGTTTTCTTAGGCATCTTTATTGGTGCAGTAACCTTTACAGGTTCTGTGGTTGCCTTTGGTAAATTACGTGGAATCATTAACTCCAAAGCCTTAATGTTACCTCATCGCCATAAACTTAATTTAGCGGCGTTAGTGGTATCAGCATTATTAATGATTGCTTTCTTAAATTCACCAGAAAATATTTTCCCTGTTCTCTTAATGACCGCCATTGCCCTTGCTTTCGGATGGCACTTAGTGGCTTCAATCGGTGGGGCTGATATGCCGGTTGTGGTATCAATGCTTAACTCTTATTCTGGTTGGGCAGCCGCAGCAGCGGGCTTTATGTTGAGCAATGATTTATTAATTGTTACAGGGGCATTAGTTGGCTCATCGGGGGCAATTTTATCTTACATTATGTGTAAAGCCATGAACCGTTCATTTATTAGCGTTATTGCAGGTGGTTTTGGTAATGATGTACAAGCCTCAGATGATCAGGATTATGGCGAGCATCGTGAAACCAGTGCCGAAGAAGTGGCTGAAATGTTAAAAAATGCCAACTCTGTCATTATTACCCCAGGATATGGTATGGCTGTAGCACAAGCACAATATCCAGTGGCTGAAATCACTCAAAAATTGCGTGAGCGAGGTGTAAATGTACGCTTTGGTATTCACCCTGTTGCAGGACGCCTACCAGGACATATGAACGTATTATTAGCCGAAGCCAAAGTGCCTTATGACGTGGTGTTAGAAATGGACGAAATTAACGAAGATTTCCCAGACACCGATGTGGTTTTAGTAATTGGTGCGAATGATACCGTAAACCCAGCGGCAATGGACGATCCATCTAGCCCAATTGCAGGTATGCCAGTATTAGAAGTGTGGAAAGCACAAAATGTGATCGTGTTTAAACGCTCTATGGGCGTTGGCTATGCAGGCGTGCAAAACCCATTGTTCTTTAAAGATAATACACAAATGTTACTGGGCGATGCCAAAGAAAGTGTTGACGCGATTTTGCGTGCTTTGTAATCGCTTAATAATAAAATAAGTATAAATTAAACCGCACTTTTTAAAGTGCGGTTATTTTTTATAAAATTTTAAATTTACGAGAAAGATCAAAGAAAGTTGCCCTAATTTATGTTTATATACCTCTTATTATTTAACTAAATAAGGGTGTTTTTTATGGCAGATTCGCTTTATTCATCATTAAAAAAACTGACACATTATCCATTAGCCCTCGCACGAAAAAGGAAAGTGTTTTATTTTTTATTATCCCTAGTGATCGGTTGGGGATTAATGTTATTAGCCTCGGATCCTACCTTCACTCAAACTCAAAATTACGTTCTCTTCTTACTATTTTTTGCCATTTCGCTCTGGGTAACTGAGGCGATTCCACCATTTTCTGTCGGCATTTTAATTATTGGTTTTTTAGTATTTATTATGGGACGCAGTGATGCGGAAAATGCCATTCAGTATTTGCAAACTTGGTCGGATAGCGTAATTTGGTTATTTTTAGGCGGCTTTTTCCTAGCGGAAGCCATGAAAAAAACAGAATTAGATGTGGCATTACTAAAAACAATGTTACCCAAATTTGGCACTAACCCTAAAAATGTATTATGGGGAGTTATGCTAATTACAGGTGCAATATCAATGTTAATGAGTAACACTGCTACAACAGCATGATGATAGCCACATTTGCCCCATTATTTGCTTCTCTTGATAAAAAATCTAATTTATCCCGTGCATTATTATTAGGTATCCCCGCCGCTGCTTCTATTGGCGGAATTGGAACAATTATTGGTTCAGCCCCTAATGCTATTGCGGTAGGAGCTTTAGAAAATATGGGATATCATATTTCTTTCTTGGAATGGATGTTGGTTGGTACGCCTTTAGCCTTTATTCTATTATTTATTTTTTGGCGCGTATTATTAGTACGCTATCGCATTAATAAACAGGCAAGTTTAGATTTTTCCTTTTTACAGCAACAGCCTAAAACAGTGACGGTAGAGCAAAAAACACAAAAAAGTATTGTATTGGTTATTTTGGCGGTTACACTTTTCTTTTGGTTAACCGCCAAATGGTTTTCTATTCCTGTGGCTGCTGCATCAGGTATTCCTATTGTTGGACTAACAATGCTTGGTATTATTGATGCAGAAGATGTACGTAAATTACCTTGGGATACCTTAATGTTAGTGGCTGGCGGACTTGCATTGGGGTTAGCCATTGAAGAACAACAAATTGCTAGTCATTTTGTTCAACAATTAAGCCATATTAATATTAGTTTTATGGCATTATTGATTATGTTTAGCTTCATTACGGTATTACTTTCTAATTTTATGAGTAATACGGCGGCTACTACGATTCTTATTCCTGTGGCTTTATCTTTATTAAAAATGTTTGGTGGCGAAATTAATCCAATTATTCTGCCATTGGCGATTGGTATATGTGCTTCTTGTGCTTTATTTTTACCTGTTTCTACGCCGCCAAATGCTATCGCTTTCAGCACAGGACTAATTAAACAATCAGAATTTCGTCTTGGTGGTATTGTTATTGGCTTACTTGGGCCTATTTTGACAATATTCTGGGTATTGTTTGTGGTATATTTGTTGTATTAGTAAGAGTGAAAAACTTGGTTTAATGGACAAAAATGTGGGATTTTGTCCATTTTTCTACTTAATCCTTTATGTTTATAAGGTGTAATGGACAAAATAGTTGCTAATCTGCCCATTATGCTTTCAAGTGGACAAAATAGTTGCTAATAATAATTTTCTCAAGTTGTTAGTAACTCTTTTTATTTAAAAAATCCTTTATAAACATAATCTTACGCTTTCTGCTTAATCCATTGTGATTAATTAATTTCCGCTTAAGTTCACTAAATAAACCTTCTAACCGATTTGTTGTTTTTTCAATATTTAATTCCGTATACTTTTCAAAGGTAAATAAATATTTTTCATAATATTTAATA
This sequence comes from Volucribacter psittacicida, assembly GCF_004339025.1. GTDB lineage: Bacteria > Pseudomonadota > Gammaproteobacteria > Enterobacterales > Pasteurellaceae > Volucribacter > Volucribacter psittacicida. The sequence continues at coordinate 228,294 of NZ_SMFT01000003.1, forward strand.
CTCGCTAATGCCCCTCTTAATCCTTTATGTTTATAAGGAAAATAACCTTTCTCATTGCATTTCTCTGAGCGTTCATTCAAATAATCTTGATGTTTTAAATACCAATAATGCAAACGACGAAAGAAATCATGTTTTTGGCTTTCCTTTAAAGTTTTCACAATGATTTTTAATTCCTTTCCAGCCTGAGATTGATGCTTTTTTCTTAATTTTCTCATCACCATTGCCACTAGATGAAAATGGCACATTTGAGCAGGCGTATTGAATATCTCTTTTAATAGTCCACGACGACCATCGCAGGTAATTGATTGAATAATATAGCCTTTTTCTATTAATTTGTTTAAAGCGAGTTGATAATAAATAGCCTTTTCTGTTTTTACAATTTGATGATAAATCACTTTTTCTGTCAGGCTATCCATTAACACTAACACACCAAAATCTCGCTTAAAGAAAGTGGTATCCATAATAATATTTAAATGTATTGATAGAGGAAGTTTTAAAGCTGTTTTAGGCGCTTTATCAATATATCTTTGAATTGTTTTAACAAGAACATTGATATTTAATGGCAAGCTCTTTATACGTCTGTTTTCCTTGAGAATAATGAAACCAAATTTCTGTGGGATTTAATTTGTTTTGAAAGGTAAACGTTTTATTACAATGATTGCATTTATAGCGTTGAATATGATTTTGAGTGCCATGTTTCTTAATATTCAGATTTAAGCAAAAAGGACAAGTTTTTTGTTCATTTTCAAAAAAGTAGGTTAAAGCCTTGTACTATAAGGCTTCAAGCCACTTTTTAGCAACTATTTTGTCCATTACACCGTTTATAAAGAAAATAACTTTTTCATTGCATTTATCTGAGCGTTCATTTTTTAAAACCTTTTACTTAACTCAAGATAAAGCCGATTTTTATCATATTGATAAAGTGGATGATTGCTTGTGTATTTTTGGTATTGCCAAGTGAGTCTTGGGGTTACGCCAAAAAAATGAATATTACGATGCCAAAGGCTAATTTGCATTGCATATTCATTATTTTTTTGTTGAATATTAAAAAAATCAGCGGCTTTATATTTTCGTCTCGCATAATTGAAAGAAGCAAAGCTAGAAATTCCCCATTTCCATTCTTGCCCCCAACCAAGTCGCAAGGATTTACGATCAAAAGCGTTATCTTTATCTCGTGTATTATCCCGTTGATAATCAGCACCTATTAGCCAATATTGCTCGCTATGGGGTAAATAAATGAGGCTATTTGACCAAAAATAATGATTTCCGTTAAGATGGTGGCGAGTTTTATAGCGTTGTTCAGCATATTCTAGCCAACTTATGGCTTGCCAATTTGGGCTTAGCCATTGACTAAAATACACACGCATTCCTGCATTATCGGCATATTGTTTGAGGCTATTACTACCCTGACTACCGCCAGCGTACCAGCGTTTTTCCACAAAAGGGGTTAAACTAATTTGTTGCTGTGCATTTTGATAGCCTAAACCAATGCCTAAACGGAGATTAAGTTCATTATACTTTTGGTTATCCCAATAATATTTACCATAAAACTGGCTTTCAAATTTACTAAATAATTGATGAGGTAATGACCATTTTTTGTTGAGGTTAAGATGATAGCCTAACCCTTTTGCACTTTCTTTTTGCCATGTTTTCCATTGCCCAATATAAGGTGTTTTGGGGGCATTATTGATATTTGATTCGCTAATATAATTCAGTCCAAAACTGATTTCCCATTGATCACGTTTATTTAAACCATCAATATATTGATCCATTAATTGATTAAATTGTGGAGAGATATTTTCGGCTCGCAATTTTTCAAATTGATCTTTGGCGGCGATATTATCATTATTTAACCATAAGGTTTGGGCTAATTGATAACGTAGAGGAAGAATATCGGGGTTAATGGCAAATAGCTTACGATATAGTTTAATAGCTTGTGGGTAATTTCCTTTCTCTTTATCCAGTATAGCTTGTCCCCAATCAAGTAAATAAGGATCAGGATCGGCAAGATCATGATATAAAGGATATAAAATTTTTACCGCAGGGGCATTATTTTCTAGTAAAGCGGGAATAAACCCTCGTTTGATTAATTCTGGCTGTTGAGCAAGTTGTTGCTCGGTTAGTTCAATGTTTTGTGGTGTTTTTTGTTCAGGTAAAGAATGTTGATAAACAGGTTTATCAAGGATCTTTGGCATCGAGCTAGAAAATTGTTCATTTGGATCTTGTTGTTTAATGGCATACGCTTGAGCCAAAGTATTGGCGGTATAAAGTGCGGTGCAAAATAGAAAAATTTTTTGATAAGTGTACTTCATCATAAAATAAAGCTATCCTTGTAGGATAGCTTTTGCCTCATTATTTATGGTATCAAATTACGTATTTTATTTGCTCGCTGCAAAGCCAGCAGCCCAGTTATCACCTTTGGCGATACCGCCTAATTCTTTTGCGTTAGGACCATAGAAGTTACCTTGAACAGAGCCTTGTCCGGGTTCGCCACTAGAGATTGCTGTACCTTGGAAAGTGTTTTGTGCGATTTGGGCATCAAGACTAATTGTTGTGGCTCCATGTGTTAAGGTACCAGATAATTTTTTGGTTGCAAAATCAGCGGTCAGCTGTGCAGAACCTGTTTCGGTTACATTGCTACCTAGACTATCACGATTTCTAACAGTATAAACAGAATCACCGTTATAAATTGATTTACCAGAAGTTGGCATTTGATTTTCAGGTGTTAACACCCCTGTATAGTATAAGTAAGTTTCTGCGCTAGAAACATTATATGACCCTACTTTCACACTCTCAAACTTTCCACAACAATTATTGTTACCATTCAAAGAAAGCCAACCACCAGAATATATCCCCGGATAAGAAGAAAGCTGAATATTTGTACCATTAACCGTAATAGAGGTTAAGCTATTAGCATTAAACTCTTGTACGTTAGACACTGCTGAATTATCACTTTTTACTGACACATAACCGCTGTTGCTAGTTTCTCCACTTGTGGAGGATTGAGCTGTGCTTGATGAAGTTTGGTTTGAGCCTGTTCCTGCATTTCCACCAGAAGAAGTGCCTGATGTTGAAGGTGTACTCGCTGGCGGTGTAGAGCCTGAACCCGTATTGGCAGAAGGGCTTTCTGAGTTATCCCCCCCCCCGCTACTACCGCAAGCGGCAAGGACAACGGCGGTGGCAAGCGTTAAACCGAATTTAAGATACTGTGCTTTATTCATAGCTAGGAACTCCACTGTATAGATTAAGTTAAGTTTTTTTACATTGTTATACAACTGTTGCTATTATAATCCTTTTTTATGTAATAATCTATACTCTATTATAAAATTAACTTTCTATTTTCTCCTTATAATGCCAACGACAAACCGATAAATAACGATCATTTCCACCGATTTGGATTTGTTCGCCGTCTTTGACTACTTCTCCCTCGGCATTAAGGCGTAGCACAAAGTTGGCTTTGCGTCCGCAGTAACAAATGGTTTTTAGCTCCTCTAATTGATCTGCCCAAGCGAGTAAATAACGGCTTCCTTCAAATAATTCTGCTTGAAAATCGGTGCGTAAACCGTAGCAAAGTACAGGAATATGCAATTTATCCACCACATCACTGAGTTGATATACTTGCTGTTTGGTAAGAAATTGTGCCTCGTCAATTAAAATACAATGTAGGTTTTCTTGCTTTAAATGTTGGCTTATTTCGTCAAATAAATTGGTATCCGCTTGGAATAATCTTGCTTGCTGACTAATGCCTATTCTTGAGGTGATTTGTCCTACCCCAAAACGGTCGTCAATGGCGGCGGTGTAAAGCAGGGTATTCATACCTCGCTCACGATAGTTATAGTCCGACTGGAGCAGGGTTGTGGATTTTCCTGCATTCATTGTTGAATAATAAAAATAAAGTTTTGCCATAATGCGTTACTGATTTTTGGTTAAGTGTAAAAAAGTGCGGTCAGTTTTGCGAAAGTTTTTGGCGTTTGCGGAGATTGATGAAAATGCTTTAACTCTCGTCCATTATCTTATTATAATAACCGCAAAATGATTATTGTATAGTGAGAAGGATAGGAAATGCAATTTTCCAAAATGCATGGTTTAGGTAATGATTTTGTGGTGGTTGATGGGGTAACGCAAAATGTGTATTTTGCGGAAGAAACCATTCGGCGTTTAGCGGATCGTCATCGGGGGATTGGTTTTGATCAGTTATTGTTGGTTGAGCCGCCTTATGATCCTGAGTTAGATTTTCATTATCGTATTTTTAATGCGGACGGCAGTGAAGTAGCACAATGTGGCAATGGGGCAAGGTGTTTTGCCCGTTTTGTTTATTTGAAAGGTTTGACCAATAAGAAAACTATCGCGGTCAGCACGCAAAGTGGCAAAATGCAGTTGATCTTAAATGATGACGACACTGTACGAGTGGATATGGGCGAGCCAATTTGGGAGCCGAGCAAAATTCCGTTTGTGGCGAATCGTTTTGAAAAAAATTATATTATTCGCACCGATATTCAAACGGTGTTATGCGGTGCGGTATCTATGGGCAATCCGCATTGTGTTGTGCAAGTTGAGGATATTTATAAGGCAAAAGTAGAGCAATTAGGGGCATTATTAGAAAAACACGAGCGTTTTCCTGAGCGTGTGAATGTAGGCTTTATGCAGGTGGTAAATCGGCAACAGATTAAATTGCGTGTCTATGAACGAGGTGCGGGGGAGACGCAAGCCTGTGGGAGTGGAGCTTGTGCCGCGGCGGCGGTGGGGATAATGCAAGGCCTACTTGATAATAAGGTACAGGTGGATTTGCCCGGTGGGCGGCTACACATTGAATGGCAAGGGGAAGGGCATCATTTATATATGACTGGCACAGCGACGCATATTTATGATGGTGTGATAACACTTTAATGTGGGAAGTTGAAATAAGGATAGTATGATGACACAACAAGATCTTGAATTAGCTACCGTTCAATATTTACGTGATAATCCTGATTTTTTTCAGCGACATCAAACATTATTAGATGAATTATCCGTTGTTCATCATAAAAAAGGGACATTATCCTTGGTGGAAATGCAATTACAACGACAACGGGATCAAATTGCCTTGTTAGAAGCAAGGCTCTCAGAGTTAACGCAATTAGCGGAATATAATGCCAATATTTTTTTCAGCTTAATGCCATTGCAACAGACCTTAAGCCAAAGCCAGACCCTAGAGCAAGGGGTAAGCGTATTGAATAATTGGGCGGATACTTTAGGGCTACAACAGGCTAAAATCTTGTTATTACGAGATAGCTGGTTGCCTATTGAATACTTACCAGAACAATTTTGGTTAGATCGTAAAGCCTTTGAAATAATTAGGCTTGAACGTTTAGGCTTACGCCGTTTTTATCTAGGCCAGCTTACGCATAAAGAAAAAACCTTAATTTTTTTACCAGAAGAGTTGCCAGTAGGCTCTGTTGCCTATTGTTTATTGGGGCAAGGGCTAAATCAAACCAGTGCGGTGTTATTGTTTAGTTCCCATGACGAAAACCATTTTCATCTTAAGCAAGATACTTTCTTTTTACAAAAATTGAGTGAAATGGTAGAAGCCCATTTACGCCGTTGGTTGGCGGATTATCAAAAATAATCGGGCGTGATATTTATGCAACAATGGTTACAAAAATACTGGGATTATTTAAGAATTGAGCGTCAGGTAAGTCCTCATACTTTGGCAAATTATCAACGTCAGCTTGCTTGGATTGTTACGTTATTACAACAGCAGGGCATTGAACATTGGCAACAGGTTACGCCAAGTGTCGTGCGTTTTGTGTTAACACAAAGCTACCAAGCGGGGCTAAAGCCGAAAAGTTTAGCTTTGCGTTTATCGGCACTACGTCAATTTTTACAGTATTTAGTCCAGCAACAGCAATTAAAGGTCAATCCTGCCCTGGGGATTTCTGCCCCTAAGCAAGCGAAACATTTACCCAAAAACCTTGATGCCGAACAGGTACAACAATTACTCAATAACCAAAGTAAAGAGCCTATTGACCTGCGTGATCAAGCCATGATGGAATTGATGTATAGTTCAGGTTTGCGTTTATCGGAATTACAAGGCTTAGACCTACAAAATATTAATACCAGAGTGCGTGAAGTGAGGGTTATCGGAAAAGGTAATAAGGAACGAATTTTGCCTTTTGGACGCTATGCCAGTGATGCCCTCCAGAAATGGTTAAAAGTACGCCCTTTATTTAACCCACAGGATAATGCCTTATTTGTGAGCCAAGTGGGCAAGCGAATTTCGCACCGTAGTATTCAAAAACGTTTAGAAAAATGGGGAATAAAACAGGGATTAAACAGCCACTTAAATCCCCATAAATTACGCCATTCTTTTGCCACCCATATGCTAGAGGCAAGCTCAGATCTACGTGCGGTACAAGAATTATTAGGGCATGCCAATTTGTCCACAACCCAGATTTATACTCATTTAAATTTTCAGCATTTGGCTGAAGTGTATGATTCTGCGCACCCAAGGGCAAAAAAGAAATAAGGAGAAAATGATGCGTTTTTATCGAGGTTTAAGCAAATTTCAAATCATCAGTTTTGATCTTGATGATACCTTATATGATAATCGCCCTGTTATCACACAGGCAGAGCAGGCTTTTGTGGATTATCTTGCTCAACGTAGCGGTATCACACACATCAATTTAGCCTATTGGCAAGATTGGAAACACAGAGTAGAACAACAAAATCCCTTATTATGTGAAGATGTGGTGCAATGGCGGCGAGAAACCTTACGCCAATTATTGCAGGCTCATCAACAAAGTGCGGTGGAAATTGAAAAAATTATTGCCGATAGTTTGCACCAATTTGTACTGTGGCGACATCAAATTTCATTACCTGAGCAAAGCATTGAGGTATTAAATCAACTGGCAGAGAAATACGCCATTGTGGCATTAACCAATGGTAACGTAGAGCCCGCCAAGATCGGATTACCCCAGTTCCGTTTGGTTTTACGCGGCGGCGAACATGGACGAGCAAAACCGCATCAAGATTTATTTTATCAAGCCTGTGAGCATTTTAATATTGCCCCACAACAGCTCCTACATATTGGCGATAATCTGTTCACTGATGTACAAGGGGCAATCCAAGCAGGTTGTCAAGCGGTGTGGCTGAATAATGAAAATACGCCATTAATTCAACATACTCAAACAAGATTATTGCCCAATTTAGAAATTACCCAACTTAATGAATTATTAGCATTGAAAGGGCTATAATTTGCCACGCTCAATAATAATCCCCACATTGCGGGCTTGTGCCACAGCTTTGGGCTTACTCAATTTTAAGCGTAGCCAAGAAATATCAAATTGTTGTTGTAACTGTTCAGCCACTTCATTAGCAACACGTTCAAGCAATAAAAAAGGTTTGCTCTCAACATAATCAATAATAAATTGGCTTACTTCCGCATAATTTAAACAATCCTTCACATCATCGCTTTTTCCCGCCTGACGACTATCCCACGCCATTTCAAGATCAAAAATTAAGGCTTGTTTTATTTGTTGTTCCCAATCATAAATCCCAATTTGAGCAAATAGGGTTAATCCCTCAATAAAAATACGATCTTGCATTGATATACCTCATAGAAATCATGATATTATAACCGTCCCACTTTAAAATAATGCCGTGTTCACACGCTTCGTCTTATTTTAAATTGAACAACGATAAAAATGTTGTGAGGCGTATGCTACCAATTTTAGCGACGATACACGAACAAAATTTTGACAGGAGAAAAAGAAATGAGCCTATTTGCAATCTTTTATATGTTATGTGCCTATTTATTAGGCTCAATTTCAACGGCTATCTTATTCTGTCGCCTAGCAAAATTGCCCGATCCTCGTACCCAAGGCTCGCAAAATCCCGGAGCAACCAATGTCCTACGTATTGGCGGAAAATGGTCAGCGCTCGCCGTATTATTCTGTGATATGTTAAAAGGTATGTTACCTGTCTGGTTAGGATATTATTTAGGCTTAAGCCAATTTGAATTAGGTATGGTGGCATTAGGCGCCTGTTTAGGGCATATTTTTCCAATTTTTTTCAAATTTAAAGGGGGAAAAGGCGTTGCTACTGCCTTTGGGGCAATTGCCCCCATTGATTGGTCAGTGGCAGGTGCGATGCTAGCTTGTTGGCTCATCACTTTTCTCATTAGTGGCTATTCTTCATTAAGTGCCGTCATTACCGCATTAATCATTCCTTTCATTGTTTGGTGGGTAAAACCCGAATTTACCTTTCCTGTCGCCCTCGTCTGTTGCCTACTCATTTACCGCCACCACGATAACATTCAACGCCTATGGCGAGGACAAGAAGATAAGTTATGGGGGAGATTTAAGGGAAAATAAGAAATTTTTTATTGGGAGAGAATGAAATGAAAAAGTGCGGTAATTTTTACCGCACTTTTTTAATTAATAGGCGCTAATTCCGTCATATTCCAACGTGGTTTGACTTGAATAGCAAGATCTTGTTGTTCACCATATTTTAGGCGTAAGAAGCCTGCGTAGGCAATCATTGCACCGTTGTCGGTGCAGAATTGTGGTTGTGGGTAGAAAACTTCGCCGCCTAATTGGTGCATTAATTGGGCAAGTTGTTGGCGTAGCTGTTGGTTGGCGCTTACCCCTCCTGCGATCACGAGGCGTTTTAAGCCTGTCTGTTGTAAAGCTCGGCGACATTTGATGGCAAGAGTTTCTACTACCGCCAGTTGGAAAGCATAAGCAATATCGGCTTTGGTTTGTGCAGTAAGTTGTCCTTCTTGTTGTATGGCTTGATGAATGGTGTTGGCAGCAAAGGTTTTTAATCCTGAAAAGCTGAAATCCAGCCCTGGGCGATCGGTCATTGGGCGAGGAAAAAGAAAGCGATGAGGATTGCCTTGTTGAGCGAGGCGAGATAAGGCTGCGCCACCGGGATAATCTAAACCTAATAATTTGGCGGTTTTGTCAAAGGCCTCGCCAGCGGCGTCATCAATGGATTCGCCTAAGAGTTGGTAATTGCCGACGCCTTCTACTTGGACTAATTGGGTATGCCCGCCTGATACCAATAGGGCAATGAAAGGAAAGCGAGGTGGGTTTTCTTCTAGCATTGGTGCGAGGAGATGCCCTTCCATGTGGTGTACACCCAATGCTGGGACTTGCCAAGCATAAGCTAAAGATCGCGCAATAGTCGCCCCAACGAGCAATGCACCTACTAAGCCAGGTCCTGAGGTATAGGCGATGCCTTGAATATCTTTGGCGGTGAGGTTTGCCTGTTGTAAGGCGGCTTGAATAAGGGGGAGGGTTTTGCGAATATGATCCCTTGAGGCTAATTCGGGGACAACTCCGCCATAATCAGCGTGTAACTCAATTTGGCTATAAAGTTGGTTGGCGATGAGTCCTTGTTGTTCATCATAAATGGCAACGCCTGTTTCATCGCAAGAGGTTTCGATACCTAAAACTTTCATTAATTTTCTCTCATTGGCTATTATTGGGCGTTATTTTAACAGAAATATCGTGAAAAATGACCGCACTTTTTGTGGAATTTTGGCATAATAAGCGGGTTTGAATTTAGGAGAAGAGAATTTTATGCAACAAGGTAATCTTTATATTCTTTCTGCACCTAGTGGGGCAGGAAAATCTTCATTGATTAATGCGTTATTGGCGGATTCCGATAAGATGAAAGTTTCCGTTTCTCATACGACACGCCAACCAAGACCGGGGGAGCAGGAGGGTGTGCATTATTATTTTGTGGAACAAGGGGAATTTGAGCGTCTTATTGAACAAGGGGTATTTTTGGAATATGCCAAGGTGTTTGGTGGGCATTATTATGGTACTTCATTGCCGATGATTGAGCAGTCTTTGGCACAGGGGATCGATGTGTTTTTGGATATTGATTGGCAGGGCGCGCGCCAGATTCGGGAAAAGATGCCCAATGTAAAAAGTATTTTTATTTTACCGCCATCTTTGGCGGCGTTGGAACAGCGTTTGATTGGACGTGGGCAGGATTCGGCAGAGGTGATTGCTCAACGTATGGAAAAAGCCCAGAGTGAAATGTGTCATTATGATGAATATGATTATGTGATCATTAATGATGAATTTTCTCAAGCCTTGCAGGATATTTGTCATATTTTGGCGGCAGAACGTTTGAAAACCCAAGTGCAGAAAGTCAGTCAGCAAGGATTAATTGCTGAATTGCTAGCAAAATAGACCGCACTTTAGTATGATATATGCCCTTTATGTTTAGAGAAATTGGAGTAAATTATGGCTCGAGTAACAGTTCAAGATGCGGTTGAGAAAATTGGTAACCGTTTTGATTTAATTTTAACCGCAGCACGTCGTGCAAGACAGTTGCAATTACATGTGCGTGAACCTTTAGTACCTGAAGAGAATGATAAGCCGACTGTGATTGCGTTGCGTGAAATTGAAAAAGGGTTAATCAATAATGAAATTATGGATTCCCAAGAAGCGGAAGTGGAAGAAGAACGCAAAGAAAGTGAAGATTATGCAGTGTCGTTGCTGACAACGGAGAATGTGTAATTGATTTTAATTATTGTGGGCGAAGAGCGGTCAAAATATGTATCTTTTTGAAAGTTTAAATACCATTATTCAAGGTTATTTGCCAGCGGAGCAAATTGAATTAGTAAAGCGTGCATTTGTGATTGCTCGAGATGCCCACGAGGGGCAATATCGTTCTAGTGGCGAGCCTTATATTACTCACCCTGTGGCGGTGGCTTCCATTATTGCTGAAATGAAGCTGGATCACGAAGCGGTGATGGCGGCATTATTGCACGATGTGATTGAGGATACGCCTTATACGGAACAACAATTAACCGCTGAATTTGGTAAAAGTGTGGCGGAAATTGTGGAGGGCGTGTCAAAACTTGATAAATTAAAATTCCGTACTCGTAAAGAAGCAGAGGCGGAAAATTTTCGTAAAATGATTTTGGCAATGACACGGGATATTCGTGTTGTGCTGATTAAGTTAGCGGATAGAACCCATAATATGCGTACCTTGGGGGCACTGCGACCAGATAAGCGGCGGCGTATTGCTAAAGAAACCCTTGAAATTTATAGCCCTTTGGCGCATCGTCTTGGTATTGAGCATATTAAAAATGAATTAGAAGATCTTGGCTTTGAAGCAATGTATCCACAACGTTATTCGGTGTTACAGAAAGTCATTCAAGTGGCACGGGGTAATCGTAAGGAAATGATTCAACGCATTTCCCAAGAAATTAAAGGGCGTTTAGATGATGTGGGGATCAAGGCCAGAGTATTTGGACGGGAAAAACACCTTTATTCTATTTATCAGAAAATGCGGCTTAAAGAGCAACGTTTTCATTCCATTATGGATATTTATGCCTTTCGTGCGGTGGTGGCAGATTTAGATACTTGCTATCGTGTTTTGGGGCAAATGCATAGCCTATATAAACCTCGTCCCGGCAAAGTGAAAGATTATATTGCGGTGCCTAAGGCAAATGGTTATCAGTCGTTACATACCTCAATGATTGGGCCTCATGGTGTGCCTGTGGAAGTACAGATCCGTACGGAAGAAATGGATCAAATGGCGGAAATGGGGGTAGCGGCGCATTGGGCTTATAAGCAAAATGGTAAAAATGATTCCACAACGGTACAAATTAAGGCACAACGTTGGCTACAAAGCATTATTGAGTTACAACAAAGTGCGGGCAATTCTTTTGAATTTATTGAGAATGTAAAATCAGATTTATTTCCTGATGAGATTTATGTGTTTACCCCGAAAGGACGGATTGTGGAGTTGCCTGCTGGCGCAACGCCCGTGGATTTTGCCTATGCGGTACATACTGGCATTGGTAATACTTGTGTGGGGGCAAGGGTGGATCGTGAACCTTATCCTTTAGCTCAAGCCTTACAATCAGGGCAAACGGTGGATATTATTACTGCGCCTGCAGCACGTCCAAATGCAGGCTGGTTAAATTTTGTGGTAACTGCGAAGGCGAGGGCCAACATTCGTCAAACCTTGAAAAATTTACGCCGAGATGAGTCTATTTTGTTAGGCAAGCGTCAGTTAGTACACGCCTTAGCACCTGTAAAATTAGAACAACTTGAAGAATTGCGTATTCAAGCGGTATTGCAAGAATTAAAGTTAGAAAGTTTTGATGATTTATTGGCTGAAATTGGCTTAGGCAATCAAATGAGTGCGGTGGTTGCGGTGAAATTATTGGGCGAAGCCATAGAAATTGATACCGATGGCGACTTGCATAATCATCAGCAACATTTAGTGATAAAAGGGGCGGAAAGTTTATTAACTACCTTTGCAAAATGTTGTCATCCTATTCCCGGTGATCCTATTGTTGCTTATGTTAGCCCAGGGAAAGGTTTGGTTGTACATCACGAATGTTGTTCAAATTTAAAAGATCGCCAAGAGAACCCTGAACAATATATGAGCGTTGAATGGGAGCAAAGCGAAAATAAAATTGAATTTGAAACGGAGTTGTGGGTGGATATTATTAATCAGCAAGGTACATTTGCTAATTTAACCACAGCAATTACGGAGGCTGGAAGTAATATTCATTCTATTTCTACAGAAGAACGTGATGGGCGTTTATACCAAGTTACCTTAGTCTTAACCACGCAGGATCGTCATCATCTTGAAAATGTGATACGCAAGATTCGTACGGTATCAGGGGTGGTGAATATTGTGCGTAATAAAAATGAATAACGATGGCGACTCAATTACTTGATGCGGTTCCTCTTACGGCTCTATCGGGCGTAGGGGCAGCCATTGCGGAGAAATTAGGGCGTATAGGCATTAATAATGTACAGGATTTATTACTTCATTTTCCGTTACGTTATGAAGATCGTACCAGAATTACCCCCATTATTGATCTACGTCCAGAACAGTATGCGACCATAGAAGGGGTGGTGCAGACGTGCGAAGTGCAAACTGGTCGCCGTCCAATCTTAATGGTGACTTTATCAGATGGTACATCAAAATTGGCTTTACGCTTTTTTAACTTTAATGTTGCCATGAAAAATAGTTTGCGGGTGGGAGAGCGAGTAAAGGCGTTTGGCGAAGTGAAACGTGGTCGATTTATGGCAGAAATGCACCACCCTGAATACCAAGTGATTAAAAATCATTCCCCTTTACAATTAGAGGAAACCCTAACGCCGATTTATTCAACCACTGAAGGCTTAAAGCAAGCCACATTGCGTAAATTAACAGATCAAGCCCTAAAATTATTAGATAAAATTCAAATACCAGAGATTTTACCTGAACAATTTAATCCACATCATTATAGCTTAAAACAAGCCATTCAATTTTTGCATCGTCCAACCCCTGACGTTAGCCCTCAATTATTAGAACAAGCACAACACCCCGCACAATTACGCCTGATTTTTGAGGAGTTGCTCGCTTATAACCTTGCGATGCAAAAAGTGCGGTCTAAAATTCAACAAAATTTTGCTCATCCGCTGGTGATGAAAACAGATTTAGTGGCAAGATTTTTAGCAAATTTGCCTTTCCAACCTACGCAGGCACAAGGCAATGTGAGCAGGGATATTCAACAGGATTTAGCCAAACCTGTGCCGATGATGCGTTTAGTTCAAGGTGATGTAGGCTCAGGAAAAACCTTAGTTGCTGCTTTAGCTGCATTGATTGCCATTGATAATGGTAAGCAAGTGGCATTGATGGCACCCACAGAAATCTTAGCGGAGCAACATACGCAAAATTTTATGGCTTGGTTTGAGCCTTTAGGGATAAAAGTAGGCTGGTTAGCAGGTAAGGTAAAGGGGAAAGCAAGACAAACACAATTAAGCCAGTTAGCCGATGGGCAAATTGATATTATTATTGGCACACATGCTTTATTTCAAGAGCAAGTGCAATTTGCTGATCTTGCGTTGGTTATTGTTGATGAACAGCATCGTTTTGGTGTACATCAGCGTTTAATGTTGCGAGAAAAAGGGGAAAAACAAGGGGTCTATCCTCATCAATTAATTATGACCGCAACGCCTATTCCTCGTACATTAGCCATGACGGTTTATGCGGATTTAGATACCTCTATTATTGATCAATTACCGCCAGGGCGTACCCCTATTACGACGGTGGTGATGGCGGATGATCGGCGAGATGAAATTGTACGGCGTGTTTATCATGCTTGTGCTGAAGAAAAACGCCAAGCCTATTGGGTTTGCACCTTGATTGATGAATCAGAAGTGTTAGAAGCACAAGCCGCGGAAGCCACAGCCGAAGATTTACGCAAATGCTTGCCACAATTAAAGATTGGGCTTGTGCATGGGAGAATGAAACCGCAAGAAAAACAAGCAATTATGGCTGAATTTAAACAGGCAAAATTGGATTTGTTGGTGGCGACGACGGTCATTGAAGTGGGCGTTGATGTTCCTAATGCCAGTGTAATGATTATTGAAAATGCAGAACGTTTAGGTTTATCTCAGCTACATCAGCTACGAGGGCGAGTGGGACGAGGATCAACGGCGTCCTATTGTGTGCTAATGTATAAAGCACCGTTAGGAAAAATTTCCCGTCAACGATTGCAAGTTATGCGAGATAGCCAAGATGGTTTTGTGATTGCGGAAAAAGATTTGCAAATTAGAGGAGCGGGCGAAGTTTTAGGGACGAAACAAACTGGGATGGCGGAATTTAAAGTAGCAAATTTAGTTCGTGATCGAAAAATGATCCCGAGTGTACAATATTATGCCAAACAGATTATGCAAACATCGCCACAGCTTGCCGAGAATATTATTCAACGTTGGTTAGGACAACGAGAAATTTATACCAATGCGTAATGAGGTTAGGTAAAAGTTAATGAAACCTACGATTTTATTTTTTGATTCTGGTGTTGGTGGTTTAAGTGTTTATCGTGAAACACGGGCATTATTGCCAGATTATCATTATTTATATTGCTTTGATAATGCTTTCTTCCCTTATTCAGAACGCGCTGAGGAAGATATTGTAACCCGTGTTTTAATGATTTGTCAGCAAATTCATCAGCGCTATCCCCTTGATTTAATTGTGATTGCTTGTAATACGGCAAGTACAGTCGTGTTGCCAGCATTGCGTCAAGCCTTTTGTTGCCCCATTGTTGGCACTGTACCTGCGATAAAACCCGCGGCAATAATAAGTAAAACGAAACATATTGGATTATTAGCGACAAAAGGCACGATAAATCGTGCTTATGTTGCTGAACTTATTTGGCAGTATGCAAAAGATTGTAAAGTGGAAAAAATTGGTTCTACCCAATTAGTGCAATTAGCAGAACAAAAATTGCATGGGCACTCAGTAGATCTTATTGCTTTGCGTAATGAATTATTAACTTGGCTTGAGCAAGTGGATTTAGATACAGTGGTTTTGGGTTGCACCCATTTCCCTTTATTAAAAGAGGAAATTCAGATTTGTTTACCTCAGGTTAAGCATTTTGTTGACTCTGGACAAGCTATTGCAAAACGCATTGAGTTTTTGTTAGCGGATTATCAAACAGAAATGGATAAAGAGCCTGTGTTGAGCAATTTAGCATTTTGTACACAAAATTTTTCTACACAAGGGCAGTTTGTAAGAATATTGAAAGAATGGGGATTTTCTCAACTTATCCAATTAGATCAATAAATTAGATTATTACTTTGAATCTGTTTAAGGTTAATAAATAATCATTCAGTTTTTTTGAATAAAAAATTCCTTGCACGAAAGAAAAAGATCCCTATAATACGCCTCCGCAACGCAATGCTGTGAAGTTTAACCGATAGATAAGATTATCTTAAGATTAAATAAAACAATCAATAAAAATATGATTGACAGCTTTTGGCGAATTGACTAGAATAGTCAGCCTTGCTTTTAGCAAGATGTTCTTTAAAAACTAAATCAGACAATCTGTGTGGGCACTCGTGTGCTTGAGTTTGAAAATATTGAAAATTTTAGATTTAACACACCAGTGCTGACCAATTTATTTGAAGTCAGTATTGAGTGGAAGGATTAAACTGAAGAGTTTGATCATGGCTCAGATTGAACGCTGGCGGCAGGCTTAACACATGCAAGTCGAACGGTAACGGGAAAGAAACTTGTTTCTTTTGCTGACGAGTGGCGGACGGGTGAGTAAGGCTTGGGAATTTGGCTTATGGAGGGGGATAACCACGGGAAACTGTGGCTAATACCGCGTAATATCGAGAGATTAAAGTAGTGGGACTTTTTAGCCACTAGCCATAAGATAAGCCCAAGTGAGATTAGCTAGTTGGTGGGGTAAAGGCCTACCAAGGCGACGATCTCTAGCTGGTCTGAGAGGATGAC
>NZ_SMFT01000004.1 GCF_004339025.1 Volucribacter psittacicida
GAATGCGAGTTTCGGTTTAACTTTGGGACACCTTCTCAGCAACTTAAAATCTTGAGAAAATGGTGTGGAATTTAAGGCTAATCTACTTCAGCCCCTTAAAATAAGACAAAACGGCACGCCAATAAAATCAAGCAAAACAACTATAACAATATCGCCAAAAAATCTTAAAAACACACCGCACTTTTTATCTCGCACTTGTCTTAACGATAAATATCCTCATTATCTTTACGAGTTTTTAATAGGCGTAAGATCCAAACATATTGTTCAGGCGTTGGGGTGACGAAAGATTCTATTTCTTCATTCATTGCTCGGGCGGATTGTTCAGGATCATCACTTAATGTCATCGCTGGGTGGATTTCTATTTCATATTTGCCGCGATGTGCGTTATAGCGTGGGAACATAGGGATTACCACTGCTTTGGCTAATTTTGCCATTTTATTTAAACCCGGTAAGGTGGCTTTATAGGTGGCAAAAAAATCCGCATAAACGCTGAGTTCTGAGCCATAATCTTCATCAGGTAGGTAATAGCCCATATTGCCTTGTTTTACTGAAAGTAAAAAAGGTTTTATGCCGTTTTGTCTGGCGTGCATTTTGCCGCCAAAACGCTCTCGAGTAATTGTCCATAGCCAATCCACCAATGGATTGCGATGCGGGTTATACATGGCGGTCATTGGCATACCATGGGTATGCAAAATAATGCCTGAGGCGTCAATCGCCCAGCCATGTGGGACTAAAAGAATGACATTTTTTCCCTCTGCTTTGGCTTGATGAATATGCTCTAAACCAATAAACTCGCTACGTTGATTGAGATGCTGTTGAGAACGTAAAGCGATTTCGCCGATACCTAGCATTACTTGGCTAGTAATCACAAACATTTCATCGATCACTTGTTCACGTTGTTGTTCTGTCCATTGTGGAAAGCAATATTGTAAATTTACTCTGGCACGATGGCGTTGTTTTTTGGCTCTATGAGCAATGATTAATCCGATTTTTCTGGCAAATTTATCACGCCAGCGAAAAGGGATAAAAGCAAGAATAAACAAAAGGAAAATACCGAGCCAAATCCCCCAATATTTGGGTAATAAAAATGACCATAAAAATTTGGGATCATAACCGACTCTGGCGGTTAAACGGATATGCTGTTCACTCATACAATTAACTAAACCAACCTTGTTCATAAATCATTTTACTTGCCATAATCAAGGACATCAGGACAACCATAGGGCGAATTAACTTTTTACCTTTGCTTAAGACCATTTTTGCCCCCATATTTGCACCAATAAACTGCCCTAACATCATAATCAATCCTAATGACCAAACAATATGCCCACCGAGGATAAAGAATAATAATGAGGCAAAATTAGAGGTAAAATTCAAGACTTTAGCGTGAGCAGTGGCTTTGGTTAAATTGAAACCGAGCAAACTGATAAAAGCAAGACTAAAGAAAGATCCTGTTCCCGGTCCAAAAAAACCGTCATAAAATCCAATCCCTAACCCCGCCGTCAAAGCAAAGCCTAAATAAGACACCCGTTGTTGGCGATCTACTTCGCCTAATTGGGGGCTAAATAAAAAATATAAGCCAATAATGATGATAAGTATCGGAAGAATATTTTTTAACAGAGAGGCATTAAGGTTTTGAATTAAAATTGTGCCAATCACTGCGCCAATAAAGGTAAAAGCAATCAGTATTCCTACTTCACGCAATTTGACCGCACGCTGACGAATAAAATATAAACTTGCCGAAAATGAACCGCCACAGGCTTGTAGCTTATTTGTTCCCAAGGCTAACGCAGGCGAAAGTCCAATAGACATTAACACAGGGATTGTAATTAAGCCTCCGCCCCCTGCAATCGCATCAATAAAGCCTGCCAGCATTGCGACGGCAAACAATAATAAGAGTATTTCAATACTGATTTCCATTGCTATTCTAACCATTCACTACGATTAGGGGCTGATCTAATCTGTTGACATAGAATAGGCTCAGGCGGTATGGTTTTTGGCTTGCTTGGTGTGGCTGAGGGTTTTGCTGGTTCAAACCAAGAATACAATTCTGCGCCACAACCCTCTCCAGCAGGAACTGGAGCTTGATTCTCACAATAAGTCGCACCTTTAGGACAAGTTAAACGCACATGGAAATGGGAATCATGCCCAAACCAAGGACGAATTTTTTGTAACCAACGCCGATCCCCTTGTACCGTTTGGCATAGCTTCACTTTAATGGCTGGATTAACAAAGATACGGCTCACTTGCGGATCTTGAGCGGCAAGTTGGATCAGTTTACGATGATTGTCGTTCCAAACCTTATCATCAACCCGCTGTGCCTTACGATTAACCACTAATAATCCTTTTCCATCAGAATTTAAGGCATCTTTCGCCGACATTTTTCCCATTCGCAACCAAATATCCGCATCAAGTCCCATTTGATGGCTAGCGTGCCCTGTTAAAAAGCGTCCACCGCCCGGCATCGCAATATCGCCCACCAACATTTCAGGTAGTCCTGCTTGTTTGACTTTTTTGCCTAAACGTTGCAAGTAAGCAATCATATCTGGATGCCCATAATAACGGTTACGATTGAGGCGAATGACTTGATAGCCTTCGCCCTCGGAGGGAAGTGCTACTGCCCCAATTAAGCACCCATTAGAATAGCCCCCAATCGGCTGCGGATCGCCTGGAATCGGACGTTTCACTTTTTGCCAATCCTGTGGCGAGGCTTGTGAATTTAATGGCATAAAAAACAGCGATAAGCCCAATACTACCCAAAGGCTTATCCACAGATTCTTTGTCATACTTGTTCCTTTCTCTTCAATCCGCCATTATTTGCACTGTGCTTTAAAACGCAATAAATGATCCAATAGTACGATAGCTACCATTGCTTCAGCGATAGGTACCGCACGAATACCCACGCAAGGATCATGGCGTCCTTTGGTAACCACTTCCACTTCTTCCCCTTGCAAATTTAAGGTTTTTCCTGCAATAGTAATACTGGAAGTAGGTTTTAACGCAATGGTTGCGATAATAGGTTGCCCTGAACTAATGCCCCCTAAAATACCGCCAGCATGGTTAGAACAAAAGCCTTGTTTATTCATTTCATCACGATGTTCTGTGCCTTTTTGGCTGACAACCGCAAAACCATCACCAATTTCTACCCCTTTTACCGCATTAATGCCCATTAAGGCATGGGCAAGATCCGCATCTAAGCGATCAAAAACAGGCTCGCCTAATCCTGCTGGCACATTTTCGGCAATCACCGTTAATTTTGCCCCCACAGAATTCCCTTCTTTTTTGAGCTGGCGAATTAATTCATCAAATTTTTCCACCGCACTTAGATCAGGACAGAAAAAAGGATTGCTATTAACCTGTTGCCAATCTATTTGCTCAATGTTTTGTGGTGCAATTTGAATATCGCCGATTTGTGCTAAAAAGCCTCGTACTTCAATGCCAAATTGTTCACGCAAATATTTTTTAGCAATGGCACCAGCTGCCACACGCATTGCGGTTTCTCTCGCCGAAGAACGTCCGCCGCCACGATAATCACGAATACCATATTTTTGTTGATAGGTAAAATCCGCGTGCCCGGGGCGAAAACGATCTTTAATCTCGTTATAATCTTGCGAACGCTGATCGCCATTTTTAATTAATAAACCGATACTGGTACCTGTGGTTTTTCCCTCAAACACGCCTGATAAAATTTGTACTTGGTCATCTTCTCGGCGAGCCGTGGTATAACGTGATGTCCCCGGTTTACGGCGATCTAAATCAGGCTGAATATCTTGCTCTGACAATGCCATATTCGGCGGTACACCGTCCACAATACAACCTAACGCAAGCCCATGAGATTCGCCAAAAGTGGTAACACGAAAAAGTTGTCCTATGCTATTTCCTGCCATAATTGTTCCTTATTGTTTAAATAGTTGATGAGGTTGGTTATCCTCTGATAATTCTTGATTACGAATATTAACATTGAGCTGATTAAATGCAATCTCAATATGGTTAAGGTTAAATAATTGATTAATACGATAATTTAAGAAATTGGTCATTGGTACACGATCATCGATAGTCGGTACATGTACTAATAATTCATATTCTAAACCATGTTCACCAAAGTTTAAGAAATTCACTTGCGGTGCTGGCGTATCTAACACTTTTGGGGCTTCTTGGGCAGATTGTAGCAAGAGTTTATGCACAAGATCTAAATCTGAGCCATAAGCCACGCTTAAATGAATGACCAATCTTGTCATACTGTTTGATAATGTCCAGTTAATGAAGCGTTCGGTAACAAAAGACTGGTTAGGTAATACCACATCTTTATCATCAGAATCAAGCAAAGTGGTGGAACGCAAACGAATTTTGGTGACTACGCCCGTAAATTGTCCTACGGTAACCTTATCGCCAACTCGGATCGGGCGTTCAAATAAAAGAATGATACCAGACACAAAACTGCCAAAAATTTCTCTTACACCAAAGCCAAGCCCCACCGAAAGTGCGGTAAATAACCATTGTAATTTATTCCAAGACAAACCAAGGTTAGTAAACGACCAAATTAAGCCAATCACAATAATACAATAGCTTAATAATGACGTGATCGTATGCGGTGTTCCTTGCGAAAAGCGTCCTCGAGAAAAAATTAACACTTCCAAAATGCCTTTTAAATTGCGTACTAACATATACATTGCTAGCAACACAAGCATCGCACGCATTAAGTTTAGTAAGGTTATGGAGTTTGCCACCGTTCCTTTCGCCGTGGTTTCAATGCTTTCCCATAAAATCACGCCGTCTAAATAATAAGCCACACTGAATAGATCCGACCATACGGCATAAAAAGCTAAAATTAATACTACCCAAGCAATAAGATCCGCCATACGAAAAATTTGTTGGTTGACGGTGGCAATTTTAATGCTTTTTTCCGCTACATCGGCTTCAGTAATGGCTTTATCTTCACCCACTTCTAATTGCTGACGAATATCCTCACGCCGTTTTTGTAAACGCCGATATGCCATACGTCTTGAGGACACAGATAAAAAGCGGTAAACAATTTGCCGCCCAAAAATCCAAATGACCACCACCATATAGCTTTCAAATAAATATTTAATCAATTCAACGGCGGTATAATAATAGCCTAATACCACCAACACGATTAAACTACTTGGGGTTAAAAACAGTACAAATTTGACTAAGCGTAATAGTTTGGTGCTACGAATTTCGCCCGTTTCTGTCACCGTATTTTCATAACGGTTAATGGCTTTGGTCAGCAAAGGTAATATCACAAATTGACAGAGAATTAATGCCACAATTAACATCACTTGCCCGATCACATCGCGGCTAAAATCAATTTGTTGTAAATAAGAAAAAATAAATGAACCAAAAATCAATGAAATCACTAAAATGGATTTTTTGATAACAATACGGAAAATTTCATTACTGCCCTGTGGCATACCAAAATGGCGATAGGCTAAGCCGTTGGGACGCAATAAGGACAAAATAGTAGCAAAAAACAACCAATAGCCAGCTAAAAAACACGCCCATTTCCAACCAGCATAAAGATTTTGAAAAATCACATAAGTGGCTAAACTCGCCACAGAAACAAAAATCAGGGTACTCGGTAACGCTAAAACCACTGTCCAAAACAAGGCTTCTGGCGTATGCCAGTGGCTATCCCGTTTTAAGGTATTCACTTGCTCCGCTAAACTGGTAAGGCGTTTTTTAATGCTTGGTTTTTTATAAATAATCAGGCTATAGCCCGCCAAGGCAATCAAAATAAATAAGCCAAGGGGAATAATATTTTCCGTTAAGCTAGCAAGATTAATATGTCTTGCCAGCTCGCCAATCTCCGCAATCGCTAGGCGAGGAAAAGATTCCAACCAATCAAGATCAATGGGATTATTACTGGCGACCCAAAAACTTTGCTGACGTAATTTACTCTGTAAGGTATCGCTAATGGATAAAACTTCTTGTTGATTTAACTCAATGGTAATGGCTAAATTTAATTGATTATTCAATAACTTAATTAAATCGTTAAGAATTTTATAACGCTCTTGCAGAATTTTTTCTAATTCTGACCGCACTTTTTCATCAAATTGCACTTTGTAAGTATGTTCTAACTCGGCAATATAGCTGTCCGTATTATAAATATGCTCACGAATTTCTGTGGTATCAAAAATCTGTACCCGTAATTCGCCAATGGTTTTGGATAAGCCTTTGATCATTTGATCTTGGGGTAAGGCTTGTTTTTGTTTGTTAATAATTCTTGATAGCACTAATGTCCCTTGCAAGGCACTAATTTGTTCTTCAATATTGCGTTGCATTTGGCGTAAATTATCCAACACATTGGTAATGCGAAGATCATCTTGCGATAAGGCATTCATTTGTGCGGTATTTTGTAACAAAATCTGAGAAAAGCGGGTATTTAAGGCAAGCTCTTGCACAATCACTGGATTATCCGCATTGGTATTTTGCTCTAATTCGGTGGCTTGTTGCACCTGTTTACGGGACTCTTGCAAATGTTTAGCATTAATGGCTTGCTGTAAATTGGCTAATTGTGCTTGTAGCTGTTGTAAAGCTAGGGTATCTTCTTCGCTTTGAGATTCATATAATACCGTTAAACTATCGTGTCCACGTAATAACATTTGATGATAACGGTTACTTAACTCGATTAATTCTTGTTCAAGTTCTAAGCGATGACGTAAAGCTTCCGTTTGCGGACTGCTATCGGACGGAGAAAGGTTTAATAACTTGCTATTAATGGTTTGGCTTTGGGTAAGATTATCTTTTAACGCCATTTGCGAACGCTCTGGCACAGTGCTTTGTGATACCACTGTGGCATTCACTTCCGCTAAATCACTTTGTGCTTCTTGTACCTTTTGAAAGGTGGTTTCTAATTGGCTTTGTAGACTGGTTAAAGACTGGTTTTCTAATTCTTCAACAGATTGCACCGCACTTTGTTGGCGTAACTGGCGGACTTTATTTTGACTTTCTGCTAATAATTTTCCCGCATTGGCAATTTCATTTTCTAAGCGTTCATTAGCCTGCTTTTGTTGGTTAATTTTGCCAACTAATGATACTGCCTCTTCTAAATTTTGCACCATTAATTGATGTTCCGCCGAACTGCTATTATCGGCTTTTGCCCCTTCTAATTGGGCACGAAGATCATCTAAGCTCGGTACGGCTGCCTGCACAAAGGTCGCCAAACCGAATAACAACATAATATAAACGCCAATACGCCGTAATTTCATAAATTATTCTTTATCCCATATCTTAGCTAATTGCTGTTGTAACCCATAACGAGAAACCTTAATCCCTGATTGTGCTTGTTCTGGCAAGGGGAAATAAGCAATAGGTTGTTTAAATTTTTCCAGCCTATTGGACAACCAATGGGTCAATTTATTCACTTCATTTTGCGAAAATTTCTGAGCAAATTCCACCATCGCCACAGGGCGTTGCCCAAACTCATTATCATTAACTGCAAGCACTACCGCTTGCTTTAAACCCTCATATTGTAACAAAATCTTTTCAATTTCCTCAGGTTGAATATTCTCTCCCCCTGAAATAAACATATTATCCAATCGTCCAGCTATCACTAATTCATTGTCTTGCCAATATCCTCGATCCTTAGTTTGTAACCAACCTTGTTGATTGCATAAGGGGATAAGCTGTCCATTTTGCCAATACCCCAAGCCTAATCCCGCACCACGCAACCAAATTTCACCATTGACCAAACAATATTCTCGCCCCGCTAAGGCTTGTCCGACCCCCGCCCTATCATCATAGCGTTTAGCAAATACTGTGGACGCCATTTCTGTCATACCATAACCGCAGTAACAAGAAAAGCCTTGCTGTTCCGCTTGTTTAACCAAATTAAGCGGAATATGACTTCCCCCCAATAAAATATGTTGTTTTTGTTGAGATTGAACAGGATTATCCGCTAAATAGGCTAACCAACGTTGTAATTGCGTAGGCACCAAAGAAAGATGCGTGGCTTGTGCCATTGCGGCATAAAGATTATCGCCCACTAACTGTAATCTTGCCCCCGTCAATAACCAACGCCAAATAATCCCTTGCCCTGAAACGTGAAATAATGGCAAAGAAAGTAACCAACAATGCTCCGCTTGAAACCCCATTAACTGGCAAACCCCTTGGGCATTAGCAAGATGATCGTCTATACGATGTGCAACCGCCTTAGGTTCCCCAGAAGATCCTGAGGTTAAAGTTAAGGTTAAAGCAACAAAGTCTTGCTGTGGTTCAACTTGTGTCAATGCTAAGCATTGCTGCTCAGACCAAAGCAATACTGCTTGATGATCTCGGCAAAGTTGCTGAATTTTACTGGCATTAAACGCAGGATTAAGCAACAACACTCGCCCACCAAGTTGCAACAAGGCACAATAAGCTAACAATAAATCAAGGCTATTTTTGCCACATAGGGCTACCGTATGCCCTGCTTTAACCCCTTGCTGAACAAAACAAAAAGCGAATTGATCAATTCGCTCGGAAAAGGTTTGCCAAGTTAAATATTGTTGCTCAAATTGCAAAGCAATACGTTGAGCATAGTCAGGATCCTTGGCATATTGTTGCCATAAAAATTGACGATTCATTTAATTTGCAACAAAAAACGACCGCACTTCCTCAATTAAATCCTCAGGCAGTTGCATTGATTGCATCGCCCCCTCTAACATTAACATTTTTCGCCCACTGTTGGTGTTAGTAATAACCCAATAAGGCGTATCTGGAATTTGTTTCGGCTTAGTATGATTACCTGCTGCCAACAACGTCGCTTCATCACGGGCAAAATATACTCGAGTGCGCCCCTGCAATGACTCGGTTGCTTGGGCAAAACTTTCAGGATGCGTACGATATAACACTTTAAGAATCGCTAAAAAACGTACAACGGCTTTATTTTCTTGCACAAACTCCTCAGATTGTAATAAAGCTCGCACCTTGCTCACCACCTGCTGAATGGCTTGCTCCGATTGTTTTTTCACAGTGGGACGAAGGTTTTCTTTTTCCTCTTCCGCTAGCTTAACTGTTTGGCTCTCCCCTTTATTCGCAACCGATAATTCTAAAGGGGGCTGTGAGTTTTGTGGCGTTTCTAAAGGAACATTTTCACTCGTTTCAAGATTAGTTTGCGTGTTAGAAAGAGGATCAAGATCTAACAAACGGCGTAATATATCAGATGCACTTTCGCCAATAGATTGGGTTTTACTCGCAATATACTGATAAAGTTCTTCATCTACCTCGATAATTTTCATTGCTCTTTCCTCTTTATGTTATTTGGCTTGCTCGTTATAATGGTGCATTATACTGATTTCTTTTTCAATACACTATGCAAAGTGCATAAAATAACGGCAAAATAATGAGCGAACAACAATTAAATTATCAATATCATCAACTTTCTCCCCAGCACCCCACCCTAGTCTTTTTACATGGCTTATTCGGCGATATGAACAATCTCGGTATTATTGCTAAAGGATTTAGTGAACAATACAACATTCTCCGTCTTGATCTGCGTAATCATGGACAAAGTTTTCACAGTGATCAAATGAATTATTCCGTTATGGCACAGGATATTTATCAACTATTAGAAAAACTTAACCTTGAGAAAGTTAACCTAATTGGACATTCTATGGGCGGCAAAACCGCAATGCAATTTACCGCCCAATACCCAAATCGAGTAGAAAAACTGATCGTCATTGATATTGCCCCAATAGCCTATCAACAACAACGCCATAAAGAGGTATTCGCAGGCTTATTTGCGGTCAAACAAGCCCAAGTTAGCACTCGACAACAAGCTCGTCCCCTACTTGCTCAACATATCAAAGAGGAAAGCATTATCCAATTTATGCTCAAATCTTTCGATCCGCAGAGTATTGAAAAATTTCGTTTTAATTTGGCCGCACTTTATCAGCATTATTCCACCTTAATGGATTGGCAACCTTGTCTGGTTAATCAGCCAACCTTATTTATCAAAGGCGGTAATTCGGACTATATCCAACTTAAAGATAAAGAAACCATCTTAGCCCAATTTCCCCAAGCCCAATCCTTTACCATTAACGGCGCAGATCATTGGGTACATGCGGAAAAGCCTAATCAAGTCATAAAATCTATTGAAAGATTCTTATCCATTTAACAGATATCACTTTAATAAAATGATTAGAATATTTTATTTATATTGAAAAAGATTTCTTTTCTTGTATAGGAATGTAATGCACTATTACTTCTATGAGCATAATATTGCAAAGAAATTTCTGGTTGAAAACCTGCATATTGCAGTTTTCGATGTTTTAATTGCAACATCAACGCATATTTTCGATCTTTCCGATTATGTTGTTGTGTTAATAAAGTCGGTCCTTTATATTTGTTTTTTCCATACAAAAAAGAAATATTTGTACCTAAACCACTATCCCAATTTGTTCGCCAATCAGCCTTAATGCTCCATCCCCAATAACTATCCTCAGAATCACGAGTCGCATATTGATGTACGACTTCTTGATTTAATAATAAAGTATGTTTTGCCGTCAAAGCATATAAACTGGTTAAATTAAAAATCTGACGATGATTATTAAAAAACTTCTGGCGATCAAAATATTGATGTTCATAAGCTAACGAAAATAATGTTGAAAATCGATAATGCCAATGATGTAACCAACTCACTTGATTACCCAAAGTATAAGAATAAGCCTTTTCGCCATATAATCTTCTTACCGCATAAGGTTGTAATGTAAAATCATTATATTGATCTGCTTTAGCAAAAGTTAAGGCTATACGGCTATTAAAATCATTATAGTGACGATATTGATAATATTGTTTTCCATAAAGATAAAAGTTGGGTTGGAAATAAAATCCTTGAGGAAAAATAAATTTTTTAGACAATAGTCCTTGATAGGTTATACCAAAATCAGATTTTTTATCAGAGAATCGAAAGCGCCCCCATTGTTGATTATCTGGTGCATTATTGATATTTCTATCATAAAAAAAACTCAAATTAAAATTAAACTTCCAGCTAGTAATGTGATGAATTAATTCATTATACTTGTCAACTTGTTGCTTAATATCTATTGGCAAATGGGAGAGTTTATCTAATTGATTAAAATTATAACGTGCTAAAGCATAATTTTTATTATAAAAATTCGCTAAGGCATAATAATAACCAACTACCTCAGCATAAGGATAATCTTGCAAAATTTTATGAAAAGCTACCGCACTTTTTTCGGATTTACCTTGGTATAATAACAATATTCCTTCCGCATACGCAATTAAATAAGGATTAGCAAACTCTGACTGTCGATAAATCGGCAATACAGTTTCAAGCCCTGTAATATTATGTTGACGAATAATTGTCAACATCACTTTCTTTAACAGCTCTGGATTATCTAATAATTGTTGGCTGCTTATCATCAATTCCTTATTTTCTGAGGGTAATTGAGGAATATATTGATTTTCCTGATAAATCTGTTGCTGAATATTATCTAAAATAATTGATTTTGGATAACCCATAGAAAATTCATCACTATTTATTTGACGAGGATGAATAGACTCTTGAGCCATTAAAACTAACGAAGTCAATAACAAAGATAAAAAAAGAAATAACTGTTTCATAGCTAAAAACTAAAAAGAGAGATAAGTGATATCACCTATCTCTATTTTAATGATATTAATAAAATTAAAACTTCACTTCTAAATTAAGTAAGAAGTTTCTCCCTGGTGCAGCCAATGCTGAATAATTTTCTGTTGTTTGACGAGCTTCAGAACCAAAAGCTGTTTGTCTCGCTGACTCCCAAGTTACATAGCGGTAATTAAATAAATTATAAATCCCAGCTCTCAACGTAATATAAGGTGAGAAATGGTAATATCCCGTCAAATCAGTAGTTAACCAACTTTTCGTCTTAATATTCGCCACTCTTGCCCCTTGGGAAGTTAAAGTATTTTGTCTAGATGTAGAGATTAACTCATCTAAATTTTTCGCTTTAGAATAAGTATTCATTAAGCTCAGGCCCCATTTTTCACTAGGTGCATGATATTCCACACCATAAACGACTTTTAAAGGTTGAATTGCATCGAAAGAATAACTGGATACAATACCAAAATCATCAGAAATTGGTTTTTGTTTTTTAATCTTCGTTACCCCTACATTAGCTCTAAATTCTAATCCTGCAGGTAATTTACTCCACAAAGAATTCGCATCTACATAGGATTTAATATCAAAACCATGGGTAGTAAAATTATACAAATTAAAATAAATATCCGATGTGGCATAACCTGGTAAACTACGATCATCATGATATTTCACCGCTCGCCCTATTACATCACGATACTCTGTAATAAAATAACTTGCCGAGACTTTCATAAATGAGCCAATTAATTCTATACCCACCTCTTGGTTAAAGGATTTCTCTGCTTTTAAACTTCCTTGCGTATCCTGTTGAGGATTAAAACGTTCATTGTTAAAACCAGGACCAATAAGCTCAATAATACTTGGCGTTCTAAAGCCCGTACTCGCACGATAAGTCAATTCAATCGGTTCAATAGGACGATAAGCTAATCCAATATCCCACGAAAATGCGTCATATTTTGCTTTTTCAAAAGTAAGACCATGCTTTCTGGTTTCTTCTGTAGGTTTAGCACGAAACGTTTGCTGATCATAACGTAATGCTAAACTAGTATTAAACTTATCATTAAAATGGATACGATCACTCAATGAAATAAAAATATTTTGACCTTTCATTTTTCCTGTGGAGTGTGGCCCATCTAAATAGTAATTTTCAGAATAACGACGATTTTCCTCTACCGTTCTTTCAGTATTTTTTTGTCTTAACCAATAATTAGTTACTTCATAATCAGATTTAATTAATCCTGTTTTTAATTGTAGCTGATGCTGACTCCCCACAATTTCTATATTTTTAACAAGATTCACATCAAACTTAATATCTTTTTCTTTTAATTCACTAAAGTGCTTATCACCTAATTGCCCACGAATATAATTTGCATCACTTGGAAAACAATTTTTATCAACATTAGGCCAATAGGAACAACTTAGCGTTAACGCCGTACTTTGCAATTTTAAATCTCGCCGATCTAAACGTAAAATAGCCTGATCAATAATAAAATCTTGTTGTTCATTATGATACTTGTATTCTAAGCCTACACGTTTATTTTTATGTTTATCAAAATAAAAACGTGTTGGGGTAAATTGATACTGGCTAATTGTTCCAATAGAAGGAAAAAGTGGTTCATAACTCTGAACATTTGCATTAGAACCCGCATAATAATTAGGTAAAAACATTTCTCGCAGATCATATTTTTGAATAGTATTTTCTACTACTGCACCTAAATAATGTTGTTCAGAAAAATGATAACCAAATTTAGATAAAAAAGATTCACTATGGTAATCTAACGGATTAGGAATTCTACGCTGAGGGCCACTTACATCTTCGGCATCAAAATAAGTATCCACCGTACGTTGTGTTGTTAAGTTATCGTCAACCGCATAATGGGAAATAATATAACCATTATCATAGAGATCATCATGAGCTCTTAACTCATGACCTTGTCGTTTAGTGTATTGAACAAAGCCCTCAAAACCATTATGACGCCCTGCTAATGCCCCAGAATAAAGCGTTCTACGATCTTTTGTGGTATGACCGATCTTAAAACGCCCTGCCACTTGACGTTCATCATCACTAAAGAAATCTTGAGTATCTTTGGTTGTCATACTTACCGCACCACCAAGTGCCCCATTGCCCGATTCCGCAGAAGCAGATCCTTTACGTAAATCCACTTCTTTCAAGTTTTCATATTCGATCTCATTAATAGAAGAGCTTGTTTGTTGTACTCTATGATAACCCGATGTAGGACTATCTTTTTTCAAAATAGGTGCTGAACCAAAACCATCAACATCAATAGCTACTCGTTCACGTTCAACACCACGCATTGAAAATCCTCTTGAGGTACCTCGCCCACCTGCTTCATTCACACCGACATCAGGATCATAACGAGTTAAATCGCGAATATTTTCCACTTGATCACGTTGTAAACTTTCCTTTGTCTTTTTTATTGCCCCTAATCCCGTTACATCATATTTCTTAGGGTTAGCATGATATTCTTGAACATGAATCGTTTCTAACTCTAAAACTTCATCATCCATAATAGTTTCTGTCTCAGCAAAAGCATAACCAACATAACCAATAACAAATAATGATAGGGCTGTTAATTTAAAAGTGCGGTTATTTTTTTTCATGTTTTTGTCCCTTAATTTTCAACCTGTTTTCCACCAAATACGCCACCAACATTTTTATCCTCACTGAGGAAATGTCCACCTAACTCATTTGCTGAAGGACCATAAAACATACCTTGTACCGCAGCCTGACCAGTGATCGCCTGATCGTTACCTAATCCCTCCTTAGAACTATCAATTTGCCAATTTATATTTGCCGTGCCAGAAAAATGATTATTTTGAATATTAGCATCAAATTTGACCGCAGGATTTTCAGAAGAAACTAATTGGTCTTTAGTATATAAATTACCTGTTAGCTTTTTATTTTCCCAATCTGCCACAAAACGTGCATCAAATTTATTAGCAGTTACATTTCCCACACCTGTACCACTACCGTACCAATATCCTGCATATTCAGCAGATCCTGTTGTTGGAATTTGATAATTAGGGGTAGGCTTGCCCTGTACAAAATAACCCCCTGATGTTTCATTATTAATTTGTTGGCTATATAAACCATATTGAGCAAATTGCATTTCATTACAACAACTGCCCCCTTGTGTATTCAGATCAATTACAGTACCATCAATCACTAATTGATGAATATCGCCATTAAAATCAACTTTCTTCATCTCCTGTAATTTTTCTTGTTCAAAACTCAAGATCCCCGCTGAATATAATTCACTAATATCTGTATTATCCCTTTTAGCGTTAAAAACACCTGCCCAAGAGTTATCTTTTGCCTGCGCCCGTCCAGCAAGTTCTTCAGCTTGATTACCATAAAATGAGCCAAAAACGATTGCCTCAGAATTACTCTT
Source organism: Volucribacter psittacicida (assembly GCF_004339025.1). Lineage (GTDB taxonomy): Bacteria > Pseudomonadota > Gammaproteobacteria > Enterobacterales > Pasteurellaceae > Volucribacter > Volucribacter psittacicida. The sequence continues at coordinate 15,016 of NZ_SMFT01000004.1, forward strand.
ACCGTTGACAAATTGCCCTAGATTATTTTCTTTATCGCTATAACTTCCCTTAGCTGTACCATAAAAGCTATTACCTTTAATATCGGCAGTAACATCATAATCAATATTCACACCTGAACTAGATTTCAGTTTCCCTGACAAGGTTTTTTGGCTAAAATCAACGATAAAGGTTACTTTATCTTCTCCTGTTAATTCTTCACCTGTTCCCCCATAAGGATTTAAATCATCACTCCCATTTAATTGATGTGCAAACAACCAATGTCCTTCATAAGTAAAAGTGCCATTATCAGGAATATTATCAGCAGGGGTTTTATCAAAGCCCTTATAAAAAATAGAAGTTACATAGTAATCATCTTGAGATATTAAGCTAGCATTTTGAAATTGATTATCTTTAATTCTAACTAAACCTAACAAAGTATTATCATTACTAAATAATTTAATAATGACGTTAGGATCAGATTCATCATAATAATAAACCGCCTTACCCCCTTCAAACTTCTGTGAAGAAGATAAATAATTCCATTTATCCCCATCAAAAGACAACGGAATTTCACGTTCTTCCTTCACATATTGTTTCGTTCCATTTACTTCTTGCACAGTCATAAAATGTATTTTTAAACTGGCTTTATTCTCACTTTCTTCTTTATATTGTGCATCGGGATTAAGTGTATGAATTTTGCCAAAAAGATCGGAAGCTTCTATCAATAAATTTTTAGGAATAGGCGCATTTATGCTATATCCCACTTCAGCATTATCTTCTTGTACTGAAATGACAGGCGTTTTATAAACGGTTTTATTCTCTGTTGTCCCTTCCTCTACATAGGTTGCAGAAGGGACGACCTCAGGTTCTGTACTTCCTCCTCCAAAAGCACAGCCAACCATTAACATTGAGCAACAATAAGACAAATAGCATTTTTTAAATTTCATTAAAACCTCATCAATTTTCAGTAATAATAATTATTATCAATAACAGATTGCGAGATTACTTTATTTAAAATAAATTTACAAGAAATAATTGATTATTGTAAAAAATAATAATATGTAGATAAATTTAATCTACGACACTCAGTAAAAATCCCATCTTAGCTTAAGCTCTTATGGGTTTTCCCATCGTTCAATATTTCTTTTCTATAAAATTTATGCTATAGTTCGCCCATTCTCAACGGGGCTTATCATTCTCATTTTGAGCCTTATAGTACATTCAATGGTTTAAGCGATGGCAAAACAAGATGCAGATTGTATCACTTTGGATCTCTTCGCTAATGTACCGAAAGTTGGACGCCCTAAAACGAATCCGTTGCCTCGTGAACAACAATTGCGAATTAACAAACGCAATCAGCTAAAGCGTGATAAATCAAGCGGATTAAAACGTGTAGAATTAAAACTGCATACCAGTATGGTGCAGGATTTAGAGCAATTAGCGTCTATACTTGATGTTAGTCGGGCAGAACTAATTGAAACAATTTTACAAGATTATTTGAAACTTCAAAAAGCAAGGAATTAATATGGCTATTGTTGGTTTATTTTACGGTAGTGATACAGGTAATACAGAAAATATTGCCAAAATGATTCAAAAACAGCTTGGTAACGAGTTAGTTGATATTCGTGACATCGCCAAAAGTAGTAAAGAAGATATTGAAGCCTATGATTTTATTATGATTGGTATTCCTACTTGGTATTATGGTGAAGCACAATGCGATTGGGACGATTTTTTCCCAACCTTAGAGCAAATTGATTTTACTGATAAACTGGTGGCAATTTTCGGTTGCGGTGATCAGGAAGACTATGCGGAATATTTCTGTGATGCTATGGGAACAGTGCGTAATATTATTGAGCCTCATGGCGCTATTATTGTGGGGCATTGGCCGACTGAAGGCTATAACTTTGAAGTGTCCCAAGCCTTAGTGGACGATAATACCTTTGTGGGCCTATGTATTGATGAAGATCGTCAACCAGAATTAACGGCAGAACGTGTAGAAACTTGGGTTAAGCAAGTTTATGATGAAATGTGTTTAGCTGAATTAGTGAATTAAGTGATTTTTAACAATCAAGAGTTGAAATTGAGAATTATTACCCTTAATATAAGTAAGGTTAAAGCAAAATAAAGAGGTTGCCATGTCTGAAGAAAATATTAAATTACTGAAAAAAGCGGGGCTAAAAATCACTGAGCCACGTTTAACGATTTTGGCATTGATGCAAAAAAATAAAATTCAGCACTTTTCTGCTGAAGATATTTATAAAATGCTATTGGAACAAGGCGAAGAAATCGGTTTAGCCACTGTTTATCGTGTGTTAAATCAATTTGATGAAGCAAAAATTTTAATTCGTCATAATTTTGAGGGCAATAAATCAGTTTTTGAGTTAGCCCCAAGTGAACACCATGATCATATTATTTGTGTGGATTGCGGTAAGGTTTTTGAGTTTAATGACGATATTATTGAGAAACGTCAACGTGAAATCAGTAAAGAACACGGTATTCAGTTAGAAACACACAGTTTGTATTTATACGGAAAATGTAACGATATTGAGAAATGTGATAAATAACCCTAATCCCCTTAATAATAAGGGGATTTTTTTATGTATAATCGTCCCACTTTAAAATTATACAGCGTTGGTACGCCTCGCCGTACTACTTGTACTGTCTTCGACATACCGCCTTGTCTCATTTTAAATTGAAACGACTATCATTAATTGATTACTTTTCCTTGTTCAATGCGTATAATCCGATCTATTTTTCCTGCTAATTCATTAGGTTGATGGGTAACGATCAACATTGTTAATGCTTTTTCTTGGCATAATTTATCTAATAGCTCTGCCATTTCTCCCCGTAACAAGGGATCTAACGCAGAAAAAGGTTCATCAAGCAATAAAATCGGTTTATTTCGCAATAAACAACGTGCTAAGGCGACCCGTTGTTTTTGTCCACCTGATAACTGGGTAGGCAGACGTGTAGCAAAAGAGGTTAAGCCGACTGCCTCTAAGGCTTGAGCGACTTCTTGCTGTTCATTTTTATTTAATTTTAAATGTGGTTGTAAGCCTAAACCAATATTTTGCCAAACCGTTAAATGATTAAATAAATTATTTTCTTGAAATAACATAGATACGGGGCGTAAGTGCGGTGCAATTTGGTTACAATTTTGCCCGGCTAAACAAATTTCGCCTTTTTCCGCTAATTCAAATCCCGCAATAAGATTTAATAAAGTACTTTTTCCAGCACCACTTGAACCAATAATGGCGACACGTTGCCCTGCGGGAATATGTAAATCAAAATACATGGGCATCGCCTGATAATGAAATTCTACTTGCGTTAATTTAATCATTGTTGGTTACTCGCTGTTTTGTTATTACGTTCAATTAAAACAAAAATGGTAAAACAAAATAATAATAAAATCATTGCGGTTACGGCAGCTTCATCGCCTCGATAACTGCCTAATTGTTGATAAAGTAAATAAGGCAATGAGGTAAAATGTTGATTGCCGAATAAAGCGATGGCGGTAAAATCACCTAAGGACAATGCCATTGCTAAAGCAAAGGCATATTTGATTGGTTGAGCTAAAGTATTCCATTCAATTAAACGCAGACGTTGCCAGCCCTTGATACCTAAAGATTGGCAAAGTTTTTCGTAATACAACATATTTTGATTCATTGGCTGTGATAATATGCGGATAACGAACGGCATTGCCGCTAATCCATTACACAATACCACAATAAAAAATAATGCTATTTCATCAAAACGAAGATGTTGTAGCCAAATAAATAATCCGATTGCCAATAATAAGGTGGGTATGGATAAAATTAACATACCAAAGTTAAGCAGAAAATTCGCTGCTGTTCGCCAATAAAGCCATAATAATCGGCGTGATAAGAGTAATAAGCCGATGGCTAATAACAGGGCAAAACAAGCAGAACTTAATGCCATCGCTAAAGAATACCCCATCGCTCGCCATAATTGAGAGGATTGCCAAATAGACCATAATGCTTTAGACGTTAAGGCACTCATAAACAAATTGAATAAGGGGAATAAAATAAATAAGCAAACGCTGATAATCAAAAAAATTTGCCAATATCGCACCGCACTTTTTTGTTTTCCTCGCCAAATAGTAGATTGTTGTAAATCATTATTCACAGGTTTACCAAGCCAACTGGTTATCGCAAATAACATAAAGCAAAAAACAAATTGTAATAAGGCATAAAAAGATGCTCTGGCTAAATCAAAATCAAACACTATCGCTTGATAAATCGCCACTTCTAAGGTGGTATATTGCGGTCCGCCACCTAAGGTCAGCACAATGGTAAAACTGGTAAAGCATAGCATAAAAATTAGGCTTAGGGCGGGCAGGATTTGCGGACGTAAATATGCCCATTCTACCCAGCGGATAAATCGCCAGCCTCGTAGATTTAACTGTTCCGCAAGCTGATGTTGTTGGCTTGGGATTGCTTGAAAACAAGGCAAAAATAAACGACAAGCAAAGGGGATATTAAAAAAGAGATGGGTTAATAAAATCCCTGTTAAGCCATAAATATTAGGTTGCCACTCTATGCCCATAAGGCTAAGAAATTGTGCAAGCCAGCCTTTTGTGCCATACACACCTAAAACCCCAAAAATCACCACGAGCGAGGGTAGAACAAAGGTTAGAGAAAATAATTTAAGTAACCATTTTTTCCCAATAAAATCTTGATAAAACAAGGCTCTAGCTAATAACAATCCCCCGATTACCGACAAAATTGCCGATAATAAGGCTTGTGCAAAGCTAAAAAATAGGACGTGGCGTAAATAAGGATCCCATAAAGAAAGCCATGCCTTAGGGCTTTCTAAACGGAAAATGGCTTGTAAGGCATTGCTATAGACTAAGACTAAAAGCAATAAAACCGCCATTCCGCCCAAATAATGCTTCGGACGAAATTGCGGATTGCGAATTAATGTGAGCAGTTTCATTATTTAATTAACGCCGCTTGCCACACATTAATCCATTGTTTAATTTGCTCAGCACTTACTGTACTACTATCAAGGGTTTTTGTATTTAATTGTTTAGCTTTAAGTTGATCAAACAGAGGATCAACCTTAGCGTCTATCACAGATAGCATGACATTTTTACGGCTAATTTCTTGCTGTGCTTCAGGGCTTAATAAAAAGCCTAAAAAATGCTCGGCACATAGATTATCTTTGCCCTTAATTGTTTTGGCAGCCATTTCAACTTGTAATAACACAGGATCGCTAAATTCTGTGGCGGCATATTGATCTTTGTTTTCTTGTAATAAATGATAAATCGGCGAAGTATTATGGCTCATCACTAAATCTGCCTCGCCTTTTAAAAATGCCCCATAGGTTTCCGTCCAACCTTTTCCTACCGTAACCGTATGGCTCGCTAATTGTTGCCAACGTTGTGGAATTTGTTCCTCAGGATAAAGCAAATTTAACCACACCAATAGCCCACGCCCAATGCTACTGGTACGTGGATCTTGATAAATGACCTTAAGATCTTGTCGCTCAATTAATTCCGCTAAACTTTGCGGTGGGTTAGTCAATTTGGTTTTGTCATAAATAAAGGCATATTGCCCAAAATCATAAGGCAAAAAAGTGTGATTTTGCCAAGGGATTGGCAAGGATAATTGATTGAGATCCACTTGATTTGCTACAAATAAACCGGATTTTTCTGCTGGCTCTAGCTGAAAATTATCCAAGCCAATCACAACGTCCGCTTGGGTGTTTTTTCCCTCTAAACGCACACGATTTAATAAAGTAGTACGGCTATCAAAAGGCACAATATTGGCTTGGCATTGTGGGTATTTTTGTTCAAATTGAGCTTTAACAACAGGGGCTGGTCCCCAATCTGCGGAAAAAAATTCTTCAGCATAAATGGTAACTGGGGTTGTTTTTGCCAAGAGATTCGGTGAAACGGCCAATGCGGTAGAAAGCAACAAGGTCTTTAATTTTTTCATAAGATAATCCTTTAAATTAAGATTAAAGGAATTTAAGTGCGGTCAAAAATAGAAAAATTTTTTAACTTTCTCAAATCCCTACGCAGATATTAATCAGTTCAGGTTCTATGGGTATTTCTCAGCTAAACATTCAGCACCCCATTGAGAACGAAAATAAGTGTATGATTAGTGGCGATAAAATGCAATGGTTTTGTTAGTGAAATTCTGTACAAACAACAATCATACTATCAATTATATTCCAAGATTTGGTTAAAATGTGAACTTCTAATTCCTTCTATTATTTTAATAGACTCTATTGATGTATAAATATTCGAAACAGGTATCCCTCCATTTTCTATACAATTTATAATATCTAATATAGCATCAATCATTCTTTCATTTGGATCTGTATTATTTTTAGAATATATTAACTGTAAAGCCTTGTAAGAACTTCCTGAAGAATTTATTTTATTTGAATACTTGTATAAATCATAAGACATTCCATTATTGTAGAGCTTAATTCGCCCATTTTCTCCCAATATATCTATTTCTAACATATAGCTCATTGGAGAAACACTAGTACCTTTAATAAAAGAAATTATACCAGAGTGAAATTTAACAATACCTATTCCTCCATACTCATCAACACCATAAACATTACGAGCAAAATCTGTTTGAATATCTCCTAATACATATTTAACTTTGGAGTTAAAAAAATAAACTATTAAATCTATCAAATGACTTGTGCTTGTATGTAATGCTGTTGCTCCATATCCAGTTAAAGAATATATTTTACCTATTTCATTAGAATCTAATAACATCTTAATCTCTTGAATTAAATTATCCCACCTAAAAATATAATTAACCGCAAAAACAATACTATATTTAGAACATAGAAGTGCAATATCATTTGCTTCTTGTAAAGAATAAGAAATAGTTTTCTCACAAAAAATCGCCTTTACTCCACATTGTATATACTCTTTAATAATATCAAAATGAGTTTGAATTGGCGTAAAAATACTAACAATATCAAATTTATTTTCATAAAGCATTAGTTTATAATCAGTATACCCTTAGGAATATCACATTCTTCTTGTACAGATTGCACTATATTTTTATTTATATCACAAATAGCAACTATTTTTACATTATCAATCTGCTTATACGCACCAATATGGCTCCAAATGATTTTTCTGCTATCATCTTTATCTATATATATGCTATTTGTCCTAATCCAATAACACCAAAGTTATACATAATTATTTACTCCTTTTTGAGAGATAAAACACAGCCTAATACTACTATGCAGGCTCCTATTGCTTGGTATAAAGTAAGGGTTTCCCCTAAAGTAAAATACCCCATAATCGCGGTAGATAGAGGCACCATTAATTGAATAATATTAAAGATAACAATACCTTGCTTTTGCACAATATAGAATGCCATTAACATTCCAGTTAGCATTCCATATATTCCAGCAAAAGAAAGCCCTATTAATAAACCTATGCTAACTTGTTGTAGGCTATAAATTTGTCCTGAATAAATAGCTAAGATTAAAAATATTATGCCAGATAAAGTCGCTGTTGAAGCACTAATAATAAATACACTAATTTTTTTAGAGACTAACTTAACAATAATATTCTGAATAGATTGAATTAAAATGGCAAAACTAAGAAATAATACACCAAGGAAAAAATCCTCTCCCTCAGCAGACTTATTACCATAAATTACAAAGATAAAGGATCCTAATAACGATAAAGAGCTGCCTATATAAAAATATTTTTGTTTTATTCTTTCTCGCTCATCTTGAAAAAAGATCGCAGAAACAATTATCGATAAAGGCATCGCAATGATACCAAATATACTGCCAGATAAAGCCGATGTATATTTAAGTCCATTAATAAAAAAATACATATTTGCAGTCATAAATACGGCTAATAATATTAAATAGAACATTACTATAGGCTGATAAATAATACTCTTAACCTTATCTAGATATTTCCATAAACATATTATAAGAAATAATACTCCTCCAGAAATAAATCTAACTGCATTATTATTTAAGCTATCAAAATGAATACTCATAAATCTCATTAATGGAAATCCCAATCCCATTAATAAGATATATAATACCCTAACCACATTTTCATTATTCATAACTAGATACCCTTATTATTGATAATTATATTATCCCCATAAACTAGAATTACAAAAGATAATACAAATATACAAAAATATTATTTCTATCTCTGAATAAACACCGCCATATAATTTGCGCTCACATCCTGATTTAAACAAAATTTTTCTGTTAAGGGATTATAATGATAACCCACCATTTTCTGGCAAACTAAATTAACCTGATCCGTATAGGCAAGCAATTCTGCTGGCTTAATAAATTTCTCGTATTGATGTGTACCTTTTGGCAACATTTTCAATATATATTCCGCCCCGATAATCACCAATGCCCACGCTTTCAACGTACGATTGATGGTAGAAATAAAAAGTTTGCCATGAGGTTTTAATAATGATTGGCAATGGACAATAATTGCCGCAGGATCGGGGACGTGTTCTAGCATTTCCATGCAAGTAATCACATCAAATTTATTTTGATATGCAGCTTGACTGGCTAATTCTTCAATGGCAATTTGTTGATAATCTATATTAAGTTGTTGGCTTTGTGCATGTTGTTTCGCGACTGCTAGAGGTGCGGTGGAGAGATCAATCCCTGTAACATTTGCCCCTAGTTTTGCCATGCTTTCCGCTAAAATACCGCCACCACAGCCTACATCAAGCACCTGTTTATCCTGTAATCCCTCTGCTTGTTGTAAAATAAAATCAAGGCGATAGGGATTTAACAAATGGATAGGCTTAAAATCGCCATTAGGATCCCACCAACTCTCTGCCATTTTTTCAAACTTATCAAGTTCTTGTTGATCAACATTTTTCATAATGATCCTTTATTGTTGTTAAAAAATATCTTTAATTTTGACCGCACTTTTACGGAAAAAGGAATGATAAATATTAGGGTAATAATACAATTTATGGTACAATCTCGCCAATTTTTATTCATAAATTTTATAGCTTAGGAAATTCTCAATGAGCGATTTAGCCCAAGATATTACCCCTGTTAGCGTTGAGGAAGAATTAAAGTCCTCTTATCTTGATTATGCCATGTCTGTGATTGTTGGTCGTGCCTTGCCTGATGTGCGTGATGGTTTAAAACCTGTTCATCGTCGCGTACTATTTGCTATGCACGAAGGTGGCAATGCTTATAATAAACCTTATCGTAAATCCGCCCGTATTGTAGGGGACGTGATCGGTAAATACCACCCACATGGCGATAGTGCGGTGTATGACACCATTGTGCGTATGGCACAACCTTTCTCACTACGTTATATGCTAGTTGATGGACAAGGTAATTTTGGCTCTGTGGACGGTGATTCTCCTGCGGCAATGCGTTATACCGAAGCAAGAATGACCAAAATTGCTCATGAGTTATTGGCTGATTTAGATAAAGAAACCGTTGATTTTGTGCCAAACTATGACGGTTCAGAAATGATCCCCGAGGTGTTGCCCACTAAAGTTCCTGCCTTATTAATCAACGGTTCATCAGGGATTGCCGTAGGTATGGCGACCAATATTCCGCCCCATAATTTAGGCGAAGTATTAGATGGCTGTCTAGCTTATATTGATAATAATCACATTAGTATTGATGAATTAATGCAATATATCCCGGGCCCAGACTTTCCTACAGCGGCATTAATCAACGGTCGCAAAGGCATTGAAGAAGCCTATAAAACAGGTCGTGGTAAAATTTATGTGCGCGCCAAAGCCCATATTGAAACCGATGAAAAAGGGCGTGAAACCATTATCGTTAATGAAATCCCTTATCAAGTGAATAAAGCGAAATTAATTGAAAAAATTTCTGACTTGGTAAAAGAGAAAAAAGTTGAGGGAATTAGTGCCTTGCGTGATGAATCCGATAAAGAAGGTATGCGGATTGTCATTGAAGTAAAACGTGATGCCGTTGGGGAGGTATTACTGAACCAACTTTACGCCCTGACTCAATTACAAATTACCTTTGGGATTAACATTGTTGCCCTTGACCATGGGCAGCCAAAAGTACTTAACCTCAAACAATTAATTGAAGCCTTTGTGTTGCACCGCCGCGAAGTGGTAACACGCCGTACTGTGTTTGAATTACGCAAAGCTCGTGAACGGGCGCATATCTTAGAGGGGCTTGCCATTGCCCTAGCCAATGTGGACCCTATTATTGAGTTAATCCGCCAGGCACCTAATCCTGAAGCCGCTCGTCAAGCCTTATTAAGCCAAGGTTGGCAACTCGGTCATGTGGCACAAATGTTAGCCGCCGCTGGCGTTGATGCCGCTCGTCCAGAAGAATTATCCGCAGAATATGGTATTCGTGATAACAAATATTATTTAACCGAAGTACAAGCTCAGGCAATTTTGGACTTACGCTTACAGAAACTCACCAATCTGGGTAAAGATGAAATTCTGGAAGAATATCAAAAATTGATCGATGTTATCGGTGAATTATTGCATATTTTACGCAGCCCTGAACGCTTAATGGAAGTGATTCGTGAAGAATTAGAGCAAATTCGTGAACAATTCAACGATCCACGCCGTACCGAAATTACCACCAGTTCAGGCGATATTGATTTAGAAGATTTGATTGCACGAGAAGATGTGGTTGTTACCCTTTCTCATCAAGGCTATGTGAAATATCAACCTTTAACCGACTATGAAGCCCAACGTCGTGGTGGTAAAGGAAAATCCGCCACCAAAATGAAAGAAGAAGACTTTATTGAGAAATTATTGGTCGCCAATACCCACGATACCATTCTTTGTTTCTCAAGTCGTGGGCGCTTATATTGGCTGAAAGTCTATCAATTACCGCAAGCAAGCCGAGGGGCAAGAGGTCGTCCAATCGTCAATATTTTACCTTTGGAGCAAAATGAACGTATTACCGCTATCTTGCCGGTTTCTTCTTATGAAGAAGATAAGTTTGTTGTTATGGCAACAGCAGGTGGTATCGTGAAGAAAACTGCCTTAACCGAATTTAGTCGCCCAAGAGCCAATGGTATTATTGCCTTGAACTTGCGTGATGAAGACGAACTAATAGGGGTAGATATTACCGATGGTAGCAACGAGATTATGTTATTCTCAGCTCAAGGGCGTGTAGTACGTTTCTGTGAAAGTGCGGTGCGAGCTATGGGGCGTATTGCAACAGGAGTACGAGGTATAAAACTTGCCTTAACCAATGATCTCAATGATGATGAAAATGGTGCAGAGCAGGAGGAAAATCTTGAGGATAATAACAGCGAAGAAATCCTCGATCTCAATATTGATAAAGTGGTGTCTTTAGTTATACCAAAAAATGACGGCGAAATCCTTACCGCCACCCAACATGGTTATGGTAAACGCACAAAATTGGAAGAATACCCAACCAAATCGCGTAATACTAAAGGGGTAATTTCTATCAAAGTGAGCGAACGCAATGGTAAAGTAGTTGCCGCTACACAAGTGACGGAAAACGATCAAATTATGTTAATCACTGATGCGGGAACATTAGTTCGAACACGTGTCAGTGAAGTAAGCATTGTGGGGCGTAATACCCAAGGAGTACGCTTAATCCGTACCGTGGATAATGAACAACTCGTCAGCTTAGAACGTGTTGCTGAGGTTGACGAAGAGGACGATGTTACCTTTAATGAAAATGAATAAAATATAAATCATTTTAGTATCTATAAAGTGCGGTGGTTTTTACCACCGTTTTTATTTTCTTTCTTCTTAAATACTTATCCTAATATGATCTAAATCACAAAACCTCATCCCTTACATTTTATTTCTAACTCATAGGTGTTAGAATTTCGTAAGATTTGTTTCATTTACCTAGAGGAAAGATTATGACATTTCGTATTGAAAAAGACACAATGGGCGAAGTTAAAGTTCCTGCTGATAAATACTGGGCTGCCCAAACTGAACGTTCTCGTAATAACTTTAAAATTGGTCCTGAAGCCTCTATGCCTCACGAAATTATTGAGGCGTTTGCCTATCTAAAAAAAGCCGCTGCCTATGCCAATACTGATTTAGGCGTGTTGCCTGCTGAAAAACGTGATCTGATCGCAAAAGCCTGTGATGAAATTTTAGCTCATCAACTTGATGATCAATTTCCTTTAGTTATTTGGCAAACAGGTTCAGGCACACAATCTAATATGAACCTTAATGAAGTCATTGCCAATCGTGCCCATGTATTGAATGGCGGTAAACTCGGTGAAAAATCCATTATTCACCCAAACGATGATGTGAACAAATCTCAATCATCAAACGATACCTATCCAACTGCTATGCATATTGCTGCGTATAAAAAAGTGGTTGAAGTAACTATCCCTTGTATTGAGCGTTTACAAAAAACTTTCGCAGAAAAAGCAGAAGCCTTTAAAGATGTGGTAAAAATTGGGCGTACTCATTTAATGGATGCCACGCCATTAACTTTAGGGCAAGAATTTTCTGCTTATGCGGCACAACTTGATTTTGGATTACGGGCTTTGAAAAATACCTTACCTCATTTAAGCCAGCTAGCTTTAGGCGGAACGGCAGTAGGAACAGGATTAAATACCCCTAAAGGCTATGATGTAAAAGTCGCTGACTATATCGCTAAATTTACAGGGCTACCTTTTATTACCGCAGAAAATAAATTTGAAGCCTTAGCAACTCATGATGCTGTTGTGGAAACGCACGGTGCATTAAAACAATTAGCCGTTTCGTTATTCAAAATTGCTAATGATATTCGTTTATTAGCCTCTGGGCCTCGTTCTGGTATTGGTGAAATTCTTATTCCAGAAAATGAGCCAGGTTCATCTATTATGCCAGGTAAAGTCAATCCAACCCAATGTGAGGCTTTAACCATGGTATGTGCACAAGTATTGGGCAATGACACCACCATTTCTTTTGCTGGTTCGCAAGGACATTTCCAATTAAATGTGTTTAAACCTGTGATGGCTGCCAATTTCTTACAATCTGCTCAGCTTTTAGCAGATGCTTGTGTTTCCTTTGATGAACATTGTGCCAGTGGTATTGAACCAAACTATCCGAGAATTAAACATCAATTAGAACAGTCTTTGATGTTAGTTACCGCCTTAAATACCCATATTGGCTATGAAAATGCCGCCAAAATTGCGAAAACTGCTCATAAAAATGGCACAACATTGAAAGAAGAAGCCATTAATTTAGGTTTAGTCACAGCTGAACAATTTGATGAGTGGGTACGTCCTGAGGATATGGTAGGTAGCTTAAAATAATTACGCTGTTAAAATAGCTAACAAAATAAAAGGCTAATTATGAAATTAGCCTTTTCTCTCTAAAAATAAGATTATTTACCACTTAAGCAAGCATAATAATCATCAGCCATACGCTGTAAGAAATCCATATAACTTGTTTTACTCAATGGAATTGCATCACCAATAGGATCTAATTTTCCTACTGCAACCCCAGTTTCTTTGCTTAAGGTGTCAATTACTTTTGGCGTAAATTGAGGTTCTGCGAACAAGCAACGCACTTTGTGTTCATTAATTTCTTGTTTAATCGTCGCTAAGGTTCTCGCCCCAGGGGCAACCAACGGATTAATGGTAAAATACCCTACTTGGTTTAGCCCATAGCTATCATTAAAGTAAGTATAAGCGTCGTGAAATACATAAAAGCCTTTATCCTTAACGGATTTAAGCTGTTGACTAATCGCTTGATTTTTATTGGCTAAATTTTGCTGAAAAGCCGCGAGGTTATCTGCAATTTGTTGCTTTTTATCAGGATATTGTTCTGTTAATTTTTCGGCTAAATCATTGGCGACTAACAGGCTAATCTTTGGTGAAAACCAAATATGCCAGTTTAAACTATGATCGTGATGATGATCATGGGCATGGCTATGTGCATGGTGGCTATGAGCGTGGGAATGAGAATGAGCGTGATTATGGTCATGGTCATGGTCATGGTCATGGTCATGGTCATGGTCATGGTCAGATAATAATGGTTCTACACCTTTAATATCAGCAATAGTAAGCACTTTTTTACTATCAATACCTTCAATGCTTTTATTTAAGAAACTGTCAATATCCTCACCAATCCATAACACAAGATCGGCATTCTTAATTTTCTGAATATCAGAAGGCTTTAAACTATAATCATGCGGCGATGCGCCTGCTGGCACAAGGACTTCTGTATCCGTCACGCCGTCAGTAATCGCCGCACTAATAAAACCAAGGGGTTTAATCGAAGTTAATACCGCTGCATTTGCGGCACTGGCAAATACAGTAATTGCACTGGCAAGCATTGCTTTTTTAAAGATAGAATGGGGTAAACGCATAAAAATCTCCTTTAATAAAATGATAAAGTGCGGTTAGATTACTCTGTTTTTTAGAAAATAGCCATCTTTTTTTCTATTAAAAAATAAGTCATTTCACTTGTAATAGCTTTTCAATGACTCTTGCTACCGCAAAAAAACCGAACGTCGCTGTTACCATTGTGGCAGCCCCAAATCCATTGGCACAATTCATGGTTGCCGAAGTTTCACAAGCCCCTGTTAATTGGGGAAAAATGAGAGGTTGAGTAGAAAATACCGCATCAATTCCAAATTTACGCTTAGGATTTTGGCTAAAATGATATTCTTTGCGTAAAACTGACCGCACTTTTGCTAATAAAGGATCTTGAATTGTCTTACTTAAATCAGCAATTTGAATTTGACGAGGATCAGTCTGCCCTCCTGCCCCACCAACAGTAATCACTTTCATTTTATGCCGTTTACAATAAGCCAATAATGCCGCTTTGGTTTTCACATTATCAATAGCGTCAATAACATAAGAAAAACCTGTATCAAGATAATCGGACAAATTATCTTGGCTAAGAAAGTCATCAATAATATGTACTTTACACTGGGGATTAATTTGCTGTACACGTTGTTGCATAACCTCTGTTTTCAACTGCCCAATAGTTTGGGTTAAAGCGGGTAATTGACGGTTTATATTGGTCACGCAAATATCGTCCATATCAATTAAGGTCAACTCACCAATACCTGATCTCGCCAAAGCCTCAACAACCCAAGAGCCTACTCCGCCAATACCTATGACACAAATATGCGCCTGCTGTAAGCGTTCAAGGGCTTGCTCACCATATAAACGAGCAATTCCGCCAAAACGGCGTTGATAATCCTCATGAATGACTTTATCCATTACTGTAATACCCAAACTCGTCCATAATGTTTTAACAATCCTGCCGTATGCCCTGCCTCATCGCCAATGCCTTGATACAAGTCTAAATGCTGCCCTTTAATCGCACCGCCAACATCTAAAGCCACAGCTAAATGCAAAATATGTTGCCCAGTCCATTGCCCCTTTTTATCCAGTTGTGGAATTTCCACTAATAAAATACTGCCTAAAGGGATCACATTGCGATCCACTGCTACAGAAGCAAGCCCCACTAATGGCACACCTGCTGCCCCTTTGACATCAAAAGTAGGATCATGCTTAAAAAAGACATAAGATTGATTACGTTCTAACAAACGCTGAAAACGATCAGGATTACGTTCGCCCCATTCCTTAATCGCTTGCATTGACATTTTTTCTTTTTCAACTTCGCCATCTTCAACTAATAAACGCCCAACACTGGTATAACTAAAACCATTTTGACCACCATAAGCAAAATGGGCGAGCTTACCACCACCAAAATCCGCAAAGCCACTGCCCTGAACGCCCATAGCAAAAACGTTATACATCGTGGTATAGCCCAATTCCAACCCTTGCCCACGCAATGCACCCGCGTAAATTTGAGCACGAGTAAAGCGTTTATTTTTAGGTAAGGCATAAATTGGATGCTGATATTCGCCTTGTGGTTGCTTTCTTGCTTGGAAAACAGGAATATAATACCCTGTCATTAATACATTTTGATAACCATCAACGCCTGCCATTTGTTGCATACCAAGATTAAAAGCCGCAAGATCCTTAACATTTCCCCCTGCCGCTACCCAACGGGTAATTTTCGCGTAAGTATGGGCATGTGTTGAATTTAAACGTGGCGAATAATGTCTAACTTTAGATAATTGGGTTAAAAAATCACCTTGATTAACAACCCCCGTTTGATTATCAATTTGTGCAACCTGGGTTAAAGGTAAAGAAAGATAACTACGCCCTGCATATTTTGCACCAAGGGCTTCCTTTTCCTGCCAAGGCGAAAGCGATTGTGAACTATCTGAACTACAATTTGCTAATAAACATCCAACAATAAATAATAAAATTAAACGAAAAAAAGCATAAATTCGATTAAAAAATAACATAACTATTCCAACAAATGGCTTGATAAAACAAAAGCTATAAACTACCAAAAAAAAGAAAAAATAAATAGTGCATTTTAAAAATTTACCGCATATTTGCTAATGTTCAAATCAAAGAATCCCATAAGAATACTGAGGATTAAATCAACATATCGGCTATTTTTTTAGCAAACAAATCATAAAATCTAAATTAATGATTGCAATAAATTTTTAAAAGCGTATATTGCACACCTGTTGACGCGGGGTGGAGCAGCTTGGTAGCTCGTCGGGCTCATAACCCGAAGGTCGTTGGTTCAAATCCAGCCCCCGCAACCAGATTTTTTAAGCACCTTGGTTAAGGTGCTTTTTTGTTTTATTCTTTTCTAATTTAGCATCATTTTAAGTTCAATTCTGTTCCTAGAGAAAGGCGAACCTTAGACCAAATCAATGCGAATAAAAAGAATAGGGCTTGCAGTAAGATAATGCAAGGGCCTGTGGCGGCATCAATGTGGTAACTCAGTAATGTGCCAAGAATAGTGGAAAGTACTGAAGTGATTAATGCGATTAATAACATCATATCAAAACGGTGAGTAAGTAAATAAGCGGTAATGCCCGGTGAAATTAACATAGCAACCACTAAAATAATCCCGACCACTTGCATAGCGGTAATAATGGCTAAGGCTAATAAGATCAATAGTCCATAATGTAAACGGCGAATGGAAAGTCCTGCTACTCTTGCATGGCTAGGATCAAAGCAATACAATAAAAAATCTCGTCTTTTTGCAACAATTACGCAGAATATCAATAAGCTAATAATAAGAGTTTGTATCAGCTCCGCTTGGCTTATTCCCAATAAATTACCAAATAATATGTGCATTAAATGTTGGTTGGTTTCTACTTTGGTAAACAACACTAAACCAAAGGCAAACATTCCTGCAAACACAATCCCCATGGCAGTATCTTCTTTGATTCGGCTATTTTCTTTTAGGTAACCGACACTGACAGCACAGAAAATCCCTGAGAAGAATGCCCCAATAGCGAGGGGGATTCCTAATAAGAAAGCAATCACAATACCCGGTAACACCGCATGAGAAATAGCGTCCCCCATTAATGACCAGCCTTTTAAGACTAAATAACAAGATAATACGGCACAAATAATAGCAACCGTTAATGCGGTAATTAGGGCATTTTGCATAAATGGAAAAAGAAAGGGTTCTGTTAGCCAATTCCAGATGACTTGCATTATTGCTCTCCTACTTTAATCTGAGGCTTATTTGCCAAACGCTGTTTTACTAGCCCATATTTAGGGGCAAAAAAGAAAGCGAGCAAGAAACAAAGGGTTTGTAAGCTCACAATGATACCGCCTGTTGAACCATCAAGATAATAACTTAAGTAAGCACCAATGCCACTGGTGAGTACACCAAGTAATACGGCAATAATGATGAGTTTACCAAAACGATCTGTTAATAAATAGGCTGTTGCCCCTGGGGTAATGACCATGGCTATCACTAAAATCGCTCCGACAGTTTGTAAAGCGGCGACCACACAGGCACTTAATAAGGTAAAAAATAAGACTTTATAGGCTAACGGCGATAACCCCACAGAACGTGCGTGTGTTTCATCAAAAAAGACCAATAAAAGGTTTTTCCAATGTAATAGTAGAAAAATGAGACTAATTGCAATAATCCATAGCACTTGGATCATATCATTGTCACTAATACCCAATACGTTGCCCAATACGATAGATTGCACATCAACGGACGTTGGGTTTAAAGAGATGATTAATAAACCAATGGCAAAGAATGTGGTAAAAATGAAGCCGATGACGGCGTCTTCGCGTAATTTGGTAATGGATTTAATCCATAAAATGGCTACCGCCGCTAAAAAGCCTGAAAAAAATGCCCCTAGGGCGTAGGGTAATGCAAAGGCATAGGCAATAGCGACACCCGGGACAACCGAATGAGATAAGGCATCGCCAATTAATGACCAACCTTTTAACATTAAATAGGCGGATAAAAAGGCACAAATTCCTCCTACAGCGGCACTCACAAAAATGGCTTTTAGCATATAGTTATACTGAAAGGGTTCCATTAATAACGCAAACATTAGGCTTTCCCCTTATCATTTTTAATAATGGGGGCTGGCGGATCAATTTTGGTATGTCCATAAAATACCGCTGGGCGTTCATCATCGGTTAATACTGTAACGGCACGTGGATCTTCATCATCATGTAGATCATTACCTAATAATTTAATATGGCGTAATACCCCACCAAATACCCGTTCTAAGTTTTCTTGGTTAAAAGTACTTTCTATATTTCCTGTGGCAAGGACGGTACGATTAATCATTACCACCTGATCACAAAAATCTGGCACGCTACCTAAATTATGGGTAGATACTAAGATTAAATGCCCATCAGCACGCAGTTGATTTAACAAATCTACAATGGCATTCTCGGTTTTTACGTCCACACCAGTAAAAGGCTCATCAAGTAAAATAATCTTACTTTGTTGAGCTAAAGCCCTTGCTAAAAAGACCCGTTTTTTCTGCCCACCTGAGAGTTCGCCAATTTGACGATGGGCTAAATGCTCAACATTTACCCGTTGCATGGCTTCAATGACTTTCTGCTTATCCTGTTTGGAAGGAATACGCAAAAAGTTCATATAGCCATAACGTCCCATCATCACCACATCATAAACAGACACAGGAAATGCCCAATCCACATTTTCACTTTGTGGAACATAGGACACAAGGTTTTGTTTTAAGGCTTGATTAATAGGGAGTCCACATAAACTAATATTGCCTTTCGTTGGTCGTACTAACCCCATTAGGCTATTAAACAAGGTGGATTTTCCACTACCATTTACGCCCAATAAGGCACAGGTAGTGCCGCCTTGTAATTCAAAACTCACGTCATAAATGGCAACGTGTCCGTTGCTATAACGGACACTTACATCTTCAACATGAATAGATACTGATGATGACATTATTTATTAAAACCCTCTACAATGATCGATACCGTTGTATTCAGTAAATCAATATAGGTTGGAACTGGACCATCGGCAGTAGATAATGAATCCACATATAACGCACCGCCATATTTTGCCCCCGTTTCTTTCGCCACTTGCTGAGCAGGTTTTGGCGAAATTGTACTTTCACTGAATACCACTGGAATATTATTTTTCTTCACTAAATCAATTAATTGACGCACTTGTTGTGGCGTACCTTGTTGTTCAGCATTAATTGGCCATAAATAAGCCTCTTTATAACCATAATCATGCGCTAAATAACTAAACGCCCCTTCACTGGTCACTAACCAACGTTGTTGTTCAGGCACTTGAGCTAATTTTGCTCGTAATGGCTGGTCTAATTGCTGGATTTTCTCTGCATAGGCTTGTGCGTTTTTACGATAAGTCTCTGCATTTTTTGGATCATATTTAATCAAGGCGTTTTTAATATTCTCAATATAAATCAACGCATTTGATGGCGACATCCAAGCGTGTGGATTAGGCATATCTTTATAAGATCCCTCGGTAATTGCAATTGGCGTAATCCCCTCTGTTACCACAACGGACGGCTTATCTTTGACATTTTGTAAAAAACGCTCAAACCAACGCTCTAAATTTAACCCATTCCACAACACCAAATCCGCAGATTGTGCTTTCACAATATCCTGTGGTGTCGGTTGATAATCGTGAATTTCTGCGCCTGGTTTAGTAATAGACTCAACCACTGCCGCATCGCCAGCGACATTTTGAGCAATATCCTGAATAACGGTAAAAGTGGTTAATACCTTAAATTGTTGTGCTTGCGCACCCATTCCCACACAAAAAAGTGCAAGTCCCGCAATAAAATGCTTTAATTTCATTGTTATCTCCTAAAATTGAGGATCAATATTAAAATAATGATCGATAAACTATAATTTTTTCTATTTATGTATTTTAGCGTAAACACATAAACAGCGAGATTAATATTACCTCAATTCTTTAACAAGTCAATAGTTATTGATAATGATTATCAATAATAAACCTTAATATTTATCAGGTTATTGGCTCATACTAGCCATTTTAAGCCAAAATGTAAAATATTATACCTATTGGTAAAATCAATATTAAAACCCCTTAAAATTAGGAAACAAAAAATTTTCAAAAAACCACCGCACTTTCTTTCTAATTTACCCGCTAAACATAGCAATTTATTCCATTAACGACTACAATACAGCAAAATAATCAATCACCCTTTTTACATGCTATTAACCATTCTTTATATCATCGGTATTACCGCAGAAGCCATCACAGGTGCATTGGCGGCTGGGCGAGAAAAAATGGATATTTTTGGTGTTATTATCATTGCTTCAATGACCGCCGTGGGTGGCGGATCGGTAAGGGATATGTTATTAGGGCATTATCCCTTAACTTGGGTAAAACACCCTGAATATATTTTAATTGTTGCTGGTGCCGCTATAATGACCGTATTTATTGCCCCCTTAATCAATAATTTTATGCGTTATTTTCGTACCATTTTTTTGGTGTTAGATGCCTTAGGTTTAATTGTCTTTGCCATTATCGGTGCACAAGTCGCATTAAGTATGGGGCATGGTTTTACTATCGCTGTGATTTCCGCCATTATCACAGGGGCGTTTGGTGGGGTACTAAGAGATTTACTCTGTAATCGTATTCCGCTGGTTTTCCAAAAAGAATTATATGCTAGCGTTGCCTTATTATCTGCCAGCATTTATATTGGTTTACTTAAGTTAGGCATTGCCGCTAATTTAGTGATAATCATTACCCTAATATGTGGTTTTTTATTGCGTTTACTTGCCATTTATTTCAAGTTAGGTTTACCTGTTTTTGATTATCAAGAACAACAAATTGTGCCTAAACCCAAAATTAACGATAAATTACCGCCACCTAAAAAATAGAGATTTCATATATGACAAAATTAATCAATATGGGCAAACAAGCCAAACAAGCCAGCGTTATCCTTGCTCAACTCTCTGAACAACAAAAAAACCACGCATTACAGCTGATCGCCGAGCAGCTAGAAGCACAAAGTGCGGTCATTTTACAACAAAATTCTAAAGATATTGAGCAAGCCAAAGCCAATGGCTTATCAGAGGCAATCATTGATCGGCTATTGCTTACGCCACAACGTTTACAAGCCATTGCCAATGATGTACGTCAAGTGATTTCCTTAGCCGATCCTATCGGACAAATTCTTGATGGTGGCAAATTAAATAGCGGTTTAACCATTCAGCGTGTGCGTGTTCCTCTTGGCGTTATCGGCACAATTTATGAAGCCCGTCCCAATGTTACCATTGATGTGGCAAGCCTATGTTTAAAAACGGGCAATGCGGTGATTTTACGCGGTGGCAAAGAAACACAATATTCTAATCAAATTTTAGTGGAAGTGATTCAATCCGCCTTACAACAAGCGGGATTACCCAAATATGCAGTGCAAGCCATTACCGATCCCGATCGAGAGCTTGTACTAGAATTACTCAAATTGGATCAATATGTAGATATGATTATTCCTCGTGGCGGTGAGAAATTACAAGCTTTATGCCAACAACAAGCAACAATTCCAGTGATTACTGGCGGTATTGGCGTATGCCATTTATTTGTAGAACAAAGTGCCGATCAAACCAAAGCATTGCCACTAATTGAAAATGCGAAAACGCAACGCCCGAGTACCTGCAATACGCTAGAAACCCTATTGGTACAACAATCCATTGCTCACGCATTTTTACCTAAACTTCATCAACAATTAAGCCCTAAAAAGGTAAAATTTCACGCCGATCCTACCGCACTTGCGATTTTACAACAATGCCAAGCGGATGTTGTGCCATTACAAACGGAGCAACTTTCCCAAGAATGGCTTTCCTATGATCTTAATGTGGTCATTGTTCAGGATTTAAGCGAGGCTGTTTCCCATATCCGTCGCTACGGTAGTCAACATTCAGACGGTATTCTGACCGAATCTATTCAGCAGGCTCAACAATTTGCACAACAGGTGGACTCTGCCGCAGTTTATATTAATGCCAGCACAAGATTTACCGATGGTGCACAATTTGGTTTAGGCGCAGAGGTCGCCGTCAGCACCCAAAAATTACACGCAAGAGGCCCAATGGGACTTGACGCACTAACCACCTATAAATGGTTATGTGTTGGCGATTACAGTATTAGAAACTAAATCATAAAAATAAAATGGAAAAACTATGTTAGAAATAAATGCCTTAAAACAAATGTTTCCTGTGTTTGTTACCCCAAGCCACGATGGAAAATACTTCCATAATTATGTGATTTCATTACTCAATCTCACTAGCCAAGCACAACAATTTGGGCTTGCTATGCAAGTTTCATTGCAACGTGGCGAAAGCCTTATTACAAGGGCAAGAAATAACGCTGTTGCTGAATTTCTTGCTAACCCTAATTGGACACATTTATTTTGGATTGATTCCGATATTGGTTTTGAACCCGAAGCAGCCATTCGTTTACTCTTGTCCGATTATGATGTCGCGGCGGGCGTTTATCCCTTGAAACACGAACAATGGCCTCAGCATATCAAAGCAAATATGAGCCAAAAAGACTTTGAAGCCGCCAGTACACGCTATACAGTAAATCATAGTAAAGTGGAAAATGATGAAGTCACTTTTAATATTCAACCTGATGGTTTTCTTGAAGTTGATGAAGCCCCAACGGGCTTTATGGTAATAAAGCGTCAAGTGTTTGAAAAACTCATCAACGCCTACCCAGAATTACGCTATACCCCTGATAGTATTGGTTTTGAAGATAAAGGCTTGCATTACCGCTTTTTTGATGCCATGGTAGATCCCGTATCCAACCGTTATCTTTCCGAAGATTATGGTTTTTGTTACCTTTGGCGACAAATTGGCGGAAAAATCTATATTGATTGTCGCTCTAACCTGACTCATCAAGGTGCAAAATTATATACGGGCGATTTCGCCAATTCACTAAAACATAACCTCGCTAACGCCATTGGGGCACCAAGTGGTAAACGTATGGTAATTAATGGGCTGGAGTATTTAAAGTAAATACAAAAAATGGCACATTAAGTGCCATTTTTCCTCAACTAAGGCTTATAAATAATCTCCACGCCCTCTTCATCTTCCTCTGACCAATCATCGTCCCAGTCTTCGTCCCAATCCTCTTCTTGATGTTCAGAGAGTTGTTGTTGATGATAGTCATCCCATTTAAATTTCACTTCCTCAGCTTGAACAAGTTGTTGTTGCTCTAATTGGCGAGGGTTAGCCTCAATAAAGTCCATAATATCACGACATAACTCAGGTACATTTTGCCCAGTTACCGCTGAGATAAGGTAATATTTTTCTGTTAAACCGAGCTTTTGTGCGATGTGTTCTGCACGCTGTTGTGCTTCTTGTTCGCTAAATTGATCGATTTTATTAAAGACTAGCCAACGAGGTTTATCTGCTAAGGTTTCACTATATTGAAAAAGTTCAGACTCAATGATCGCAATATTATCCGCTGGATCGCTTTCATCAATCGGTGCAATATCCACTAAGTGAATTAATACTCGGCAACGCTCCAAATGTTTTAAAAAACGGATTCCCAGCCCTGCACCATCAGCCGCTCCTTCAATTAAGCCCGGAATATCAGCCACCACAAAACTGCGATCTGTGCCGACTCTTGCCACCCCAAGGCTTGGTACTAAAGTGGTAAATGGATAATCCGCTACCTTCGGTTTTGCCGCAGAAACGGCTCGAATAAAGGTCGATTTCCCAGCATTAGGTAAACCGAGCATACCCACATCAGCAAGTAATAATAATTCAAGCTGTAAATCTCTTTTTTCGCCCGCGGTGCCATTAGTTTTTTGGCGAGGCGCACGATTGACCGATGATTTAAACCTTGTATTACCTAAACCATGGTATCCACCTTTTGCCACTAATAATTTTGTGCCATGCTGAGTTAAATCGCCTAATACTTCTTTGGTGTCGTTATCAACCGCTCTTGTTCCTACTGGTACTCTCAAGATAATATCTTTACCCCGATGACCTGTACAGTTTGAACTACGTCCGTTTTCACCACGTTCGGCGGCAAAGCGTTTCTCAAAGCGGTAATCAATTAAGGTGTTAAGGTTTTCATCAGCAAGTAAATAAACATCGCCACCATCACCACCATCACCGCCATCAGGCCCACCTTTAGGAATATATTTTTCTCGGCGAAAGCTCACACAGCCATTACCGCCGTCCCCAGCCTCAACACGAATTAATGCTTCATCAATAAATTTCATTTGTTATCCTTTCATTTATGTCGTTGTTTCAATTTGAAATATTAAAATATTCATTTAATTAATTTATGCCCTATTGCTGACAACATTGCCCCCAATACCACGACCATCGCCCCGAAATAACTCATAGCATTTAATTGGGGATCAGCAAAATATTCAGGCAAAATCCTATGTAATAAATGCGAAAACAAAATGGTAAATAAAGGCACTAAGGTAATGACCACACTAACCTTAGAGACTTCCCAACGATTTAATGCTTCCGCATAAGCCCCATAGCCAATTAGGGTATTTAAGCAACAATAAATAAAACAAAATAGGGTAATTCCCGTTAGTCCATTTACTTGGCTTGGCTGGGCAAAAGGGGTAAAAATAATGGCACAACCTAAATACATTACGAATAAAATTTGTGGGGCGGTGAAATTACGCAACATTAATTTTTGTGCCATACCATAAGCCACCCAAACTAAAGCAGCACTAATGCTTCCCAAAATACCTATGGCATAAATATTAAACCCAAATAATAAATTAAAGCGATCATTAAAAAATAAAGCCAATCCTATTATTAAAATACCTAAACCAATTTTTTGATGTAACCCCAATTTTTCTTTAAAAACAATCACGCCACAAATTAGCATTGCAAAAGAAGATAAATGAATAAATATCTGTGCAATCGCAGGTTCAATATAATTTAATGAGGTATTAAATAAAAAGAAATTTCCTGCAAGCCCCATAATACCTATTATGGCTAAAACCACATAATAACGATTAAATTGGGATTTTTTAGGCAATTTTCCCCGCACAGCTAAAATGATCAATAAAATTACTGCCGCTACCCAAAATCGATAAAAAATAATACTTTGGCTATTCATTACCGTTAAAACTTGCTTCAATGCCACAGGCAAGGATCCCCAAGCCATTGCAGTTATCAAGGCAAAGATAAAGCCTATTATGGGTTGATCTTTCATTTTGCTACCTTCCTAAATAATTTATGTCCTACTGCGGAGGTGAGCGAGCCAAAAATCACAATGGCAGCCCCCACATAACTTAAGGCATTTACTTGCTGATCGGTAAAATGTTCAGGAAAAAAGTAAAATAAACCATTAGCAAATAAAATCGTAAATACAGGAATTTGAGTAATTAACGCACTGACTTTAGACACTTCCCAACGATTTAATGCTTCCGCATAACAGCCATAGGCAAGTAATGTATTAATGCAACAGAAAAACAAGTAACCCAGTTGGGCATTGTTTAATGCCTTAATTTGCCCAATCTCGGCGACTGGGGTAAAAAATAAGGTACAACCTAAGTAAATAATTAATAGGGTTTGCTGTGCTTCCAATTTATGTTGCAACAGTTTTTGGCTAATGGCATAAGTTACCCAAAGTGCAGAGGCACATATCGCAAGCAAAATACCTTGAAAATACAAATCAAAAGTTAAAAAGTTTTCTAATTTATCATTAAAAAAGATGGCTAATCCAATAACAAGGCATAATAAACCAATTTTTTGGTAAAAAGATAAGCGTTCTTTAAATAA
The DNA here is from genome assembly GCF_004339025.1 of Volucribacter psittacicida. Classification (GTDB taxonomy): domain Bacteria; phylum Pseudomonadota; class Gammaproteobacteria; order Enterobacterales; family Pasteurellaceae; genus Volucribacter; species Volucribacter psittacicida. The sequence goes on from NZ_SMFT01000004.1 coordinate 41,052, forward strand.
TACAACACCAGCCAATAACATCATAAATGAAGATAATGGGCTTAGAATTTGGCTAGTCACTGGGGGAATATAACGTAAAGCTAAATGATAAAAAAAGAAATTTAATCCTAATCCTAACGTTGCGATCAATAAAAATAACAGGGTCTTCCCTTTTAATTGTCCTAAATGGGGTAATTTATTGTTTTTAATCAATAGGATAAAGATAACAAAAGTGGCAACAGCAAAACGATACCAAGCAATAGTTTGCGGATCCATATCGGTTAATACTTGCTGTACGGCAATGGGAAAACTTGCCCACATGGTTACAGCAATCAGGGTAAAAAGAAAGCCCATTTTATGACACCATTAAAGTTAATTTTATCCTCGTCCCATTTTTAAATAATACTGTGTTGGTACGTCTTGTCTTATTTTAAAATGAAATGATGATAATTATTCATTGATAAAAATAATTTCAAAATACACCGCACTTTTATGAATAATCTCTAGCATTATGCAAATATAAAAAAACCCCACATTTGATCATTGTGGGGTTCTCAATTCGCTAATTGAAATTATTCAGTAACAATACTTACATATTTACGGCTTTTTTCGCCTTTTACTTCAAATTTCACTTTACCATCAGCGGTTGCAAATAAAGTATGGTCACGTCCCATACCAACATTGTTACCAGCGTGGAATTTTGTACCACGTTGACGAACGATAATGCTACCAGCTAATACAGATTCACCACCGAAACGTTTTACACCAAGACGTTTAGCTTCAGAATCACGACCGTTACGAGTTGAACCACCAGCTTTTTTAGTTGCCATCTACTTGATCTCCTCTGAATTATGCTTGAATCCCAGTGATTTTCACTTCTGTGAACCACTGACGATGACCTTGTTGTTTACGGCTATGTTTACGACGACGGAATTTAACGATTTTAATTTTTTCGCCACGACCGTGTGCAACCACTTCAGCCACTACTTTGCTACCACTTACTAATGGTGCACCAATTTTAACATCTTCACCATTGACAACCATCAATACAGAATCGAATTCAACGGTTTCGCCAGTCGCTACTTCAAGTTTTTCTAAACGAACAACTTGACCTTCGCTGACACGGTGTTGTTTACCACCGCTTTGAAATACTGCGTACATATATACTCCGCTATATTTGTGCTATTTCAATGTTTATGTCATTTAGCACATCAAAAATTATATAAATAGGTGGTGGATTTTACGGAAAAATAAAACATTTAGCAAGCAGGATTTTACGATAAAATAAAAAAATTGATAAATTGTTCAGAAAATTAAGAAATTCAGGTACAATCTTGCTATTTTTCAGTTTAACGCATTTGATAAGTTTATGATAAAACATCATTTATCTATGGATTTAAACAGCATTCAGCAATTAATTCAACAAGATATGCAAGCGGTTGATCAAGCAATCCTAGCACAATTAAATTCTGATGTTGTTCTCATTAATCAACTCGGTCATTATATTATCCAAGGTGGCGGTAAGCGAATTCGTCCGCTCATTGCGGTATTAGCCGCCAATGCTCTGGGCTATCAAGGTCAACAACATATTACTTGTGCCGCTTTTATTGAATTTATTCATACCGCCACTTTACTCCATGATGATGTGGTTGATGAATCCGATATGCGTCGTGGTAACCCTACTGCCAACGCAGAATTTGGTAATGCCGCCAGCGTATTAGTGGGCGATTTTATTTATACGCGTGCTTTTCAATTAATGACGAGCCTAAATTCACTGAAAATTTTACAAGTGATGTCTGATGCAACCAATGTTATCGCTGAAGGTGAAGTATTACAATTAATGAATTGTAACGATCCAAACACCACTGAACAAAGCTATATGCAAGTGATTTATAGCAAAACTGCACGCTTGTTTGAAGCCGCTAGTCAATGTGCAGCCATTGTCGCCAATGGCAATGAACAGCAAGAAAAAGCCTTACAATTATACGGGCGTTATTTAGGTACGGCATTTCAACTTGTTGACGATGTATTAGATTATAGTGCCAATGCTCAAGCCCTAGGCAAAAATATCGGCGATGATTTAGACGAAGGCAAACCGACTTTACCTTTATTACACGCAATGCAACAAGGTAATGCCGAACAAGCCGCTTTAATTCGTTCCGCCATAGAACAAGCAGGACAACGCCATTTGCTTGATGACATCTTAGCCATTATGCAACAATATGGCTCGCTTGATTATGCTATGCAACGTGCAAGAGAAGAAGCGGAAAAAGCGGTAGCTGCCATTGAAATCTTACCTGATAGCCCTTATAAACAGGCTTTAATTTCTTTAGCTTATTTATCTATTGATAGACAATATTAATCCTATTATGAATATGCAACAAAATACCTCTATGCCAAAAAGTGCGGTAGATTTTCAACAAAAAAAAATCAAATCTCGCCAACAAAAAAATAACAAAGATCCCAATGCCCCTTTTGTGCGTCCAAAATTAAGCCTACCCAATGGGCATAATAAATTATTATTACATTCGTGCTGTGCCCCTTGTTCTGGTGAAGTGATGGAAGCGATTCACGCCTCAGACATTGAATTTACCATTTATTTTTACAATCCCAATATTCATCCACTCAAAGAATATCTTATTCGCAAAGAAGAAAATATTCGTTTTGCTGAAAAATGGGGAATTCCATTTATTGATGCAGATTATGATCGACAAAATTGGTTCGATCGCGCCAAAGGTATGGAAAATGAACCTGAACGTGGTATTCGTTGTACCATGTGCTTTGATATGCGTTTTGAAAAAGCCGCACAATATGCTCATGAAAACGGCTTTCCTGTTTTTACCAGTTGTTTAGGCATTTCCCGTTGGAAAGATATGAACCAAATCAATGGCTGTGGACATCGTGCCGCTGAAAAATATGATGATGTGATTTATTGGGATTATAACTGGCGTAAAGGCGGTGGCTCACAACGAATGATTGAAATCAGTAAACGTGAACGTTTTTATCAACAAGAATATTGCGGTTGCGTTTATTCATTGCGTGATACCAATAAATGGCGAGAAGCCAATGGTCGGCAAAAAATTGAAATAGGTAAATTATATTATTCTGCGGATTAAATCATTTATCTATTCAATCTGTTGACTTTTATGCTTATCAATAGAAGTCAAACAGAAATAGAGGGGATAATCCCCTATTTATTCATTAACTCAAAAATAAAGGAATTAACATGAAACGTATTTATCAAATTTTCACTTTGATCCTCGCTGCTTTTGTGATGGTCGCTTGTTCTGATGCCAAAAAAGATATGCAAGCTGATATTAATGCAATTGAGCAAGTCACCGAACAAAGCAATAACTTACAAAAAATTGAACAATTACAAACTCAACTTGTTTCTGGTTCATTAGATAAAGAACAATTAAAGCAAATTTTTACCGAGGTAAGCGCAGAATATAGCAAGTTAAAAGATTCTGTAGCAAGTCTAAAACTCAAAACAGAAGAAGGTAAAAACGTACAGGCTAAGTTTGATAATGCGATTACGAAATTTATTAACTTGATGAACCAAAGTGCAGAATATGTTGTGAATCCACCAAATGAAGAACAAGCCGCTGCTTTTATGCAGTTACAACAAGATTCCACCAAAAAATTACTTGATGCAAACAATGCGTTAATTGAATTAAAAAATAAAGTGGCAGAGAAAAAATAATTTCTTTATCTGAAAATAAACTGATCAACGCAAATATTTAAAAAGGCATATGTGTATATGCCTTTTTTATTTTGTAAAATGAAAGTGCGGTTGAGAACAAATCAAAATAGAAATATTTTCAAAATAATAGGATATCAAATATTGGCTGTCGGTAATTTAGTATAAATCCTGAAACTTATTCACTACATAAATACATTTTAAACAATCTATCCACTCACAAAACGCATACAGGTAACGAATTATCCCCATCAACGCAAAATCGTTATCGTACCTCAATTATGCGAGCCTTAAATTTGGCTAAACAAGCAGGTTGGGTTGATTCAATTCCCTATGTTAAGAAAAATGATGAGCCTAAAAAACGAGTACGTTGGCTAACACATTATGAAGCCGATACATTACTCGATAATTTAAGTTTATCTTGGATGAAAGACGTCTGCTCTTTTGCCCTTATGACTGGCGCAAGAATGACAGAAATCTTAACCCTGACTTGGGATAAAATTGATTTTATAAGAAGTATCGCTATTGTAACTAGCGATATTGCCAAATCAGGACGAGCTAGGGCATTGCCTTTAAGCCGCGAAGCAATCCATTTCTTAAGGCAAAAAGAAACGAAGAAAATATCAAATTACATTTTTCATCGGGGAAAAGGAAAATTAATTACGGATATTGATAGGGAGGATTTTAAGCGGGCTTTGAATAAGTCCAATATAACCAATTTTCGTTTTCATGATTTAAGGCATACCTGGGCAAGTTGGCATGTTCAAAATGGCACGCCGCTAATGGTATTAAAAGAGCTAGGCGGCTGGGAAACCTTAGAAATGGTGCAGAAATATGCCCATTTAAACGCAGGGCATTTATTGAACTACGCAAATCAAGTCAAGTTTTCGTCAAAGTCCATTTTTGACAACTCAAACATACGAGCAGAAAACGAAAATTTATTTGATCTGCCGGAAAATAAAAAAGCCGTAAGTTATTGATTTTACGAACTTTACTTACGACTTAATGAAACTTAATGGCGGAGGAAGTGAGATTCGAACTCACGGAGGGCGTAAACCCTCGCCGGTTTTCAAGACCTACATAATATAAAAAGAAACTAAATCAAAATATAACAAATTCAATGACTTGCATTTCTATCTAGCATATCCTTATCCTATCAAAATATCAAATATTTACCTCTTTTTTCCTCTTTTTGGGAACATTTTGGGAATTCCTATTTTTATACTACTCAATTCAATTCGCTTCTCAGCGTATTTTAAAAAGAATATATTGCTCTATCCTGCTCAAATAAATATGGTATTTTAAGCTTTTTGAATTCGTAATGCTGACACAATAGGAAATAAATATAATATATAACTAACTAGCAAATAGGGAGCGAGCAGCCCCCTAATAATTACTTAATTACCTCAAAATCCGCAGGATATTGCCGTCTTAACACCTCGCTTTCATAAGCGGTTTTACAGTGGTTTGGGTCAAAAAATAGCTTATTCACAAAGCCATACCAAAACCGCCAACGCTTTTTAGGATTTTTAGCTAATATTGCTCCTCGATAGCAACGGCTAGAAAAGGTTTCATCTGCACCGCCACCTGTTAGGGCATTAATAAGTTGATCTACGGCTATCAATACGTGATAGCCCCATTTTTTAGCTTTCTTGATGGTTTTCTTCATAACATTTACTCCAACCTGTTGAATAATCATAAGTTAATGGTTCGTCCGCCAATAACATTTGCTGTTTATGGCGTTCTGCGTTTAAATGGTCTGCATTTTCTGCCTGTACCATAGCAATAAAGATTTCATCTAATAAAATGCGGTTCATTTTGACCACAGTATTATCGTAAGTTTTCCAATCAATTTCGCCGAGCTTATCAATCACACGATCTAAACCGAGATACTTGGTTTTTTCTTCTTCGCCTGTTTGAAACCATTTTCCAACACTTTCTACATACACCCCACCTAAGCCGTTTTGGTAACGTTTTTCTTTGATACGCTCCCACATTTCAGTTTGTTGTTGGGCTTTCAGTTCGGCTTTTTTGGTTTCATCAATAATCCACTCCTCACCGTCCCAATAACAAGGACAATCTAACGGAACAAGTGCGGTTAAATTTTCAGGAATTTTCCCTAATTGGGTAATCTCTACCTTTTCCCCTGTTTCCGTTGAATAAAATGTTTTGCCTCGATAATCATCAATCTCAAGCCAAGTATTTGTGCCTTTATCGTATTGATAAATCACGCCCTCTTTAAGCTCTGGCGGTGCAATATCTACCGCATTAAACGGTAAGAGATAGATCCCGTCTTCAAGTGGCGATTTATCTGCCACCGTTGTCCCAATAAAATAGCCGTTATTATCTAACTGGCTGACTATTTTTTCTGTCATATCCTCTCCTAATATTTAATGCAGTACAGTAAAGCCACGTTTCTAGGACGGGTTTCATTTCCGCCAAAATTTTCTGTGCTATATTCTTTTCCTGAACCAGTATGTAAAGCCCCTTCCCAAGGTCCAACATTTCCTGCGGCAACACCATTTATCTTTAATTGATGTTTATGTTCTTTTATTTCATCATTTTGCCAAGAACCAAAACCTCGACTACTATCAACACCTCGGCCGTCATCAAAGCCTCTAACAAACTCACCACGCAAATCAGGCAAGTTAAACGTGGTTGAACCATTTCCTGCTCCAAAAGTCGTTCCAATAGCTTGAAATAAATCAGCATAAGTTGTTCTTGATACTGCCGCACCATTACATCTTAACCAGCCTGCAGGTGGTGTAGTCATCGCAAATGCACAAACAGCGCCTGTAAATTGTTGAGTAACCCAACTTTGATAAGCCACCGTTTCACGATTGGAATTGATTGTTGGAAATGCCACATACTTTTGAATATTGTTTTTAGTGGTATAAGCCATATTAAATCTTGGGTCATTTTCTGAATTGGGATTAAACTCCAATCGCCAATTTCCTCCGTCAGGAATATCAAAATACGCTCTTGCCCAAGTACTTCCTACACCTTTGAACGTCATTGTGGTTGCACTGATTGAGCCATTCACTTGTAATCGATCGGTTTTATTATCGGTAGATGTGCCTATGGTTGTGTTGCCAGTGCCGTGGATAACCACATTATTTTGATATTGGTCACTGGCATTTGATGCCATAAAATGTACTCTTGATGTTTTATCCGATAACAAATAAGAACGGATCAACGCTTTTGTTTTCTCAGCCCCTCCTCGCAAACATTGCATATTAAAATCCGTCATATGGCGGTCAGTGGTATTGCTATCCGCCTCAATGGCTTCATTGCGCACATTCATATAAGGCACAAAACGTTCTTCATTACGCACAATTTGAATGCGGTAACTACTTTCGAGGGTTTTATTAACTTTTAAATCCCCAGTAATGGTATCTCCTGCACGGTCAACCTTACCCAATGAATCCACTCGCTTCCAGTCTTTCCAACTTCCCCCACGATAATCTCGCTGATAGCAAACGCTATTAAAGGTGGTATAACGTTGGAAATTGCCGTTGTATAGCACTTCTAAAACCCCAGCGGCAGCCTCGGGGTAATTTCTCTCAACAGAGGCTCTAGCAGAGGTCGTTTGTGAATAAATGCCATTTTGACGAAAGTCATTTAAATCATCAGTTGCTGATAATGAAGTTTGTTGTAAGGGCATTACTTCGGTTTTATTGGCTTTATTTTCGTTTAATAATTTTCCTTGACGGGCAGATAAGCCTGCGGTTTTGCTATCACTATTTAAATTATCAATTACCTCGCCAATAATCCGCCAATTTTCAAATCCACTGGCTTGATTGGTTCGGCGAATATAGATAATTTGATTATCAAACGGCACATAAAGCTGAATACCTTGATAAGCAGAGGGCAGAACAAATAATGCCCCTGCTTTTTGTTCTGGATAGTTTAATGCCGTAAGGGCATTGCTATTACTACTTTGCGAATAAACACCGTATTTCCCTGCCCCTTTTAAATCATTTAAATTAGTTGTATTGTTCAAGGAAGAAGTGGCTGAAAAATTTTGAAAGGGAGTGCCTAATCCATCAATAAGGCGTTTTAACTCTCGCCCTTGTTTGGCAGCCAGTGCCATATTGTTGGCGTTACTTAATAAATTATCGACCAGTTGTACAATTCCAGCGATTGAGGTACTGGCTTTTTGAGTTTGTGGAACAAAAAAATCCACTCCAGACACGATACTCCATTTTCCCTCGTAAGATGAGGTATTAAAGTTAGTTTTATTTTTATCAACTAAACTAATAAATAATTTGTCATAATTATCATTAATAAGAATAGCACCTTTTGAATATCCACCAATTTCGTTCGCAAATGCAAGATTAAATTTATATATACCACCTTGATTTAAAAAAACGGTATGAGCTGAAAGCTCATTTAAAATACCATTCATATCTTTTCCTGCCGGTGCTTTTCCGCCCATTGAAATGGGGGTCATAGTAATCTGAGGAAATCCTTCACTATAGGTAGCCGATTCCTTAGGAATTGAATCAGTTCTTTCCTTTGGTATATCATTTTTTAAACCATTGCTTGCCCAAGCTTTAGATAATAATTTTGGTTGTTCCATTTTATTTCTCCAATAAAAAAGCCTGCAAAATGCAGGCTAAATAAGTTATTTAGGTTATCTATCACCAATATAAAACGCACCATCTCCGAAAGGGGCCATATTGGCTTCTATAAAACCAAATGTTTTCTTAATATCTGGTTCATAAAAATCAATTAAAACTCCTGTGGGTCTAGGCAATAAATCAGTGCTAATCAATACTGCCTTTTCTGCCGCTGAAAGGTTAAACTCAAATATATATCTCGCAGACATTGTTCCACTCTTAATAAAATAAGCTCTCCCTCTTTTCTCAAATAACGCAAGTAATAATCCGTTAATATTATAAGCTGTAGCATAAATAATATTACTCATTGCCTTCATTAATATCATTTTTCTAAACATAGCATCATTCATAAAATGACGTTCTCCAGCGGAATATTGTTTTAAATCATCACTTGCTAATGTTGAACCAATAAATTGATTTCTATTATTAATAACAATTTCTCTTGATATTCCTACCACTTTTCCCCAAAAATCCAGTCCAAATCCTTCGGCTGTATCGATATTCCAAACCATATCATAAAAATGTTGAATTTCTTCTGACGGATCGATATATTGATTAAAATTAGATATTAATGTACATAATACAGGGCTATTGGCATATTGACTGATTAACGTTTTTTCCACATCTATCATACTTTCTCCACAACAATGTTATCATCACTAATTACTGGGAATTCATCTATTCCCATATTAATTGATTCAGAGTAAGACGATTTTTGTTTTCCCACTTTAACATCAAGCAAATAATCTTTCCCAATTTCCGTAATAAGAGAAGGAATATACCCCATTGCATAAATTGTTCCGCCAATTTTTCCCTTATTTTGATTAAAATAATTCTTGATAGCAGCTTTAATAGAACTTTCAGCATCTACATGAATACCGCTTTTTACTTTTACTTTAAAATAAATAGGTACTTCTGCTGGTCGTTGGAATTTAATTTCATAAGTAGGCTTTGGATCATCGTATCGATTATCTGTTACCTCAATAACAGTATTCCCATTATAATCACAACCATTTCCTGACATACGCCATATTGTTTCTGCAATTTCTTGGTTATCACCACCAACTACAGCAACATAAACACTATGAGGAGCTAATGTTTTATTCGTTGCGCCAATTTGTACTGATGTACCTTTCCCATTATCTATTACATAACAATCTATAACGCCATCAAGTTTAGCAACATTCGAATAAATTGAAGCAGGCATTCCTTGTGAATTAATAGCTACACTATTTTCATAACGTTTGGCAAACTCCAATCGACTTTCTTTCTCTGTTCCTGTAATTGCTTCTTGAGGATTTGTTACCCGATCTAGCCCAATAATTGCTCTCGTTAACTCCGTTACTGTATTTGCTTTAGCACTGTATACGCCCAAGCCTGATAATCGCCCTGTAACCGTTCCTTCTGCTAATATGCTAATTTCCTCATCTAAAACCCAATCGTTTCCTTGAATATCTTTAACTGTAAATCCTTTAGGAATAACAGTCCCAGGTAACCCCATAAATTCACAACTAACAACCGAGTTTACTTGTCCTTTTCGTTTAACAAAATAAATTTTGCCAATAGCGTCTTGCATTACACCATCACTATAATTAGGATCTAAATTATTAATAAGCCAAGCTATTTGATTATTCCTATCACTAATTATAGCCGCTAAAGAGCTTGCTAATTGTCCTTGTGGGGTTTCAAGATTTCTATTTAAATTACCGCCAAAAGCTCTATCAAAATCGGATAATATCCCTTCTAATATTTCCTGTTCTGTTGGAATGATTACACCCGTTGAAGTAAATTGAATACTTGGAACATTTGTTGTCATATTTGCACCTGTAATGTATTGTTTTGGTTATCAGTGAAGAAAATACTTCCGATTAACTTTCTATTATCTCCACTAATGATTTTAGCACTTGCTGAAATTATCTCTGGAACAGTTAATGCGGCTTTTTCTAAACGATATTGATATAAAGAAAAAGACTGCTTTTTCCCTAAAGTTTCATCAAAATAAGGAATTCCTTTTTCAGTGTTATAATAAAGCTCCCCTTTAAATAATTTTATTGCACTTGCAACATCTTGGGCTTTAGCATATAAATCTTTAGCTAAAGCAATATCTCCGTCCTCAGTTAACGTTAGATCCCAATTTTCAGGGTGTAAAAATATTGTATTCATTTACCCTCCTGTTTTTTGATCTGGCACAGATCCTCTATCATGAGTATGTGTATCATAAACTTTTCTCATATTTGCCATTGATTTTCCCCCACTACTTACATTATCGGTAATATCTTTATCCGCCATAATTGTATTTTTAGCTTCGACAGGGGCATCAAGAATAATTTTAGAAGCCTTAATCTTTACTTCATTAGGGGAAACAATTTCAATACCACTATCCTTAAAAAAGATATATTGACTCGGTACACCATTTAAAAAACCACCAAAATAAAGCCCGTCAGCATAATCAAACTTTCTAAGGCTCTGTGGGTTAGACGGCTTTTTATTGTTTTTAATACTTGAAATATCTCGGCTACAAAAGCCACACATACCAATATCTCCAACTTTAGGATCGATAATTACCGCATTATTTCCACCTTGTAATCGAAAATAAGGAATATTATGTATAACGCCATGCGTATACGCATTACCTTGCCCATCAAGCTGAGCCACCATCGGCTGAACATCAACTGTACCAACGGGATTTACTCCTGTAGCATTAACATTCTTAATCTGTACTAAAGTAACCGTTTGAATTCTACCGATTAAATTATTTACCATAAATTGAAGTTGCCCCTCATAATCTAACATTGCACTGGGATCAACTAGACCAAATTTATTTTGCAACTTTTACTTCTCCTATATAAGTGGCACTCACATCAATACACCATTTTCCATTTGCGACCTCACTTTCTAAATGATAAGTTAAGCCATAAATTAACCACATACCATTAGCGACCGAGATTAAACTATCCTTTATTTGCACGATGCCATGAAATCTAATCATAGGATCAAATAAGCATTGAAATGTAATTCCACTTAAATTTGGTACTGGATAACCTATTAAGCCCGTATTCGGCGATATAACAGGGATCTTAATATTTCTTCCCTTAGTCTTATTACTGATTGCTACTTTTCTTGCCTCTATCGCTAAATTAATATCCGCAGCTTGGCATAATTTTTTAATCTGTTCTAAACCAGTTTCACAAAGATAGGGATTACTTATCTTTGTTGTTACTCCATTGTTTTCAAAGTCCATACCAATATTTTGGCAAATCTGCTCGATCAACTTAGCAACATCAACTTCTCCCTTGATACTTACTGGGGGAGCGGCTTGTATTTGGTGTTGTATCGCTGTAACAGCTTGGATAGTCAACATTGACTCTGACGAAGCTCCAAAATTTGGATAGGCAAAAGAAATCATACCTTCAAAGACCAATGTATACGCCCCATTATGTAAAGCCTCTAAACGGATAAAATTCATTTTCGTTTCTTCTGTATTCCATTTAATCCTTGCAACCTGATTCATTATTTCAGCACTAAGCCCATATACGACTATTTGTGTTGTTGGAGCAATAATCCCACCACCATTCCTAATTTGTGCTGAAACTCTTAATCCTTCAACGATAACTGTGTTATTTCCTTTATCATCAAAGCCTTGTTGGCTAGTTGCTCCCAACAATAAAGTTAATCTAAGTTTTTTCTGATTAAATGAACCATTTCTTATAAATTGCATAATTTTACCTATAAAAAAATCCTTAGCTTTTCAACTAAGGATTTATAGTTCAGAGTAAATAAGGATAAACCTTGTACCTAATCCAGAATAATGAGGGTCATCTTGCCCTTCCATATCTATGAAAAATAAATTTCCTTTTATTGGCAAATAATCAACACTAATTAATGGCTGAATATTCAAGCATAAACGATTATCCACTATTTTTTCTCCATTCACGCTTACCGTAGCATAAAGCTGTTGTTTATGACGAGTCGCAAGGCTAATCGTTATTTCCTGATTATTTATTTGAATAGAAAACTTTTGATTAGGGATAGCTTGTAACGGTATTTTATGTAACATTTCACTTATATTCCGATAATTGATTTTAAATCTCCTATTCCTTCATTAAGGAATGTCCCAAGTCCTTTTTCTTTTATTTGTCCTACAACATTATTTAATCGTTTTAATAACGAAGGCTCTCGCGTCCCACCAATGCTTTCTGTCGTAATATTTCCTGAATTTTGCTCAGTAGCGGATGTATCAGATTTTGTCGAAGTATATTCTGGTTCAATTTCTCTAATCTCTTGAAGTTTGATATTTACCTTAAGCAATCTCGCACCATCTAACGTTTCCCTCATATAGTTGTAACCTATAATGTTGCAATTTGGATAAATAGCTTCAGGCGTAATAACCATAAATAGATCTGTACTATTGGCAAAGGCTTCAACTAATGCTAAAAAAGCCCCTCGTTCAATAACACCACCACTCCCTTTTGTCATAACAACATCAACAATATAAGGATCGATTACTTTGTTATAACTAGTAAAAGACCCTTTTTCCAAAGGAGCGTTAGATATTTTTGACGTATTCTGATATTTGACTGACTTCACATTATCAGCCAAAAGTAGGGGAATACCATTTTGATCAAATATCCCCCAATAATTTCCAAAAAATTGATTAATAATTTGGGAACCGCCAAACTTAATAATCGCTCCACTGATATTTTGTGGTATGCCCGGTACATTAGGCACACCTATTGAATCCCAAAACATTTTGCACCTTATTTCTTTTAGATAATAAAAAACCGCTCAAGCGAGCGGTTACGGACTTTAGATAATAAAAAAGCCTTGAAAATTCAAGGCATTAATATTTTACTGTGCGGTTTGCTGAAATACCTTATCTGTCGCTAATTTTGCAAGAAAATTACTGCGGTTTTTGTATTCAGGATGAGTCGCCACAAACTTATCAATATGTTGCAATAATAATGACGGCAAAGTGATATTAATTTTTTCAGCTTTTCCCATTAAATGGCTTAAATCAACATCAACAATCCCCCAAGTTAGCCCCACATAATCTTCATTATGAATATGGTTCTCAATGGATGTCGGTTGCGGTATATCTTCCCCGTCTTCTAACATTCCTTTAATATGAAAAGCAATAGCCTGTTTAGCATTATCATAGGCTTCTGCCATGGTATCGCCTGCCGAAAAGCACCCAGGCACATCTGGCACAATCACGCCATAAGCATGATCCTGATCACCGATTTCGATAGCAATTGGATATAACATATTTTTCCTTATATTTCGTTAAGTGGAATACACCTTAATTAAGGGGGTTATTTCAACCCCGCTTGCTTTAATATTGAATTTACAGTTTTTACTGGCAAATCCTTTTTAGGGTGGGGAACTGTAACTCGCCCCTTTTTCTGTTTATGCTTAAATTGATGATGACTTCCTTCAATATTTACTAAAAACCAACCATCTTTTTCTAGCATTTTAATGATTTTTCGGCTTTCCACACTATCCTCTAACTTGTTTAGTTGTGGTTATTATACCCACAAAAGATAAATAATGCAATAAATTTATAGTTATTATACCTACTTTTTAATATTAACCGCACCGAAGTGCGGTCGATTTTCAAAAAATTTCTAGTATTTAGCTATCATTCTTACTCTAGGCTTTATTTCCTCTAACAAGCCGTTTTTAATTTGGTATTCTCGCAAGTATTTTTCGCCCACATCTAAGACAGCATTAAATTCAGCTCTGACATCATAGGCTATGGCGGCAAGATCGTTTCTGGTATAACGATCTATCTTTAATAGCTCAAAAAGCGTTCTATGCAGTGTTTCTGTTTTTTCGCCGAGTTTCTTCGCCAAGCGAGTATGTTTCATAATACCGAGAAAAATAGAGTAGGGCAATTGAATCATCTCTGTATTTTGTTGTTCAATGATTAGCTCGCCCTCTAATGGCAATCTTGCCAATAAACTCACAGCCTCAACGAACTGTTCATCATCAATGTCTTTATAAGACTTACCAAAATGCGTTTTTAACGCAGACCATTGAGCAATAGCCCCTTTGGCTTGCTTGTCTTTCGGCAACCGTTTTGTGCGATCCATTACCAGATCTTTTAAAAACAGTTGGTGTTCTTTCGTGAGTTTTTGTAGGTTAATCTCTCTTTTAGCTTCGCCTTTAAACCAATAATCGTGTAGAGCTTGGTAGCACTCTTTTTTATATTTGATTAAGGTTTCTCTAATTTCTGGTTTTACTCTATTTGTATCAATACCAAATAGCCAACCGTTTAGATATTGGATTGGTAGGCATACCATTTCTTGTTCCCCGCCATTTGTAGGTGTGATCATCACGATCATACCTTTAGAAAGAACTTCATCTCTTTTAATCCTTAGTAATTGGGCGTTCCACGCTAAACCAATATTTTCGCAGATTGGTTTCATCGCAGTGTAGTGTGTACCGTTTTGTTCAAAAGTAACTAGAGATTGACTGTTGAATTGAATTGTTTGAAGTTGAGTGTTCATATAGAACTCCTTTGTTAATTTTCGAAGTTTAAGATTACCCCCATTATAGGATAGGGTTGCCAAGAGGTTCGAAAACCGCCAAAGGAACGGTCGGGATTATTCCCCTTTCGGGTCTTATATTCTCCGCCCTCTCGGCATAGATAGATGTGTATGGTTAATTTGTGAGAAAAAAGAAAAGGAAAACACAAATTTCACGCATAAAAAAACCGCTATGCTATCGGGTGCGGATAACCGCCTTTGGTTTAAGGTTTCGACGCCTTGTTGATGATAATAATAGAATAGGAGTAGGTTGTCAAATAAAAAATATAGTTAAAACTATAAAAAGTATTTTACAACAAATGTAGTTTTAACTATAATTATCATATCTAAAGTAAAGTGCTTTAGAACAAGAAACCGCCCTTGTGGTGAGCGGTCTTAAAAAAGGAGTTAGGATTATGATCTGGAAAATTGCAATCCTAATTATCCTGCTAATGGTGGCAATGCCAGCATTCTAGGATAAACCCGAGGGGGATATGTGAGAGTGTCCCCCAACGGCTCCTACTATAACAACTCAAGTTCTAAAAATCAACAGGAAAGCAATATGGCAATGACAAAAAAAGAAATTCAAGATCGCTCTGATAAAAAACGCGGTGTTCGTATGGTTGGTTTTAAACTGAAAGAAGAAACTATACAGCGTTTAAATGAGCTAAGCGAACGTACCGAAAAATCAAAAACTGCCTTAATTGAGGAGATGATTTTAAATTATCAGGCTTGAACAAGGCAATTATTGTTATGTTTTTTGTCATTATTCAATTATGTAATATCGCTAAAACACGATTGATGTAGAATAATATCACTACATCAAATAAGAATATGCAATCATTAACGCACTAATTCCCAAGCAAGTTGCCAAAATTAATGCTGCATTTGCTAATTTATTCCCTACTTTATCTGCACCTTCTTTACTCATTTTTCCACCTACCTTTACTTGATGTTTTGGTGTATACTTAATCAAAATTGCTCCTTAGTTGCTAAACTTGGATAAGGGGTAAAAGAAAACCCCGATTGTTTGCCGCAATCGGGGTTTATTTTTTATTACGATAACAAGGAGTTAGTTGTCAATGCTATTACATCGGCATAAATAGCTCCATTTGCTTAATCTGTAAAAACTCAACCTCTAACATTGCTTTTTCTTGCTTTCTTTTATTTAGCAATCGACCAGCTTCGCTGCCACGTTCTTTTGATTCTAAGTCCTTTTGTTTCCATTCTAATAATTTATTCTTAACCTCATCACGTCTAGCCACGCCTAACATCCAGTAATCCCATAAAGCTAAGAAACATTCTTCCTGATATTCCTCTAAGCGTGTTTTTAAATCCGCACGCACTTTGTTAGGATTAATTGAAAATAGCCAGCCGTTTAGCTTTTTGATAGGGATACAAAGCATTTCATATTTCTTGCCATCTTTCCCTGTTGTGGTGATATGACCACAACTGAATTTACCAGACTGATCGATTAATTTTCTATGTTGAGACTTCCAATCAAGTCCAATACCTTCAACAATCTCACGCATAGCGACATAGGCTACACCATTGTTACCCACTAATGTGATTTGTTGTCCTAAAAATTCTGCTTTTAATGTTTCCATATGATATGCCTCTTGGATTTTAGATAATAAAAAACCCGACCATTTCTGATCGGGTTGTATTGCCTACAACAAATCTACCTTTACAGGCTTGGCATCTACCAATTTAAAGCTGTCTGATACACAAAAACGAATAAAAATTCTCTTATATAAAATATTTACTATTTTAACTCTTAAAATAAAATGATTTAACTTTATTATTAATCACTAGTAACCTCTGATATTCATCCTCAGCACTTATACTAATATTTTCTATTACTTCTTTTGATAATATTTTCTCTAATTTTGCTAACTTCCTTTTATTTTTACATTTTAATCTATTACTTAATTTATATGAATAGTATGCAGATTCTAAATCCTCTAATTTAAGTAATAAATCTCCTTGTAGAGAATATGCCTCTGCCAAATATTCTAAAAAATGAAGTGTTCCTTCTAAAAAAGATATATAATTTCTAATATATTTAATATATAATCCTATATTATATTTAGTTAGCTCTGTTTCTTCTATCAAACACTCAATATAAAATAGAGAATTATCACTAAAATTAGAAACTTCTTTATGCAAATAAGAAATTCTATCTACCAAATCTCCATTACTACCAATCTCAAACTCATCGCCATACAAACAATAAAATAATCTATTATTCTTATATTCGAATGAACCTTTATAACAATTATATATAGGTATAATAGAAAATAGCTGTTTATTATTTTTCATATCTATGAAAAATAATTTATTTGCATCATCAGTTGATGAATTAGCTAGATATATAAGTAGATAGTTAGAAAAATGATAATATTTTGACACTAACGCTGTTAATTTTCTTTTATAAATAACTTTACCATATTCTTTGTAAATAATAATAGTAGCTAGTTCTTTTATTTTCTTCTCTATAATCAACTCATTTTCTTTCTCTGTATTTTCTAATGATTCTTCTGTTAATGAAACATTGCCAATAAACTCATCAATAACTAATTTAGACGCCGTTCCTCTTTCTATTATTAATGGCTTTATACATTGATTTTGTTGACTTCTTAACTCATAACTACTTGCCTTGATTTTAGTAATTGTTTTAATAGAGTTTAAGTGATTTAATATTTTTGCTCTCTTTCTACACAAAAATAAATCAAGTAATACAATAATAAAACTATATGGTGTTATTAATAATAGTGGAAATAAAAATACTAATTTAAGAATACCAAGGAAATTATCATTTAAATAAAATCGATCTACACCTATCAATCCGAAAAAGAGGGAAAAAAACGTTAACTTATGTATAGAGTATAAATGAGTATTACTCCAAAATTTTAGCTTATCTTCCATAGATAAGCTATTATATTGACTTCCAACTTCAAGTAATCCATCTACAGTGAACCATCGAGTCAAATATGGCTTATTTGTTAATACATCATAGAAATTTGCTTCTCTATCAGAATGGCTTTTCAATTTTCTTCGCTTTCTATACACTTTTCCTCCATTGATAATATTCAATGTAACGATAAGTCATTTAGTTAATTTACTAAAGTAAAAGTCGCTCTACTAACTTCTAAATATTGCCCTTTTTTAACAGTAACATAAGTCATATTATTAAATGCTCCTCCAGTAACAATTGAAGATAACTTATTACCAGAATCTAAATATACTCTATAAAATCCACCATACTTATTACTATCTTCTATTAATTTATACTCTCCTTCGGGAATATCTACACCTACTTTATAAGTGCCTTCGTTCCAGACAGCTTTCATTTTGTTTTTGATAGCAGATTGCTCGGAATTTGTTCGATGATGTTCCCAAATTTTACAGAGCATTTCTTTCATATCAATATTTTGTATACACTGCCATTTGTCCGACAACGAATTAGATCTCTTAAATTCATTTGTTAAAGAGAATACTTCCGCTTTATATTCAATAGGATATCTAAGCGTTTCAAAAATAGCTTCCCCTAAATAATAAGGATTATTAGGAGTAAATTTATAGCTAACAAAATAGTTGTCCTTTAACGTTGCTACATAATAATCGCCACCAATTTTATCTTGAGAGCTAATATCAATAATACAATGCACTTCCTGTATAGATTGCCCATCTGGAGAATATAAACATATATCTTGAAAAGAAGCATAGCTAAGGGGAGTTGAAAAAGTTAGTAATAATCCTAGGATTAACTTAAAAAAGTATTTACAGTGTTTCATATCAATGTAATCCATTATTAAATGCCATAACGTCAATATGCTGTTGTATTGCATTTACTGCGTCTTTCGATGTACCAGAAATGGTACTCGCAGAGGATTGTACATTTAAACCCCCATTAATGACAACCTCTGTATGGCGATTATGTTGAATATTTTGTGGACCACTATATCCCATCGCATTATTTACAAACTCTGTGGCTCTCATTGCGGCAGAAATCGCATAATTATTACGATTTATTTCGGGCACAGGGGCAACATTATTCACATTATTTGCCATATCATAATGGGTTTGAAATCTTCCTTTCTGGTATGTTAAGAACTCCGCAGGGGTCATTCCTTCTTTCATACCATTCTTACGCATAATATCAATTAAAGAGGAATCGGCGTTTCCTGAAAGAGCTTTTCTTAGTCCTGACGCCCCAATATTATGTGCCATATAAATATTAGCAGGGGTAATTTCAATACCTGCATTTAATAGCTGTTTACGATTATTTCTTACATAGAGAGCGGTTGCCAATGTATTAACACGATTATTACGTCTTGGATCATTACTTGTTCCTTTATTTTCTTCAGTAACAAGCTGCATACCAATCCTTTTCCCGTCAGCTGAATTAGCTAACTCATTCCAAGTTCGTGTCGTAAATTGCCCAACACCAATAGCCCCCGTTGGCGAGTCCTTACCCGTCCAACCACTTTCCATTTTAATTAAACCTCGCAATGTTTTTTCATCAACATTCCACATTTCAGCCGCTTCTTTAATATAACTATCAATATCAGCACCGAACCCCGTAAAGCCACTTTTAATTGTTCTTGGTTTGCCCGTTGCTCCCTCTCGGTTATAAATATCCATTTGGGTTAAAGAGTTGGGGGAGTTGGGGTCATGTCCAGTTAGATCATCAATAAATGGTTTTAAGCCTTCGATATAAAAAGGATTTAGTTTGCCATTCATCCATTTAACACTTTTTGCAACAGTGTAAAAATTTTTATCAGATTTTAATTCAAATAGTGAATAGAAAGGGTTTATTTTGTTTTGAGCCCATTTAGCTGTAGAATAAATAGCCTCATTAGCAATAGCAAAAGCATCGCTAAATCTCCCCTCTTTTAAGGCATTAACTATATCTCCAATTTTTCCTAGAGCAGGTAATACCGAAATATAAATTTCTTGGGCTAAATTAGAAAAACCATTGATTAAAGATTCTACGGTAATTTTGTTATCCTCAATAAAGCCTTTTGCTGTTAGCCACGCTTTGCCATTCTCAACTTTTTTCTCCCAATCAGTATAATATTCTTTTAATCGGTTAAATGCTTTTCCTAAATTTTTTAGGGAAAATTCTGTCCCATTAATATATCCGATAAAAACACCCCAATTAAAAAGCGAATCACCACCTTCAGCCCAAGTTTGGTAGTCATCAAATAATAAACCAAAGGCAGCAGCTAGACCTAATATAACTAAAATCATTGTTGAATAGGGAGCAATAAATGCAAATGTAGCAGCAGTAGCTCGCCATAATGTAGGAATTAATACCGTTGTTAAAATCCCTGATAGGGATAAGAAAAAGCCTTGTATTAATCCCTCATGTTTCATTAAAAAGTTGAACAGTTTCTCAATAATTTCAGAAATAGTGAGTAATGCAGGAGCGGCAGCATTGCCAATCATTAATTTCATTGCCTCAAACTGTTGGTTAATCGTTTTCGTTGATTTTACCAATCTACGGCTTACCTCAATATCTTTTTGCTTAGAACGATACATAGAGGATTGTTGTAAGAGAAATTTTTGAACCTCATTCCGCCCTTGTTTTAATAGATTGAATGTATCTTCATCAATCCCCATAGATTGGGCTATGCTAAAGGCTTTTGTTGTTTCCATTACACTAAAACGATCGGCAAGTTCAAGTAAAAGCGCATTTAAATCTTTGATCTTGCCATTCGTTTCAAAGGGCATAATATCTAATGTGGTAAAGAATTTAATAATTGAGTCATCACCCATTACCGCAAAACGTGTTAGCCCACTAGATAATCCTTTAATCGTGCTTAACATACCATTTGCTGAGCCACCTGCCATTTCAGCGGCACCTGACCAATTAACAAGGCTATCATAGGCTACGCCAATATTTTTAGATAAATTATTTAATCCAACATTCACGTCTGCGGACTGCATTGCTAATCTTTTCAATGCCGTTGTTGAAGCAAAAATAGTACCAATAGCCCCAAGTTGTTTACCTGTTTTAGTTAAGACTTCAAGTAAACTTTTTGCTTGCGTATTGTTCTTTTTAATTTGTTTTTCATTATTCTTTAACTCTTTTTCTACTTTCTTAAGTGGTTCAACAGTTTTACCCACTTTATCTTGCATTTCATCAAAAGTATCTTGAGTTTCCTCTACGGTATTTTGTAAACCGAATAATTCTTTTTCAAAACGCTCTAAAAAAGCAATAATTTTCGCACCATCAGAAGATAATTTATCTTTAATGCCAATTTCAAGAAAAAGTGAATCAATAATATTTGTCATAATGAAAAACCTTAAAAAAGAACAAAGGGCTATTAACGATGTTTAGCCGTTTTATTTTGGTTATAGGAATCAACGCTAATCACTTCAAGCAAATCTAAAGCGTCTTCTAAGCTATAAACTGTTTGTAATTCGTGTAACGTTGCAAGCCTATATGAAACGATCATACCAACGGTATAAGTTAAATTAATGTATGCCTCACCAGAATTTGGTTTTCCTACCCCTAAATCTGGATATTGGCGTCTTTCAAAAAATCAATGTGTAACATTAATGCTTCTTTACGCAAGTACCATAATGTAGTGAAATCCTGTACATCATTGAGGGTTAAATCTAATTGACGGGGAACACCGCCTTCTGGAATGATTTTGACGCAATCAAGTAATTCATCTAATAAGGGAATCGCTTTTTCTTCATCAATATTTTGCAAAGCTGATAACAAGACTGCACTGATCCCCAACATACCTACTTGTGCATTTGGTACTTTAATTCCTGCATTTGATAAAGCAATTAACACTTTCATTGCCCATTTATCTGCTTTTGCGACAGGCATTTCAGTAATTAAAAAATTAACTCCTGCATCTCGCCCTTTTTGAATAGTAACTTTTTTCTCTTTTAATGACATTTTCCACCTCTTAAAAAACAAAAGCCCGATAAAATCGAGCTTTTACATAATCATTTTAACAATCACTTAAATATCTTCCGCACCATTATTTACAACACGAAACGTGTAGGTTACTGAGTCAAGAAGTTTCTTCGCATTTGTACCGCCTGGAATATTTACCATAAAACCAGATGAACTATATCGCTTTCCAATAGATGGAATTTCACAAGAAAACTCTAACGCAACCGTTTCCTGCGTGTTGTTAATATGGTTGATTAGCTTATCAAAGTATGAACAACTTGGGCTATTGGCTTGCAATTGGATATTTAAATCCACCTCGTAAGGTGTAAATCCGCCTGATTGAATACCATCAACCCCTAATACGGTTTCGCCAATTTGCCCTTGTCCATAATCAAAGGCATTATCTGCCGCATATTGTTCCATTTTTACCCAATTATCATTAAAGCCTTTTGCTCTAACTTGCAAAATACTATTTGCTGAGGTAAGTGTTTTTTCTGTATTGGTACGCATTTTTAATCCTTAATGATATGAAAAATAATTACTGAACATTAATTGAAGCCAAATTAATTGATTGCACGCTACCACCATCGGTGTACCATAACTTCATTGGATTTGATTGACGAACACCTCGAGTTTGTGCTGTCGCCTTTTCAATAAGCAAACAATAACCTCGTGTTTCAATCATACTGGCGGCATCAAATCCAGCTTCTCGGTTAATAATGGCTTTTTGTTGCTCACTTAATGATACGCCGATTTGAATTGAACCAAAATTTAATGCTTCATTAATTGGATCGGTACAAGCTGCACGTTGTAATGCAATGCCGTCAGCGTTATATGGAATAGATTTTGCGGAAGTCAACAAAGTCATTAATGCGAGTTGTAATTGGCTATTAATTCGGATTTGGTTGACGAAAGCATCAATCCATTTCCATTTCCCCGGCATTTGCCCTGGCGATAAAAATAAAAAGCGATCATTTGCGGTAGCCCAAGCTCCATAGAAGTTATAACCATTTTCCTCTAAATTTTTCGCTATTGTTGCCTCTGTAACATCCGCACTTAAACCTGATTGCCCTTTAAATTTTAAGGTAATCCGCCCTTGTCGTTCAGTAAAATCAATGGAAGCGATAGTGCCACACACAAAAGCGGCTTTATCAACGCCCCCATAAATAGGACAACAACCACTAAACTCACTTTCTTTTAATTTAGCCCCAAAACAAGTGGTATTTCCTGTTAATGTAGCCTCTTCTTCAAATCCCCAACCTACATATAAGAATCGCTCATTCTGGTTATTTACCCATTCAGCGAAAGCTATTTTTTCCTCTAAAGATGGCTCAAAAATTGTGGTAAACGTTGCCCAGTTTAATGTAGAACTTGTAACAGATTGCATCACACTAACTGGCGTACTTTTTCCTGATCCTTGGGAAATCACTGCACCCGTCTTTTGAGTTAATTTCAATTTTTCTGCTACGGCACCTTTAGCATACGAAATAGATGATGTTGTCCCTTTGGTCGGTGAGGTAATTTTAAATGCTTGCAGTTGAGTATCAAAACTTACCTTACCAACACCAAGTGCTGTTGTCATTTTTTCCGCCGCTTTAGAAAAACTTGTTACGCTACTTAAATCCAAGCTTGTTACTTTCTTCTCTGTGCCGTCAATGGTTAAGGTTAATTCACCATTAATCGCTTTTAAGTCATCAAGTGATAATGACTTTAATGAGCCACCAAGTAAAAAAGCCTCTTCGTCTGCTGAATTATAGGCACAGAAAAACAATGTACCGGGCTTGATCGTGGAATTATCATAGCCATTAAAATAAATGGCTGCTGCTTTATATTCCTCCGAAGTTAAGCCAAAATAATCTCCTACAGAGTCCGCTGTCGCAAAAGAAACAACCTGCCCCGTAGGTAAATTATCATTTTTACTAATAAAAACCGCATTCATTGATAATGGCGATCCACCTGAACTTAATACTGCAGGGGTTACATTAACAATTTGTGATGCTGGAATTGAATTAAACATATTAAAATCCTCACAATTGATTAATTTCGATGTTTGATGAAGTGATAAACTCTTGATGATGCGTTAATGCAGGGTTATAGTTAAAAAATGCTGTCAATGTCCAACGGTTTTCATATTCCGAAGCCTCATTAATAAATTGCATAAATTTAGGCTCATCGCAATAAAGTGGCTGGCCACAACTAAAACGTTCACAAGCATAAAAATCTCGCCATAAAACAGAAAATGTTTTTGCATTTTTAGCGGCATTTTCTCCGTAAAAATCTAACTGCAACATAATTTCTGCGGTTTGAACAACTTCTGCACTACTCTCATCTATGTTGTAATTATGCCTTGTCGTTGATAATGCCCTTTCATTAATGATATTCATCAAAATAAAATCGCCATTAGGCAATGGCACATTATTGCTATACCCTCTGATTACGTTATCTTCATGCAAATTAAAAAGCCCAAGCAAAAATGCTCGGACTTCTCGGTAAATATCCTCATAAGTTATATTTAACTTTGCCGACATACCACCACCTTGCACCAGTTAGGAAAAGATTCGGAAACAGATTTAATTAGCCATTCAGATGGTTCATTTTCTCCAAAAGCTTTAAATATTAATTTATCAGCACCTTTATTTGATATACGTCGTAGTACATGAATTTGTCCTGATACATAAACATTTAATAGCTGACCTTGTTGAGCTAATGAGTCAAATAGTTGTAAGTCAAATGAACTTAAACTTTGAGCTTGGATCATGACTTTATGCTCTTCATAAGCAGATACTCGCTTTCCTGTGTCATCAGTTTTATAACCAATATTTAACTTGAGTTTTGCTGAAATATTAGGATTAACCGCTGTAATAGCTTGATTAGCGATATGATGAAGATCCATTGTGTTATTCTCCCTCAACAACTTGGCTAGATATGGATGTAACTAATAATCCGCTATCTATTAATGGCTTAATAGATACTGATTTAGGTCTTTTACGTCTTCCTTTCGCATTTTTTTGATGAGCTTTTCGATTTCTAGCTATTTTAGTTGCCAGAGATAAAGGCGGAGAGTGAATATTACTTATTGTTTCTACAATATCCGCCGCTGCAATTTCGCCAAGAATTTCTAGAACTGACTCAACATCATTACCACGCTTCAACAATGCCGTTGCTTTTCCAGCCCATGTTGTTTTTTTAGTAGCTATGGTTGGTCTAAAAAAAGGTCTTGGGGGAATATGCTCACTACCATACTCTTGAATTGCAGCAATATAAGCAACCGGATTACCATTTTCATAATGCTGGTTCTCAATCACTCCCACTCTTACGCTTTTTTGTTCTCCGCTTTTTACAGCATTTATGTAATGTTTCAGTTTTGCCGTAAATTTTGCAGCTTTACTCATACAAATACACCACCTACTTTACGAACAGCTTGACGTTCAGGTAATCCACCAATAAAACATCCTACCGCTCCTACACTATTCAATAATGCCCATAATTGAACACCATAAGGAGAAGTAGATAACCAAAACTCCCAACCATTTTTTGTTGTAGGTGTAGAGAATGAAACACTCACACTTCCTTGTGAAGCTGATTGAACTGTTCCTGATGCACCATTATTACTTTTGGTACTTTGGCTTACACTAAATAATAAATGTGCTGTCATTAGGTTTAATGCTAAAGAAAAACGTTCTCCATTTAATAACCAACTTTCCGATAAATAACTTTTTGCTAGGTTTCCCCAAGTTTCTATCATTTCATCTGGAAATGCTTCTCCAACAAAAGCAGGGAAAATACGGCGGAAAACCTGAATATCCATTTTTATTCCTCGTTATTAGTTACTACTGTCACTTCACTATTTTTAGAACGATTCATTTTCCTGATTTTTTCATCCGTTAAAGGGGAGCCACCATCGTCCTGATTCATCACTGACGCTACTTTATCCACATCTGATTTTTTATCTTGAACCACGATAAACCCTTTTTCTTTATGTAAGCGGAATACAGGATTACTTTCTAAAATATCAAGTTCCTCTTTAGAAACTTCTGTAACTACACCCATAGGCGTAATAAAGCGATCATTCATTACACCTGCACCACCTTTGATTAATATCCCTTTAGAAGGAACTTGAATATCACTATTGGTTTTTGTATAAGAAGTGTAACGGTTATCACAAGATAATGTTGAAAATACGTAAGGCATAATTAATTTCTCCTAAATAATAAAAAGCCCGATGTTACTCGGGCAATATCATTAAATACCTGTTGCTCGATAGACGGCATAAGGGCGTTTACACATTACACCTGCTGTGGCATTAGTGTAATCCTCAACGACTGATTTTGCTTTTTGCTCAATACCTAACGCCATAAATTTGGCAGGGACAGCTTGAACCCAAACACGATTATCATCTGTTGCACCGTCCTCAATATTTTCAGCATATAGATAAAAGACATTTGCACCACCATTTGCCCCATTCAAATGAGGGGTAACACAAATTCGGCATTTAGGATAAGTTTTACTGATCCACTCCTTAACGCTATTGCCATATTCAGAAGTAACACTTAAGAATGTTGAACAATTTGTAGGAAGAGCCAAACAAGTTGGTGTTTGTTCAGCATCAACAACCCCTTGTGATTGGATTTGCAATTGAGTAAAGGCTTGGCGAATGTCCGCAGTAATTTCTAAAAACGTTTTTTTATCCCAAGTCGTGGCGGAACCTGCGCCCGTAGCCACAGTAATATAAGCAGGAAGAGACGGATCGTTTAAGAAACCATAAGTACGAACATTCGGTGCATTATATCCAAAAAAGCCTACGTTATTACGTTGCATTTCTAAAGCTAGCTCTGCAGCCGCACGTTTTTCTGCGGCACTGTTTAATCGCATTGCACCTGCTCTCGCTTCCTCTAAACGTCCAACGCTAATACCTTTTTCAAAGCGTACGATTGTACGGCGTTCAAAACCTGCATTATAGCTTGAGAATGGCACATTAGATGTGTCGCCATAAGGTACTGCGTCCCCCATAGTTTCTAACACGCCTTGTACAACCTCTTCATCATGCCATTCGCCGACAGTCATAATACCGATAAGCTCATCAATTTTACGAGGTGCAAAGGCTGCTCGAACAAATCCAGGTAACCAAGCTTGTAAAAATTGAACTGGAACACCAGAATTTGCCGTAAATACTCCACCGTTCACATCATCCATAGCAAATGCTTGTGGCGCTTTACGTAAATACTCATTAGAAAAACCAATACCGACCTTTTGTAAGGCTTTATAATTCGGAACATCCGCAGCATCCATAGTAATAAGCGGTCTATTTTCCGAAATACATTCAGCGACTCGGCGTCCGCTAATATATCCATGTTCTTTTGATAACATTAAAATCCCCTTTGTATAAGTTAATTAGTTAAACGGATCACAGTAAGCCCACCAGCGGCTGTTACTGGATAACGATAAATAACAGCATTAGGCACAAACGCTTTACCAGCTCCCGCTGTTGCAGTTCCTGCCGCTACGGTTGATAATTCCCCTGTCGTTGTATCATAAACAACAAGATCACCAACAGCACATTTCGTTGAGACTTTTACAACAACATCTCCCATCGTGATAAAGTCACCATGTTGATTATCTGGAATATTTAATGTTGGCTCTAATGTGCCTGCCTCTGTACCATACGAAATACTTTCTTTAGGATTGGCTAAAATCCCTGCAAATACTCGCCCTGAACTGATTTCGCCACCAACTTTTGCAATATTGGTTGATGCGTCTTTCGTGAAGCAATATCCGTAGATATTTTTTTGCCCACTACCTGATTGAATAAGCAAACTTTCAGCTCTCGTTGGCGAATTTAAGTGAATATCCCCAGGAACGCCAAAACCTTGCTCAGTTTGAACTGTTTTTTGAAACGCCATAATGTCTCCTATTTTGTTAATTGTTTATCTACAAACGAATTATCCGTTTTATCCATCGCTGAAGTAGTTACTTGTTTGTTAATTGGGGTGCGATGAGTCATATAACCTGTAAGCATAGCTAATTCTTGCCCTCGATTTGCTTTTAAACCCAGTTTTTTACAGGCATAAATAGCAATATCATTGGCATCCATTGCTGAGCAATCAAAAGCACCGGTAAAGCCTGATACTTGTTGATATAATTTATTTTTCTTCGCAATTTCAGTCATTGCTAATTTTGCAACATCTGCCGCATCCATACTTTCAGCTTCTTTTGCTTTATTATCAGATTCTAGGGTATTATCCTCGTCATCTTCTGATTGTGTTTCTTTATTTGAGCCTGCTTTTAATTCAGCAACTTCTTTCGATAAATTTTCAACAACACTAATCAATTTTTCCAATGGACCTAGTTTTTCTTCCTCATCATCAGAACTAAACTCATCCTTTTCATTTGGTTCTTGATCTGAGGTATCAGGATCATTGTCATTTTCTAAATCATTAATGGAATTATCTTCACTAGATTGTTTAACCTCTTCAACTTTCGCCGATAACGCTGCGATCTGTTCTGGTGTTAATCCTTGAAGTTGTTCCAATAGTTCTTCTAAAGTCATTTGTTTTCTCTCCATAAAAGAATCACAAGTAAAATTAAATTGTCCAAGGTTTACATCATCGTGATCTAACACTCGAACATCTCCGCCCATCCTGCCACTCTCTACAAGGGCTAGATGATTTCCTCTTAAATCCCGTTGTATATAATCATAAAGTTGCCCATTCCATACACCGGGATTATGCTCATAACGGCAACGATAACCGAGCGATAATTCTTTCTTACCATTCTCAATTTTTCGTGCCAATGTTTCTGAAAATGCTTTAATATTTCCGTATAAAATACCGTCTTTAAAATAAACATCTTCGCCAATCACACCGCTTACACCTTTTTTTTCAGCAGGCGTCATTCCTATATTTTCGCTACCTAACATAGCGTGATCATCAACCCAAGGGACTAATTTGAAACTGTCAATGGCTTGTTGATTTGATAGTTCACTTGCTGGCCTATAAACGGCATATAATTTATTTAAATCTGGCGGTTGTTCACCATTGGGTAATCTGATTGCCGATCCTCTGTAAAAGAAAACCCCCTCTTTACTGAGGGGGTTATTTCTTACTTCGAACCAGCCATTATTATCAATATCTTTTTTGTCTTGTCCTATCATTGATGATGTCCTACTGTTTTGTCCTTTGATATAGAATATCTAACCGTTCTAAATAATCTAAACTATCCTGAACAACATACTTTTTCAATCCATCAGGCAATTCTTTCCCTTTAGGTAAATACCACGTCTTTTCATAACTATCCCATCTCGCTCCAAAAGATTTCGCTATCTCTTTTTCAGCATAGGGAACATTTAATATTGTTCGTTTTGACTTCTCTAACGCTTTTTTCTCTGCTTTTCTGCGTTTAGTTTCAGCCCTTTTTTCATTATCCCTACGATTTAGTTGATCAGATAATTCTTTTACTTCACGAGCAATCATATTACCTGCTTTAGTGAAGCGATATTTTTCTGTTCCAGGAACTTTTTCAATGATACCTGAACTGATAAAACTCTCAGGAGAAGTACCTAATTCGCTTTTATTAAATGCTGTTCGATGTTTAGAATTAATAATTGAAATTAGATTTAGCCCTTGTTGGGTTCTTCCCCTCCCTCTGTCGTTTAATACTGGTAAAATCTGTTTAGCAAAACTTTCAGCGTCTTTTTCGCTTGTATTCGAAAAGTCAGCATTTTGTTGTTTTTTCATAGATTTTACGAAAGCACTTATGTTTTTAATGCTGTAACTTTTTTTATTGCTCTGACTTAAAATAGACGTGATTTCATTTTTTTCGACATTATCTTTAGGAGAAGTTTGAGTAGTAATTTCACTTTGTGAAAGCCTTCTTTGTGCATTTCTCGCATATATCACAAGCCGATTATTTAATCTCTCTTCCGACCAATTTTCCATATCTTCTAATATATGATCAGGTAATTGATTGCCCGTAAGTTTTTTGATTTTTTCTATTAATTCTCTACTTTTACTCGTATTTTCAGGTTTTTCTGTAGAAGATTGTGGTGTCCTAGTTTGTTTTCCTATCTTGTTAATTTTTTCTCCATTAAATTTTCCCCCCATACCTTTAACAATTCTTCCCTCATCATCAATTTCTACAGCTCTACCTTTATTATGTGCTCCATTAGGTTTCACTGTGATCCAACGATTATCCATTGCTTGAATGGATAATTTAGCAAAGAGATGATTTATTCTTTCTATCTGTGATGAATTAAATTGAATCATTTATTCGTCCTCAAAATCTATTACAGGTTTCATACTACAACGACAATTTGGTAATTGCCCTGGTAATCCATAAACTTTTTCCCCATACATCTCACCAATATACGGCGGATTATCGAATGAAAAAACTTTGCCATTTAGATCCATATGTAACTTTCTAGGCTCATTACTGCCACCAGTATGTAACCATTTAAACTTTCTAACACCAAGCTTCTTTAATTTTTCAGCTTGAATATTTCTATAAGCTTTTCTTGTTTGATCTAATGCAACTAATTCAGCTTTACGAGCATTTTTTCCATAATAACGATCTAGTGATTTCTTCAAATCATGGAAACCTTTACCCGTTGTAATGGAATTCATAACTATTGATTGAACTTCATTAAGGTATTGACTAGGAATAGTTTTGATTAAACTAACCGATTCAATCGTTACCGCTTTAGTAATGCTATTGAGCTTTTCTGTCATAAAATCGGTTTTTATAGCAAGATCTTGGCTAATATCCCTAAGGCTCAATTTCAGCGTAGATGATGAGTTTTTTAAAACCCTGTTTATCATCCGCTCAGTGGCGTTTTTGGCTAAAAATGAAAATATTGGTGTATATTTCCTTAATAACTTATTAAAAAGTATTTTTAATTGAGATATGCCGTTTCCTTTTTGATCGCTAGAATCGTTATCTTGAGCATAAGTAATGTATATTCGGTCAATGCCTTGCATTAAATCTCTATGTAGCAATTTTATAGTCGCCTTAATAACTTTCCCATATTCATTGCCAATAGACTCACTAACTATAAGAGGCTTTCCTTCAAGCTCAGACTTTCTCATCATTACCTCTCTCTAACTCATTAATGGAATGAATAACATCTTCTGTTAATCCCAACTCCTCTAACAATTTGTGTTCATTATCTTGTTCACCCATATCATGGAAACCTGAATCAGGATCAGAGGCTAATCGATAACGAACATCAGCACCATCAATAGCCCCACACATAACTAAGGCTGAATAAGTATCAGCCTTAAGTTTATTTCTTTCTGCGAGTTCTTGTGCAGTTGGGCTATCTACTGGACGCCAGTTAATGGTTGTTTCTATACTTTCTAAACCACAAGATTTAATAACTAATTGATGATGTCTTTCTACTAGTTCTGTAAGATCGTGTTCCTGAATACTTTCCAATTCTTCATGATAATTTTTGGCTTCCCCTTCTCCTGTAGAATTAAAACCTTTAGGAGTAGTGCCTAATAATTTAGTCGCAGGAACATTTGAAGCGGCAGCCACCAACTGATAGTTAGTCATGATTACTTCGTCTAAATCGCCTAACGCTGTATCAAATTGTTGGAGTTGATCTCCGTCTTTATCGCCAACTTTAACACCATAATTATCTCGATAACTAACCCATTGTTTTAATTTTTGAGAATTATTTTCAGCATCTGCGGCAAACATTGCCATATTTGTTAGCCAAACCGTTGTTCGTTTTGACGTAACTAGCCCTAAAGATTCACTAGCTGTTCTTTCTGCACCATAAACACGCTCCATAATCAATTGGGGAACAGGTAAACCACCGTATAAATAGACTGGTTTTAATAAATCAGGGACTTCACTATTACGAAAAATAATGAGATGAGAACGATGATATTTTTTACCATTAATTTGCCAATATGTGGGTTCATAAAAATTCTGACTTGCTGGATTAGATAATTCTTCTCCAACAAGCATAGGAATACACCAATAAGGATCAATCTGAATAATTCCTTTATAGCTACCTTTTGTAACACCATCTAAATTAAAAGGCTTTTCATAAAACTCAGGATCATCACTTTCTATATCAAATAAAGCAAGCCGAATCCCAAAGATTCGCCCCATTCTTACAAATTGTTCACAGTTCCAACGTAAACGATATTGTTTGTCATATTTTTGCAATGCTTTAATGATATCATCAGGAATTTCTGAACCATCTGTTGAAATAATATCGTAACCATTTCTTGTGGCATCTCTCGCAGGAATTGAACACGCCTTATTGATTAACCAGTTTTGTGCTAATAATGCACACATCTGATAACCAATAAATGAATGTGCTGCAAACCAATTAGCAATTGCCACACTAATTGTATCAGGTGCGACTAAATTCATTTTTAATGACTGATTATCACTATCTGTAGCTATATTACCGCTATTCCCAGTTAATCGGTTATTTGATAAAACAATGCGATTTAATTGTTCAATAAAAAAGTTATTTTCTAAGTCATCAACAAAACGTTCGCTACTCCAAAAAGAAGCCTTTTTGCTTTCTTTATTCTCTTGAACCTGATTATTTCTCTTAAATAATTTAAACATAAAATTACCCAAAAAAAGATGTTTTAGTATCAATAATTTCCCCAAATGCTCTTGAAAGTGCATCGATTACGTCATCATGCGTACCATTAGGAAATAATCGCATTTCATCAATTACTGTTTTGTTCCATTCGCCTTTTAACATTTTCACATTGCCTATGTTAACTTGTGCCGCAAAAGGCTCTGCGCGAGTCAACTTATCGCCACTTTCAGGGCTTGTTTTCACAATATATCCCGTCAACATTCTTGTTAAGTATAAGGCTTGTGTTTTTCCTGCCTGTCCAGGGTCTTGAGGAATACTAATTTTTACATTTGTACCATCTAAAGACGCTGTATTTTTTATCAAATTATCCCTTTCATCAGGACCTACATCCGCATGAGCCAAATCGGCAATAATAAAGCTACCATCATGACATTTGCCCAATTTAACTCCTGCCGTTGGATCTCCACCGACAGTTGCTCCTAAGTCCCAAGCACGACACCACTTCACTTGTTGCGTTGGTAAGGCATTAATAATTTCTATGTTATGAGGTTTAAATACTCCTCCCTCTAGTGGCGATGGCTCTTGCATATATTGCCCCGCAAACATATAAGGTGCAGCTTTCTGCATTTGTTTTAATGTAACAAGATCATGTTTTTCTGGCCATAAAGGCGTTCCATCCATTTGAATGGCAGGTAATTTTAATATTTCCCATTCCTCTCCATTACCTCCTTCAATTAGCCATCCCGCTAAGTCGCTTTCATGCAATCTTTGCATAATAACGATAATGGGGGTATTTTTAGGATCGTTTTTACGACTTTCTATGGTATTTTGAAACCAATCTATTACATTCTGTCGCATCTTTTCTGAGCGAGCTTCCTCTGCTTTATGCGGATCATCAATAATAATAGCCCCACCAAAACCTTCACGCTGTTTGCCTGCTCCAAATCCTGTAATTGTTCCTCCCGCACCAGTAGCATAAAAAACACCGCCTTTTGAAGTAGTCCAATGATTTTTTACTTCACTATCTAAAATGACATCAGGAAATATTTCTTGATAAGCTTCATGTTGCATAATGGAGCGAATATTTGAACTATTATTTGTAGCTAATGTAGCGGAATAACTTGCGTGGATAAATTCGCTATCTGTTGCTTGCCCAAAACACCAAGCTACAAAATTAACAACTGCCAATTCTGTTTTAGAATATCTAGGTGGAATATTAATAATTAATCTTTTACTTTCTCCCCTAAAAACTCTCATTAAAGCATTACAAATCACTTTATGATGTGTTGCTTGTAGCCAGTTATAGCCCCTTTTTTGTAAAAACATCCACCGAGTAAAAAAATAGAAATCATTGATAGCTAATTGCCTAGCAGTAAATCTTTCCTCTCTGCTAAATTTACGCACCTCAAATCTCCTTTAATAATTCACTCGCAATATCCTTAAATTCTTCTGGAGTTAAGTTAATATTCGTACTAGCTAATTCCCCTGTTAGTTCAACCTTATCCTTAAACATCCCTAAATGTTTTCCCATTAATTCAAGTGCCTTATTTGCACTGGCTGGCTCAAAGAGAAATACAGGGTTATCAACCGTGGTAACCTTACCTTCTTGCCCATTCTTTAATGTATCAGTAATAACAATGGACTTACGCCCAAGACAAATATCTTTGAGTTCTTGCAAATCTCTTAAAATTTCATCTTGAGTAATTTTAGTGCGTTCTGAACGTTTATTTTGAGCTTTCTGAATAGCCTCTTGAATGACAGGTTTTGACAAGTTTTCTGCACCTATTTGTCTTGCTGTTTCAACGCTATATCCAGCCCTAATTGCGGCTTGAGTTGCATTTAAATCAATTAGATATTCTTCAACAAATCGTTTTTGTTTATCGGTTAAACCACGCCCTTTAGACGTGGAATTAACCTCGTCTTTTTTCTTTGACATAGTTAATCCTTAAAGTAAACAAATTTGATTATTTTTATTGACAAAGTAAACATTTTTGATTATAATTATTCCATCTTAAAACGACACGGAGGAATAATGAAACAAAGTGAGTTTTTAAGATGGCTGAAAGCACAAGGTGTTAAAGTTGAAGATGGTACAAAACATATCAAACTTTTCTACCGAAATAATCAATCAGTAATGCCAAGACACCCATCAAAGGAGATTAGAAAAGGTACTGCTGAGAACATTAAAAAGCAATTAGGTCTAAAATAACCAGTCTCCCCGAAAGGGGAGGCTTCTTAAGGAGTTAATAATGCAATATCCAGCGATATTTGAACCTGAAGGTGATGGCTTTAATATAACCTTTAGAGATATTCCCGAAGCGATTACTTGTGGCGATGACTATCAAGATGCTTTAATAATGGCAGAAGATGCTTTAGTTACTGCAATGGACTTTTATTTTGAAGATAAAAGACAAGTTCCATTACCTAGTCAGCCACAAAAAGGCGATGTCTTAATTGAGCTACCGCCTAGCGTTGCAACTAAAGTGTTATTGCTTAATGAAATGATTGAGCAAAAAATCTCTAATGCTGAATTGGCTAGACGTATAAATGTCACACCACAAGAAATGCAAAGGGTGACTAATTTAGGACATAATACCAAAATTGACACGCTTAACCGAGCCTTTAAAGCGCTAGGTAAACGCCTAGAAATTTCAGCCGTCTAACCCAAAGCCCTAGTTTCCTCCGCTAGGGCTTTTATCTTTGAGCCTGCTCAACTATCCATTCCCGAATTTTATCTACCCGATTTGCACACATATCCCGCTCTTTCATTACCATACGTAAATACGTGATTGCCTCGCCGTAAGTTTGAGCGGTAAAAGGTGTTCGTTGACAAGGTAGAGTATAGATGGTTGGTGGCGTTAAATAGGTTATCTTAGTCTGATTGCTGCAACCGTTTAATAACATCAGCAGGCAAGCGAGTAGTGGCACAATGCTCTTTTGATAAAGTGCGGTCAATAATTTGAATATCTTCATCGGCTTTTACCTTTTGTTTATGTTCTTCCGCAGTGAGCTTAGCAATCGCTTGTCGCTCTTGTTCAAGGCTTAATGTTAATTGCCGTTGCTGTTGAGTGAGTTGCTCAATGGTTTGGGCTTGTGTTTGGTTATCGGTTTTTAAGCGATAGATACGTTGTGATTGATAGAATGACCAAAGGCATAACCCCAACACCGCCACAATCACAATCTGATTTAATCGGCTAAACATAAGGCTTTCTCTTGCTGACGGCGTTTTACTAAGCCATTTAACTTTTTACCCCCAGAATAAACCCAACGTTCAAACTGGTTACACATTGCAGGCGTGTAGCCCTGATTTGCCATTCTAAATAAGGTTGAGCTTTGCATCTTGCCACAGCCCGTATTAAAGGTCAGCGAAACCATCGCCTCAAATGCTCCTAACGGCATATTACGACCGTTACCAAACCGATTGACACATTTTTCTGCCACTTTAAGCTGCTTAACCCAAGCCTGAGCAATATCGTCTAAGGAATACACCTTGCCTTGTTCTATCTTTTCGCCACTGGTTTCTGCCGTCCCAATCCCAACCGTTAAAATGCCTGCGGGGCAATAGTACGGCGTTTGACGACAACCCTCTGCATTACCAATAATGGCTAACCCTCGTTCGGTAATGCGTAATTCATCAGCATAGTACATACTCACTAAGCCGATTACTGCCCCAACGGAGCAAATAACCGCACTAATTTTCTTCTGATTGATTTTCATTTCTTAGTCCACGTTTTAACTGTTGCACTTTTAAATCATGTAATTCTTTTTGACGTTTTCCCTCTTGCCATTTCGCATAAGCATTGACAAGGGCTGTAACTACACCCACACATAAACTTGCAAGGGCTAATTTTTCCTCAAATGAATACATTGCCCAAAATGCCCCAAACCCAGACCAGAAATAACTTTGGTTTCCTGCGTCTTTAAACATATTGATCCTTGATTATTTGCCAATAAAAAAGCCCCAGTATTGCTACTGAGGCTGTAAATTCGTTTTGTTTTTTATCGTTGGTGTAAACTGGTTACACTACGACCACCATTGCATAAAATCATATGACAAGATGACAAGGTTGTCAATAACAAAGTTTGATATTTTTACGTTTTTTAGTAACCTTTTTAAGAATAATAAAGCCTTTTAACAGCATTTCGTGAATAATGGCATTGGCTAAATTTAAACGATTAGATACATAACGCAATACTGTTCGTTTGCTTGGCTTTCTTACTTCTGATTTCCCATGACAAGGCTGCATTAATCTTGGCTTAATATCATCAGCTAAAATTGTTGCTAATCTATTTACTGTCATCTTATTCACATAATAGCCATAAATAATAAAATGAAGCTCCTTATCTTGGGTTAAAAAGAACTCATCAATCATCTTGCTTATCATTAACCCCTCATCATCCGTACAAATCGGATCTTGCGGATCGCTTGGGGTAACACTTTCCATTAACCGAGCAATAATATTGACTTGTCGCTTATCTAAGCGACCTGTTCTGACCCAAGCCCCCCATTTAAATAACCATTCTTTAAGCCATTTTTCCTGCTCTGGGGTTAATGTCAATTCACTTAATATTAACTCGCTCACGTCAACTCCTTAATGGTTACCACTAATCTCGGATTATGTTTATCAACTGCGACCACATCAATAGACTGTCTCGGCACAACTTGCCAGCAATCGTCTTCAATAATATTGGCTTGTGTCAACGAATCTAATACCACTTTCCAAAGGTTATCGGGGTCTCTTTTACGATTATCAGGCACAAAAACATCAATATGAATACTGACCTGGCTCTGAAATGGTTTCTCCTTTACACAAGCCATTAATACCGCATCACGATAGGTTTTCCCCGCTTTTGATATATAATGCCTACCTTGTCTGGTATGTCGCCAATAATGATTAAGGCTAGGTGGATAGGGTAAGTTGACGGCCAGTTGTCTCATTTAATTTTTCCCTCTTGGATTAATATCGCCTGCGTCCGCATAACTCCTTGTAAATGAGCAAGGGTTAATTCATCTTTGGAATAAAGCGTTTTTGTTCGTCCATCAATAGCATCATGACAACAACTACAAGCCCAAGCCCCTTGAATATCATTTGCCTTTTGACTGATTCCTGTTAAACCTGCCATGCGAATATGGGCTAATACCACCGTTTCAGGATTGTAATTACAAACGCCAACTAACCGCACTTGGCACTCTCTGCCTTTGGCTTCTTTGCGTAAATTCATCGTTTACCTACCTTGATTTTTATTGAACCTACAACAACCACAACGGCAAATAAGAACCAACCAGCTCCACTGACTTTGTGATAAAAAAGAAACGCCGAAAAACCAAATAAAGCAGCAATACAAGCAAACCACAAACCTAATATAATAATTTCTTTCATCGTCTTACCCCATTAATTACACTTTGACTATTTTTCCCCGATTGCCGCCATTTACGCCAATCTGATACTTGTTTCGCTAGTACGAGCATTAATGTCTGCTC
Source organism: Volucribacter psittacicida (assembly GCF_004339025.1). Lineage (GTDB taxonomy): Bacteria > Pseudomonadota > Gammaproteobacteria > Enterobacterales > Pasteurellaceae > Volucribacter > Volucribacter psittacicida. The sequence goes on from NZ_SMFT01000004.1 coordinate 78,851, forward strand.
TTGCTCTTTTGTTAATGTTTTCTTTTCTAAAGTAGCCACCAAACAATACCCCCTATAACAACGCTCCAAAAAATAAATGTTCCCACAATGACTAACAAAAATTCCTTATTCATTACCCACCTTATTCCTTACCAAAAAAACGCATAAAGCTGATTAATAATTTTCTCGTCCTGTGTATTAGCAAAAATATGAACAAGTGCGGCGTTAATTAATGCTGAATAACATTGCTCAAATTCTTCCTGCTCCATATTGGCATAGCTTAAACTTTTCGCTTCTACCCTAAATTCGCCGTTAATTTTGTAAGTAACAGTTCTAAATCCTGCAAGCACCGTTAAATGTTTGCGAAAAGTATCAAACTGGGCTTTTTCATCTTGAAAACGTAACTCTGTACGCTCTGCCGACCAATGCTCAAAACAGAAATTGAAAAAAGCAAACACCTTGCGATGAAAGGCAGGATTGCGACTACGTTTGATTTCTACCTCGTATTGCTCATTGTTGGCTAAGACTTTTAAACTTTCCGCCTCTTGCTCTGTTACTGGCGATAAAATACCGCCCGGCAGTTTTAACATTTGATATTTAGCCATTACGCCCTCAACACTGTTAGCTTGAAATAATTGGCTTGTTGACCGTCAATCTTGTTTAAATGGCGCTCAACGGCATAACGTTTACCAAATATTTTTTGAATGAACTTCTGGCTTATTTTTAAATTAGCTCGTCCGTTAACGGAAATGGATACCATTAATCCGTCCTCTTCCGCTGAACAGACAATAGATGTTCTTGTTTCTTTCTTGTCAAAAACAGCCATAATGCCTTTTTCAAATATTTGATAGATAACACATTTATTTTGTTTTAATAGCTGTTCTGCTAATTTAATATGTTGATTAAATTCCATTATTCCCCCCATTTTTTAATAAAATCCAACGCCACCTGACGAGTTACCAAACCTTGCATTGTGGGGTCAAATACCGCCACCATTGAGCCTTTGTTGTTGCCCTTGACTTCCTCGCCGGTGAGTGGGTGAACAAAATTAATCCGACCGCCGATAATATCAATCACTTCCGTTGCCTGTTCATTAATCACCCCATACCATTTTGTGGATTTATCCGCCGGCAATAACATCACGACTAAATAGCCTTGCTGTTTAAGCGCCGCCGCACGCTGAACAAAAGGTAACGGATTGCTATAAGGCGGATTGACGAAAAAAGCTAAATTCGCTTCGCATAACTCACAAACCAGCTCTAAGGGGTCAAAATCTAAAAAGTCTTCGGCGATACCACCCTCGCCAATGTAGTCAAAACAAAGTTTATTTTTGTGATTAGCACAACCATCCACATCAAATTTAAATCGCTTATATAACCAGTTAAAAAGGTATTCAGGGGTGCGGTAGCTGTCTTTGTTAAATTGTTGTTCTGTCATTTTCTATAACTCTCCCAGTCAAAAGCAATCATGGCCCCTTTGCCTTCTCGCATACGGTCAATAACACGCTCGCCGATGTAACCTGCTAGCTCATCTTCCAGTAAATTACTGATTAAAATGGTTGGCTTTAATTGCTCATATCGTTCATTGATAATCTCAAATAAAATAATTTTTTCTGCCTCTGAGCCAAATTGAACGCCGACTTCATCAATAATCAGTAAATCCTTATCTACGTAAACCTCTATGACCTCACTTTCTGTCAAATCAGCGTTTTTCTCCCAAGTGGATTTCACTTTACGCATAATCCGCAAAGCGGTTGTCATTAACACATCATCTTGATATTTTTCTATCACATAATTAGCAATAGCACAGGCTAAATGGCTCTTACCGGTTCCGGGCTTCCCTGTTAGGATTAACCCTCCACCTACCGCTTTACGTTCTTGCCATTTTTTCGCATAAGCCTCACAAACTCGCTTAGCTTTGCTGTTTACGTCTAAATCTTGATAATTGTCAAAGCTAGCCTGTTCAAAGCGTTTAGCAACACCTGATTTGGCTTTTAGGTCATTAATTTTGCGTTGGGTATAAGCCTGCTCAACTTGGCGGATTTCCGCCTCTAACGCCGAAATTTCTTGTTGTAAACAACGTGGACAACGGGTTTTATTCTCAAGGGTTTTGCCGCCAAACAGGGTTGTTTTTCGACAATGTTGAGTATAAACACCATGTTTTTCACAAACGACTTGCTGACGGCTGACTTCCGTATTTCCAGAAGGCGTAAAGCCCACGCTGGCACACTTCAACGCCTCTTGGTGATCTTCCAAATCTTTCCGTAATTCATCAATGGATTTACGCATTGCCATTCTCCTTAACATCGTCTTTCGCCCAGTCTGGTATTTTTGTTTCGCCGTAGTGTCGTTTGTTAAAACCGTTATGAGTATCCGGTTTGCTAGGTTTGTTTTGTGGTTTATTTTTCTCAACAAGCCATTCCGCCGAAAAACCTCTCCAACCACGGTTAATACTTGTTTCCACTGCTTTCGTGATTGGTATCTTGGCTTTGTCCGCCTCTCGCTGAAAGCCTTCCATCACCGTTATGGTAATCGGTGCTTTTTTCGCTTTACGGTGAGTGATGAAATCTTTTGCCAATTGATCGGTAATACCAAAATCTTGCAAAATTTCTAATTCGTCGGATTTTTCAGGCGAACTTTTTTTATTTATTTTTTTATGGTTAATTGACTGGTTAATAGAGTTACTGGTTATGGGTGCAAAATTTTCACTACTCCCCCCTACATAATTTTCACTCCCCTCGTGCAAATTTTTCACCCCCTCTGGTGCAAAATCTTCACTAGAAAATGAACAATTTTCATTCACTTGGTCTAGGTGTAATTGATATAAATTTGAGCTAGAACCATCTTTATTTTGGCGTAATGTTTTACTTACTAAGCCCATTTCAATTAAGGCATTAATATGACTAATCGCACTGCGTCTTGTCATTTCACATTTATCTGCAATAAACTGATAACTAGGAAAACAAACGCCATCATCATTAGCGTTATCAGCCAATTTCAATAACACTAATTTGCGTGCGGAATTTCCCACCTTACAATTCATTGCTTTAACCATTAACAACATACTCATAATGACACCTCTATAGAGCTATTTGATTGATTTGAATTGACAATAAATTTGCTCATACATCACCCACCATAAAATACTGTTTCACACGCTTGCCACTTGACACAGCAATAAATTCTGAGTCGATTTGATGCCCATCATCACGCAAATCTTTAATACGAGCAGAAAGGCGTAAACAACCAAATTGACTTAAGGCATCAAGTGAAGTTATTCGCCCACCTTTTTTCAGATAAGCCAAAATCCTATCGTTCTGTGATTGACTTTGTTTTTCGTTTGGATTAACATTTTCCATATTAGTATTTCCTTGAGTATTAGTACTAACCACTGTTCCCGCAGTGGTTTTTTATTTCTGATGTAAAGCAATGGTTACTTCAATGGTATTGCTGGTTGCTTTCTGTGAACGATGTAGTAACTTGCGTAAAACATTAACTTCCGCCTCAGTCAGCTCACCATCACTCAAAAATTCATTCAGTTTGGTAAATAAACTGCCTCGCTCGGCTAACTCTTGTAACTGCAACTGAGATAGCTCAACAAAATCAAAATTATTCCCATTAGGAACACTAAAGCTCACTTTATTTAGCCTACGATTAATCTCATCAGACCAATCACTGACGCCAAACTCTTGCTCAACGGCAATTAATTCATCTTCGGTAAAACGTTGCCCTTTGGTTTGATATAAACGGTTATTCAAGGCTTGTTCACTCAATCCTAAAAACCCTGCCACCGCCGATTTACCGCCAGTGCATTTGCTTATCATTTCAATAATTACTGTTTTCATTGCCATAAATTCCTGTTGTTTTTTATGGTGTTATTTATCATTAAATTTTGATAGATTAATTATTAGCTGGATTTGCTAACTGCTTAATGTCCTCCGCAGTCATTCCGTTATTTAAGGCTAATGCGAGTATTTCTGCGTACTGAGTTTCGCCTGTATAATCGGTTCGAGGTAAAGTATTTAAAGCTCTCCACTTGTAAACTGCTCGAGATGTAATTCCACAAAGTCGAGCTACATTGGATACTCCTATTCGATCTATGATATGAGTAAGTTTTTCCATAATTCCCCTACAACAAAATGAACATATAGTACATATTAAAACAGAACTGAAAGTACTTCAAGTTTTATTTATAATCTGAACTAGTAGTTCAGTAAGGAATAAAAATGATTACCGAAGAAAAAATTAGAGAAAATTTTGCTAAACGTCTTGATTTAGCCTGTAAAGAAAAAGGTCTTCCTGAAAAAGGAAGAGGTACAGAAATTGCTAAAATTTTGAAAGTTACACCTAAAGCAGTAAGTAAATGGTTTAATGCTGAAACAATGCCTTCGGCAAGTAACACTTATGTATTAGCCAAATTTTTAGGCGTTACTCCTGAATGGCTAACTTATGGGGATAATAATATAGAGTTTGTGCAAATAGAAAAAAGTTACAAATACCCTCTACTCAGTACTGTACAAGCAGGAATGTGGTGCGATGTTAATTACCTAAATAACATTGATATTGATGAGCAATTTGAACTTATCTCCTCACAAATTAAAGCAAGTGAACACGCATTTTTCTTAGAAATTAAAGGGGAAAGTATGCTTCCTAGGTTTAATGAGGGAGATTTAGTTTTGATTGATCCTGATATTTCAGCAAAGCCCGGTAAATTTGTTGCTGCGATCAACGGAGATGGCGAGGCAACATTTAAACAATACAAACAACTAGGATCTTATGATGAATATGGACGACCACATTTCAATTTAGTACCTCTAAATGACAGCTTTCCTACATTAAGCAGCCTGGAGCATGACATTACAATTATTGGAGTAGCTGTTGAGCATAGGCAAATTTTATAAATCTTCTGGATACTTGGCGACTTCTCGTGTGTTCTGGTATTCGGTTTTGTTGTGATGGGGAAAGATAGATTTTATGATCAGGGATATTTTTCATAAAAAACAAAATGTTATATTTAATTTAAATAAATTACGATCAAGGATAATTTATGTCAAAAAATGAAATTCAAGGGCAACTATTCATTCAATAAGGAGAATAAGTGAATATTCAAGTTTGGAAATCTGTTGTTAGAAAAAGGACCATTCGTAACTTAATAAGTAAAGAAAAACGCCATCAATCTAGAGGTGGCAAACCGAAGTATAAAATAATAAATAATAGGACACTAAATTTATTTGAAGTTATTGCACCAAGCAAAATTATATTAGCAAGAGAAATAGGTTATGATTTTACAAATTTTAAAGATGAATTGGAACTTAAAGCTAAATTAGCCTCTAAAAGTAAGACTCAATTAAAATTAAATTTTCGTGATACTTTTATAATTGATGCTCCCGCTTGTAGCGTTTTAATAGCTGTACTTGATACAATAAAATGCCAATATCCTGCATTAAAATTTAAAATAGCTAGACCAAAATCAAAACCAGCTGATCAGCGAAAACATTTGCCATATGACGTAGATGCCGTGTTCTGTCATATTGGGTTATACAAGTTGCTTGGATTTAATTACACATCGTTCTGTTCTCTAGAGAATGTAAAATGTTGGCACTTTGTACAAAGTGACTGCGCAAATGGTAAAATTACAGAACCTCTTTTTAATGAATTGAAGTCTATGGGAATTAATGATATTTACGCTAGCTATTTTGAAGCAATAGCGAATGCAGTTGAACATGCTTATGATGCACATATTCCCTCTAACAGAAATTTTCCAGTCAAACGATGGTGGATGTTGATGGCGGTTTTAGAAGGGAAATTGTCTATTTTTATCTGTGATTTAGGACACGGAATACCAAACACATTGGAAAAAACACAAAAAGAGTCTACTTTAATGAAAATTTGGAGTCTATTGAAACTAACTAAAAAGCCAACTGCAGATTCTTTGTGTATAAAAGCCTCTACTTTGATCAAAGAAACACGTACAGAATTAGAGTATCGTGGGAAAGGAGGTAATGATATTCGATTATTTATTGATAAAACACCAAGCAGTCAATTAATAATTCGTTCAAATCGTGGAATGTATGTGTATAATGGCAAAAATAAGCCTGATTTACTTAAAGAATCGATTTATTCATTAAAGGGAACGGTAGTTCAGTGGGATATACCATACCCAGTAAGATAGAATAGGAAAGTTATATGAAGAAACTTAATGTTAGAGATTTTACTTTATTTCCTGGACCTCGTTATATAAAGTTAGGAGAGTATAGTGGCGAATGGTTTAGAGAAAATGTTTTAATACCATCAATTAAAGCTAATGACTATATTATCATAGATCTTGATGGGGTTGCTGGGTATGGTTCTTCTTTTTTAGAGGAAGCTTTTGGAGGAGCTATTCGTAAAGGTATTAATAGCACCATTATGTCAAACATTATAGACAATTTAATATCAAAAGATGACCCAGATTTAATAGAAGAAATTCGTAATTACGTTAATGAAGCAATTAAGGTAAGAAAAAATGCAAACTAGTGATCTAATCTCGTTTTTAGCGTTACTTTTTTCAGTTTTATTAGTTCCTATAAGCTATTATTTAGGAATAAGAAATATAATAAATTCGACTTATAATAATGAGATAGACTCCCTTGGTATGCTATTAGATAAAATTCATAATGAAGCTGTAAATATTCATAAAAACTGGGACCCAAAATTGATAGATATTCATACTCAAATTATGATTGCTAATCATAGACGCTTACAGACGAAGTGCGATCAATTAGAATCCATCCGTCGTAGCAAAAAGGGATATCCTAAAAATGAACTGCGTATAGCTAAACAAATCTTAACGGATCGCTTACTTTCTGAATATGAAATAACTAGGAAAACAGCTATTAGAGAATTAATATACAGACTTGATGATATTAAGCTATTTTATAAAAAAGTATTTTGCTAACGGTAAACTGGCTACATATCGCCTTTCTATATTTGTAGCTTATGAAATTTTCCTATGCGGAATAAATCCACCTATATCCTCTTTCTTATACACTAAATTCCCCATTTTCTGTGATCTCGCTCACAAATTGATCAACTGATCAAAAAAATTTTCAAATTATTTTCCTTTATAAATCAATTAAATATGAACTTTTAATTCATTTCGTTACTTTTGTGTACAAAAAGTTCTTTACTTAATTGAACCTTTGGTACATAATAAACACATCAAAACAACACACCCGAGCAGGAAACCGAGAGTAAGCAGAGACGGTGGGTTGATAGAGATAAATCAATCTCAAATGCTCTTTAACAATTTATCCCAAAAACATATCGCTTGCCTGATGGTGAGAGTTAGTCAAAGTGTAGTAACAGACCTACCGCTCAACAGAATGGAAGAAAGCCCAAACCAAGCGATATTCCACCTTGCGGAAATGTTAGCAACGGCAATGAATCGTGAAGCCCAAACGCAAGGTAAGAAATACGACAGCCAACTGTCGCTATTTCAAAGCACATTACACAGAGAACCAATGTAAGCTAGCACAGAGGGGAATGTTCTTAATGTGCTTTGAAATGGAAAGAGAAAAGGAAAACACATTATGAGTGATGCAATGTTACAAAAAATGAAAGACAAAAGAGAGCGATTAGAGCAAGAGTTACAACAACTTTGCGATAGCGACCCTCGCTTAGGACATGGCGGAACACCTTATATTAATAATGCCAAAGGCAGAAGAATGAAGGCGGTTTGTGATAAACATCAAAATAGAATCGCCGCCAAAATCAAGGAAATTGAAGCTCAAGATGAAAAGATTGAGCGAATGGAATGGCGGTTAGCGGAAAGACGTACGCAAACCCAGAAAAGCCAGAAATTTTTAAATAAAAACCCTATTCATCAAGGCTTAATAAAACTGGCTGAAAAAGGTTTACTCAATCAATGGTTAAGAAATCCTGAATATTTCTTCATTAAAGAATTAAAGAGAGTGGCACTAATGACGGTAAATAACGCCATTATCATTAGCTCTCGCTTTCCTGCTAAAGATGATGATGAGATTGCCAAAGCAAATGAATTAATTCAATTAGCCAATAATGCGTAAGCCCTGAATAGGGCTTTAATTTTTTAAGGAAACCACCAATGAAAAACTTACTCAAAACATTTCTAGAATGTACCGCACTTTTTATCTTGGCTCTCGTGATTGTTCATCTTTTACCTACAAAAGGCAAAGCTGAATACGCCACAGACTACCACAATCACTACCTTAGCGAACAAATCAGCCAACAAAGCCGACAGCAAGCGAAAGCAGAATGGATAGCGGAATACGGTGAATTTCAACGAGAACCTACCACAGAGGAATTAGATTACCTCCATCAATGGACGGCGAATAAACAATTATCAATCAATAAGGAGAAGCCATAATGTATAGCACTCAAATTATTTACCACGAAGGAAAAGGGCAGTATCAAGGCGTATTATTTAAAAATGGCGTTTCAGTCAGCCAAACGGCATTTATGATGAATAAAGCCCTTTGTATTAAAAAGCTCAATGAACGAATAGAGAGCTATAACTTTATGAATAACACCAAAATTCCTCGCGTTCGGCGAGATGTTAAAGAGGACGTGATAAAAGACGAACAAGCCACACTTGAAGTAAAAACCGTTACCAAAGAAATCGCAACCAAAGTAGCTAAACCTAACAGACGTAAGCCCTTTACCCCTTACGGTTTAAAAGGCTATCTCGTTGATAATCAAGGCAATATCCGCTTAATGCTCAACCGCCGAGCCTGTGCTTCCACTATCGTACTTGAACCAGATATGTTTGCAATGTTAGCGGAAATGGTGAGTGCAACGCAGAGCAAATTAGGAGAAAACCAATGATAAAAAAGACACGCAGACATAGCTCATCGCCTTGGGCTTACGATAGCGACCACGATTATTATGCTTCAATCACGCCTACCGATTCGGAAGAAGACATAGACGATGATTGCGAGGGCGATGTTTATCACTGTATTTATGAAAGTTACGATTGCGAATACTGGCAAAGTCAATGTTATGGCAGGGGGTGAAAATGAACACTCATTTTGAATTAATCTTAAATACGGAAAGCAAAGTTGTTGCATGCAATATTCTGGATTTTGAATATCAAGCAGACACTTATTTAGCCGGTTTAACCCAAACCTTTGAAACTGACGAAGATTTTATTCAAGCAAAGGAAGAAATAAAAACTTTGCAAGAGCTTGAAAGTCGTACTAAACAAGCCATTGATAACGTGTTAAATGGTAATAAAGAGATTACCGACTTGATCGAAACGGCGAAAGAGATTGCAGAACGTTTTAGACAAGCACGCTTAAGCCGTGAAAAATTAGTGAAAAGCAAAGAGGCGGAAGTAAAACAAGCGATTATTGATATGGCAATTGGTAAAACAATTGACGTTAGATATAAGAGCTGTTCGGAAAATACCATTTCATTAGCGTTAGAAATGAATATTCCGAAAAGTAGCATTGCTCAACGTATTCAAACCGCAAGCAAAAACAAACGCACATTAGACGGCTTGCAAAAAGCGGTTAATACGGAAAAAACACTGATTTTGGCGGAAATTTCACAAGAAATCGCACGCTTGCAATCTCGGCTAACATTAATTCCCCTTTCACATAAACATTTGTTTAGTGATGAAGTCAAATTAATTGCTGGCCAAGATGATATTGAACAAATCATTGCTGAGCGTGTTGAAGCTGAAAAACAACGAGAGCTTGAAATCAAAGCGAAAGCCGAACAAGAGGCAAGAGAAAAAGCGGAACGTGAGGCTCAACTCAAAACAGAGATTGAGGCGAAAGCTAACGCTAACGCACAAGCTCACGCCGTTACTCCAGAACCGCAGACAAACCAAACAGCAACACAATCAGAGAATCAATGCTCAGAACATCATCAGCCCGTTTTTAATTTTATGCTACAAATTCCATTTACAGGTACAGTAGAACAAGCCAGAGCTTATTTTGCCCCTGTTAAAGCATTAAATTATCAGGGGGTAAGATTGACGAAGTTGAATTGATAAAAAATATAGCATTATCACTTCACGTCAAACCTTAAATTCATTCTGAAAAACTTTCCAAAAAACCAACCGCACTTACACTTGATTTTAGGCAAGTACGGTTTTTTATACCCTAATTTAACTTAGCAGAGGAAATATTATGTCAACAACACTTCAATCCCTAACTCAAAAACTTGCCAATCGGTTTGAAATTGCTGATGGTTCAGATTTAATGTTAACCCTAAAAAATACCGCATTTAAAGGCAATGTGAATGATAGCCAAATGACGGCGCTATTAATCGTTGCTAACCAATATGGGCTTAATCCTTGGACAAAAGAAATTTACGCTTTCCCTGATAAAAATAACGGCATTGTCCCGATTGTTGGGGTGGATGGTTGGGCAAGAATTCTAAACGAAAATCCGCAGTTTGACGGCATTGAATTTGATCTTGATGATGAAAAATGTACTTGTCGCATTTACCGTAAAGACCGATCCAAACCCATTTCAGTCACAGAATATATGAGCGAATGTTATCGTGATATGGGCCCTTGGAAAACCCACCCTAAACGAATGTTACGTCATAAAGCGATGATTCAATGTGCAAGATTAGCCTTTGGGTTTACAGGGATTTATGACCAAGATGAAGCCGATCGCATTGCAGAAAATAACAAAGAGCCGATCAATGTTACCCCTAAAGCAAATATCCTTGAGGGACAAGCTATTGAGCTTATTTCCGCCGAACAAATCGAGGAAATTAAGCAATTAGTTGAGGTAACTTCATCAAATATGGACGGCTTGCTGGCGGCTTGTGGCGTGAAAAATATTGAAAGTATTCCAAAGGCGATGACTGAAAAGGTGCTGAAAAAGCTCAAGGATAAACTTAATCAACAGCAAGTTCGTGATGACGGTATTGACGGTGAGGACGTGCCATTATGATCGAGGGATTAATTACTTTAGATTGCGAACAAGGAACAGAGGAATGGCTTGCCGCAAGGTTAGGCATACCCACTGCTACAGGCATAAAGCATATTGTGACGGCGAATGGTAATAAATCATCAGGTTGGACAGGTTATCTTGCGGAACTTGTAGCAGAAAGCATAGAACATACTGCCGACACGATAAAAACACCCGCTATGGAGAGAGGTAATCAGCTTGAGCCTTTAGCCAGAAGTGCTTACGAATTTCTAACCGGCAATACCGTTGTTCAAGTAGGCGGTGTGTATTTAAACGAGGCAAGGGAATTAATGATAAGCCCTGATGGTTTAATGCCTGAGTTAAAAAAAGGGCTTGAAATTAAATGCCCTAAAATGAAAACCCACATTGTTTATTTGCTTGAGGGCGGTGTCCCTAATGAATACATCATTCAAGTGCAATCCGCATTATGGGTAACTGGTTATGAAACTTGGGATTTTGTAAGCTACTGCCCAGAATATCAACCACAACCGCTTTATTTATACACCGTTAAACGTGATGAAAAATTAATGAACGCTTTTGATACTTATATTCCTGAGTTTATTAAGGCGTTGAGGGTGTTGAAAGGAAATTAAACATATTTGAGGAGATACAATAATGTTAGCTACTGTAATTTTTAATGAAAATGATCTAAGTTCAGTAGAATTAGCTGACTTAGTAAAGTATGAGGCTAATTATATGCAATCCTTACAGGCGGTGTTGAATAATAATTTTTATATTGCTGAAGACATGAAAAGGGAGCTTAATACACTCTTAAATTATGTGGAAGTAATAAAACTATTTTTTCATAATTCAAGCATAGAGGACGATCAGAAAATAGAAACCTTTATAAATGAATTATTAATGGTAACAAGGCATAGATTAACTTTTGAAAATATGAGAAGTTTTATTGATGGAGAAAAACCAGAAAGAGAACTTTACAGAAAGGGGCTTTATTACGTTTTACTAAATCTTTTTAATGCTCCTTGTGTGGGCGTTGAGGTGGATTGGGATTTTCAGATCGATATAGCAGAAGTTAAAAATTTGATCGCTACATGTGAGGAACAACAAAGTAATAACAATGATGCCGAAGTAAGAAAGGTATTTCTATATATGGTTTATTTGTTGAAATGTGTATTAATTGATAAGTCTTAATCCCTTTAGATACAGGGAATGTATTTCTACGGATAAGAATTAAAATATTACAAACTACATAGCCACGATTGTGGCTTTTTTATTAATAAGGATAACTAATGATTGATTTCAGAAATGAAGACTGTTTACAAGGATTAAAAAAATATCCTGATAAATTCTTTGATTTGGCTATTGTTGACCCACCTTATTTTAGTGGGCCAGAAAAAAGAAATTATTATGGCAATAAAGCAAGCTCTATTGGCGTTCAGCGATTATATGCGAAAACAAGCACTTGGGATTTACCCACGGCTGAATATTTTGATGAATTATTTCGGGTAAGTAAACATCAAATTATTTGGGGTGTTAATTATTTTAACAATTACAATTTTGGCTCTGGCCGAATTGTATGGGATAAAGTCAATGGCAAAAGCTCATTCAGTGATTGCGAAATCGCATACTGCAGTTTACACAATAGTGTAAGACAATTTCGCTATATGTGGAATGGAATGATGCAAGGGAAAAGCATTGAAGAAGGTCATATTCAACAAGGAAATAAAAAGTTGAATGAAAAACGCATTCACCCTACCCAAAAGCCGGTGAATCTCTATTTATGGCTATTACAAAAATATGCTAAAGCTGGCCAGCTTATATTAGATACCCATGTTGGCAGTGGAAGTAGTTTAGTTGCTTGCAAAATGCTTGGATTTGACTGTGTTGGTTTTGAAATCAATCCACATTATTTCAATCTGGCCAGTGAAAGAATTAAAGGGGGAAATAATGATTAACCTAGAAGCCTATAACACCAAAACTAATGAAGTAGAAATCACTTATTGCCGACAACGAAAATGTTGGAATTTCAGACAAACCAAGAAAGCCTATAAAAAGTGTATTCAACGTAATCGATTTATATCTGATTGGAAGAATACAAAACATATCAGGCTTAAATGGCTAAACTTTAATGCGAAATATATCAGAGCGTTTAAAAATGTTTTGCATAGATTAATTAAGGATAAGTATTTGTAGGGGGAATTATGGAACAAGCACTTTCTATCCAAGATGTCGCCGACCTACTCAAAATGAGTTATTCCGCTGTTTATAATAACCGTGAAAGGTGGGGGTTTTTCAGAATGGAAGGCTCTCGTATTTGGCGGATTTATAAAGCAGATCTTGAAAAAAATCGTAAAAAACAAAATAATGTATGTCGGCTAGAAATGCAGGTCGGCGATAAGGAGTTACAATGTCGATCTACAAAAAAACAAATGGTAAGTGGTGGGTTGATTTCAGAACGCCGAGTGGCAAAAGAATTAGACACTCTGCTAAAACAACTGAAAGGAAATTAGCCCAAGAATACCACGACAAATTAAAACACGAAATGTGGAAAATCGAACAGCTAGACAAAAAGCCTGAACGAACCATAGAAGAAGCCCTAATTCGATTTCTTGAAGTATCTAAAGGACAAAAAGATATTGAAACTAAAATTCGCCATACAGAATATTGGCGAACAGTATTAGCGGGGCGAACGCTAAGCTCTTTAACAACAGATGATATCTTGAACAATTTACCTACTCATAAAACAGGTACTCAAGAGAAACTTTCTCCATCAACTCAAAATCGATATCGAACATCAATTATGCGAGTATTGTCTCTGGCTCATAAAGCGGGTTGGATTGATAGCGTGCCTTACGTACCTAAAAATCCTGAGCCGAAAATAAGGGTTCGCTGGCTTAGCAAACAAGAAGCTCAACAATTGATAGATTCATTGAATTTAATCTGGATGAAAGAAGTCTGCTCATTTGCCTTAATGACGGGAGCAAGAATGACTGAGATTCTTTCATTAACTTGGGATAAAATTGATTTTGACCGAAAAATCGCTATCGTTACTAGTGATATTGCCAAATCAGGAAAGGCTCGCCCTTTGCCTTTAAGTAACGAGGTAATATTAATGCTTAAGAAAAAATGGAATGATCGTGTATCTGGTTTTGTATTTCATAGAGGAAATGGGAAATATATTACAGAAATTGATCGTGAAGATTTTAAAAGAGCATTAAGCAGAGCTAACATTGAAAATTTTCGTTTTCACGATTTGCGACATACTTGGGCAAGCTGGCATGTTCAAAACGGTACGCCGCTAATGGTTTTAAAAGAACTTGGTGGCTGGGAGAGTATTGAAATGGTAAAACGTTATGCTCACTTAAACGCAAACCACTTACTTGAATATGCAAATGTGGGTATGTTTTGGGAACACTCACCAATTAACGCATTTGGTACTGAAGCAGAAAACGAAAATTTATTTGATCTACTAGAAAATAAAAAAGCCGTAAGTTATTGATTTTTCACACCTTTACTTACGACTTAATGAAATTTTATGGCGGAGGAAGTGAGATTCGAACTCACGGAGGGCGTAAACCCTCGCCGGTTTTCAAGACCGGTGCCTTCAACCACTCGACCATTCCTCCGTCGTTTTGACGGAGCGAAATATAATATAGTTTTTTTATTGAGTAAATGAAAATTTTACTTTAATCGTTCAAAAGCTGATTATTTGTTCATTTTGTTTTAGTTTAATACAAATTTGAGGTTGAATATTGACTTTTCCATGCTGAAACATTACCTTTAACCAGTATTACATCTTATTCACAATTCTAAGGAGAATTTTATGCAACCTCGTATTGTTGTTGATAGTCGTGAACAATCTACGTCATTGCTTAGCACGCACAAAGTATTGCGTAATACTTATTTTTTATTAGCTTTGACCTTGGCTTTCTCGGCGTTAATGGCTTTTGTTTCCATGAGTTTTAATCTCCCTCGTCCGGGTCTTATTGTTATGCTCGTGGGCTTTTATGGTCTATTATTCTTAACCTATTCTCTTGCAAACAGTGCCTTAGGGATTTTAGCTACATTCGCTTTTACTGGATTTTTGGGCTATAGCTTAGGACCTATTTTAAATGCTTATTTAAGCTATGGCGCTGGCGATATTGTTTTCCTTGCATTAGCTGGAACCGCCATTGTCTTTTTTGCTTGTTCTGCCTATGTATTAACAACAAAAAAAGATATGTCATTTATGTCTGGTATGCTTTTCGCCTTGTTTATCGTGTTAGTCGTGGGTGTGATTGCAAGTTTCTTCTTAAATATCCCGGGTTTGCAAGTGGCTATTAGTGCATTATTTGTTATTTTCTCGGCGGGTATGATCTTATTTGAAACAAGTAATATTATTCATGGTGGCGAAACCAATTACATTCGTGCCACAGTCAGTATTTTTGTTTCACTTTATAACTTATTTATTAGTTTATTAAACTTATTATCATTAAATAGAGATTAATAGGGCTGTTTCAATTTAAAGTGAAATAACGATAAATTGTTGTAGCTACTCAAGCCCCTTTACAGGGGCTTTCCATTTTATAAAAAGGAAAAAGTATGCTTAAACTTGATGATGTCATCATTGCCACCGATCCCAATGGGTATTTAATGGATATTAGCCAGTGGTCTCCTGCTGTGGCCGAATTAATCGCACAACAAGAGCAAATTACCCTGACTGAAGCACATTGGGAAGTGATCTATTTTGTCCGCAATTTTTATCAAGAATATAAAACCTCTCCCGCAATAAGAATGCTTGTGAAAGCCATGAGCCAAAAACTGGGTGAAGAAAAAGGTAATAGTCGTTATTTACAGCGTTTATTTCCCGATGGTCCCGCTAAACAAGCAACGAAACTTGCAGGACTTCCTAAACCTGCCAAATGTTTATAGTGCCTCAATATTTGATAGAAAACTGTGAATAAATTTGTTCGGTGAATTGTGGTTCGTTGAGTTCAAGGACAAGCTCTACACGAGATTGAGGCGGTCCTTGTTCTAACCATTGTTTAAATAAAGTCAAATTTTCATGGCTTCCTTGTGCCAATACCTGAACGCTATTATCTGCCAAATTTTTTACCCAACCCGTAATCTGCCATTGCTTAGCTTTTTTCCAAGTAAAATAGCGAAAGCCTACGCCCTGTACTTTGCCATAAATAGCAAAATGTTTTGTGATTAATACCTTATCCATTTTCTTCGTCCGTAATGAAGTTTATCAATGCTATAAAAGTGCGGTCGATTTTTCAAAAATTTTTTTATTTGCTATAGTCGTTTCAGTTCAAATAAGGCAAAACGTGCCTATACCATCATATTATAGTCCTCCTACTTTAAAATAGGGCAACGATAATTTAAAAACCTTAGGACTAAAACCTAGGTTATGGTTAAATTATAAACAATTATACAATATTAACCATCTTTAATATTTCAATTTTACTCAATTTAGACTAGGATATATCCTTGTACTTAACCAAAGTATAACCGTTTCAATTTAAAATGGGACGATTAACAATAACTCAATTATCGTTAAATGATATATCACTTCAGGAGTCGACATGAAACTTCGTCATCTGGCGTTGACTGCAACAATGCTTTTTGCAAGTAGCGCAACTTTTGCTGGTGTGGTTACCAGTTCTTCAAATATAGATTTTCTTGCTATTGATGGAAAAAAAGCGAATAAATCCTTATTAAAAGAGGCTCGTTCTTTTAATGTTCAGGCTGGTAACAAACATCAAGTGGTCATTCGTGTTTCCGAAATTATACGCGCTGGCTCTGATCGTACATTGTTTGAATCAGATCCTATTATTGTGACTTTCCAAGGCTCTAATGAAGATATTGTTATCTCCGCACCACGTCTTGAAAATGAGCGTGATGTGAGTAATTTTAAACAAAATCCACAAATCACAGTAAAAACCACTTCTGGTAATGTGATTGAAACGCAACAAGATCGCTTAAAACAAGAAGGTTTTTTACCTGGTGTTAATCTGATTGATAATATCTCAGATTATAATGCCTCTGGTGCACCTGCTGCGGTAAGTGCCTTTGCCACTACAGCAATTCCAGCAAGTATTCCGGGCATTGCGAAAACACAAAAAGGAAAAGTGGTTGTACAAGGAGAAAATATTGTAGAACAGCAATTACAATATTGGTTCCAACAAGCGGACAAAGAAACGCAAGCACGTTTCTTAAACTGGGCAAAACAGCAATAATATCAATCCTAATCCAAACAAAATAGAAAAGTGAGCTTTGCTCACTTTTTATTTAGCTTAAAGGAGAAAAGAATGAACACAACCACTCGCCAGTTACCTTCTCAAAAAAATATTGCGCTGGTGGCACATGATCATCGTAAACAACAACTTATAAATTGGTGTAAAACTAACCGCACTTTATTATTACCTCATCGTTTATACGGTACAGGCACAACAGGTAACCTTGTTCATCAACATACTCAACTTGAAATCACGAGTCTGTTAAGCGGACCTATGGGGGGCGATCAACAGCTAGGGGCATTAATTGCTGAAGGAAAAATCGATCTCCTTATTTTCTTTTGGGATCCAATGAATGCTGTACCTCATGATCCTGATGTTAAGGCACTTATGCGTGTTGCGACAGTTTGGAATATCCCTGTTGCTATGAATGAAGCCAGTGCTGATTTTCTTATTAGTTCCCCTTTGTTTGCTCAAAAATGTGACATTACAGTCCCTGATTATGAGGGTTATTTAGCCGAACGATTAAAATAGTCGCCCCACTTTAAAAAATACGGCGTTGATAGGGCTTGACTTATTTTAAAATGGAGCAACTATATATTCCGCAATAGGCTTTTGCTATACTCATAATCCGTTTATCAAAGCAATGAGAATATACCATGGCATTAATTCTTAATATTTTAAACTTTATCTTGGGCGGTTTTTTTACCACATTAGGCTGGTTATTCGCCACAGTAGTAAGTGCAATTTTAATCATTACCTTACCCTACACACGCAGTTGTTGGGAAATTACTAAAATGGCCTTTGTTCCCTTTGGGAATGATATTATTCATATTAAATACTTAGAACCGACTCACCCTGTCAGCAACGGCCTTGGCACAATACTCAATATTATTTGGTTTATCTTTTTTGGCTGGTGGCTATGTTTATCTCATGTCCTCACAGGGATTGCACAATGTATTACCATTATAGGTATTCCTACGGGCATTGCGAATTTTAAACTTGCCGCTATCGCCTTATTCCCTGTGGGACAACGGGTGGTAAGCAAAGAAGTGGCACAACGGGCAAGAGTGCGAGAAGCACAAAAACAACTTAACCAATAAATAACGAAATCATGATCAAGCGCTGGCTAACCGCCAATATTATCGCGGTCTTACCTGTTTTTATCGCCGTTAATATTGCGGCATTATTAGTATGGCAATTAGCTATTTCTCAACAAAGTATGCCCTTAGTATTAGGAATTATTGCGGGGGGATTAGCCGATCTTGATCATCGTTTAACAGGGCGATTAAAAAACCTGTTTTACACCCTTATTGCTTTTAGCATTTCATCTATCGCCACGCAACTGACGTTAGGACATAGCCACGCCTTTATTATGGTGATGACCACCATGACCTTTATTTTTACTATACTTGGTACATTAGGGCAACGTTATAACACAGTGGCTTTTAGTGCATTGGTTGTCGCTCTCTACACTGGCTTAACCTATTTACCCTCTACCCCTTGGTATCTCAATCCTTTGATGATTTTAGCGGGAACATTACTTTATAGTGTTACTGCTATGCTGATTTATCTTCTTTTTCCCCATCGCCCTGTACAAGAAAATATCTGTAAATCTTTTCTGGCACTCGCCGATTATTTAGACACCAAAGCCAGCTTCTTTGATCCTGATGATATTGATGAGTTAGAACAAAAACAAGTCCAGCTTGCCTTGAAAAATAGTCAAGTTATTCAATCATTTAATGATTGTCGATCCTCTTTATTCTATCGATTAAAAGGGCAACATCGCCATTCACGCACACAAAAAATGTTGCGTTATTACGTAACCGCTCAAGAAATTCACGAAAAAGTGAATTCTAGCCATTTCAATTATCAACGCATTACCCAACAACTCAAAAATAGCGATATTCTCTTTCGTATCCAACGTTTATTAGAATTACAAGCCCAAGCCTGTCGCCAATTTGCTCATCAGTTGCAACAAAATCTCCCTTATCAACATAACCAACGCTTAGAAAAAGCCTTGCAAGGCATTCAACAATCTTTTGAATTTTATCAACAGCACCAACCGCAATCTCCGCAATTTCCTTTGCAACGTCTCATTGGAAATTTACAAAATGTGGGTTGGCAATTACAACACCTCGGCCAAGACAATCAGCAAGAGAAAAGCCAACATCAGCAAATCAATAATGACAATATTGCAGGATTAAGTAATATTATTGAAGCTATTCGTAGTCAATTAAACTTTCGCTCGCCCCTATTTCGCCACGCACTCAGACTTTCTATTGTGGTGTTCATCTGTTGCAGTATCGCTGAATTTTTACAATTAGAACGGGGATATTGGATTTTACTTACTGCTATTTTTGTCTGCCAACCTAATTATTCCGCCACAAAAACACGTTTAAAACAACGCATTATTGGTACAATTCTTGGCGTCATCGTCGGCTCATTACTCCCCTATATCGGCACAACCTTAGAAACCAAATTAGGCATTGTGGTGCTATCTAGTACCTTATTTTTCTTCTTTCGTAGCAATAATTATAGCTTTTCCACCTTTTTTATTACCATTCAAGTATTAATGAGCTTTGATATTATAGGTTTTGATCTTTATGCAGCGATGGGACCTCGTGTTATTGACACCTTAACGGGCTCATTAATTTCTTGGCTGGCGGTATCTTATTTATGGCCTGATTGGAAATATTTAGAATTAAATAAAGTTAGTGAGCAAGCCCTCAACGCCAATGCCAAATACTTGTTATACATTATCAGCCAATTACAATTTGATCAGATCGATGATTTAAAATATCGTATTGCTCGGCGTAATGCCCATAACAGTGCAAATACCCTCTACATTAGGGTATCCAATATGAATAATGAGCCACATAAATACCAATCCTACCTCAGCGAAGGGTTTCAGCTCCTCAAACTGAATACCACCTTGCTAAGTTATATTTCTGCATTGGGGGCATACCGTAGCTATATGGCAACCTTAACTCAGCAAAGGGACTTCCTCGCTCAATTTTACCCAACGGCAAAAAAAATCATCTATGGATTAGAACATCTGGCGAAGCTAAATACTCAAGAATTTGAGCAATTACACCAACAGATTAGCGACAATCTTAAACAATTTTTAAATTGTTATCATGAACAATTAAATCAAATAGATTTCACTGTACCAATTCAACAACTTGATATGATTAACCAATTATTGCCTAATTTGTATCAGGCTATTCAAGCAGTAAACAAATATAGTCGTCCCCCATTAAAATAAGCTAAAGCGTACCAATACTGTATTATTTTAAAATGGGAGAACAATAAAACTATTCAACACCTTCTAACTCATCAGCCATTGCTGACAAAATTTCTCGGCATAATTGAGATAAGGCGCGATAGAAAGGTAAATGACTATGTGCCTCAACCTGCCCCAAAAACTTACTGGCACAAGGCAATAAAAATTGGGCAAAGAAAGTTTTTTGCACCTCAATATCCACCACATTATCCTCAAGCCAAGCAGAAGTAAGCAATAAAAGGGCAATATGATCAGCATTTTCTAATGTTGGCATAGCATATTGTTGACGAAATTGTAAAAAGTCCGCCAAATTCACATCATAATTACTGAGTTTAATTGTTACAGCCCCTACTTGAGGATCGAATAAATGGCAATATTCTTTGTTTAATTGCGTTAAATCTTGAGGAGATTGCAAAGCCTTTAAGGCTTGTTCACTTTGGTTATCGGTGGATAATGGCCAAATGGCAGTTAGTTGTTGTTGAGCCAACCACGTAAAAATATTTGCCAAAATAGGATCTTGAGGTTGGCGATAAAATAAATTACCAAATAAACGGCTAATCAGCGAGAAAGGTGTTGTTTGTGTTGTCATCATTTATCCTTAAAAAATTATAAAAAATTTGACCGCACTTTTGCTTTTTTGGCTATCACATCATTCATAAAGTACGGCGATAAAACAATTAGTGATAAAAACTGGATATTATATACAAATTCAAGTATTATCTTCAAAATTTTATCAAAAATAGCGAGATGATGTGAATAATGTTGAAAAAACTCTTTATTATAATAGCTTTATTATTGCTAAGTGCTTGTAACGCCGTACCACCACAAACAAACATACAGCAACCTAAATCTCAATTAGCACTTAAAACCAATAAAGCAAGCCACCCTACACTCATCAACAACGCTCAACTTGCTCATCTTTATCAACAATGGGTAGGTACAAAATATCGTCTAGGCGGAACAACAAAAAATGGCATAGATTGCTCAGCATTCATGCAACAAATTTTCGCCCAAATTTACCAAATCGATCTCCCTCGTTCTACATCACAACAACGGCAGCTGGGTAAATCCATTAATAAAGAGCAATTACAACAAGGGGATCTCGTTTTCTTTCGTCATAATCATCATGTGGGTTTATATATTGGTGAAAATAAATTTATGCACGCCAGTACAAGCCAAGGAGTAACCATTAGCTCCCTCAATGACCATTATTGGCGTAAAAATTATACCCAATCTCGCCGTATTCTCTTATCGCCTAAATAATATCACTGCTTTCAATTTAAAATAAAATAAGAGATCCCCTTATTGTACCGAAGCCTTAAAGAGATTTTTTCTTGGTTTAAACTGATGAATGGTATTGGTTACTCGTCCTAACACCTTTAGCCCTTGCCAATTCTGAGTACGAATACTATGGTATTTGGCATCTAATGACATAAATACCCATTCTTGTTCTCGATCATTCAGCAATTCATACAGTAAAAATTGTTCCTCCTGTTCAAGCACAATCAAATCACCCACATTCAATCTCTCCGCTTGCTCAACCACCAAAATATCGCCTTGCTCAATTCCCCAAGCCAACATATTAGGATTGGTTACCTGAATAAAGCAGGTTTGTTTCGGGCGTTTAATACAGTAGAGATTTAAATCTAACTTATATTTAACCAAGTTATTTTTCCCCAACGCATTATGACTACAATCCGTATAAAACGGCATCGGTTGATATGAGAAAGTCTGTTTTTCATTATCCATCGCTACAATAGGATCCATATTCGCCTCAAAAGAATTAACTGTACAAGAATACAGTTAATATACTGTATAAAAAAACAATGTGTCAATAAAATTTCATTTTTTTATACAAATTTTTTATTTTTATGTTTTATTTAAGCTTAATTTAAGCTAATCTTTCCAGTCTCTAATAGGTCATATAGCTTATACCAATAGGTTATATCGTGATTAACCGCAGGTTATATTTTACCTGCCCAAACACAACATCAATGATTATATTATGAATACTTCACGTTTTTTTTCGTTATTCTTTCAGGGAAATCTTATTAAACGTATTGCTATCGGTCTTGTACTAGGTATTATCGTTGCATTAATTTCTCCTACTCTCGAACCCACTTTAGGCTTTAATATCGCAGAAAAAGTCGGTTTATTAGGGCAAATTTTCGTACGTTCATTGCGTGCGGTTGCACCTATTCTGGTATTTGTCCTTATCATTGCCTCCATTGCCAATAAAAAAATTGGCGATCAAAGCAATATGAAAGACATCATCATTTTATATGCTTTAGGTACCTTTCTTGCTTCATTAACAGCGGTGGTTTTCAGCTTCCTTTTTCCAAGCACCATTGCGCTTGCAGTACAAGATAACTCCCTTTCTCCGCCAGAAGCGATTTCAGAAGTATTAAAAGCGGTACTCTTTAACGCCTTAGATAACCCACTTAGTGCACTATTTAATGCGAACTTTATCGGTATTCTCACTTGGGCGATTGGTTTAGGTATTACATTACGCCACGCCGCAGATACTACCAAAAATGTGCTTAATGATATTTCCGAAGCCATTTCTAAAATCGTCTATTTTGTGATTTCGCTTGCACCTATCGGGGTGTTCGGTTTAGTGGCTGATACCTTAGCGGATCGTGGGCTTGCCTCTCTCTTGGGTTATGTACAGTTACTTGCGGTATTAATTGGCTGTATGTTATTTGTCGCCTTTGTGGTCAATCCAATTTTAGTGTTCTGGAAAATTCGCCGTAATCCTTACCCTTTAGTTTGGACTTGTGTGCGTGAAAGTGGTTTAACCGCCTTCTTAACCCGTAGCTCTGCCGCCAATATTCCTGTCAATCTAAGTCTGGCTAAACGCTTAAACCTTGATGAAAAAACCTATTCAGTGTCTATCCCATTAGGAGCAGCTGTGAATATGGCTGGTGCTGCCATTACAATTACTGTATTAACCTTAGCCGCGGTACATACTTTAGGTATGGAAATTTCCTTAGGTAGTGCTTTATTACTTAGCGTAGTCGCCTCTATTTGTGGTGCGGGTGCCTCTGGTGTCGCTGGTGGATCATTATTATTAATCCCATTAGCTTGTAGCCTATTTGGTATTCCCAATGAAATTGCCGCTCAAGTGATTGGGGTAGGTTTTATTATTGGGGTACTACAAGACTCAACAGAAACGGCGTTAAACTCCTCAACAGATGTGTTATTTACCGCCGCTGTATGTATCGCTGATGAAAGAAAAAATCAAGCATAAAGACTCATCAGATTGATACCATAAAAAATAGCCGTTCGATAAAACGGCTATTTTTATGTTTCAATTTTAAAATGGAAAGACTATATTTTCATTGTGCCATTTTCTTTTCTAAATAAGCAATCATTTGGCTTGCAATATCAATATGGCTGGTTTGTTCAATCAGTTCTAACCCCGGGCTGGCATTGACTTCCAATACCATTGTGCCTTTGTGGGTACGAATCAGATCCACACCAGCAACATCAAGACCAAGGGCTTGCGTGGCTTGAATAGCCATATTTTTTTCCTGTGGCGAAAGCTGAACTAGCTCGGCGGAACCGCCTCGATGAAAATTAGCACGAAATTCCCCCGCTTTGCCAATTCGTTGCATAGAGGCAATCACTTGTTGCCCTATCACAAAACAACGAATATCACGCCCTTGTGCCTCTTTAATAAACTGCTGTAATAAGGTAGGGACAGAGGAATGACGTAAAGTTTCCAAAATACTGACCGCACTTTGGGCTTTTTCCGCCAGCATAACCCCAATGCCCTGTGCGCCCGTTAAGGTTTTTAAAATCATTTCCTCATTCAGTTGCGCCACCGCTGCTGAGGCGGAAAATTCATTCCCTGCTAATAAAGTGGTAGGAATAGGAACATTCGCCTGTAATAATGCCTGCAAACTTTGCCATTTATCTCGTGCCAATAAAAAAGCTTTTGCCTCATTTAAACAGGCTGTACCCTTAGCTTGAAAATGCCGTAATACAGCACAGCCCATTTGCGTACTGGTTGTGCCAAAACGTGGAATAATCCCTTGATAATCATTCAATAAAACAGGCTCACTGTCGCTCTTTTCTTGATAATACAGAATAAAGTGCGGTGCATTTTGTTCAAGTTTTAATAAACAGCGATTAGGATCAAGAATATCTAGCTGGTGTCCACTATTTTCAGCGGCTTGTTTGAGCCTCACACAGCTGTATAAACGAGGCTCTCGGCATAACATCAATAGTTTCATAGATTATTTCTTCATAAAACCTTGCTGTTGCAAATAAGGTAATATATGTGGTCGCACAGGCTCTGCAAGGGTTTTGGCGATATTGGCATACCAATCTGTTTGTTTACCACGTTGCTGATAATAGGCTTTAACCTCTTGGTTATAGTTATCTAACTGATTTGCGGATAAAGGTTGATATTGATTTTCAAAGCACAGGGTTTGTTGTGGTAAACGAGGTTTTTGTGGCGGATCTTGATCGGGATAACCTAAGCATAATCCAAACACCGCAAAACAATGGGGAGGTAACTGCAAAAGTTCGCCAACTTTTTCTATATTATTACGTAATGCCCCGATAAATACGCCACCTAAGCCTAAAGATTCGGCGGCGACCATCACATTTTGCCCCATAATCCCTGCATCAACCGCACCGATCAACGCCACTTCGGTATAATCTAATTGAGCTTGTGGGCAAAGCTGTTGGTGCTTAGCAAAATCTACACAAAACACCCAAAATTCAGGGGCTTGCTTGATATAAACTTGATGAGACGCACAAGCCATAATTTGCTCTCGCAATGCCATATCTGTAATGCGTACAATGGAAATACATTGCAAATGATTCGAGGAAGATGACATTCTTGCCACCTCAATGAGCTGTTGGCAGAGTGATTCTTCAATAGGTTGTGATGTAAATTGACGAATAGAACGATGCGCTAATTGCGTTGCAATGGTGGAAGATAATGCTTGCATAAAAATCTCCTAAAATAAGCCTGCTGATTAAGATTGATATATTATACCAATCAAAATAATGCTGAAAAACAGTTTATTAATGGCATAAGAATAAGATAGAATAGGCGAAATATAAACTAATTTTATTAATAGGAGTTATTTATGTTTGTTGTTATTTTTGGCCGCCCAGGTTGCCCATATTGTGTTCGTGCAAAAGAATTAGCGGAAAAATTACAAAATACCGTTGAAGATTTTAGCTATCGCTATGTAGATATTCTTGCAGAAGGCATTAGTAAAGCGGATTTATCAAAATCTGTAGGTAAACCTGTAGAAACTGTGCCACAAATTTTTATTGATGAAAAACCTATCGGCGGTTGCACAGATTTTGAAGCATTAATGAAACAACAATTTGGTGTTGTCGCATAAAAATAAATCTCCTTTGATTATTACCTTGCCTTATAGGCAAGGTTTTTTTATGCTCAAGTATCAAGCAATATTAAAATTGCCGCCTCACCGCCCCACTCTTTTGGTGCTTGATGTAAGGCTCGCACCCTTGGGTGTTGCACCAACCAACGGGGAATTTTCCGTTTTAAGGTGAAGGTTCCATAACCTGTCATAATACTGGCACAAAAAATATGTTCTTTTTCACAAACAAGCAATAATGCTGCCAATTCTTGTTTAGCTTGTTGCTTGGTTAAGCCATGTAAATCCAAAAATAAATCAGGACAAAAATCGCCACGCCGTAATTGCTTTAATAAATGGGGATTTTCCCCTTCACGCAAATATTTGACCGCATTATCTTCGTTCAGTAATGGCTCATATTGGTCAGAAAAATAAAATAAATTATCCTGTTGCTCACGTTGTTCACGTTTTGCCACTGATTGAACGATTTTCCTATTGCGAGTAGGTATAACACTATCCTGTTTAATCGGTTTGCAACCTTTGGTTGCTTCTCTAAATAACGCAATATCTTGTTGTGCTAATTTTTTCATTTTAAAAATTTTTCTATTTTACACCGCACTTTTCTTATTCCTATCTCAATGATTGTTGTTTTAGTTTGAAATAAGCCAATGTACAAAGGGGGTTATTTTAAGTGTAACGACTATAAATTCAAAGAAAAGCGATTTAGCTATCAGGCTAAATATGATATAACTAGCGACAAAATTTTTAAAGGAGCAAATTATGACAAATACCATTGATACCGACTTGGTGGAAAAAGATTTACACAGTATTAAAGATTATCTACGTTGGACATATAGCCATTTTAATCAAGCGGACATTTTTTATGGTCATGGTTATGACAACCCTTGGGACGAAGCAAGCCAATTAGTGCTTACTGCCCTTAATCTTCCCCCTGATGTACCAAGCGAATTATATGATGCAAAACTCACTCAAACCGAAAAACAACGGATTATTGACTTAGTGATTGCTCGCATTGAACAGCGTATCCCCGTGGCTTATTTAACCCATACAGCTTGGTTCTGCGGATTACCTTTTTATGTAGATGAACGTGTCTTAATTCCTCGTTCTCCCATTGGCGAGCTTATTCAACAAGGATTTACGGGCTTACTTGAACATAGCCCAAAACGTATTTTGGATATGTGTACAGGAAGTGGCTGTATCGCCATTGCTTGTGCGGATCGCTTTGAGCAAGCAGAAGTTGATGCGGTGGATCTCTCATTAGAGGCGTTAAATGTAACTGAAATCAATATTGAAAGACATCAATTACAACATCGTGTTTTTCCTATTCAATCGGATCTCTTTGACCAGTTACCTGCTGATCAATACGATTTGATCGTTACCAATCCCCCTTATGTGGACAGCGAAGATCTTGCCGATATGCCTGCCGAATTTCAACATGAGCCTATGCTTGCCTTAGAAGCTGGGCAAGATGGCTTATTACTCGCCAAACGTATTTTAGCCAAAGCCGCCGATTATTTAACTGAACAAGGTGTGCTGGTTTGTGAAGTGGGAAATAGTATGGTGCATTTAATTGAGCAATACCCACAAGTCCCTTTCCAATGGCTCACATTTAAACAAGGTGGAGACGGTGTATTTGCTTTAACAAAAGCACAATTAGTGCAGTATCGGGATTTGTTTGAGGAATAAAAATTCCCCTATTTTTAAAACGAAAAAACAAGGCAATACGCCTTGTTTTTTAAAATCTAACGACTATATCGCCCAGCCACCGGCATAAAAGGCAACCAATACCACCGCAATAATCACTGTTCCTACATTTAATTTTGCGATTTCGCCACTGATTAAACGCCCGATGACAAGGCTAGCAAAACCTAGCATAATCCCTGTCACAATATTTGCGGTAAGCACAATAAATACCGCACAAATCAAGCCACTCATTGCGCCGACAAAATCACTAAAATCCAGTTTACTCACATTGCTTAACATTAATAACCCCACATACATTAACGCGGGTGCAGTGGCATAGCCCGGTACAAGAAAAGCTAAGGGTTGAAAAAATAACATTAAAAGAAACAGTACCCCCACTACAATGGCTGTAATCCCTGTTTTACCACCAGCAGCTGTACCTGCGGCAGATTCAATATAAACCGCAGCAGGTGACGTGCCTAATACCCCCGACATTAAACTACTCACCGAATCAGAAGTTAAGGCTTTACCGCCATTAATAATTTTCCCCTCTTTATCAATTAAATTTGCTTGTCCAGCAACGGCACGAATAGTACCTGTGGCATCAAATACGGCGGTCATCACTAACGCAAAAACCACAGGTAAAATGGCGGGTTGTAATGCCCCCATAATATCCAGTTGTAAAAATAAGGATTGTTCGCCAAAAGTTGGGGCTTTAAACACTTCGCCATTAAAATTTACATTAGGATCAAAGCATAATCCAATTAAGGTAATGGCAATAATCACCCATAAAATTGCCCCTTTAATTTGCAATTTTTCCAAACCAATAATCGCCGCCAAGCCTAATAAAGACATTAACACAGGAAACGAGGTGAAATCGCCTAATTGAACAGGTAAACCCGCTTGATTACTTACCACAAGCCCAACCCCATTAGTGGCAATTAACAATAAAAATAAGCCAATACCAATTCCTGCACCATGGGCGATACTGATAGGCAAATTGCGTAAAATCCATGCTCTCACGCCAGTGGCAGAGATCAAGGTAAAGACCACGCCCATCAGAAATACCGCCCCTAATGCCACAGGTACGGAAACCTGTTGTCCAATCACTAAACTAAAGGCAGTAAATGCGGTTAAAGAAATGGCACAGCCAATCGCCATTGGTGCATTTGCCCAAAACCCAATTAAAATCGATCCCAAACCTGCCACTAAACAGGTCGCAATAAACACAGATTCTGGCGGAAATCCTGCGGCACCAAGCATATTAGGCACTACAATCACAGAATAAACCATCGCCAAAAAGGTGGTTAAGCCTGCGATAATTTCTTGGCGTAAATGAGTGCCTCGTTGTTTTAATAAAAAATGCTTTTCTAAAAAAGATGTATTTGTTTGATGAGTTGGCGTTGACATAATAGCCCCTTAAGTTATAAGAAAAGGGGTTATTCTAATCAAAGTTAGGGGGTAAGTAAACGTTTGCTTAGTTGGAGCTTTGTTTTATTTTAGGGGCTTTTTTTCTTCGTTATTGCTAACGGTTTTCGCCGTTGGCGACCTACTTTCTTTACTCGTGTAAAGAAAGTAGGCAAAGAAACACGCCCCTAGAAAAAATCTTATCCAGCCTTTCACTAAGAAAGATATACGAATAATTTTGGAACTCGCTACGCTCAAACAGCCAAAATTATTCTATCGTTCTAAGCTCAGGCTGGGATTTTTTAAGGGGTAAGGGAGCATTATCATTGTTTCGGGTAACTTATTGGTAATAAATATATTTTTTAAGTTTAGGTTTTGTTCAAAAGTGCGGTCAGTTTTAGAAAATTTTCCAATAATCTCAATATTTCCGATCATTCCCCTTAAAAATTCCCTGTGTAAAACTTAGAACCATAGACACATTTCTGCTGTCTGAGCCTTGCAAAGCAAGGCGAGTTCAGAAATGTGGCGTGATGGTTCAAGTTGAAACACAGGATCAGAATTTTTCTAGGGGTGCATTTCTTTGCTTACTTTCTTTGTGCAAGCAAAGAAAGTAAGTCGCTCCCTTTATCAAAGGGAGCGAAATATGCTAACAAAGTCGAAGAAAAAATATAATTCTTCAACGTTTAATCCGTCCCCCCAACCGTCATTTTATCTATTTTAAGGGCTGGTTGTCCCACACCAACAGGCACACTTTGCCCCTCTTTACCACAAACCCCAATACCATGATCTAATTCAGCCTGATCTGCCACCATAGAAATATTTTGCATAACCTCAATACCACTGCCGATTAAAGTTGCACCTTTAACAGGTTTAGTAATTTTTCCCTTTTCAATTAAGTAGGCTTCAGAGGCAGAAAACACAAATTTTCCTGAGGTAATATCCACTTGCCCACCACCAAAATGCGGTGCATAAATCCCATAATCCACCGAATGAATTAAATCATCAAATTTACTTTGCCCAGCAAGCATATAAGTATTGGTCATTCTTGGCATAGGTAAATGCGCATAAGACTCACGCCGTCCATTACCAGTAGGCTTTACTCCCATTAAACGGGCATTCATTTTATCTTGCAAATAGCCTTGCAATATCCCCTCTTTAATCAGCACATTACATTGACTCGGCACGCCTTCATCATCAATGGTTAAAGATCCGCGTCGATCAGGTAAAGTACCGTCATCAACAATGGTACATAATGGCGATGTTACCAGCTCGCCAATTTTTCCTGTAAATAACGAACTTTGTTTACGATTAAAATCGCCCTCTAAACCATGCCCTACCGCCTCGTGCAATAACACGCCCGGCCAACCTGCGGCAAGTACCACTGGCATTAACCCAGCTGGGGCTGCCACCGCCGATAAATTCACTAAGGCTTGACGTACCGCCTCTTTAGCAAAATAGACCGCTCTGATTTCGCCCAAATAAGGCTGTAAAAACCAATCTAGGCTTACGCGTCCACCAACACCAGCTCCGCCACGCTCACGCTTACCGTCTTGTTCCACCAAAACCGATACGGACAAACGCACTAATGGACGAATATCCGCAGCTAGCGTACCATCAGTGGCTGCCACTAACACTTCTTCATATAATGCTGTCAAACTGGCGGAAACTTGCATTACTCTCGGATCTTCCGCACGAGCAATACGATCCACTAAACGCAAAATCTCAATTTTCTGCTCTTTTTCCATGGCTAAAGGATTAATGGCGGCATAGCGTAATGGGGCTTGTGTTAGCGCAAAATCACGCAAAGCCATAGGCTGAGTTTGTGCCGATTGAGCAATCCCTTTAATGGCATTGGCACATTGTTGTAAACTTGTTAGGTTAATTTGATCAGAATAAGCAAAACCCGTTTTCTCGCCACTAATGGCTCGCACACCAACCCCACGATCAATATGAAAGCCCCCTTCTTTGATAATACCGTCCTCTAAAACCCAACTTTCATCTTGGCTTAATTGAAAATAGAGATCAGCATAATCAACATTACGCTGTAAAAGAATATCAAAAACCTGTGGAAAATCCTGCACCGACAACTGGCTCGGTGCTAATAAACTGTCAGAAACTTGCTTGAGCATCGTAACTTATTCCTATTATTGTGCTAAAAGTGCGGTCTATTTTGCCAAAATTTTTTTAGGCTTTTTTCAAAAATTCCGATTTTAATGAAAAACTTTGCCCATCAATTTTACAATCAACATCGTGATCAGCATCCACAAGGCGGATATTTTTCGCTTTTGTCCCTTTTTTCAATACAATAGAAGAGCCTTTTACCTTGAGATCCTTAATTAAAATCACTGAATCACCGTCCTGCAAAAGATTGCCATTACTGTCTTTGTAAACCCTCTCTTGCTCTTGGCTAACATTTTCATTTTCTGCCCATTCGTGTGCACAATCAGGGCAAACAAAATGAATACTATCGTGATAAACATATTGCCCTTGACACACAGGGCAGGCTGGCATGGTTTCCATATTACGTCCTTCTATAAAATAAAATTAAAGGGCATATTATAACAAAAAGTCGTGGCATTTGGCTCACGACTTTTACTTTTTATCATTTGATTAAAATTAGGCTTTTTTATCCTGTGGTAATACCAAATTCAATACCAATGCCAATAATGAGCCGACCGTAATACCTGAACCAAACACTTCTTTGAAAAAGCTCGGTAATTTATCTAATAATTCAGGGCGTGTGGTTACCGCTAAGCCACAGCCAATGGAAATGGCAATAATTAAACCATTACGGCGACTACGTTCAACATTATCTAACATTTGTATTCCAGCGGCGATAATCATCGCGAACATCATCAATCCCGCTCCGCCTAATACGGGCAATGGAATAGACACAATCAATGCCCCAAATACAGGGAACAAGCCTGCTAATACTAATAACGCCCCTGTTAACGCCACCACATAACGGCTTGCTACACCTGTTAATGAAATCACGCCAATATTTTGTGAGAAAGAAGAAAATGGTGTGGTGGACATCAAAGCCGCCAAAGCTGAGCCTAATCCATCACATAACACGCCACCTCGCAAGTGTTTGCCTGTAATCTCTGTTTGGGTGGCATTACCTAAGGCTAAGAAGTTACCGCTGGATTCTACAATGGTAACCAAATAGGCAATACTCATACCAATAATGCCTGAAATAGGAAAGGCTAAACCAAAATGCAATGGCTGCGGAACGGCGAAAACTTGTGCCTCTTTAACGCCTGTAAAATCCACCCAACCCAATGCTAAAGCAATAATATAACCTGTCATCATACCAATCACGATAGCGGCAGCGGAAAAAATACCTTTTCCCCATTGCACCAATGCCACTACGATAACCAATACAAAGGTCGCCATCATTAAATTTTCAGGGGTGGCATAATGGCTATCGCCACGTTGTCCACCAGCAAACCAATCCACCGCTACAGGGATTAAACTTAAACCGATCATCATTACCACTGTACCTGTTACCACAGGTGGAAAAAGTTTACGAATATAAGGCATAAAGAAACTGCCGATAATCATTACCACCGATCCTGCAAGGGATGCCCCCATAATCCCAGCTACGCCATATTCGCTAAAACCAATGGCTAACGCCGCCGCCACAAAGGTAAAACTCGTTCCCATCACGCTAGGCAAACGGATACCAATAGGTCCAATACCCTTACATTGGATAATGGTAACTACCCCTGAAATTAACAAGGCAGCATTCACTAACACAATAGTATCCTCTACTGGCAATTTTAATACATTACCAATCACCAAAGGTACGGCGATAATGCCCCCCAATGCAGCTAATAAATGCTGTGCCGCCAATAATAAACTTAAGCCGAATGGTGGCTTATCTTCAACGGAATATAATAAATGGTTCATGCTTTTCCTTAGATTAGTCAAATTTAAGTGGCGGATTATACTTGAAAACAGGGTATAAGCAATCGTTTGCTTAATAAAAGTTGAGAAAAATTATTTAAAAAATAACCGCCCTTTAATGGATAAAGGGCGGATACAATGATAATAAGAAAATTAACAATTATTTGGTTAATAAATCCAATGCCTCTTGATATTTCGCAACGGTTTTCTCAATAATCTCCGCTGGCACAGTTGGAGCGGGTGGCTGTTTATTCCAACCGCTTTGAGCTAACCAATCACGAATAAATTGTTTATCAAAAGACGGCGGATTTGTCCCCTCTTGATAGATTTCCACTGACCAAAAACGGCTTGAGTCTGGTGTTAACACTTCGTCCATTAAAGTTAATACTCCGTTTTCATCTAGCCCAAATTCAAACTTGGTATCACAAATAATAATGCCCTTACTCAAAGCATATTTAGCCGCCTCTGTATATAACGCAATGGCTTTTTCCTTGACTTGCTCCGCCAATGCTTTGCCGATTTCTTGTTGGCATTGAGCAAAGCTAATATTAATATCGTGATCGCCTACTTCAGCCTTGCTTGAAGGAGTAAAAATAGGCTCTGGTAATTTACTCGCCTCAACCAACCCCGCTGGTAAAGCAAGCCCACAAATAGTGCCTGTTTTTTGATAATCCTTTAAGCCACTGCCAGTCAAATAACCACGCACAATAGACTCAATTTTAATCGGCGTTAAGCGTTTACACACCACCGCACGATATTGTAATTGTTCCGCTTGCTCAGCAGGCAACACATCAAACACTGTTTCGCCTGTGAAATGATTTGGCATAATATGGGCTAATTTCTTAAACCAAAAATTGGAAATTTGCGTCAAAATTTCCCCTTTGCCCGGAATAGGATCGGGTAAAATCACATCAAATGCCGATAAACGATCGGTAGCGACCATTAACATTCTATGCTGATCGATTTCATAAAGATCCCGCACTTTACCTGAATAAATTTTTTTTAAGCTAATTTCTGTCATTGTGTTTACCTGTATTAAAAAAATTTTGGGAAATTATACCGCATTTTTAAGCAAACGTTTGCGGTATTTGATAAAAATTTGGGAATTAGATAGATTCACTTTAAAAACCTATATTACTCTTAATATTTTGTGGTTATTAATTATTTTTCAACAAACAATGTATTGTTTCAAATATAAGAATAAAACATATCAAAAATGTCTTACACTATTTAAACCACCGTAACACATTTCTGAACTGACCTTGCTTCTCAAGAAGTAAATAAAAGAAACATACTTATGCTTATTAATCCACACAGGAACAATAAGCCTTCATTTTCTTATCACTATAATCAACCACCTCTTTAATTACTAGTTTTTGAACAGCAGACATTACCGCCGCCATATAATCGTAATCTGGTTTCCCTGATTTACAAGGTAGAGAAATCGTTAGTTCATCTGCATCTTTAGCGTAAAAATTACGAGAATAACTGAATTTTCCAGAAAAATAAGAAGCTTTATGAATAGCTGATGCGATAAACATTGTTGCCAGTGGGGGAAGACTTTCAGTATGAACAACCGCAATATGATCGTCTGCTCCGTAGTCATAGTTTCGGTATTTAGCAGAACCGAACATATCTATAGTAACTGTGTTTGCATTAAAAATATGAACAGGGTTACCTATAAAGGCTGAAATGCCTGTATTGGCTTCCCCTGCCGTAACAAAGGGAAGATTACCCACAATGCGATCATCACTTTTAAGACGTTTACCACGTGTAGCAGAACCAAATAATTGTTTTAGATTAAAGGATTGCCATTTACCCCCCCCCAATGTAGAATTATTAATATTATCAATAACTTGCATTTCTTTTTCAGTTAAAGTATAATTAGACAATCCTGTTTTTAGTAGGTAAGCCTCGAGCTCGGCGACTCGCTGAGCCTCAAGCTCGGCGACTCGCTGAGCCTCAAGCTCGGCGACAAAGGACTGCATAAAGTCAAAGTCGATAATCTCTCCTATATTTCCTTCCATGTTATTGTTAGATTTTTTTACTGGAAGCTTTATTTTTATATTACGAAAAACATCGTCAACATCTCTTACTAGAACCGAAAGTAAAATGGGTTTTTGTTTATTTAAAATAGATGAAAAGAAATTAATCGTTTTAGGGGGTAATACAATCTTTGGTGTGATTTTTCTTACAAATTGCCCAGCATACCAAGGTTTATTGCGATAAAAAAAATCCATTTGCAATAAACCTAAACTCCAATTACCTGCAGGATTAATATTTTCTGTATTCACAAAACCTGTTGTCTGTAATATTCCTTGGTTTTGAGATGTTCTCGTCACATAGTCATATTCATCTCCTGTTGTTAACTTATCTTTATTAAAGGATAATGTATTTTCAATAATGAATAATTTTTCTAACTCAAATTCTTCCCACTTGACACTATTCAACATATTAGTCAAGTGGGCATCTACTTTAGTAATTGTTCATTTTCCAGCTTTTGTTGCTTTAGTAGTTGTGAGACCTCCCAAGCTAAATAATCACTTACGGTCTTTTTGAAATCCGATAAGGTGGGGACTAATTCTGATTTTTTATGTTGATCAAAATTCCAATCATTACCCTCTAAGCTAATAAAATCCTCTACATAAATCTCATCAAGATTCCATAAATCACGATTTACTAACGCATTTCTCCCTGCTTTGTAAATTTTAATAATATCCTGATAACGTTGTGTAGGCTGATCTTGTTCAATTAAACTACGTTCCGTGCGTTTGTAACCATCATTGCGAAAATCAATAAATTTAACGCTAACATCTTTGTCGTGAGGCTTACCAGCCTTGAAAATATAAATACTAGTTTGTACGCCAGCCATCGGTTGAAATAAATCAACAGGCATTTTAATACTAGCTAAAAGAGTATGTTTTTTTAAAATCTTTTTATTCGTTGTAATGGCTTTGCCACTGCCTGCACTATCTTGAATAATAATTGCCCCTAATCCCCCTTTTTCTAAATTATTTAATCCATGCTCAATAAATGGCATGCCATTTTCTTCATAAGAGAATGGTGGGTTAAGTAATATACGATCCGCTTTAAAATTCTCAAATAATTTAGGCGGACGATTAAAAGCACTGCCTTTTTCTATTTTACTTGAGCCATCGCCTCGTAAAATCATATTGGTTGTCGCCAATGTGTACATCTCGGCGTTGAGTTCTACACCAAGTAATTGTTCGGATTTTATTTTGTTGATTAGCTCATTGGCTTTAGTCGTATTTTTGCCATATTTATTTTCGGCTTGTGCGATCATTATTTCCATTGCACTAATTAAAAACCCAGCCGAACCTGTCGCCAAATCTAATACTTTACTTTCAATATCAATATCTAGAATTTGAGCCATCATTTTAGTTACATAAGGTGGCGTTAGCACAATACCTATTTCTTTTCCATCGCCTAAAGCATATTTCAGAAATTCAGAATACATTTCGCCCATAATATCAAGATGACCCGCCATACCATCGATAGACTGATAAATATGTTCATAAATAAAGGTAAAAATTTGTTTGGTTATGCTTGCTTTTCCATTAATAAGGGGAGCAGCTTCTTTTTGGACTTCCATCAGCTCATCACGCTGGCTATCTTTGCTAATTTCATTAAATGAAGCAAGCATTAAATCGCTTTTCTTTGACTCAATTTGCTTTGAATTAAGATATTCTTTAATTTGCTGAACAATTTTAACACCATCACGCTGTGTCTCTGTTTGGGTGCCCTTTAAATTTTCAGGCGTTAAACCTTGCTGTAAAATTTCGCCATTCTTATCTTTAATATCCTGCATTGCAAGCAACATTCCTGACACGTATAAAACTCGTTGAGGAGCAGTAATATTTAGACTATGCATTAATTTATTAAGCTTTTTGGAATAGTTTTTTAACTGGGCTTGACTAGTAATTAATATGAGGTGCTTATCTTCTTCACTTAATTTCGCATTTTGATAGAACTCATTGAATGTTTGTTTATTTTCTAAAAAATTCAGTGTTTCTGTTTGAGAAATATATTTGAATGCTGTATCACTACTACCAAAAACATAATAAACTTCGATTTTCACATTTTTTTCATCATTGCCCGCACAACCAATAGCGATCACTTCAGAATATTTATTACTGGCAATCATATTACGAGCGTAATGTAATGCGCCATTGACAGCATAATTGCTGATGGATTTGTCATCAAATTTAATACCATCTTTCGTAGCTGCTTTAAGCTTTTTAATCCCTAACTTATTCTCAATAATTACAGGAATAGCATACTGCTCAATATGAAAATCAGGTTTGCCAAAATTTGCTTTATTTTTAGTTTTTGCTGAACCTTTCAATGCTTCTTTGAGATAACCCGACATTGCAGATTCTTCATTAAAATCTGTTAACTTCTTTAATCCTATTTTAGCAAATTGTTCTTTTATCCAATCATTTACATCGGTTTCTAGTTTCCAGTTTTTACTCATATGAATTTCTCCTAGATAAAATTTTGAACATTATACATAACTCATCTTAACAAAACAGTTATTATTTTAAGGGGCTGAAGTAGATTAGCCCTAAATTTCACACCATTTTCACAAGATTTTAAGTTGCTGAGAAGGTGCCCCAAAGTTAAACCGAAACTCGCATTCTTTCAAGAATAAAGGAAAGGATTTTCGGTCAATACCATTATATTTTCTTAATACGCGTTTGGCTTGATTCCAAAAATTTTTAATGCTATTGATATGATTTTTCTTTACGGCAAAATGCGTTTGATGATTAATCTGATAATGTTCAAATTCACTCACATCAAGAACATCATCACTACGATAATAGTCCGTATATACAATACTATCTGGCTGAATTTTTCTTTTAATAGCCGGAAGCAAGGTTTTCATCCGTGTATTTTCAATCACGATGGTAATAAACCTTACCTTGGTGTTTTAGCATACCGAAAACAGCTATTTTCTCTCCTCTCCATACCCTCGTTTTCCTTTCTTTACTAACGTTCATCTAGGTCAACTCCGTCCTCAAAAACGTCATGAACTTGTAGAGCAAGATGATAGCAAATCACTTGGCGAATTTTACGGTAAAATAAGATAGCCGTATTAGGCTGAATACCTAATAAATCAGCAGCTGCTCTAGCCGTTACTTCAAGGATAAAAAACTCAAGGAGTTTTAGCTGTATTTTTCTTTTAATTTACAATGAGTTACCTTTATTTTTTGCAATCTATCACAACAGCTAATCTACTTCAGCCCCAAATAAATTATCTCAAACAGATTTAGCCAAAATTGTAGGTATGAAACAAGCGACAGTATCAGCCTTTGAAAATACCCCAGACAGCACTAAATTAGAAACCTTATTTAAATTATTAGCTGGGCTTGAATTGGAATTAGTGGTACAACCTCGTCCAAAGAATATCTCATTATTAACCCAAGATGATGCAGAGGATATATGGTAAATCCTAATGTTTTAACTGTTGCAATGAATGGAGAAACCGTAGGGGAATAGCGGAAATATTCGGACGGTAGAATAGAATTTCAATATGCAGAGACTTGGTTAGCATTCCCTCGCAGTCGAGCGATTTCATTATCGTTACCACTTTCCCAAACACCTCATAAAGGTGATGTGGTCTATAATTTCTTTGATAATTTGTTGCCCGATAATGAACAAATTCGCTCGCGTATTCAACAACGTTTTCAAACGAAAACCAAGTCTCCTTTTGATTTACTTTCTGCCATAGGGCTAGACTGTGTTGGTGCTATTCAACTTTATCAAGGAGAAAGTCATTTAGTTAAACAAATTCAATCTCAGCCGTTAAATGAGAAAGAAATTGAAAATTTATTAAAAAACTACCGCACTTCACCGCTAGGAATGGACAAATTAGATGATTTTCGCATTTCTCTTGCGGGAGCACAGGAAAAAACAGCATTATTATGGTATCAAAATCAATGGCAACGCCCATTACATGCAACCGCAACTAGCCATATTTTTAAATTACCAATAGGTATTGTGGGACAAGGACAATTAGATTTATCACATAGCTGTGAAAATGAATGGTTTTGCTTACAGATTTTACAAAAATTTGGTTTATCCGTCCCCCATGCCGAGATTAAACAATTTGGTGAAACCAAAGTATTGATTGTTGAACGTTTTGATCGCCGTTGGTCATCTAAAGGTAATTGGTTGATCCTCTTACCACAAGAGGATATATGTCAAGCCCTTGGAGTTGCTCCTGCACGTAAATATGAAGCCGATGGCGGTATTGGTATTTTGAAAATTATGGATTTACTCAAAGGATCTGCCGATCCTATCCAAGACCGTAAACGTTTTTTTAAGGCTCAAATTGTGTTTTGGTTACTCTGTGCCATTGATGGGCATGCAAAAAATTTTAGTTTGTACTTAGAACCACAAAATCGTTATCGTTTAACCCCATTTTATGATGTAATTTCGGCTTATCCTATAATCCGTTCAAACGGATTACAACGGCAAAAAATAAAAATGGCAATGGCTTGGCAAGGAAAAAACCGTCATTATTTATGGCAAAAAATTAAACTACGACATATTTTTGATACGGCTAAATTAGCCAATTTTTCCTCAGAAACGGTGGAAGACATTTTACATGAATTAATAAACTCTTACTCATTAATTAATGAAATTAATACCACATATTTGCCCCAAAATATTATTGATCCCATTTTAGAGGGGCTAGAAAATAAAATGAAATCATTAACTTAAAATAAGACAAGATTACCAAACCAATATAATTTTGAATGGATAATAATATCTCTTTATTATTATCCCCTCTCCCTCAACCCCCACTGTAAACACAATAAACCAATGGCATTGCTTAATTGGTTTTCATTAAGATTGGCGAAGCCAAGGGATAATAAACATTTATTTGGATAATCAATAGGATAGACTAAAATGCCCACTGCGTTGGCACGTTGTGCCAGTTCATTGGCGTCATAACGGCTATTTAATACTTCAATGAGTAAATAAAACCCCGAATGTTCGCCGTAATAACGTAAATGTTGGCGGTAAGGGGCTAATAATTGGCAAAGTAATTCCATTTTTTTGCGGTAACGCTTACGCATACGCTGAATATGTTGTTCAAAATAACCTTGTGCCATAAATTTCGCTAAACGTTGTTGCTCAAAACGTGAAACGGAAGAATGAAGAAAGCCACAATATTGCTGGTAAGCTGGCAATAAAGATTTAGGTAACACCATAAAGGCAATACGCAAAGCTGGCATAATTAACTTGGAAAATGAACCAAGATAGATGACTTTTTGGTTCATATCAAGGCTTTGTAAAGCGGGTATAGGTTTCCCTTTGTAGCGGAACTCGCTGTCATAATCATCTTCAATAATATAACGTTGTGTGCCACTATCCGCCCATTCCAACAAATTTTGCCGTTGCCCAATACTTAATACTTGCCCAAAGGGATAAAGATGAGAGGGGGTAACAAAGGCGATATTAACCGATTGTTGCGCTAATTGGCTAAGATCAAGCTCATTATTTTGTTGCAAAGGCAAGGTAACTATGGGTTTATGATAAAGTGCAAGCAATTTTTTTACCGAAGTATAGCCATAAGATTCCATAGCATAAACAGGCTTTTCCACTAGCTGATTAAAGAGCAAA
The DNA here is from genome assembly GCF_004339025.1 of Volucribacter psittacicida. Taxonomy (GTDB): domain Bacteria; phylum Pseudomonadota; class Gammaproteobacteria; order Enterobacterales; family Pasteurellaceae; genus Volucribacter; species Volucribacter psittacicida. The sequence goes on from NZ_SMFT01000004.1 coordinate 119,261, forward strand.
ATAAGCTGTTGCATACAGCTATCCACCCCAGCTGCCACCACAATTTGAGCAGGGTCGCAATGAACGCCCCTTGAGGCAAGTAAATAATCGGCAATTTCATTACGTAAACTCAATTCCCCTTGATTATCGCCTAAACGTAATAATTGTGCTTGCTGTTTATGCCCTAAACCTCGCCCACATTTTTGCCAAGTGGCAAAGGGGAAATGTTCGGTGTCAATGGCATTGGGATTAAGATCATAAAGATAATTGTTTTTTGGCTGAAAGACAGTTGCTTTTTTGCGAGGCGATTGGCGTGCTAATTGCAATTCCGATTGAAAACATACGAAAAAACCGCGTCTTGGCTGCGATTCAATATAGCCCTCCGCCAATAATTGGGCATAAGCACTTTCAACGGTATTTTGACTAATTTGTAAATAATCACATAAATGCCGTTTAGAGGGCAATTTATCGCCAAACTGGAGTTGTTCGGCGTGAATCCCTTGGCGAATTTGCTGATAAAGTTGGACATATAAAGGGGTACGACTTTGCCGATAAAGTTGATAATTTAATCGCCGCATAAACTGACCTCATTATTTTGTTAAAATTTGACCCTTTTAACCCTACCTGAGATTGGACAAAATAGCCACTCATTTATTTTATTTAATTTAAGGAAACCCAAATGACAACAATTTTAGGCTCAAACATCGTAAAACGTGGTATGGCACAAATGCAAAAAGGTGGCGTGATTATGGACGTAGTCAATGCCGAACAAGCACGCATTGCTGAGGCAGCAGGAGCGGTAGCAGTAATGGCTTTAGAGCGTGTTCCCTCTGATATTCGTGCGGCGGGTGGCGTGGCGAGAATGGCAAATCCTCGCATTGTGAAAGAGGTGATGAATGCGGTATCCATTCCTGTTATGGCAAAAGCCCGTATTGGGCATATTACTGAGGCAAGGGTGCTTGAGGCAATGGGAGTGGATTATATTGATGAAAGCGAAGTATTAACCCCTGCCGATGAAGAATTTCACTTGCTCAAAAGTGAATTTACCGTGCCATTTGTCTGTGGTTGTCGCGATTTAGGCGAGGCGTTACGCCGTATTGGCGAGGGGGCATCAATGTTGCGTACCAAAGGCGAACCCGGCACAGGCAATATTGTTGAGGCGGTACGCCATATGCGTAAAGTCAATGCTCAAGTGCGTAAAGTAGTAGCAATGAGCCTTGATGAGTTAATGACCGAAGCAAAACATCTTGGTGCACCTTTTGAATTATTTTTAGAAATCAAAGAATTAGGAAAATTGCCAGTGGTTAATTTTGCCGCAGGCGGCGTTGCCACCCCAGCTGATGCTGCTTTAATGATGGAATTAGGAGCTGATGGTGTGTTTGTTGGCTCTGGTATTTTCAAAGCGGAAAACCCTGAAAAATTTGCCAAAGCCATTGTGCAAGCCACAACTCATTACCAAGATTATGATCTGATTGCCCGCTTATCTGAACAATTAGGCGAACCTATGCGAGGTTTAGACATTTCACAATTAGCCGCGAATGAACGTATGCAAGAGCGTGGTTGGTAAAATGAAAACAAATGCACAACTCACCATTGGCGTCTTAGCATTGCAAGGCGCTGTAAGTGAACATTTACAACAAATTCAACAACTTGGAGCCAATGCCATTGCCGTAAAAACAGTGGAAAACCTGACCGCACTTGATGGATTGGTATTACCTGGCGGCGAAAGTACCGCCATTGGTCGCTTAATGCGTCAATATGGTTTTATTGAAGCCATTCAACAATTTGCTCATCAGGGCAAGGGGATTTTCGGCACTTGTGCCGGTATGATCCTGCTAGCGAAACAGCTGATGAACGATGAACCAAGTCATCTTAATTTGATGGATATTGTGGTACAACGCAATGGTTTTGGACGACAAGTGGACAGCTTTCAAACGGATCTTAGGGTCAAGGGGCTTTCTCAGCCTGTGCCTGCGGTATTTATCCGTGCTCCTTACATTAAAAGCCTTGATAAGAATAAGGTAGAAATTTTAGCGGAATTTGAGGGAAATCCTGTTTTAGCTAAACAAGGCAAGCTATTAGCCTGTGCTTTCCACCCTGAATTAACGTCCGATCTCAACATTCTGCAATTATTTCTCAATATGCTAACAAAATAAAAGGGGATTCATTTAAAATGGGGAGAGGATAATAAGAGCGAAATCTCCCCGCGCTTCACAAAAGTGCGGTGCTTTTTTCTTTATTTTTTCATAAATCTCAGTATGCTATACCAACGCTGATCATCAAAAGATGAAACAGCTATAACATCAATCAACTATCTTACCCCCATTGAGGTAACTATGTTTTCCGAACAATCCTTAGCCTTAATCAGTAACAACCTTGCTGGCTGGAAAATTTGGGCAATTAGTATGTTGCCCAATTTTGTGGCCGCCATTTTAGTCCTCCTCTTATTTGGGCTATTGGCGCGCACCTTACGCCGTGCCAGTATCTTATTCTATCAACGTTTTTTCCCAAAAAATCAACGCTTGGCTCAACTCTTTTCTATGGCGGTATTTAGTTTTATCTGGTTTATGGGGATTTTGCTTGCGTTAGAAATTTTACATCTCGCCTCTTTTCTTACCCATTTATTAGCTGGGGCAGGCATTGTGGGCATTATCGCTGGTTTTGCCTTTAAAGATATTGCTTCCAATGCCTTTTCCGGCTTATTAATAAAATCGGAACAACCCTTTAAAATTCACGATTGGGTCAATATTAAAGGCACGATTGGCAAAGTGCGTAATGTTGGCTTAGTCACCGTAAGCCTTGAAACCCTTGAGGGCGAAACCGCCTTAATTCCTAACCAATTAATCTACAGCGGCGAATTTTTTAACTATTCCAATTTAAAGAAAAAGCGTGTGGTTATTCGTAGTGGTGTGTCCTATGGCGATGACCTAGAAAAAGTAAAATCAACAGCGCTCGCTCTAGCCAATCGTTGGGATTTTGTGATTAACAAAAAAGACATTCATTTTTATTTTACCGATATCGGCAGCTCAACCTTTAATTTTATGCTGGATTTTTGGGCGGATTTTAACGGTTACGAAGAATATTTGGAAATAAAAAGCCAAGCAATTATGCAGTTAAAACGCTGTTTTGATGAACAAAATATTAGCTTAGCCTATAATGTGACTACCCTTGATTTTGGGGTAAAAGGCGGTGTGAATTTATTTGATCAAACGATAAAAGTTGAAACCTTAACATCAAATCATCAAAATGACAAAACAGAATAAGATCTTATGGGACAGCTATAGTTAATTTGGTTATGTAATGTAGCATTTCTATCTAAAAATTATGCGAATAAATATTGAAATTAATGAAATTATCGTGTTAAATCAACAATAATTATGTGGTTATTTATTTAGGTCTATTATGTGTCAATTATTAGGAATGAATTGTAATACGCCAACGGATATTGTCTTTTCCTTTGAGGGCTTTCGTCGTCGTGCGGGGCTAACTGATACCCACTCCGATGGTTTTGGGATCGCTTTTTTTGAAGGTAAAGGTGTGCGTGTTTTCCGTGATGATAAACCGGGGCATAATTCACCCATTGCAGATTGTGTAAAGCAATATCATATTAAATCTTTAAATGTGATTGCCCATATTCGTAAAGCCACCCAAGGCGATGTAAATTTAGAAAATACCCATCCTTTTATTCGTGAAATCTGGGGCGAAAACTGGGTGTTTGCTCATAATGGTAATTTAAAAAGTTTACCCGATATGAGCGAAAGTTTATGCCAACCCATTGGCACAACGGATTCCGAAACCGCCTTTTGTTATATCGCCGAGGAATTAAAAAAACGCTATCGTAAAAAGCCAAGCGAAGAAGAGATTTTTCAGGCAATTCAGGAGATTACCCAAGAGTTAGTGCATCGTGGCACCTTTAACTTTATGCTTTCTAATGGCGAATGGCTAATTGCTCATTGCTCAACCAACTTGCATTATATTACTCGCCAAGCCCCTTTTGGTAAGGCACAACGCATTGATGATGATGGTGTCATTGATTTTAATGATTATGCCAAGGAGGGGGATAAAGTCACCATTATTTCTACCTTTCCACTAACTAAAAATGAAACTTGGACCAAAATGAAACACGGCGGTTTCGTGTTTTTTAAAGATGGCGAAAAAATCCGAGAAGTTGAAGGCATTGAAAAAGAATTAGAAGACGATGGCACATTAGGTTGTGCTGGGGTAACGCCTTGTTTTGCTTAATACTTTTGTCAGAATAATCATTAAGGCGTGTCAATAATGGCACGCCTTAGCGTTTTAGAGTAGGGAAATTATAATTCAAAAACCCACCGCACTTTAACAATATCAACATACCTCTTTATCCTATTTTTAATTGGAACAACTATACTATTCAAACTCCAACTCAACGGCATTTTCTCCCAGCATATTTTCTAACTGTGTCAATAATTCATCAGTAGGGCGAATATACCATTGAATACCTAATTTGATTAATGCTCGCCCCTGTGAACTTTGATAATAAATATGGATAGGTAATGTTCCTTCGCTATAAGGTTGAATAATGGGCTTAAATTGCTTAATAAACGCTGGGGTAATTTGCTGTTCAGTAAGGCAGATGGCTAAACTTTTTGCGTAACGGCTACGGGCTTCATCGAGGGTCATTAATTCTCGTACCGTCATTTTTAGCCCTTGGGTAAATTCGTCAAAGCTCACTTGCCCTGTGGCAATTACCACCGTATCCTTTTGCAACTTCTCGGCAAAATTATCTAGGGCTTCGCCAAAGAGGGTAATATCTAACCGTCCTGAACGGTCATCAAGGGTGGCAATTCCTAATCGGTTGCCTTTTTTCGTAACCGCAAAGCGAACATTCACTAACAAGCCACTGACAGTAGTTAATTGTCCACGATAATTCGGTGCTAAATCTTTTAGGCGCACAGGGCTATAATGGGAAAGTTCTTTGAGCAAACGGCTAATGGGATGATTCGTAAAATATAGCCCTAAGGTTTCTCGTTCTCCATCTAAAATCACTTTTTCCGACCATTTTGGCGTATGTGCATAAGCAATTTCTACGTCCTCAGGGGACTCCGTTAATACACCAAACATATCCTGTTGCCCAATGGCTGCATCTTTAGCATGCTGATCGGAGGCTTTTAACGCATCTTCCAGATTTTTGGATAGGGCGGCACGATGTGGGCCAAGTTTATCAAACGCCCCCGCTAAAATAAGATTTTCAAAGGTGCGACGATTGATTTTTCTTAGGTCAATTCTGGCACAAAGATCAAATAAATCCTTAAATACACCGCCCTTTTCTCGTGCGGTAATAAGCTCTTCAATAGGCCCTTCGCCAACCCCCTTAATCGCCCCAATACCATAGACAATTTCGCCATTATCATTGACACTAAAATGGTATTTACCACGATTAATATCCGGCGGTAACACCTTGAGTTTCATTCGCAAACATTCATCATATAACCCCACAATTTTTTCGGTATTGTGCATTTCCGAGGTCATTACCGCCGCCATAAACTCCGCAGGATAATGGGCTTTGAGCCATAAGGTTTGGTAAGAGACCAGAGCATAAGCTGCTGAGTGGGATTTATTAAAGCCATAGCCGGCAAATTTCTCCACTAAGTCAAAGATTTTCATGGCAAGGTTGCCATCAATCCCATTCTTGATCGCCCCAGCTTCAAAAACAGAACGCTGTTTTGCCATTTCTTCAGGCTTTTTCTTCCCCATAGCACGACGTAATAAATCCGCACCACCAAGGGTATAACCTGCTAGCACCTGAGCAATTTGCATCACTTGCTCTTGATATAAAATAATGCCATAAGTGGGTTCAAGAATGGGCTGTAATGATGGGTGTTGGTATTCCGCATCAGGATAAGAAATTTCTTCCTCGCCATGTTTGCGACGAATAAAATTATCCACCATACCTGATTGCAAAGGACCGGGACGGAATAACGCCACCAAAGCGATAATATCCTCAAAGCAGTCGGGTTTTAACCGCTTAATCAAATCTTTCATACCTCGAGATTCTAGCTGGAATACCGCCGTTGTTTCTGCATTTAATAATAGCTTAAACGAGGCTTCATCATCTAACGCAATGGCATTAATATCCACTAAGGGCTTGCCCTCTTTGCTTAAACGTTCGTTGACCATATCCAATGCCCATTTGATAATGGTTAAGGTACGCAAGCCCAAGAAGTCAAACTTCACTAATCCCGCATATTCCACATCATTTTTATCAAAATGGGTAACGGGGTGTTTTCCCTCCGCATCGCAATAGATTGGCGAGAAATCAGTAATGGTCGTTGGTGAAATTACCACGCCCCCTGCGTGTTTACCCGCATTACGCACGACCCCCTCGAGCTTTCTCGCCATATCAATTAATTCTTTGATTTCCTCGTCAGAATCATAGACCACTTGTAACTGTGGCTCTGCCTCAAAGGCTTTAGCTAAGGTCATACCGGGATCGGCTGGCACTAATTTTGCAATACGATCCACAAAACCATAAGGATGGCTTAATACTCGCCCCACATCACGAATTACCGCTTTTGCCGCCATTGTACCAAAAGTAATAATTTGCGATACCGCATCACGTCCATACATTTCTGCAACGTGCTCAATAACCCTATCCCGCCCGTCCATACAGAAATCTACATCAAAATCGGGCATAGAAACCCGCTCAGGATTTAAGAAACGCTCAAAAAGCAAATCAAATTCTAGGGGATCTAAATCAGTAATTTTTAAGGCATAAGCTACCAAGGAACCCGCCCCCGAACCACGCCCAGGACCAACAGGGATATGGTTATCTTTTGACCATTGAATAAACTCCATTACAATCAAAAAGTAACCCGGAAAGCCCATTTGGTTGATCACATCAAGTTCTACTTGTAAGCGATCATCATAATCTTTTCGTTTTGCTAACCGCTCTTTTTCATCAGGAAATAAAAAGGCTAAACGTTCTTCCAAGCCTTCACGAGATTTCTTAATCAAAAAGTCTTCCGTTGTCAGCTCGCCTGTAGGGAATTGAGGTAAAAAATATTCTCCTAAACGAATAGTCACATTACAGCGTTGAGCAATTAACAAGGTATTTTCTAACGCCGAAGGTATATCGGCAAAAAGCTGGCACATTTCCTGTTCTGAACGGAAATATTGTTGATTACTGTATAATTTAGGACGTTTAGGATCATCAAGGGTAAAACCATCGTGAATCGCCACCCGAATTTCATGTGCCTCAAAATCCTCCGATTGCAAAAAGCACACATCATTGGTTGCCACCACAGGTAATTGATGTTGCTTGGCTAAGGCTAACGCCTCTTGGATATAGATTTCTTCTTCTGGGCGACCTGTACGGCTAAGGCTCAAATAAAAATGATCAGGAAAAAATTCTTGATAAAAACGCACCGCACTTTGTACATCTTGCAAATTATTTTTTAATAATTTCTTGCCCACATCGCCCATACGTCCACCAGAGAGAATAATAATCCCCTCACGATGTTCCACCAGCCATTGCTGATCAATATAAGGCAAATCCGTATAACCACGTTGATAAGCCTTAGACAACAACATAATAATATTGTGATAACCCTGATTATTTTTCGCCAACAAGGTTAATTCAAATAGCTCATCGCCCAATAATTCACTTTTAACCAACACATCCGTACCAATAATGGGTTTAATCCCTGCGGATAATGCCTCGCCATAAAAGCGAACCAAACCACAAAAATTGGTAAAATCCGTTAATGCCATTGCCACCATATTATTTTCTACACAGGTTTTCACCAAAGGTTTTACTTTGGTAATGCCATTAACCATAGAAAAATCACTATGTACACGCAAATGAACAAAACGCGGTTGAGCCATAACAAATCCTTGATAAATAAAAAAGTGCGGTCTATTTTAGCGAAATTTTTTATAACAAAAAAGCGAAACAAAAATGGGCGAGAAGCTCGCCCATCAAAGAAGAGAAGTTAAGAACGTTTCATAATCTCAAAAAATTCATCATTGGTTTTCGCCATCATTAACTTGTCAATTAAGAACTCAATGGCTTCCACTTCACCCATAGGATTAAGAATTTTACGCAAGATCCACATTTTTTGTAATTCTTCTGGCGTAGTAAGCAGATCCTCTTTACGAGTACCTGATGGATTAAAGTCAATAGCAGGGAACACACGTTTTTCTGCGATTTTACGAGAAAGATGTAATTCCATATTCCCTGTACCTTTAAACTCTTCAAAGATCACTTCGTCCATTTTTGATCCTGTATCCACTAAGGCAGTGGCAATAATGGTCAAGCTACCGCCCTCTTCCACATTACGAGCCGCCCCAAAGAAACGCTTAGGACGATGTAAGGCATTGGCATCAACCCCCCCTGATAAAATTTTTCCCGAGGCTGGTGTTACCGTATTATAAGCACGAGCTAAACGCGTAATAGAATCCAACAAAATCACAACATCTTTCTTATGCTCCACCAAACGCTTGGCTTTCTCAATCACCATTTCGGCGACTTGAACATGGCGAGATGCAGGCTCATCAAAGGTTGAAGCAATCACCTCCCCTTTCACTGAGCGTTGCATTTCAGTTACTTCCTCAGGACGTTCATCAATGAGTAAGACCATTAACACACATTCAGGGTAATTATGGGTAATGCTTTGGGCAATATTTTGAATTAACATGGTTTTCCCCGCTTTCGGCGGTGCCACAATCAAACCACGCTGTCCTTTACCAATCGGCGAAGCTAAATCTAAAATACGTGCGGTTAAATCTTCTGTTGAACCATTACCACGCTCCATACGCAAACGATCATTGGCGTGTAATGGTGTTAAGTTTTCAAAAAGGATTTTACTACGAGAAACTTCTGGACGGTCATCATTGACCCGATCTACTTTTAATAAAGCAAAATAACGCTCTCCCTCTTTCGGCGGACGAATTTTGCCCTCAATGGTGTCGCCAGTACGCAAATTAAAACGACGAATTTGGCTCGGCGATACATAAATATCATCAGGGCCAGCCAAATAAGAGCTATCGCTTGAACGTAAGAAACCAAAACCATCAGGTAAAATTTCCAACACCCCTTGCCCAAAAATATCTTCACCACTTTGAGCGTGCTGTTTTAAAATTGCAAAAATAATGTCTTGTTTACGTAAACGAGCTAAGTTTTCCAAGCCCATTTGTTCTTCACCAATTTTCACAAGCTCTGGAACTGGTGTATTTTTTAATTCTGTAAGATTCATAATTGAGGATTATTGAGTTGATTAATGATTGTTAATATTAAAGAATTGGTTAGGTAAGTTTTTAACTGGGCTAAAGTTACCATTAATTACTGACGCTGTCTAGTTTTTATCATAGGAAAAGATAAAATATTACCCTAAATTAATCAAAATCAGTAACTTGAACAAAATAAAAACAAAAAATTAAATATGATTTAATCAATAAAGGGGAATATAATTAACCCCCTGCTAATTTTACCTTAAAGCCTTTTTGTTCCAAAAGTTGCTTTAAAAGTTCACGTTTTTCACCTTGAATTTCAATGTTAAAACCTTTTACCGCCCCTCCGCAGCCACAACGTTTCTTTAGCTCTGAAGCAAGTTTTTGTAGCTCGCTTTCTGTTAGATCAAGCCCTGTAATCACACTCACCCCATTGCCTTTTCGCCCACTAACTTGGCGTTGAATTCGTACAATGCCATCTGTCTTTGGTCTTTCTGGTTGAGGTTTTTGTGTTTTTATCCTGCCGATTTCCGTAGAATAAACGAGTTCATTTGTCATCATTATCCCTTTATATAGACTATTATCGCCTTTCCAATTTTAAATAGGCAAGATAGCACGCCGAAAACTGTACAAAGAGTACAACAAGGCGTGCTAACGCCGTATCATTTTAAAGTGAGCAACTATCATTTAATGATTGATTAATTTTCTTCAATACTGCAACAGGATCCGCTGATTGGGTAATAGGACGTCCAATAACTAAATAATCTGATCCCGCTTGAACAGCCTCTTTAGGCGTCATCACACGACGTTGATCGGCAACATCACTGCCTTCTGGGCGAATTCCCGGTGTAACCAATTTAAAATCAGCACCGCATTGTTCACGCAAAATGGCGACTTCTTGTGGCGAACAAACTACGCCATCTAATTCTGCTCGCTGGCATAATCTGGCTAAGCGAATGACTTGTTCCATTGGTGAAGTATTGATACCAATTTGCAATAAATCCACATCTTCCATACTGGTTAATACCGTTACCGCAATTAATAAAGGCGCATCTTTGCCATAAGGTTCTAAAATTTGTTTAGCGGTTTCCATCATACGCAAACCACCGCTGGCGTGTAAATCCACCATCCAGACCCCCAAATCTGCGGCAGAGCGTACCGCTCTTGCTACTGTATTTGGAATATCGTGGTATTTGAGATCAAGAAAAACTTGAAAATGGCGTTTATGTAATTGCTTAATAAAATCGGTACCTAAAGTGGTAAACATTTCTTTGCCAACTTTTAAACGACATAAACTTGGATCAATTTGATCCACAAGCGTTAAGGCTTCACGCTCTGTTTCATAATCGAGTGCTACGATAATTTTGCTCGTCATAATTTACCCCTGAATTTAAGACTAATTTTCTATAGTTTGTATTGGTTTAATGCTTTCCCATTGGCGACAAGATGGGCAGTACCACATTAATTTATGGCTACGATAACCGCAATTTGTACAATGATAAGCAAAGTTCTGTTTAATGCGTTCGTTGACCATATTATGTAATAAAATTAAACTTTCCTTCCCGCTTCCCGCTTCTGCTTCATCAATTTGATATTGGATAAAGCGGTAAAATAAATTCATACTAGGTAAACGATTAAGTTGTTGATAAAGTTTTGCTTGGGCAGCCGATTTGCCATCTTTTTCTTCAATTAAATCCGTCAAAGCAAGTATTACCTCGCTATTTGCACATTGCTGACTTGCTCGAATAAGGAATAATTCAAAATTTTCCATTTGTTGTAATTGTTGATAACAATATTTTAGATCATTTAATGCTTCACCAATATAATCCGCATTTTGCGACAAAATATTTTCTAAATATTGCACCGCACTTTGATAATCTTGTCGATTAATCGCCAATTTGGCTAATAACATTGATGCTCTGGCACAAGACTTTGATACCTGCAAGGCCGATTGCAATAACTGCTCAGCCTGTTTTGGTTGCTGTTCAAATAAACTAAATGCGTATTCACAATAATAATGAGCAAGTTCAATATTATTCGTTTTTGGGACAAGTACAGCAAGTTTTTCTGCCACATTAATGGCTTTTTTCCATTCTTTGGTTTTTTGATAAATACGGGCTAATTGTTGTAATGCCCCCTCTGCAAACTCAGGCTCATCAACCAATAAAATATAGAGGTTTTCCGCACGATCATAAAAACCGACAGTAAGAAAATCCTTTGCAAGCTGTTGTTTGGCAAGTAGTTTTTGTTCAAAACTATAATCCGGACTACGATCTAAGGCTTGATGAATACGTAAAGCACGATCCACTTCACCGCGAGAACGAAACAGATTACCTAACGTCAATTCCGCCTCAAAGCGGGAACCTGTATCAATTTCATTTTCTGATTGTTGCTTTTGCAACATTGCTAAAAAGAGATCGACTGCCTTTTCCTGCTGGTTTGAAAGTAAAAGATTGACTCCCGTAACATAATCACGAGAGATTTTATTACTCATATCTTCCTGATCTTTTTTTGCACTACGATGCCCCATATACCAACCATAGGCAACCGCTATCGGCAAAAGCAGAAACAGTAATTCAAGCATCTTATTCAGCCTTACGTACTGCTGTTAATTCACTAATTTGTTGTGCTTGACGTTTGACTTGACGTTGTAGGGTAAGATTTTTGAACTTTAATTTTAGATAGAAAAAGCCTGTAATTAACCAACCAAGAATTAATCCAAAGCCAAATAATATTGCAACTAATGTGGATAATTGAAATTGTTGTTGTGCGATTAAATAATTAAACGTAATAATTTGATCATTATTCGCACCGATAGTGACAGCCACTAAAACGATACCTAAAACAATAATCAAGCCTAAAATATACTTTAACATTGGTTCTTTACCTCTTTAATCCCAAATTGCACTGTCCATTATGCCAAAAATCCCCAATGGGTTATAGCAAAATTTTTAGAAAAACAAAACGACACATAAAAGTGTCGTTTAAATTAAAAAATTATAAATCAACACGTTCCCTTAACTCTTTTCCAGCTTTGAAATGAGGAACATATTTAGACTCTAATTTAACTTGTTCACCTGTTTTTGGGTTTCGTCCAATGCGAGGTTGACGAAAATGTAAGGAAAAACTCCCAAATCCACGAATTTCAATACGATTTCCCTTTTCTAATGCCGCTGCCATTTGATCAACCATTTCCTTAACGGATAATTCAACATCTTTCATATTGATCTCTGGGTTTTTATCAATTAAATTTGCTATAAGTTCTGATTTGGTCATAATGATCCCCTACTATTTTTTAAACGAGGCAAATAGCCATTTAGATTAACTACGCTTTTATTATTAAGCTAAAACAAGATAAGACAAGACGGTATTATTTTAACCAGTAAAACATAATTAAGCCAAAAAACTATAAACCTTATTATAAAAATAAATATGGTGAGAAAACTCTCACCATATTTCGCTAAAAATTATTCGCCTTTCGCTGCTTTAAAGGCTTCAGCCATTGCATTTGGAATAGCAACATCTTCTTGCTTATTCACATTAGCAACTGCTGCCGCTTCTTCCGCTTGATCTTTAGCACGAACAGATAAGTGAACGATTCTTGCTTTACGATCAAGACCAGTATATTTCGCTTCAACTTCATCACCAGCATTTACTTCGCTAGTTAAGTCAGCCGCACGAATATAACCTTCTACGCCACCTTCTAATTCAACTTTAGCACCTTTAGCATCGGCTTCAACAACTTTTGCCGTTAATACTGCACCTTTTTTGTTAGCTGCAACAAAGTTATTAAATGGATCTTCTTCAAGCTGTTTAATACCTAAAGAAATACGCTCTTTCACTGCATCAACTTGTAACACAACAGCGGCAACTTCATCGCCTTTTTTGTAGTTACGAACAGCTTCTTCGCCTGGTACATTCCAAGAAATATCAGATAAATGTACTAAACCATCAATACCGCCTTCTAAGCCGATAAAGATACCGAAGTCAGTGATAGATTTAATTTTTCCTTCAACTTTATCGCCTTTATTATGGGTTTCAGCGAATTGTTGCCATGGATTTGGTTTGCATTGTTTTAAACCTAAAGAAATACGACGACGCTCTTCATCGATTTCCAATACCATCACTTCAACTTCATCACCTAAGCTAACCACTTTAGATGGGTGAATGTTTTTGTTTGTCCAATCCATTTCAGACACGTGAACTAAACCTTCAACACCGTCTAAAATTTCTACGAAACAACCATAATCGGTTAAGTTAGTAACTTTACCTGTTAATTTGCTACCAACTGGGTGATTTTCTGCAATCGCAATCCAAGGATCTTGACCTAATTGTTTTAAGCCTAAAGAAACACGAGTACGATCTTTGTCAAATTTTAATACTTTAACAGTAATTTCATCGCCAACATTAACGATTTCACTTGGATGTTTAACACGTTTCCAAGCCATATCTGTGATATGTAATAAACCATCAACGCCACCTAAATCAACGAAAGCACCGTAATCTGTTAAGTTTTTCACTGTACCCTTAACTTCTGCACCTTCCGCTAGGCTCGCTAATACTTCTTCACGATCTTGGCTATTTTCAGACTCGATCACTGCACGACGAGAAACAACAACATTGTTACGTTTTTGATCAAGTTTGATAACTTTGAATTCTAATTCTTTACCTTCTAAATGTAAGGTATCACGCACTGGACGTGTATCAACTAATGAACCCGGTAAGAATGCACGCACACCGTTTAGCTCAACTGTGAAACCACCTTTCACTTTACCGTTGATTAAACCGACAACAGTAGCCTGTTCTTCGTATGCTTTTTCTAATTCAATCCAAGACTCATGGCGTACGGCTTTTTCACGAGAAAGTTTAGTTTCACCGAAACCATCTTCCACAGCGTCTAAAGCCACATTGACCACATCGCCCACTTGAACTTCTAATTCACCTTGAGCATTTAAAAACTCTTCTACAGGGATCGCTGATTCAGATTTTAAACCTGCGTCAACAAGCACAAAGCCTTTTTGAATAGCAACAACAGTACCGCTAACGATTGAACCTTGACGAGTTTCAAGTTCTTTTAATGATTCTTCAAATAGTTGAGCAAAAGATTCTGACATAATTAATCTTCTAAATTTATACAAATAACGACCACTTTAATTCCCTTAAAAGTGGGGTTGATCACAATCGTTTATTCATTCCTTGAATAAACAAAACCCTATTATAATTTTAGCTTCTGAGCAATATAGGCTAAGGCTTGTTCAACAACTTGTTCTATAGATAAGGTTGTTGAATCTAGCAACAAAGCGTCTTGCGCAGGGATAAGCGGTGCAACCGCCCGATTTCTATCACGCAAATCACGTTCTTTTATCTCGGCTAAAATCTGGCTAAAGTTACCATTAATTCCTTTACTTTGCAACTGTTTAAGGCGTCTTTTCGCCCTTTCTTCCGCACTTGCGTCCAAAAACAATTTCACAGAGGCTTCTGGAAAAACCACTGTTCCCATATCACGCCCATCGGCAATAAGCCCGTTATTACGAGCAAAATCGCGTTGTCGTTGCAATAATGCCGCCCGAACTTGTGCAAAAACCGCCACTTTTGATGCCGCTTCCGCCACAGGTTGCGTGCGAATTTCTGCACTGACATCTTGCCCATCAAGTAAGACTTTAACTTCCCCTTGCTCCGCTAAAAATTGAATATCTAGCTCACTGGCTAACTGTGCCAGCTGTGTTTCATCGGCAAGATCAATGGCTTTTTTTAATGCGGCTAACGCCGTAACACGATAAATCGCTCCGCTATCTAACAAGGCAAAGCCTAATTTTTGTGCTAAGGCATAACATAATGTCCCTTTTCCAGCACCGCTCGGACCATCTACCGTAATAATGTTATTCATGTCAATTAATCCTTAATTTATCAATAAACTGCATTGTAGTCATTTCAATTTAAAATAAGACAAGGCGGCACGCCGAAGACAGTACAATTAGTACGGCGAGGCGTGCCAACGCTGTATTATTTTAAAGTGGAACGACTATATTATACGCTATTTTAGGTTCTGTTTATTATCACGACACCCATTTATTTCAGGATTAATACGGGCTTATTACCATATTTGGCTACACGCCTCGTATTACTGCTTAACCCTGCCATATCAGGTTGGCTACTGGCTAACATTAAGATTAATTCAATATCTTTTTCTTCCGCAATACGGTTAATTTCTTCATAAATGGTGCCATGGGCAACAATATGCTGCACTTTCGCTTGCGCTGGAAAATGTTGCTGAGTAAATTGGTGTAATGCCTTATTGACTTCTTCTACTAAAGATTTATCAAAATTTTTCGGTAAAAATGCCGAAATAAAACTATCATCAACAGGCTCTACAATGGTTACCACACGAAAAATAGGATCAGCGACTTTTTCTGTTAATTGTAAAGCGGTATCCACCACATATTTTGCGGTATCTTGATTGTTTAAATCAATCACGAGTAATAATTTGCGGTACATAATGATTTATCCTTTGTGATCAAAATGGGAAAAGTGCGGTCATTTTTAATAAAATTTTCTGAAAAATAACCGCACTTTCACTTATTTGCCTTTTATTCTACGGCGTTGATTTAGCATAACACCAGCAACCAATAAGAATGCTGGAATAAATATCCATTCTTTCGCCAAGGCTGGTTGTGGTAACGCCACATCAAGAATAGTTTGATCCCAGTTTAAGCCTGCTTTAGCCGCTGGGGAATCAATTTCTACATTATCAATTAAGATCTTTTCTATGGATTTACCCTCAACCGTTATTTTCTCGCCCGTATCTAACAACATTAAGCCTAAGGCTTGTAAACGCTGTTCCGCATTTTCTCCTTTAGGTACAGCTAATTGGGTATAGAAAGTGATTTCTTTACCATAAGGATTTAAACCTGATACTTCCAGCTTAATTTGCTCTCCCACAGGTAACGTCGCCAATTCTTGTTCAAATTGGATCGGCTCAATATGACGTTCTGATGGCGAAATATATTCCATAAAGAAGCCTGGGCGGAATAACATAAAAGCAGCCACAATAAGTACCAATGTTTCCCAAAGTTTATTTTTGGTGAAGAAATATCGCATTGTTGCGGCGGTAAAGACTAATATTCCTGCTGTCGCCGTAATAAAGACTAAAATACCTTTTGCCCAACCAACATCAATCAGCAATAGATCTGTATTAAAAATAAACAAGAAAGGTAAAATAGCGGTTCTTAGGCTATAATAAAACGCTTCTACCCCTGTTTTTATCGGGCTACCGCCAGAAATAGCCGCTGCCGCAAAAGAGGCAAGCCCCACTGGTGGCGTTACATCTGCCATAATGCCAAAATAGAAGACAAATAAATGCACAGCAATGAGTGGCACAATTAATCCGTTTTGGCGACCTACTTCCACAATAACCAATGCCATTAAGGAAGACACCACAATATAATTGGCGGTTGTTGGCAAGCCCATACCTAAAATCAAACTAAAAACGGCAACCAAGATTAACATTAATAAAATATTACCCATTGATAACATTTCAATAATGCCTGATAGCTGAACGCCGAAACCTGTCAAAGCAACCACGCCCACAATAATCCCAGCGGTTGCGGTGGCGATACCAATACCGATCATATTTCTCGCACCAGCCTCTAAACCATCAATAAATTCCGTTACGCCTTGTTTAAATAATTGGCTTTTATCGGTTTGATCTTGACGGAAAAAACTTAATAATGGACGCTGAGTAAGTAAAATAACCATTAACGCCATTGTTCCCCAGAAAGCAGATAAGCCCGGCGACATACGTTCAATCATTAAACACCAAAGTAAAACCACCACAGGTAAGAGATAATGTAAGCCTGCATTTACCGTTGGTTTGGCGGAAGGTAATTTCACGATTTTTGCATTAGGATCATCAGGTTCTAAGTCAGGGAAGCTGGCTACTCGACGTAATAATAATAAATAGACAAGTGCCAATAAGATACAAACAATGGCAAAAGAAAAATCAGGGAAAAACTGTTTTATCCAGCCCAAGGTAAACTCAAGGGCAAAATACAACACACAAATAATTAAGAAATTCGCCAAGGTACGGATCAACATTACTAACATTGGACGAGGCGGATCAGTACGCTCCAAACCTCTTAATCCCATTTTACAAGCCTCTAAATGCACAATATACACCAAGGCAAGATAAGAAATAAACGCAGGTAAAAAAGCGTGAGTAATTAATTGGCTATAAGGCATATTGACATATTCAATCATCAAAAATGCCGCTGCCCCCATAACAGGTGGCATAATTTGCCCATTCACCGAGGAAGCCACTTCCACTGCCCCTGCTTTTTCTGGGGTAAAGCCGACCCGTTTCATCATAGGAATGGTAAAAGTCCCTGTGGTTACCACATTGGCAATGGAAGATCCTGATACCAGCCCAGTCAATGCAGAAGAAACCACCGCCGCTTTTGCCGGCCCACCACTTAAATGCCCTAAATAAGCAAAAGCAGTCTTAATAAAATAATTTCCCGCTCCCGCTTTATCCAATAAAGCACCAAATAGCACAAAAAGGAAAACATATTTGGTAGATACGCCCAAAGCAACACCAAACACCCCTTCGGTCGTTATCCATTGCTGATTAATAATTTGTGACAAAGATCCCGAACGATGGCTTATCAACCAGTTAGTGGGTAAATATTGCCCAAAAAAGTTATAGAGTAAGAAAACTGAGGCAATAATCACTAAAGGCAATCCTAAACTGCGGCGACAAGCCTCAAGTAATAAAATAATACCTAAACAGCCCGCTAAAATATCCTGTGTATTAGGTGCACCAAAACGAGTAACTAGCCCTTCATAGAAGAAAATATAATAAGCCCCTAAAAATGCCCCTAAGGTGGCAAATAACCAATCTTGATAAGGAACACGATGTTTAGGCGAGGTAGCAAAGGCGGGAAAAGAAAGGTAAGCAAGAAATAACGCAAAAGCAAGATGAATAGAACGTGCTTTGGTATCATCAATGACCACATTTAAATTAATGCCCCAATCTCTTAGCACCTCTTGCAACCAAAAAGGGAAAGGTGAAGTATAATAAAGTTGAAAAATTGACCATAATATTGCAGTAACAACAATAATTCTTTTGCTTAACCCCGTAGGATTACGCCCACCTGAATCATTTGAAGCCACCATATCTTGTAAATCATCATAATCAACTTTTTTCGTTGTTGCCGACATATTTCCTCCGACAAAATAATCTAACGCAATGAATTATCATAATTCATAAGAATATTAATAAAATAATGAAATAAGGCAGACAAACTGCCTTTGATCACGAGGAAAAAGAATTATTGAATCCAACCACGTTCTTTATAATAACGCACTGCACCATCATGTAGCGGGGCAGATAAGGCATTCTTAATCATATCTTGCTCTTTTAAATGAGCAAAAGCGGGGTGCAAACGTTTAAAACGATCAAAGTTATCAAATACCGCCTTAACCACCGCATAAACTTTATCATCATCAACATCAGCAGAAGTCACTAATGTGGCATACACCCCAAAACTCTCAACAGGCTCATCACTTCCCTTATATAATCCACCAGGAATAATGGCTTTCGCATAATAAGAATGATCCGCAACTAATTTATCAATAGCCTCGCCAGTCACAGGCACCAAATGCACATCACAAGAAGCGGCTGCTTCTTTTAATGCACCATTTGGATGCCCCACATTATAGGTAATAGCATCTAAATTGTTATCACACATAACCGAAGCCATTTCCGCTGGTTTCAATTCAGAAGCAACTTTAAACTCTTTATCAGTCCAGCCTTTTGCCGCAAGAATCACATTCATGGTTGCTCTCGTACCTGAACCAGGATCGCCCACATTCACACGTTTACCTTTTAAATCATCAAAAGATTGAATACCCGCATCATCACGAGCCATCAAGGTAAAAGGTTCTGCATGTAACGAAAAGATCGCACGCAACTTATCATTTTTCTTGCCTTCAAAGGAACTTGTACCATGATAAGCATGATATTGCCAATCCGATTGTGCAATCCCCATATCCATTTGTTGAGCGGCAATAGAATTTAAATTCCCTACCGATCCCCCGGTAGATGGTGCATTACATTTTACTTGCGTTTTTGCTGTATCACGATTAACCAACTGGCAAATAGATTGCCCAACCACATAATACACCCCTGTTTGCCCACCAGTCCCAATGGTAATAAATTTCTCTTGAGCCTGCACAGACAACGCTCCCATAGCTAATGCCGACACTAAGGTATATTTAAATAATTTTTTCATAAATAATCCCCTTACATTTTGAGTTATTGTTAATGATGTTGTGTTATCCCTAAATCTCCTCTAGGGAGAATTAACATATACTCAACTTTTATGACTTACACAATGAGATCTGAGAAAAAAAGTGAAAGATTTACTCTTATTTACAATACAAGGCTTCTTCCATTTGAAAGAATTCAAGGGAGAACAGAACGCTGAGTACTGTACAAAAAATACGGCGAGGTATGTCAACACATATTAGTTTAAAGCAAAACAACCATAACAAACAAAAAACGTGGCATTAAAGCCACGTTTTGTTTTTTCTATGCGTTTTTTCCCCACACTTCTTCGGCGATTTCTCGAATAAAGTTTAATTTATCCCATTGTTGCTGTTCCGTTAGGATATTGCCTTCTTCGGTGGAGGCAAAGCCGCATTGTGGGCTTAAACAAAGTTGATTAATATCCACATATTGTGCTGCTTCTTTGATGCGCTTAATAATTTCGGCTTTATCTTCTAACTCACCGCTTTTTGAGGTCACTAAACCTAATACTACTTGTTGATTTTTAATGAAACGTAGCGGTTTAAAGTCGCCAGAACGGTCGCTGTCGTACTCTAAGAAAAAGCCATCTACATCACAATGCCCAAATAACTGCTCTGCCACTGGCTCATAGCCACCAGAAGAAAACCAAGTGGAGCGGAAATTACCACGGCAAATATGCATGGTAATCGCCATATCCGCTGGGCGATCCGCAATGGCTTGATTAACCATTGCCACATAGTCCTTAGCTAATTGGTCTAAATCAATGCCTCGTTGCTGATAAGCTGCTCTTTTCTCTTCGGAACACAATTCGCCCCAGCTGGTATCATCAAGCTGTAAATTGCGACAACCTAGCTCATAAAACTTTTGGATCGCTACTTTATAACTTTCAGCAATATCCGTTAATAACTGTTGATGATTGTCCGCATAGCGTGCAATGGGTTGATAATCCGTTTCTCTCACTGTACAAATAAGGTGCAACATAGAAGGGGAAGGAATGGTAAATTTAACAGGATAATCCCCGGCAATTTGCTGTAATGAACGGTAATGGGCTAAAAATGGGTGATCATCAGGAAAAGCCACTTTATCTACAATTTTTAGGGTTTTGGGTCTGACACTATGATGTTTAAATTGTACTGAAAATTTTTCTGCCTCAATTTCTTCTACGCCACTTAATGCCGCTAAAAAATCCATATGCCAAAAGGTGCGGCGAAATTCGCCATCGGTAACCGCATGTAAGCCCACTTGCTTTTGTTTTTCAACGAGTTTGGCAATTTCTTTATCTTCAATATCTGTCAATTCTGAGCAAGAAATATCACCACAAGCACATTGTTGGCGGGCTTGTTTAATCGCTTCTGGGCGCAAAAAACTGCCGACAATGTCAAAACGGTAAGGGGCTTTAGTTCGAGGTTTTGCCTGTTCAAATAAGGTTGTCATTTTCACTCCGATGATTAATAAGGTTAAAAATTTTGCTAAAACAAACCGCACTTTACTAGGCTAAGTATAAGTGCGGTCTATTTTTAAAT
Source organism: Volucribacter psittacicida (assembly GCF_004339025.1). Lineage (GTDB taxonomy): Bacteria > Pseudomonadota > Gammaproteobacteria > Enterobacterales > Pasteurellaceae > Volucribacter > Volucribacter psittacicida. The sequence continues at coordinate 140,276 of NZ_SMFT01000004.1, forward strand.
CATTTTTTATTTACTTTCTAATTTTGGCAAGATGCTGTCTTTATCGCTGGTTAATAATCCCACTTGCGAATAAATGCCTAATTTGCCACGAGTATCAACAATATCTAAATTACGCATGGTTAATTGCCCGATACGATCAAGAGGATCAAATGGTGCATCTTCCACTTTTTCCATACTTAAACGCTCTGAGGCGTAAGTGAGGTTAGGAGATTCGGTATTTAAAATGGAATAATCATTACCACGGCGTAATTCTAAGGTTACTTCGCCAGTAATTGCTTTCGCGACCCAACGTTGAGTGGATTCACGCAACATTAATGCTTGTGGATCAAACCAACGTCCTTGATACAATAAACGTCCTAAACGCAAGCCGTTAATGCGGTATTGTTCAATGGTATCTTCATTATGAATACCTGTGATTAAACGTTCATAGGCAATATGCAATAATGCCATTCCTGGGGCTTCATAAATACCCCGTGATTTTGCTTCAATGATACGGTTTTCAATTTGGTCAGACATACCCAAGCCATGGCGACCACCAATGTGATTTGCCTCTAAAAATAATGCTACGTGGTCGCTAAAGGTTTTACCATTTAATGCCACTGGTACGCCTTCTTCAAAGCGAACTGTAACGGTTTCTGCCTCAATTTGCACATTTTCGTCCCAGAATGCGACGCCCATAATTGGCTTAACAATTTTGATACCTGTGCTTAATTCTTCCAGATCTTTCGCCTCGTGAGTCGCACCCAGCATATTAGAATCGGTAGAATAGGCTTTTTCCACTGACATTTTATAATCAAAGCCATTCGCAATTAAAAATTGCGACATTTCAAAACGTCCGCCTAATTCATCAATAAATTGCTGATCAAGCCAAGGTTTATAAATTTTTAATGCAGGATTGGTTAATAAGCCATAGCGATAAAAACGTTCAATATCATTACCTTTAAAGGTTGAGCCATCGCCCCAAATATGGACATCGTCTTCTTTCATTGCGGCGACCAGCATTGTTCCTGTTACCGCTCGCCCTAATGGGGTGGTATTAAAATAGGTTGCTCCGCCAGTAGAAATATGAAAAGCGCCACATTGAATAGCGGCGATCCCTTCATGTGCTAATTGCGCACGACAATCAATTAAGCGTGCATTCTCTGCCCCATATTCCATAGCTTTACGAGGAATGGCATTGTAATCTTCTTCATCAGGCTGCCCTAAATTTGCTGTATAAGCATAAGGTAATGCTCCTTTTTGTTTCATCCATAACAATGCGGCACTGGTATCTAAACCACCAGAGAAAGCAATACCCACTTTTTGTCCTTTCGGTAGATGTTGTAAAATTGTGTTTGACATACTCATTCCTATTATTAAGTGATCAAAGAATACATAAAGCAATCGTTTGCTTACGATTAAGCATAGGGAGTTTATTATCAATGAAAAGTGCGGTAAAGTCTACCGCACTTTTAAGGATTAGAGATTAATGTAATTTTAAGGCTGGTTTAATAAAACGATTAATACGGCGAATTAAGATCATCACGCCCGTTTTTAAACAGCCATGTAAGGCATGATGGTGCATACGATAAAGGGAAATATAAGCAATACGTGCTAATTTACCCTCAATCACCATAGACTTATCTTCCTTACCAATATTACCTAATGCAGTAAACTTAGATAGGGACACCAAAGAACCCTTATCATTGTAAACAAAAGGTTTTAAGCTCTTGTTATCAAATAATGCCACAATATTTTTATAACAACGTTTTGCCATTTGGTGTGCCGCTTGCGCTCTTGGTGGCACTGGCTTGCCGTTTGCTTGCACTAAGAACGCACAATCGCCGATAGCAAAAATACTGTCATCAACGGTGGTTTGTAAGGTGTCTTTAACATGGATTTGATTGATACGATTAAGCTCTAAGCCATCAAATTGTTGCGAAACCGAAGACACTTTTACCCCCGCCGCCCAAACAATTAAATCCGCTTTAATCTCTTCGCCATCACGCGTGGTAAGTTGATTCGCACTGGCTTCGGTAATCATCGTATTTAATTTAACAATCGCCCCTAAGCCCTCTAATTGGGCTAAAACGGATTGAGAAATACGTTCAGGCAAGGCAGGCAATAAACGACTGCCTGCCTCAACTAAGGTAACCTGTAAACAATCACTATTAATTTTGCCATAACCATAAGATGATAAATCCTGTGCGGCATGATAAAGTTCAGCACAAAGCTCCACGCCTGTTGCTCCGCCTCCTACAATGGCAATATTGACTTTACCCTCTTCCACTAAACGTTGTTTACTTTCACTTTCTCCAATATCATCTAAAGCACGATTTTCTGAGAATTTTAAGAAAAGTTCGAGCATTTTGTGTTGAAAGCGTAAAGCCTGTTCTTGTCCATCAAGGAAAATACAATTTTCCTCAACACCTTTGGTATTGAAATCATTGGATTTACTACCAATGGCTAAGACTAAATAATCATAAGGAATACGACGTGCAATCACAATCATATCGCCGTCCATACCATAGACTGGAGCAAGCTCAACATATTTTTTCTCACGATTAATACTCATGATCGAACCTTGTTCAAAATTAAAACTGTGATTTTTTGCATGAGCCCGATAGCTTAAAGCATCAACCCCTTCATCAAGTGAACCTGATGCCACTTCGTGTAACAAGGGTTTCCAAAGATGTGTCGAATTTTTATCAATAAGCGTAACATTAGCACGAGATTTCGCACCAAGTTTATCGCCTAGAAAGGTCACAAGCTCTAAACCGCCTGCTCCTCCACCAACAACAACGATATTTTTCATATTGCTTTCCTAAGTTTGATTTTACAAAAAAATGATAATTCTATAACAATAGCGAGAATTATATATAACAATGGCGAGCTATTATAGTAAAAAATAACAATATGGCGAGAGAGTTTACTTTTTATACAAAAGAAACGTTAAAAATCGCCCAATAAGCGGTGAAATGAGTCTTATTACTAACAACTAATCATAAGATAAGGATCAGGATATTGATAAACAAAATCTAACTCTTGGCAAATTTTATCTCCCACAATAATACGTTGTGGATCTTGCGCTGAACAAACAAAGGGCGGTAAGTTTATACCAAATTTTTGTGCGGCATATTGATAATAAGCCTGTTTGGTAGGATGAATCGGAGCAACCAAATGATATAAACGTTGATAGCTTGGGGTTTCTAACAATAGTTGAATGGCTCTTGCACAATCATCTAAATGCACTAAATTCACAGGTTGATTGCCTTGCTTAATTTGTTCTCGTTGGCTTAAACTGTGTACTGGGTGGCGATCTGTTCCCACTAATCCAGCTAAGCGAATAATATCCACATCAATATTTTGGAAACTGAGCAAGCGTTGTTCTATCTCAAGTAACCCTTTGGCAATTTCTGAATCAGGCATAGGCATAATACTTTCGTCAAATCGCCCAGCCTTATTAGGAAAAACAGAGGTGGAGCTGATAAAGATAATATGTTGTACTCCGCATAATACCGCTTCTTGAATCACATTTTCTACGCCAATAACATATTGCTGAATATCAAAAAAATATTGGCTTGGAGGAATATTAATTACCAAAGCATCCACAGAAAATAAATGGGTCAAATCATCAGGTGCTGCATTAATCTCTGGCATTAACTCTAAATGATAAGTTTCTAAGCGTAACAACCGCATCGCTTCCACACCTTCATGGGTACGTTTACTTCCCTTCACTTGCCAGCCTAAATGCTGTAAATGTTTCGCTAAAGGTAAACCTAACCAACCTAAGCCAACAATAGATACGGATTTATTCATAGTTTTCTCCCCAATATTTTGTCATAAGGGTAACTTTCTCTTTCTTATAGGTCAATAAACAATATAGGGAATTTGTTTATATTTCATATCAATGAATGAAAATAAATAAAAAAGGCTTTTCTTTTAAGAAAAATCTAAATAATATTTATTTCGATAACACAATAGGGTTATTCAAACGATAAATATCGTTTCCAATTTAAAATAAGACAGAATGCACCAAGACTGTATTATTTTAAAGTGAGACGACTATAAATATTTCACTTTTAGGAAAAAATATATGCAAAACAAAACTTTTAATCATAACCGACGTCATTTTTTACGTAGTAGTTTAGCAGGATTAGCTGGACTCTCAGTGGCTTCATTAGTAAGTGCAAATAAAGTGATTAACGATAACTTAACGGTATTAAGTGAAAACTTTGTCCCTCCCACGCCACAAAAATTATTAGAGTTACATTATAATGAAAATGCCATAGGAATGTCGCCGAAAGCAAAATCCGCCGCAATAGAAGCTCTCAATACGGGTAACCGTTATCGCTTTACCGAAGCGGAACCATTGCGTGCTTTAATTGCTCAAAGTCATAATGTAAAAGAGGAAAATATTTTATTTAGTGCTGGCTCTTCTGATGCGATTCGCATTGCCATAGCCGCTCACGCAACACCTGGTACGCAATTTGTTGTTCCAGAATTAACCTATGGGGACGGCGAAGATTTTGCTAAGGCCTATAATTTAAAGATTGCTAAAATTAAATCAAATCCTCAAGACTGGTCTATTGACCTTAAAGGTATGCAAGAAGCAGTAGCAAAATATCAAGGACCAAGTATTGTTTATTTAGTAAATCCAAATAATCCAACTTCAACAATCATTAAATCAAATGAAATTGAAACTTGGATTAACAGTAAACCTAAAGACACCTTATTTATCTTAGATGAAGCCTATGCTGAATATGTCAATAGCCCAGATTATCGCTCTGTTGATTATCTTATTGCACAAGGGGCGGATAATGTGGTGCTACTAAAAACTTTCTCTAAAATTCACGCCATGGCAGGTATGCGTGTGGGTTATACAGTCGCTGTCGCTGATAAAATCAAGCAACTACAAGATCATGTAGAGTTAGATTCTTTAACCCTTTCTAATCCATCTATTCAAGCTGCAACAGCCTCTATACAGGACAAAGACTTTTTAGCTTATAGTAAAAAAAGTAATGACAGCGCAAGAGAAATTTATCTCAATACCTTGCAAGAGTTAAATATTGAATACCTTCCATCTGAAACAAACTTTGTTTTCCATAAAATTAAAGGCGATATTGAAGCGTTTAGACAACGTATGTTGGAAGAAAATATTAAAGTTGGTCGTCCATTTCCTCCTGCCAACGATTGGTGCCGAGTTTCAGTAGGTACTACCGATGAAATGATTTATGTTTCAAATAAACTAAGAGAATTTCGCCAAAAAGGTTGGCTCTAATAAAATAGAACAAAGCAATGAAATGAAAAATCCCAGCCTAAGCTGGGATTTTTACGACCTAAACGTTATTACATAACAACAGTTTGAGATCCCTGTACAGAAACTTCAACACGACGGTCTGGTGCTAAACAAGCGATTAATGCTTTACGACCTTTAACGGCATCACAAGTGTTGCCAGTTACAGGGTTAGCTTTACCATAACCAGTAGCGCTGATAGTTTGTGGTGCAACACCTTTAGATACTAAGTAGTTAGCCACAGTTTCAGCACGTTGTTGTGATAATTTTAAGTTATAAGCATCAGAACCGATACGGTCTGTATAACCAGCAACATTTACCACTGGTGCATTGAATTTAGCGATTTCGCTGTAAACACCGTCAAGAGAAGATGCTGAGCTATCTTTTAAGTCTGCTTTACCGAATGCAAATAATACATCTGAATCAAACGCAAAAGTTTTGGTTACGATTTCAGGTGCAACAGCTTGTTGAGTTTGACCGAAACGGTAAGATAAACCTGCAGTTACAGAACCGATATCTGGACGATAATCTACACGATTACCATCTTCATCTTTCAATTTACCTACATTATTTAACCATTGATATTCAACACGTAATGCTAATTGTGGTAATGATGGTAAATTATACTCTAAACCACCTGCAAATACTGCAGAAGTTCTTAAGCTATGTTGACGATAGTCCCAAGCAGCTGCATTTTCAAACCCTTTAGAAATTTTGTAGTCTGAACGTACTAATGCCGCACCAACTCGAGCATAAACATCTAAACCTTCAAGAACAGGATAACTTGCTTTTAAGCTAACATGCGCACCATGGTTAGTGTGTTTAGAATCCACTTGACTACGAGTAGTGAATTTAGCGCGACCAAAATCATCATAACCTACTTCTACCGCGAAGTTATCAGTAATTTGATAACCCCCAAATACACCATAGGTTACAGAATTACGTTTAGTACCGAAAGCTGCTTCACGATCTTCGAATTGCTCTAAACCATCGTGGAAAGATGCCCAACCTGCTTTGGCACCTACATAAAAAGTATTTGCTTGTGGCGCAGCTTGAGCCACAGATGCTACTGCTAAACCAGCAACGGCTAATGCGATTGCAGTTTTTTTCATTTGATGTTCCTCTTAATTAGTCATCTAAAATTTAAAGTATCAGCTGAGATTAGCTAAACCTAAACACAACCGATTGATTGTGCATCCTCATCAATTTTTCAAGTAAGCTAGTAATAAATTGAACTTTATTAACAAACCCCACTCTAATCATTTGAATCGGATTCCCTTTGCCTTTTGAAATTAATAAGTAACTTTAAAGTCTAAAAAACTAAAAGTACTACTTCAAAAAGTTAGCGCCTATTATCCCCTGTACCAAACAGAAAATCAATTTTTTTAAATCAATATTTGAAAATTATTGTATTCTTTTGTATAGAAAACTATTTAAAATGGAAAAATCACTTAATTTTCTTCCATAAAAATCCATTCATTTCATTATTCATTTAAATCATAAATTATAGTCTGCTCCATTTTCTTTGCATCAATCTTATAAATTAGCATTTTAAAACTAAAATCCTATGATAGAATGCTTAAACCCTTGTTTATCATTATCATTAAATTGCTAGAGTAATCATTATGATCCCCTGTTTACAAGATGTTCCTCAATTATCTCCCTTAGTTGATCGTTATTTAACTGATTTATCCGCTCAACATTTTGGTGGAGATATTGCTACGCGATATTCGGATCGTTTAAGCCTAGCGACGGATAACAGCGTGTATCAACAATTACCACAGGCTATCTTATTCCCCAAATCCGTCGCCGATCTCGTCATTATCACTAAACTGGCACAAAAAGAGGATTATCAATCTTTAACCTTTACGCCAAGAGGAGGAGGAACAGGCACTAACGGGCAAGCCCTCAACAAGAATATTATTATTGATTTATCTCGTCATATGACGAATATTCTTGAGCTTAATGTTGAACAGCGTTGGGTGCGTGTACAAGCTGGGGTCGTCAAAGATCAACTCAATCAATTTCTTAAACCCTATGGTTTATTTTTTTCGCCCGAACTTTCTACCAGTAATCGTGCCACCATTGGCGGTATGATTAATACTGACGCCTCTGGGCAGGGATCATTACAATATGGTAAAACCTCGGATCATATTTTAGCCCTTAAAGCGGTGCTAATGAATGGCGAAGTATTACAAACTCAAGCACTAAAAACAGAGGATTTTCACACCGCACTTGAGCAAAGCCCCCTTTCCCATTATGGCAAACATTTACACCAAGAAGTCTATCAGCATTGCAAACAAAAACGCTCACAAATTTTGCGAGATTTACCTCAATTAAATCGCTTTTTAACAGGTTATGATCTAAAAAATGTGTTTAATCATGATGAAAGCGAATTTAATTTAACCCGTATTTTAACAGGCTCAGAAGGTTCATTAGCCTTTATTGCTGAAGCAACCCTTAATCTTACGCCAATTCCCAAATATCGTACGCTGATTAATATTAAATATCGTTCTTTTGATTCTGCTTTACGCAACGCCCCTTTTATGGTGAAAGCCAATGCGTTATCCGTAGAAACGGTGGATTCTAAGGTATTAAATTTAGCCAAAGAGGATATTATTTGGCATTCGGTGGAACAATTATTACAAGAAGATCCTCAAGATCCCATTTTAGGCTTAAATATTGTGGAATATGCCGGCAATAACCAAGCCTTATTAGAAAAACAAGCTAAGCATTTATGTCAGCAGTTAGAACAAAAAATCGCTCAGCAACAAGATGATATTATCGGCTATCAAGTGTGTTCTGATCTTACCTCAATTGAACGCATTTATGCGATGCGAAAAAAAGCGGTGGGCTTGCTGGGTAACGCGAAAGGAGAAGCCAAACCTATTCCTTTTGTAGAGGATACCTGTGTACCGCCAGAAAATTTAGCGGATTATATTGCGGAATTTCGTGCCTTATTGGATCAACATCAATTAGATTATGGTATGTTTGGGCATGTGGACGCTGGGGTGTTGCACGTTCGTCCCGCCCTTGATTTATGCGATAAACAACAGGTACAACTGTTTAAACAGATTTCCGATCAAGTGGTTGAACTGACCTTGAAATATGGCGGTTTGATTTGGGGTGAGCATGGTAAAGGTGTGCGCTCCCAATATAGCGATCGCTATTTTACCCCTGAATTATGGCAAGAACTTCGCTATATTAAGACCCTATTCGATCCCCATAACCGTTTAAACCCTGGTAAGATCTGTACCCCATTAGATAACGCCGATGCGCTTTATTCTATTCTTTCGCCAATGCGAGCTGATTATGATCGGCAAATTCCGATCCAAATGAAGCAAGAATTTCGTGGCGCAATGAATTGTAATGGCAATGGATTATGCTTTAATTTTGATGTACATAGTGCTATGTGTCCCTCAATGAAAGTGAGTAAAAATCGTCTTTATTCGCCCAAAGGACGAGCGGCAATCACGCGAGAATGGTTGCGTCTTATGGCAAATCAGCAAGTGCGTCCTGAACAATTAGACTTTGCCAATACAGAAGTGAAACTTACCGATTTAGTCAAAAAAGTGCGTAACTCTCTGCAAAAATGGCGAGGACAATATGATTTTTCCCACGAAGTAAAACAAGCTATGGATACTTGTTTGGCTTGTAAAGCCTGTGCCAGTCAATGCCCAATTAAGATTGATGTGCCAAGTTTCCGAGCGAAATTTTTCCATTTTTATCACAGCCGTTATTTACGCCCTGTGAAAGATTATGTGGTGTCCAATGTAGAATATGTTGCTCCCTTAATGGCAAAACAAGCGAAATTATTTAATTTACTAACAGGGGCAAAATTTGTAGCCCCCTTGGCGGAAAAAGTCTTAGGTATGGTGGATTTACCCTTACTTTCCACGCCCTCATTGCAACAACAATTAGTGAATATCCATTATCAAGGTTTATCCCTTGAACAGCTTGAGCAATTAAGTGCGGTAGAAAAACAAAAAATTTTATTTGTGGTGCAAGATCCCTTTACCTCTTATTATGATGCCAAAGTGGTCGCCGATTTTGTACAACTTTGCCAACAGCTTGGCTTTAAACCTGTGGTATTGCCTTTTAAACCAAATGGCAAAGCACAGCATATTAAAGGCTTTCTTACTCGCTTTGCCAAAACAGCCCAAAATCAAGCGGATTTTCTTAATAGAATGGCAAGTTTTGGCGTACCTCTAGTGGGGGTTGATCCTGCCATAGTGTTATCTTATCGTGATGAATATAAAGAAATTCTTGGCGATAAACGCGGCGATTTTCATGTATTAACCGCCCACGAATGGCTCAAAACCCAGCTGAATAATGGCGAACTTAAAAATAAATTAAAAAACCACCGCACTTTTACGCCACACACTTGGTATCTTTTCCCTCATTGTACGGAAAGTACCGCAATGCCAAATAGCCCCAAAGAATGGCAAGATATTTTTGCCTTATTTAATCAGCAACTTAATACCGAAAAGGTCGGTTGTTGCGGTATGGCGGGGACGTTTGGGCATGAAACCCAACATATCAATATGTCAAAACAAATTTACCAATCCTCTTGGGCAAATAAACTTGCCGATAAAGATCCCGCTTATTGCTTGGCAACAGGCTATTCCTGTCGTAGTCAAGTAAAACGTATGGCACATTGGCAACCTAAACACCCTGTGCAAGCCTTGCTCAGTTTATTTGAGGTAACACAATGATTTGGCAAAAAAATTATAGCCTTGAGCAAATAAATCAATTTAATCAACATTGTGCCGTCAGCCATTTAGGCATTTGTTTTAGCCATAAAGATGATAACAGCTTAACTGCCACCATGCCGGTAAATCAACATACCAAACAACCTTTTGGCGTATTACACGGTGGATTGACGGTTGCTCTGGCTGAAACGGTGGGATCAATGGCGGGATTTTGCTGTGTTGCCGAAGATAAGATCGCTGTAGGCAGTGAAATCAATGCCAGCCATTTACGCCCCGTAAAATCAGGCATCGTTACTGCCACTGCTAGTCCTATTCGTTTAGGTAATCATCAACAGGTTTGGCATATTGATGTTTATGATGAACAACAACAACGTTGTTGTGTCGCACGTTTAACCCTTTCAATAATCAAAAAAGTATGACAAAAAAAATCGGAATTTTATTAGCCAACCTCGGCACCCCAGCTCAACCCACAGCCAAAGCGGTTAGCCGTTATTTACAACAATTTCTTAGTGATCCTCGTGTTATCGATCTACCAAGGTGGAAATGGCTCCCTATCTTGAAAGGGCTTATCCTACCAAGACGAAGCAAATGGGTAGCCCAAAATTACCAAAGTATCTGGACACCAGAGGGATCGCCTTTATTGGCAATAGGTCGCCAGCAACAAACCTTATTACAACAAGCCCTAATTGAACAAGGTATTCAGGCTCAAGTGGAACTGGTAATGACCTATGGCGAACCTAGTATGCAACAAGGCGTAGATAATCTAATACAACAAAAAGTGGATCAAATCATTGTGCTTCCTCTTTATCCTCAATATAGCAGCACCACAACCGCCTCGGTCTTTGATGCTTTTGCACAAAGTTTACAAGCACACCGCTATATTCCCCCTTTTGATTTTATTCATTCTTATCACCTTGAACCCCAATATATTCAAGCCTTAGCGGATAGCGTAAGCCAAACAGGTTTAAAGGATTTCTTATTATTTTCTTTCCATGGCATTCCTGTGCGTTATGAACAAGAGGGCGATTATTACCGCCAACATTGTTTAGCCACAGCCCAAGCCGTAGCTGATAAACTTCAACTTGCTAATGATCAATGGCAAGTGAGTTTCCAATCTCGTTTTGGCAAAGAACCTTGGTTACAACCCTATACCGATGAATTTTTACAACAAGCGCCACAACAAGGCATTAAAGCCATTCAAGTGATTTGTGCAGGATTTGCCACAGATTGCTTAGAAACCTTGGAAGAAATTGCCGTAGAAAATCGTGAAATCTTCCTACAAGCTGGGGGCGAAAATTATCATTATATTCCAGCCTTAAACAGTCGTGCTGAGCATATTACATTATTGAGCCACTTAATCCTGACAAAAATCAAATAGTAATATGCAAAATCCATTAAGAATTATGCCGCAAAATAGTCGCCTTATTGCGGTTTTGCTTGCTTTTATTAGTGGAGCGGCTGATGTGTATAGCCACTCACAATTTCAATCATTAGTGGCAACCCAAACGGGCAATTTTATTTTAATGGCAAATGATTTATTAAATGGTAATTTTCCTGAATTGCTTGCCAAGGCACAATCATTGCTATTTTTTACCCTAGGTTTTGTTTATGGGGCAAGGGTAAAACAGCGTGCGAAAACCGCTTATTGGCGTAGTTATACTATCGCCCTCTTTTTGTTATTTAGCTTAGGTGTGCCACTGCTCACAGGCTTTCAATTTATCCAAGTGGCTTTATTGGCTTTTGGCACAGGATTAATTATGCAAACCTTTAATGACGGTAAAATTGAGGATAAGCCCTATACGGTTATGGTCGCATCAGGAAATTATCGCAAAATGCTAAATAGCTGGTATACCTATCATCAAGAGAAAAACGCCAATTTAAAGCATATTGCAATCAATTATAGTGCCTTGATTATCAGCTTTATTTGTGGCGTCATCATTAGCGTAATCGCTTGCAAAATATTCCAACAATATGCCATCTGGCTTATATCTATCGTGGTTTTAATTATCTTAGCGGTTTATAGTTGGACAGTTTGGCGATACCAGTTAGCGCAAAAGAATAAATAACTCAGTATCGTTGTTTCAATAAAAAATGAAGCAAGGAAGACAAAAACGGCGTATAAATCATACGCCGTCTTTTCTCACTTAAACCTCTAACCCCAACACTTTACGTCCATTGGTGCTGGCGATTTCTACCATAGCATCTAAATCAGGAAAACGACAGCCTGCGGATAACAAACTTAATTCTTGCCACATATCGCCCTCGCACAACGGCACCATATAATCGCAAATATTATCTGTCCCAATCGCCACCGTAATGCCCTCAGGAATCATCTCGTCCGCCGGGGTCAATGCATTATGAAAAGGCATTAATTCCTCTTTTCGGTTACTATCAATCCATGCCATTGGACAAGCAATCATCATCATTTTAGCTTGTCGCATTTTCTCATATAAGGCATAACGATAATCCTTGTTATGAGAACCAATAGAAATCCCATGAATTGCCACTACCCTACCTTGCATACCATGCTCAATGGTTTTATCACAAAGCTGCTCCGTTTCTTTTTCCGTTGGCGTATTAAATTGATCCACATGAACATGGCACATAATTCCGCGAGATTTAGCCGCATCAAGTAAAATATCCATTGCCTCTAATCCCTTACCATAATCTAATTCATCACGATAAGGCAAACCACCGATCATATCCACCATATCCGCACCAATATCAAACCACTGCTTTGCCACAGGATCAATCACACCTTTTAAGGTTTGATTGGCAAATTTAAGCACAATATCGTTCTTATACACTTCCCTTGCCCGATGTGCCGCAATAATCGCCCGATCCTCACACACAGGATCAATATCCACAAAAGTACCAAACGCCGTTACCCCTTGTGAAATCATCAACTCAATGGCTTGGCTAAAACGTGCATAATAATCCTCTACACTTGAATGACGCTTAATTTCATCAACCAAATCCCATTTTTGCTGTAAATTTGCCGTACGATAAATATGAATATTATCTGGCGTCATAGTAAAGGCACGATCCGCGTGAGCATGGGCATTTACCCACCCACCTTTTTTAATGATTTCATCTCTGATATAAGATTTTAATGTAGGGATTAAACTACTCATATTAGCCTCGATATACTGAAATTAAAGGGAAAAGACCGCCAAAAGATAGGAAAACCAATAGAGAGAATGTAGTAAGATTAATCAAAAACGAATAAACCACACAAAAAATCCTCCGTAAAAAATAAGGAAAATTCTTGTGCAGTAGGTAGGGAATGTTATGAAAAATTCTCTGATTTTTAATTAATAACATTTATCTAGTCCTAGGTTGGCACTAGGCGAATAGTATAAAGACTTAGCGAATAAAAATATAATTGCTTTTAACTATTTATTTAAACTAAATCCACAGAAAACATCTATCTCACTCCTCCAACACCACCTTACCAATATAACCCAAATGGCGATAATGTTGAGCATAATCAATGCCATAGCCCACCACAAATTCGTCAGGAATTGAAAAGCCAATCCAATCTACTGGCACTTCTACCTCTCGACGTGATGGTTTATCTAATAAGGTACAAATGCTTAAGGATTTTGGTTCACGCAAATTTAAAATCTCTCGCACTTTTTGCAAGGTATAACCTGTATCAATAATATCTTCCACAATTAACACATGCTCCCCTTTTATATCTCCTTCCAAATCCTTAGCGATACGGACATCATGGTTACTGGTCATACCTGAGCCATAACTGGAAGTGGTCATAAAATCTACGATCACAGGTACTTGAAGTTCACGCACTAAATCTGCCATAAACATAAAAGATCCCTTGAGTAAACCAACCACAATCAATTTTTCCGCTTGCTGATGTTGGTAATATTGGCTAATTTCATGCCCTAATTCGCTAATGCGTGAAGCCACATCGGCTTGTGTAATTAATGTTTCTACATGATGTTTTTTCATTATTATTCCTTAATTGAATAAAGCGCTAATTGGTGGCTATTATAGCATTATCTCCACAAACCTATAGTCAAAAAAAAGTCGGGATAGTCCCGACCTTTCATTAACCCTAACGAATTTACTTTCTACTCTACCTGTTAATTGGAATCTCTCTATGCAAAATAAAAAATATTGTATTTTCTACCGCACTTCCCAACAGGATGGGAGCTATATTAACAAATAAAAAAACCTTGTCAATAAGAATTATTATCATTTAGATCTAATTACCAGAGATTTTCATACTCTCTAGCAAAATCGATCCCGTTTGAATATTTGAGCGATGTTCTACATCATCAGCCACTGCCACAATATGACGCAACATATCCTTTAATTGCCCCGCAATGGTAATTTCTGAAACAGGGTATTGAATTTCGCCATTTTCTACCCAAAAGCCAGCAGCCCCTCGAGAATAATCGCCAGTTACTAAATTGACACCTTGCCCCATGACTTCGGTAACCAATAATCCTGTCCCCATTTGGCGTAAAAGTGCGGTCAGTTTTCCGTTTAAATTAGGTTTAACCAACCAATTATGGATACCGCCCGCATGCCCTGTACTTGCCATACCTAATTTTTTACCACTATAACTGGTAAGCAAATAGGTTTGTAAAATACCTTGCTCAATAATTTCTCTTGCCTGTGTCCGTACGCCCTCGCTGTCAAATGGTGTGGAAGCTAAACGCCCTTTTAGATGGGGACGTTCGCTAATTTGAAACCAATCGGGCAACACTTGTTTACCCAAATGATCCAATAAAAAGCTGGATTTACGATATAAACTGCCACCGCTGATTGCGGCGGTCAAATGAGAAATTAAGCCTGTTGCCACATCATTAGCAAAAATGACTGGTACTTGTTGAGTAGCAATTTTGCGAGGTTGTAATCTCGCCAAGGTTTTGCTGGCACAATGCTCGCCTACCCAAGTAGGATCAGCCAATTCATTAATATTGCGTGCCACCGTATATTCATAATCACGCTCCAATTGATTATCCGTTGCCGCAATCATAGAACAAGACAAAGAATAACGGCTTGATAAATAGCTTTGCAACATACCATAGCTATTACCATACACACGAATCCCACAATGGGAATTAAAACTTGCTCCCTCTGAATTAACAATACGCGGATCATAATCTAACGCCGATTGTTCCGCTTGCAAAGCCAGTGCTAACGCCTGATCCACATCAATATCCGCTTGATGATATAAATCTAAATCAGGCGCATCAAATGCCATTAAGGCTTTATCCGCTAAACCTGTACAAGGATCAGGCGAAGTATATTTCGCAATGGCTAACGCCGCTTCTACGGCACTTTTAATCGCCGTTGGGCTTAAATCCGAAGTGGAAGCATTGCCCTTTTGTTGCCCTAAATACACCGAAATGCCCAATGCTCCGTCATTATTAAATTCCACATTTTCCACTTCTCGCAAACGGGCTGATACGGATAAGCCACTCACTTTCGTTACCGCCACTTCCGCCGTTGCCCCTGCTTGTGTTGCTAACTCAACGGCATAACTCACCGCCTCACATAATTCTGTTTGTTGTTGTCGCAAAAGTGCGGTCTGATTTTGATCCATTTTTTAACCTTTTTCTGTCAATATTATTGCCGTTTCAATTTAAACTAAGACAAAGCTGTACGGCAAGGCGTACCAACGCTGTATCATTTTAAAGAGGACGGCTATCCTTCCACTTTAATCCTATATATTCTATCCCATTGTGATAAAATACCAAAAATTTTGATGATATTGTCGCCCAAATTTAACAGGATGATAAAAGGAAGAAAAAATGGCAAGAAAAAACAAACAAGCAGAATTAGATTGGCTAGATGAAGAACAAGAAGAAATTATTTGGGTCAGCAAAAGTGAAATTAAACGAGATGCAGAAGAATTAAAAAAATTAGGCGAAAAACTCACGCAATTAACCCCAGCGAAACTGGAAAAAATTCCCCTAGAAGAAAATCTATTAGCTGCCATTGAACTGGCTCAACGCTTACAAAAAGAAGCACGTCGCCGCCAATTACAATATATAGGTAAACTGCTCCGTACCACCGATCCTGAACCAATTCAAGAAGCCTTAGCTAAATTAGAGAATAAGCATAATCAACAACAAGCAATGCTACATAAATTGGAATTATGGCGAGATCAGCTTATCCAACAAGGGGATCAAGCCCTCAACGATCTACTACAACAATATCCACAGGCAGATCGCCAACAGCTACGCAATCTAATCCGCTCCGCACAAAAAGAACAACAACAAAACAAGCCTCCTAAAGCCTATCGAGAGATTTATCAACAGTTGAAATTGTTGGTGTTGACTAAATTAAAATAAAAGTATAGAATTGTAAATAATATTAAAAGGAGGAAAATATGCATAATTTAAAAGGATTAGAACATAAGATTCAGATACTTTTCTCTACAGGAAAATATTTAGAAGCCATTAAACAATTAGAACAATATTTAAAACTAACTGAAGCTATCGTAGATCCACAAGAAAAAATACAAAAACAAAATTATGCTCAGTTTGGTCTTGGACATTGTTATTTTAAACAAGCATCAGAAACCCAAAATCAAAATCAATCCGTAGAATACTTCCAAAAGGCAATTAAGCATCTTGAATATGCTTTCAATCTCATACAGAACAATATTCAAAAACAGCATGATACACAATTTGCAATCGGAGAATGTTATTTTGAACAAGCATTAAGACTTCAATCTCAAGATAAAGCAAACGAATGCCTTAACAATGCAATTAAACACTTTAAATACGCTCTTACATTAACTGCTGCAGATAACAGAAACAATAATAGGTTTATGCTTGGAAAGTGCTATTTTCAGCAAGCAATAGAAGCAGACAATCAAAATACTGCTATTAAATATTTTGAAAGAGCAATCAAATACTTTAAAGATGCATCGGAATTTACAGAACAAAGTGATATTGATGGGAAAAATTCAGCCATATTAGGTATTGGTTTTTGTTATTTCCAACAAGCATTAAGAGCTCAACCTCAAGATAAAGCAAACAAATTCCTTGGCGAAGCGATTAATCATTTTCAGCACGTACTTAAAGTTGTTAAAGATATATACCAACAATATATGGCACAGTATATGTTAGGACGCTGTCATTTTGTAAAGGCAGAAAACATTGAAAAACAAAGTGAAGCTATTGAACTTCTGAGACAAGCAATTGATGACCTTAGTCTAGCACATAAAATTAAAAAGCTTACTGATAAAGAACGAAGTGATACAGAATATGGTATTGGTCTATGTTATTTCAAATATGCATTAATAATTACAGAAAATTATGATGAAATGTTTAATAAAGCAATTAATTATTTAAAAAATTCTTTCGATCATAAAAAAGAATTCTTTTCTTATTCACAAGAAATAGAAGCAGAATATAATGGAAAACTAGAAATTAGTCGTTGTTATTTTGAGCACGCCTTAAAAAAGCTAGAACAAAGTAAGAAAGTTACTAAAGAGGTTACTGAGCTTTTTAATGCTTCAATTTCATATTTAGAAGAAATATATAATCTCGGAAAATTATTTAATAATGAATATATCTTAAAAACTAGTTTATTAATGTTATCTCACTACTATTTTAAATGGGCAATAAATACCAGTAATAAAAAAGAAGCCTTTAATAAGTTTCTTGAAAAGAAAAAAGAGTTTATAAGTTTGAATCAAGAAAATGATATAGATCCTCTCATTTTAGATATTTTGGCCATTTTATATATAATGCCTTGTGAACTAGAATATATTAAACTATCTCATTATACGACCCCAAATGTTTGTGAAAAACTATTCGGAATAAATTCAAATAATATTCCCATTATGAGAATGAATAGTATAACTTATATGAATGATCCCTATGAGGGAAAAGCATTATTAGATTTAGTTCATCAACAAGAACTCGAAATAGAAAATATTAAAAAGAACTCAGAATATAATACATTTATTACTTGTTTCTCTAAACGTGTCAATGATCTTAACCAATTTAGATTATATGGCAAAGAAGATAATATTGAAGCATCTGGTTGCTGTTTAGTATTTGATAAAAAACCATTTTGGATAATTTATCAGGATGTTAATAAAAGCATTCCCCCATCTATACCTCATACTAGAAAAGATAATGATGTATCTAATATAAATACATTTTCTTTTAATAACAGCACCAATATAGATAAAAATGATTTTAACAATCAGAATAAATATCTACCTATTTATCAAGTTGCCTATATTGCTTACCTTGATGAATATAATAAATATCATAATTTTAATTTTAAATTACCCCTACCTAACGATAACGAAGACAAATCGTTAAAGAATAAAGATAAATTACTTAGTAATGAAAATTTTAAATTTGGTATATATTTTAGTGACATATATAATAGTAAATACTTAAATGACAAGAGAAAGAAAAAATTTAAGAGCGCACTTAATAAATTAATTAAGGAAAATATTAAAAATATAAATGACTTAGAATATATCCGCTATTTATTTAAAGATTATGCCTTTAGAGATGAAGATGAGTTTCGTTTATTAAAAGTACAAGATAACTATGATGGGGTAAAATATTGCGAAAATACACAACAACTCTATATAGAATATGGCGATATTACTTCTTGTGTGGATGAGATTATTGTAGGTACTAATTATGAAAATACCGAAAAAGGTCGGAAAGTAGAATATCTGAGATATCAAATAGACCAAAAGATGAAAGAAAGATATGGAGAAAATCCTATTAACGTTATTCAATCCTCTTTGCCTATTAATTATTATAAGAAAAAATAATAGACAAAATTTATCAGTTATGCTTAGCAAAAGTCAGAAATACTTTTGCTAAGCTTTTTCACTTACTTTATGCGGTATTTTCTCTTTGAAAGAACAACAAAATCCTTAGCAAAACCAAATAACAAAAAAACTTAAAACCCCACCGCACTTAACAGCTAACCACAAAAACTCAGCAACCCTTTGCGCAATCTTGCTAACCCCTCGCTGACTTCTTCAGGTTTAATATTTAACGCTGGGGCGAAACGTAGGACGTTTGGACCTGCTTGTAAAATCATCACGCCTTGATCTAAGGCTTGGGTAACAAATTGGGCGACTTTGCCTTGCCATTTGTCGTTTAGCTCTGCCCCAATTAATAATCCCATACCACGAATTTGTTTAAATATGCCAAGCTCTTGGTTAATTTCGCTTAAGGTTTGGGTAAATTGTTGTGAGGTATGTTGGACATTGGCTAAAAAGTCAGGTTGGCGAATAATTTCTAGCACTTTATTGGCAACGGCACAGGCTAAGGGATTGCCACCAAAGGTTGTGCCATGTACACCTAGCGAGAAACTTTTGGCAATATGGTCAGTGGTCAGCATTGCGCTAATAGGAAAGCCGTTACCTAAGGCTTTGGCGGTGGTTAAAATATCGGGTTGTACTTGATAATACATATAAGCGTATAAATAGCCTGTACGTCCAACCCCTGTTTGCACTTCATCAAAAATAAGCAAAGCTTGATATTCATCACATAAGGCTCTTAATCCCTGCAAGAAAGATTTTTCCGCAGGTAAAATACCGCTTTCCCCTTGAATTGGTTCAACAATAATCGCACAGACTTGCTCGTCCATTACCGCACGCACTGCGGCTAAATCATTAAAAGGAACGTGGATAATCTCGGCAGGTTTTGGCCCGAAACCGTCTGAATATTTGGCTTGCCCCCCTACGCTGACGGTAAAAAAGGTGCGTCCATGAAAACTTTGTTTAAAGGAAATAATTTTGTTTTTTTGGTAACCAAAATGATCTAAGGCATAACGGCGTGCTAATTTAAGGGCTGCCTCATTCGCCTCGGCACCAGAATTAGCAAACATTACCCGTTGGGCAAAGGTATGCTGTACTAATTGGCTGGCAAGTGCTAAAGCAGGTTCGCTGGTAAACCAGTTACTGGAATGCCATAATTTTTGCCCTTGCTCAGTTAAAACCTCCACAATCTCCTCAGGGCAATGCCCTAGGGCGTTTACCGCAATGCCACTGGTAAAATCAATATATTCGTTCCCAGCTTGATCCCATACTCGGCTCCCTTTGCCTTGCACTGGAATCATTTGAGCAGGGGCATAATTTTGTACCATGACTTGATCAAATAATTGGCGATGATAGTTTGTCATTATCTTATCCTTTTTCTTTATAGCTCAACATTGCCTAGAGCATAAATAAATATGAATAATTAGTCAATAAAAACGAATTTATATTCATTTATTTTGGTATAAATCAGGGCTATCCTGTTCTGGGCGTGTTTTAAAACGGCGATGTAGCCACATATATTGGCTAATGCCTTTGCTAATTTCTTGTTCCACCACTTGATTCATACGTGTAGCCACTGCCACTTCATCATTTAAATCGCTAAAATCCACTGGTGGCGAAATGCTAACGGTATAGCCCGAACCATCGGCGTTACGCAAAGGGGCAAAAGGCACGACTTTTGCTTGTGGAGCAGCTTTGAGTAAATAATAAGATCCTGTGGTAGTACAGGCATCAGGCACTGCAAAAAACGGCACAAACACCGCATTACGCCGTCCATAATCGTGATCAGGGGCATACCAAATGGTTTCGCCACGCCGTAAGGCTTTCATCATTCCTCGTAGATCTTTACGATCAAGCATTGCTTTGTTAGAACGTAAACGCCCACGCATTTGTAACCAATCTAACAAGGGATTATCATTAGGGCGATAAACCCCTACCCCAGAATGGGCAATCCCCACTATTCTTGCCCCTAATTCTAAGGTTAAAAAATGCACCCCCACAAAAATAATGCCTTGCTGATCTTGTTTATTGAGATGTTCTAACCCCTCAATTTTTGACCATTTTTTGATCCGTTTATCCGACCAAAACCACGCCATACCTGTTTCAATAATCGCCATACCTGTTGCTTTTAAGTTTTCCTGCAAAATTTGTTCAATTTGCTGTGGGCTATAATCAGGAAAACATAATTGCAAATTACGTCGAGCAATTTGCTGACGGCGTTTGCCTACCTTTAAATGGGCGAATAGCCAACCTAGCCCTTGCCCCACTTTTAATAATAAAGGATAGGGCAACAATAATAATAATCGCCAAAGGGCTAAAGCTAACCATAATCCCCAATATTTAGGTTTTAAAAATGTCCATCGAAATGTTAGAAGTTTATTTTTTAGATTGCTCATACTTAACAATATCACTATTTTTAGCCAAACAAATGCCCCATAGTTTAACGGAATTTTATGCAAATGGCATTTTGAAAATTATTGGATATGCTAAAATAGCCCAAACTATTTTTTCGGAGAACTGCAATGTCGCAATATTCTGCTCAATTTAATCAGGCAAAAGTGTTAGTGTTAGGTGATGTAATGCTGGATCGTTATTGGTTCGGTGCGACCAATCGCATCTCGCCAGAAGCCCCTGTTCCTGTGGTAAAAGTACAACAAAATGAACAACGGGCAGGCGGTGCGGCTAATGTGGCTATGAATATCAGTGCGTTAAATGTGCCTGTTAAATTATTAGGTTTAATAGGGCAAGATGAAACAGGACAAGCCTTATCGCAGTTATTAAGTGAACAAAATATTGATTGTGATTTTGTGGAATTGGCAAGCCACCCAACAATAACCAAATTGCGAATTCTTTCTCGTCATCAACAATTATTACGCTTGGATTTTGAGGAAAATTTTCATCAAGTAGATTGCTCTCCTTTATTGGATAAGCTCCAGCAAGCACTCAGTGATTATGGGGCGTTAATTTTATCAGACTATGGCAAAGGCACGCTTAACCAAGTGCAACAAATGATCCAATTAGCTCGCGCGGTGCAAGTGCCTGTGCTAATCGATCCCAAAGGCACAGATTTTGAGCGTTATCGTGGGGCGACCTTATTAACCCCAAATCTTGCCGAATTTGAAGCCGTTGTGGGGACTTGTCATACTGAACAAGAATTAATTGATAAAGGGCTAAAATTAATTGCAGATTTTGACCTTGAGGCATTATTAGTTACCCGTTCGGAAAAAGGAATGACCTTGTTACGCCCTCATTATCCTGCTTATCATTTACCTACCCAAGCCAAAGAAGTCTTTGATGTAACAGGGGCTGGCGATACAGTAATTAGCGTCCTCGCTACTGCTCTTGCCGATCAACGCTCCCTTGAAGAAGCCTGTTATTTAGCCAATGTGGCGGCAGGTATCGTAGTAGGTAAACTCGGCACTTCCACCGTATCCAATAGCGAACTCGAAAATGCCATTCATGGACATTGTGAAAATGGCTTTGGTATTATGACTGAAAGCCAATTAAAACAAGCGGTGCAATTAGCCAAAAATCGTGGCGAAAAAATTGTGATGACCAACGGTTGTTTTGATATTTTACACCCTGGTCATGTTTCTTATTTAGACAATGCTCGCAAACTGGGTGATCGATTAATTGTGGCGGTAAATAGCGATGATTCTGTAAAACGCCTTAAAGGGGATAATCGCCCAATTAATGATTTACACACTCGTTTAGCCGTATTAGCAGGTTTACGTTCGGTGGATTGGCTAGTTGCCTTTGAGGAAGATACGCCACAACGCCTTATTGGCGAGATTTTACCTGATTTATTGGTAAAAGGTGGCGATTATCGCCCAGAGCAAATTGCAGGTAGCCAAGAAGTTTGGGCGAATGGCGGCGAAGTAAAAGTACTAAACTTTGAAAATGGCTGCTCAACTACTAATGTGATAAAAAAAATTCAAGAGCTTAACTAATTGAATTTTAAGGAAAAAGCATAGAATGTTATTTTGCTTAATGGATAATGACCTCATCTAAATCTACTATTGAGAACAGAGAAATTACTGTATTACAAAAATGCCAGCATTTGCTGGCATTTTCCACGAGTTCTATTAATCAAGATATGAACTAGTCTTCTTCATCTAAATCTTCTTTAGCCCATTGTAATGAACGCTTCACTGCTTTACGCCAGCCTTTATAACGTCTCGCGCGTTTTTGCTCATCGCCATCTGGTATAAAGGTCTTTTCAATTTCAGCTTTATTACGTAATTCATCAAGATTTTGCCAAAACCCTGTAGCAAGTCCTGCTAAATAAGCTGCACCAAGTGCCGTAACCTCTTTAACAACAGGACGTTCAACTGATGTTGCTAAAATATCCGCTTGAAATTGCATTAAGAAATTATTTGCGGTGGCACCACCATCTACTCGTAATGATTTCAATGTTTGTCCTGAATCAGTTTGCATCGCTTCTAATACATCACGAGTTTGATAAGCGATAGATTCTAATGTTGCACGCACTATATGATTACGATTTGCGCCTCGGGTTAAGCCAAAAATCGCACCTCTTGCATAAGGATCCCAATATGGTGCACCTAATCCTGCAAAAGCAGGCACCACATAAATACCATTACAATCTTTTACTTTTTGTGCAAAGTATTCTGAATCTGAACTATCATGTACAATTTTCATTTCATCGCGTAACCATTGTATCGATGCGCCACCAATAAATACCGCGCCTTCTAAGGCATAAGCAGGTTCGCCTTTGGCATTACAAGCAATGGTCGTTAACAAACCATTTTCTGATTGAATGGCTTTATCTCCCGTATGCATTAACATAAAACAACCTGTGCCATAGGTATTTTTAGCTTGTCCTGCATTAACACATAAATGCCCATAAAGTGCGGCTTGTTGATCGCCCGCAATTCCTGCGACTGGAATTCGTACTCCTCCTTTACCACCAATATTGGTCTTACCATAAATTTCGGAAGAATTACGAACTTCTGGTAACATTTGCTTTGGAATATCTAAAATTTCTAGCATTTTATCATCCCATTGCAAAGTATGAATATTAAACAACATTGTACGTGAGGCATTTGTATAATCTGTAACATGTACACGCCCTTGAGTTAGTTTCCAAACTAACCAAGTATCTACTGTCCCAAATAATAACTCCCCTTTCTTCGCTCTTTCTCTAGCCCCTTCCACATGATCCAAAATCCATTTTACTTTTGTACCAGAAAAATAAGGATCTACCACTAATCCAGTGGTTTTACGAATATAATCCTCATACCCATCTGCTTTAAGCTGATCTGTAATATCGGATGTACGTCTACATTGCCAAACAATCGCATTATAAATAGGCTTTCCTGTGGCTTTATCCCACACAATTGTCGTTTCTCGCTGATTAGTAATCCCTATGGCGGCAATCTGATCTGAGCTAATCCCCGCTTTAGCAACCACTTCATTTAATGTTGAGCTTTGGCTTGACCAAATTTCCATAGGATTATGTTCTACCCAACCTGCTTGTGGGTAAATCTGAGTAAACTCTCGTTGAGCTATCTCCACAACATTCGCATCATGATCTAATAAAACTGCTCTCGAACTCGTTGTACCTTGATCCAAAGCGATAATATATTTTTTCTGTGTCATAAACTTCCCCCTAAGAAAGTATGGTTGATAAAATACTCCAAATTATTCAAATAGAATATTTATTGAGTAAAAACGAACAAATCACGGCGATAACATAACCAAAAACGCTCAAGGTAACAAATATATTTTTTCAATTATTTGACGAACTTCAAAAAATATCCCTAGTTTTTATGTGATTATTTGAACTTGCTCACAAAGTAAAAATTCATTTTCATTCTACATTGCATTTTTATATCTTGGAGATAATAATATTAAATGTAATATTTCTACTCCAATCAAAAGAATTTATTGCGATTTAAACGAACTCATCACAAGTCAACTTTCGCTTAGATTATGTTTACAACATAATATTGCACTAAATTAATTTGCATAGGAGAATCACTATGAACGCTTATATCGCTGAATTTTTAGGTACAGCCTTATTAATTCTAATGGGAAATGGCGTGGTTGCTAATGTGTGCTTAAAGCAAACCAAAGGAAATAATTCAGGTTGGATAGTTATTACATCAGCCTGGGCTTTTGCTGTCTATGTTGCCGTTGTCGCTACAGGTCCATATAGTGGTGCACATCTCAATCCTGCCGTTACAATAGGGCTTGCTCTCAATGGCGCCTTTAATTGGATGCTCGTGCCCGGGTACATCATTGCACAATTGATAGGAGGAATACTTGGTGGTTTTATTGTCTATCTCTTTTACCGAGATCACTTCCAAATTACAGAAGATACTGGCGCAAAACGTGCTTGTTTTTGTACAGAACCCGCTATTCGGCGTTATTCGAGCAATTTAATCTGTGAAATTATAGGAACAACAGTATTAGTGTCTGTTATTTTCTATATTACTGCTGGTGAAATCATTATTCCTGGCACAACTGGTGTTACGCCTATTGGCTTGGGTTCAATTGGAGCTTTACCTGTTGCATTACTTGTATGGGCAATAGGATTAAGTCTTGGAGGTACAACAGGCTACGCTATCAACCCTGCTCGTGATTTAGGGCCTCGTATTGTCTTAGCCTTACTCAGTAAAAAACTTAATACCTCGCCAGATTGGTCTTATGCTTGGATTCCCGTATTAGGTCCAGTTTTAGGGGCTATTATTGCTGTCATTGGCTATAATATTGTTATGTAATTATCGTCGCTCCTCTTTAAAATAAGGCTAAGAATTTTTCTTAGCCTTAAAAAATAAATTAAGGGCTAAAATAGATTAGCAGTTATGATGTTCTTGATGTGAGTGAGTTTAAACATTATCGGATTAATCATCAAACGCATTTTGCGGTAAAGAAAAGCCTTTAGCATATTATTGCGCTAAAGGCTTTTATTTTTAACAGTTGATGGGTAATTTTAACTTTGTGCAATTGCTACATAATACCGGTAGTATAAGGTCTTAACCCACTTTTTTCCCACATTTTTATCCATTACACCCAAAATCCCCATTAACTAGATAATTCTATATAGATTTTTCAGTTAAGGGCTGAATCAATCCAAAATAATTAACCAATCGCTTTAGCAAAACGCTCTGCCGCGAAGTCCCAGTTTACAACGTTCCAAAATTCTTTAATATAGTCTGGACGGCGATTTTGGAATTTTAAGTAATAAGCGTGTTCCCATACATCTAAACCAAAAATTGGAAAACCTGAACAGCCCGCAATCTCTTTCCCCATTAATGGAGAATCTTGGTTCGCAGTAGAAACAACTGCTAATTTTCCATTTTCATAAACTAACCAGGCCCAACCAGAACCAAAACGTGTAGCCGCTGCTTTTTCAAATTCAGCTTTAAAAGCATCAACGGAGCCAAAATCACGTTCAATGGCTGCTTTTAAATCCCCTTGTAAGGTTGTCCCTTTTTTCAAACTTTTCCAAAACAATGTATGATTAGCATGACCACCAACATTGTTACGTAATGCGGTTAATTTATCCGCAGGTACTTTATCTAAATTACGTAAGAAAGATCCTGGACATCCTGCTTCTGCCAACGCAGTTAATTCAGGCGAGGTTTCTAAGATTGCATTGGCGTTATTAATATAAGCCTGATGATGTTTACTATGATGAATTTCCATTGTTTGAGCATCAAAATGTGGTTCTAACGCATCATAAGCATAACCTAATTCTGGTAGAGTATAAGCCATAATAAATTCCTTTTGTTGAGGGTTAAAAATCGTGGATAGTTTAGCAAAAATTTTGATTAATATCATTAAAATTAATCAATAGTTTAAATATTACACAAATAAATACTTTACCTAAAAAGAGCGGTCCATTTTTTATTAAAATTTTCCGCTCAATTACAACTTAATGCTGCGCCTTAACAGCGGCAACCGCAACCATATTAATAATACGGCGTACCGAAGCCACAGGCGTCAAAATATGTGCCGATTTGTTTAATCCCATAAGTAAAGGACCTATTGTGCTTGGGGTTGCTGTCCCTTGTAATAGATTTAAACTAATTCGTGCGGACTCCATTGAAGGGAATACTAATAAATTTGCCGCACCTTTGATTGGGCTATCTGGCATAATTTCTTGACGTAACGCCTGTGATAAGGCGACATCACAATGCATTTCTCCGTCAATAATTAAATCGGGATCTTGTTGCTGAACTAATGCTAAGACCTGACGCATTTTTAAGGCGTTTGGTGTATCTGAACTGCCATAATTAGAGCTTGAAACCAACGCGACTTGCGGTTCAATACCAAAATCACGCACTTGTTTCGCAGCCATCAATGTAATTTCAGCTAATTGTTCCGCCGTTGGATCTAAATTAACAAAGGTATCCGCTAAAAATAAATTAGACTTCGCTAACACAAGTCCATTCACTGTCGCTAAGGTGGAAACATCTGATTTAATCCCTATAATATTTCTTAAAATATCTAAGTGAGAAGCATAATTTCCTAATAAACCACATAACATGGCATCAACTTTACCTAATTGCAATAAAGTTGCCCCAATAATGGTTGGATTAGTGCGTAGCTCTCTTTGTGCAGAAACAGGCGTAACACCATGGCGTTTTTGTAACTCGTAATAGGTTTTCCAGCATTGTTCATGATAAGGATTATCTTCAATATTAATCACTTCATAATCTTGTCCTTGCTGAATTTTTAACCCTAAGGATTTCGCTCTTTCAGCAATAACGGATGATCGCCCAATTAGGACTGGATCCGCAATGCCTAAAGACGCAATTTCTTGTACCGCATGTAAAACCCGTGGCTCTTCCCCATCGGTAAGTAAAACACGTTTTCTATCCATTTTGGCTTGTGCAAAGACAGGCTTCATAAAGAGATTGGTTTTATAAACAAACTGGGTTAGACGTTCAATATAAGCATCAAAATCATTAATTGGGCGTGTTGCAACACCACTATCCATTGCCGCTTTTGCCACAGCAGGGGCAATTTTAATAATTAAACGCGGGTCAAAAGGCTTAGGAATGACATAATCTGGTCCAAAAGAAAGTTCGCTTTCACCATAAGCCGATGAAACAACTTCACTCTGTTCCGCTAACGCCAAATCAGCAATTGCATATACCGCAGCCATTTTCATTTCTTCATTAATGGTTGTCGCACCTACATCTAAGGCTCCTCGGAAAATAAATGGAAAACACAACACATTGTTCACTTGATTAGGATAATCTGAACGTCCTGTACACACTATCGCATCAGCACGCGCGACTTTCGCTTCCGGTGGCGTTATTTCAGGATCTGGATTGGCTAATGCTAAAATTAATGGGCTAGCCGCCATGGTTTTCACCATATCTTGCGTTAATGCGCCCGCCGCTGAACAACCAAGGAAAATATCAGCATTAGGTATTGCATCTGCTAAACTACGTTGTCCATTATCATCAATCGCATAGTGTTTTTTAGTATCATCTAGTCGTTCATCTCGATTTTTATAAATCACACCTTTGGAATCACACACCGTAATATTTTCTTTCTTCATACCTAAACTCACTAATAAATTTAGGCAAGCAATAGAAGCCGCACCAGCTCCCGAAGCCACTAAACGTACATCTTCTATTTTTTTATTTACAATGCGTAAACCATTTAAAATAGCTGCGGCACTAATAATCGCGGTACCATGTTGATCATCATGAAAAACAGGGATATTCATGCGTTCACGCAATTTTTGTTCAATATAAAAACATTCTGGCGCTTTAATATCTTCTAAATTAATTCCCCCAAAAGTGGGTTCTAGGGCGGCGATAATATCCACCAACTTATCTGGATCATGCTCATCAATTTCAATATCAAAAACATCAACGCCAGCAAACTTTTTGAATAAAACGCCCTTTCCTTCCATAACGGGTTTGCCTGCTAAAGCACCAATATTGCCTAATCCAAGCACCGCACTTCCATTAGAAATTACCGCAACTAAATTCCCTTTGGCGGTATATTTATGTGCTAATAATGGATCTTTTTGTATCTCTAAACAAGGAACAGCCACACCGGGAGAATAAGCAAGTGCAAGATCTCGTTGTGTTGCTAAAGATTTTGTAGGGGTAACTTCAATTTTTCCTGGTTTAGGAAACTCGTGAAAATCAAGAGCAGCTTGACGTAACTGTTCATCCATAAAATAATCCTCTCTTTTGTGTAATATTGAATAATCTGCGATTCAATGCCATTTCTTACATTGAAACCTTACTATTATAAACTGATTTTAAAAAGAATTTGTGATATACGCCACAATATTGGTATAGCTTACTGGTTGCAGTGGTAAATGGTTATGAATTAGACAAAGCTAAGTAGTTAACAAAGTGCGGTGCGTCTTGAGAATTTTTATGAAAAAAAGTATAAATTAGATAACAAAAAACCCCTGTTGCCTAACAACAGGGGTCTCTTCAATTTAATAACCTGGCGGTGACCTACTCTCACATGGGGAGACCC
>NZ_SMFT01000005.1 GCF_004339025.1 Volucribacter psittacicida
AAGAAAAACGACGCTGATTTTTCATCTTATCAACTACAGCGTCGTTGTGTGGGGCGTATTATAGTGATTTCATTTTTCCTTGCAAGTGCTTTTTTAACTCTTTAAGTTCAAGAGAGTATTTTTTAAACACAAATTTACTATAGATTCATCAAATTACTTTAATTGAATACTAAAACAACACTCTCGCCCTAATAGTTCCCTCAATTTGGCGTAGTTTTTGTAAAATCGCATCGGTATTAGTCGTTTCAATATCAATTACCACATAACCAATGGTTGGATCGGTTTGCAAATATTGTGCGGCAATATTAATCCCTGCTTCTACAAAAATTTGGTTAATTTGATTTAAAATGCCTGGGCGATTGTGGTGAATATGCAATAAACGTTTTGTGCCGTGATGTTCAGGTAGCGACACTTCAGGGAAGTTTACTGCCGATAAGGTTGAACCATTATCCGAATATTTGACAAATTTTCCTGCCACTTCTGCCCCAATATTTTCCTGTGCCTCTGCGGTTGAGCCGCCAATGTGTGGGGTAAGAATCACATTATCAAAACAGCATAGTGGCGATTCAAAAGGTTCATTGCTAGAGGCAGGTTCTTTCGGGAATACATCAATCGCCGCACCACGCAATTTTCCTTGCTCTAAGGCTTGTGCTAACGCCTCGATGTCTACTACTGTGCCTCGTGCCGCATTGATCAAAATAGAGCCTTGTTTTAATTGTGCAATACGTTCAGCACTCATTAAATTTTTAGTGGATTGATTTTCTGGTACATGTAAAGACACCACATCACTGATAGACAACAATTCTTCAAGGGTGCGTACCTGTTGGGCATTACCTAATGGCAATTTATTTTCCACATCATAGAAATAAACCTGTAAACCAAGGCTTTCAGCAATCACACTTAATTGTGAGCCAATATGCCCATAACCAATAATGCCCAATTTTTTACCTCGCACTTCATTTGCTCCCACCGCAGATTTATTCCAAATACCACGATGTACTTCTGCGTTAGATTGCGGGATATTACGCATCAATAAGAGCATTTCGCCTAATACTAATTCAGCCACTGAACGCGTGTTAGAAAAAGGGGCATTAAATACAGGGATACCACGTTGCTTAGCGGCAGTTAAATCCACTTGATTTGTGCCAATACAAAAACAACCAATAGCAATTAATTTTTGTGCATGTTGTAACACGTCTTCGGTTAAATGAGTGCGTGAGCGAATACCCACAAAATGAGCGTCTTTGATTGCCTCTTTTAACTCTTCGGCATCTAAGGCTTTTTTATGATACTCAATATTGGAATAGCCCGCAGATTGCAGAACCTCTAAGGCACTTTGATGTACCCCCTCCAATAATAAAAACTTAATTTTGGCTTTATCTAATGAAACTTTTACCGTCATAAATTGCTCTCCGCGTTGTTATTCAATAATCTTTACACCTTCTGGGCTACCAACAATCACAATATTGGCAGGATTTAAAGCAAAAATACCATTGGTAACCACACCTGCAATATTGTTTAAGGTTTTTTCTGTTTCCACTGGATTAAGAATTTTGAAATTATAAATATCTAAAATCACATTGCCATTGTCGGTCACCACACCCTCACGATATTCTGGACTACCGCCTAATTCCACTAATTTGCGTGCCACTTGTGAACGTGCCATAGGAATAACTTCAATGGGCAGCGGAAAGGTTGATCCTAATACATCCACCTGTTTACTTTGATCCACTATACAAATAAATTTTTTGGCTAAAGAGGCGACAATTTTTTCTCTAGTCAATGCCGCACCACCGCCTTTAATCATAGCTTTATGAGGAGTAATTTCGTCTGCACCATCCACATAAATATCTAAATTGCTAACATCATTGGCATTCAACACCTCAATGCCTTGCTCACGCAATAATTGCTCAGAATGTTTTGAGGCCGCTACCGCCCCTTTCACTTTTTCTTTTATACTGCCTAATAATTCAATAAAACAATTTACCGTAGAGCCACTTCCCACCCCAATAATACTATCCTCTTGCACATAATTTAACGCCGCCTGTGCCGCTTGTTTCTTCATTGCGAGTTGATCCATTTTCTTTCCTTACTTTAACAAAGGTTTACAAATTGGCTAAGATGTTTAATTTATAACTATTCATATTAAGTTACAAGGGGAGAAAGGAGATATTTGGTAATAAGGTATAACTTTATTGACTATTAAAGAGCAACATAATAAATATGCCCCTAAAAATATTCTATTCAAAAATAAAATAAAACTAACGAAATAAAAAAGATAAGTTTTTATAGTCAAAAAAGCTGAACTTTGTAAAAAATTCAGCCTCTACATATTTGAGCTACCTAGAAGTCAGCCTAAGATTTATAATTTATATCAACAAAGGAGTTTTTTATTAACTGCTATATTAATAATAAGAATGCTCACCACGTTGATGTTCTGTAACATCTTTAGCGCCAGTGAGTTCGCCTGGGAATAGGTTTACTAATTGTTTCTCTACCCCATCTTTTAAGGTTACATCAACCATTGAACAACCATTACAACCACCGCCAAATTGTAGAATAGCTTCGCCCTTATCCGTAATTTCAATGAGGGTAATATGTCCGCCATGACTGGCTAATTGGGGGTTAATTTGGGTTTGAATAACATATTCTACTCGTTCAATGAGTGGAGCATCATCTGCCACTTTACGCATTTTTGCATTAGGGGCTTTTAAGGTTAGTTGTGTGCCTAATTCTTCGGTCACATAATCAATTTCTGCGTCTTCTAAAAACGGTAAGCTCACTTCATCAACAAACGCTGAAAATCCATTGTATTTCATTTCAGTATCAGTATCTTCAATAGCGTCAGCTGGGCAATAAGACACTCCACATTCCGCATGAGGTGTTCCTGGATTTACGACAAAAATACGAATATTTGTACCTTCCGCTTGTTGTTCTAATAACTTTCTAAAATGCGCTTGTGCTGCATCTGAAATCATAATTTGCATAATCACGTCCTAAATAGTTAAATCTCATAATACTTGACTTATTAACTCAAGTAATAATACGCCGAGTAAGATATTTTTTCTAGTCATATCTTGACGATCATCGGCTGATTTGCCTATTTTACACAGCTATACAACAAAAGCTAGGTTTTACATAGCCCCCATACTTGAATATGGGTTATTCCCTGTTTTCTTAATAAATCAATAATCGCATTTAATGTGGCACCTGTGGTGATAACATCATCAACTAAAGCCACCGATTGACAATGTTTGGGCTGAAAGCGGGGATCTAATTGAAACGCATTTTGCATATTTTGACGCCTTGCTGAGGCATTAAGTCCTCGTTGGCTTATTGTTCGTTTATGTCGTTTTATCCAACGATTTGAATAAGGAATATTTAAATATTTAGCCAATAAACGACCTAATAAATCCGCTTGATTATATCCTCGCCACCATTGTCGCCAATGATGTAAAGGCACAGGCATAATTAAATCAGGTAATATAAGCCCATGGGTTCGCCGTGCTTGCCAAATAGCGAGTAATAATAATCTTGCTAAGGTGCGATCAAGCCAAAATTTACCTCTAAATTTAAATTGGTGAATATATTGAGCCAAAGGTTTTTGATAACGGCTTACGACAACTAAATGATCCCAAGCAAAGTCCAATTTTAGGCAATGCCCACAAAAGTGGCTATTTTCCACTAAATGATGACCACAACCACTGCAATAAGCAGTGTAAGGAATCGATTTATAACAATGGCTACAAATGCCATGATGCCCAATATGTAGTAAACGCTGGCATTGAATGCAACGAAATCCCCAAATATTCATAAAAAACTCTGTCAAAACTCACCGCACTTTGACAATATAATGGCAATTAGAGGGCGTTAAAATCAGGGTATTTATTTTTTGCGATCTTATACGAAAAAATAAAATTTTTATTGCTTATTTTAGAGGGGGAAATCATTTCAATTTAAAATAAACGATAAATTTGAAATAAAGCCCTATATTACCATCGCAATATAGGGCTTATTCATTTTAAGATAATGGGGTTATTACCAACCTTTTACCACACCGTCTTTAAAGTGTTTTTTCGCTTCAGCTTCTACTTCATCAGTTTGATAGGCTTTGACGAAATTTTGTATTGCCTTGCTATCTTTATTATCTTCACGAGCAACAATGATATTCACATAAGGAGAGTCTTTGTCTTCAACAAAAACACCATCTTCAATGGTTAAGCCAACTTGTCCTGCATAGGTATTATTAACCACCGCTAAGGTTACATCATCTAAAGCACGAGCAGCCACAGAAGTATCTACTTCTTTAATTTTTAGATTTTTTGGATTTTCAACAATATCTAATGTGGTTGAGAAAAGATTCGTATTGTCTTTTAATTTTATTAAGCCTTGTTTTTCCAATAAAATTAATGCACGTGCGAGATTACTTGGATCATTAGGTACTGCAACAACATCCCCGTCTTTAAGCTCATCAACATGTTTAATTTTTTTAGAATAACCAGCTAATGGGTAAACAAAGGTATTACCAACAATAACCAGATTTTTTAGGCCTTTTTCTTGGCTATCTTTATCTAAATAAGGTTTATGTTGCATAGCGTTAGCATCAAGATCTTTACTCGCAACTGCTGAATTTGGTAACGCATAGTCATTGAATAATACATATTCAACATCTAAGCCATATTTTTCTTTTGCGACTTTAGCCGCGACTTCTGCGACTTCGTGCTCAGGGCCTGCCATAACACCAACTTTGATTTTTTCTGCTAAAGCATTGGTTGAAACAAGGGTGGCAAGTGCGGTTAATGCAAATACTTTAGTTAATTTCATAGGTAAACCTCTTTTATTAAGTCATTAACGATGATCGACTTTTTTTGCCAGATCATCACCGATTTTTTGGCTGATCATCACGATCAACACAATGATTATGGTTGAAAGCCATTTAACATAGCCCATATTACGATATTCGCCATAGTTAATGGCTAGACTACCTAGACCGCCACCACCGACAATCCCTGCCATAGCGGAATAGCCGATTAATGTGACCAGCGTCAGCGTAATACCATTGACTAAGGCAGGCAATGCCTCAGCAAGGTAAAATTTGCGGATAATTTGCCAATTTGTTGCCCCCATGGCTTTGCCTGTTTCCGTTAAACCCACAGGAATTTCCATAAAAGCATTTGCGGTAAGTCGAGCAACAAAAGGCATTGCCGCGACACTAAGTGGCACAATAGCAGCGGTCGTGCCGAGCTTAGTACCGACAATAAATTTCGTTACAGGTAATAAAATAATTAACAAAATAATAAAGGGAACAGAGCGTCCAATATTAATGATAGCGTCAAGAATACGATGCAAGGTTAAATTTTGTAGGATTTGTCCTTTACCACAAGTAAAGGTATAAATACCAAGAGGAACGCCGACCAAAACAGCAAAAAAGGTCGCCACAAAGCTCATATAAACAGTTTCCCAGGTTGAGCTGGCGACTAACTCCCACATTTTTGGGGTTAATTGGTTTAAAAAATCATTCCACATAACCTAACACCTCGACTCGAACATTATTTTCCATTAAATAAATTTTGGTTTGAGTAATGGCATCTTCATCGCCTTCCACTTCCGCAATGGTATAACCAAATTTCACGCCACCTGCATAATCAATTTGTGAAGTAAGAATACTCAGCTCAACCCCATATTTTTTAGAGGCTTGAGAAAGTAACGGCGCATCAACAGAACGCCCTGTAAATTCAAATTTAATAATCGGATAAGATTTCTCGTGTTTTGGGCTTTCAGATAATTTTTCCAAATATTCTTCAGGTAAATTAATATGAAATGTAGAACGGATAAATTCTTGTGCCAATTCTGTTTTGGGATTAGAAAAGATCTCACTGACAGAACCTTGCTCAATTAATTGCCCTTTATCAATCACCGCCACTTGATCACAAATACGTTTAACCACATCCATTTCGTGGGTAATTAATAAAATAGTAATGCCTAAAGTGCGGTTGATTTCTTTTAATAATTTTAAAATAGATTGCGTTGTGGCAGGATCTAACGCACTCGTAGCTTCATCACAAAGTAAAACTTTAGGATCGAGCGCTAAAGCACGTGCAATAGCAACACGTTGTTTTTGCCCACCTGAAAGGTTTGCGGGATAAGCATCTTTCTTCTCCGTTAATCCCACTAAAGCTAAAAGTGCGGTAACTTTTTGCTCAATTTTTTCTTTAGGTTGATGTGCTAACTCTAAAGGGAGTGCAATATTACCATAGACTGTGCGTGAACTCAGTAAATTGAAATGCTGAAAAATCATACCAATATTACGGCGTTCATGAACAAGCTGTTGCTGATTAAGTTGAGTAAGATCTTGATTATCAATAATCACAGCACCAAAAGTCGGTGTTTCTAATAAATTAACACAGCGAATTAACGTACTTTTACCCGCACCAGAGGCACCAATAACGCCAAAAATCTCGCCTTTAGGTACAGTTAAGTTAATATTGTCCAAAGCGGTTAATTTCTTGCCTGCTACATCGAAAATCTTACTAACATTCTTTAATTGGATCATAGAGAAAGTGATTTCCTGAATAAATTATGTCAACAAAGGTTAAACTGCCATTTTAGACGTCTAGATCGCTATGTCAATAAATATTACGGATATTTTTAGACAATATGGCTATTTCTTTGTTCTGTTTCTTATAAGGCGATAATATTTGCTATCGCCATTTTACTTTGAAATAATAAGCCTAAATTTTTGACAGGATTGATATATGAATAAAGCGGTTTTTTTAGATCGAGATGGAACCTTAAATATTGATTATGGTTATGTGCATGACATCGACAAATTTCATTTTATTGAAGGATGTATTGAAGCCCTAAAACAATTAAAACAAGCAGGTTACTTATTGGTACTGGTTACCAATCAATCGGGCATTGCAAGAGGCTATTT
The DNA here is from genome assembly GCF_004339025.1 of Volucribacter psittacicida. Lineage (GTDB taxonomy): Bacteria > Pseudomonadota > Gammaproteobacteria > Enterobacterales > Pasteurellaceae > Volucribacter > Volucribacter psittacicida. The sequence continues at coordinate 6,935 of NZ_SMFT01000005.1, forward strand.
TAGTGAACAGCAATTTTTACAACTCACAGAATGGATGGATTGGTCATTAGCAGATCGAGGTGTCGATCTTGATGGTATTTATTATTGTCCACATCACCCTGAGGGGAAAGGCGAATTTAAACAAGTTTGTGATTGCCGCAAACCCAAAGCAGGTATGCTATTACAAGCCATACAAGAATTACACATTGATCCCGCCCAATCAATTATGGTTGGCGATAAACTTATTGATATTATGGCAGGAAAAGAAGCCAATATTGCAACGAATATTTTAGTCAAATCAGGACAATCCGTTGATAGCGATGCTGAAAAAGTTGCAGATATGGTGCTTGATTCTATTGCAGCATTGCCAGAATTTATTAAGAATAAATGGGGCAAATAATTAAAATACACTTCTATTCTATAGCCATTTCAACTTAACACAGACAAAAGGCACGCCGAATACAGTACAAAGAGTATGACGAGGCGTGCCAAGGTTGTATTATTTTAAATAAAAACAAATATCAAGCTACCTTACTCACATCCCAAAAATCAATCGGGGCGTTGATCACTGGTTTAATAATGCCTGTGCGGATAACGAAGTCGCCAAAACCTTCATTTTCTTGGCGTTGGGTTGCCCAGTTGCCGATAAGTTGGTCTAAAATGGCGAGGATTTCTGGTTCTGTGATATTTTCCTTGAATAAACGAGGAATGCGTGTGCCTGCTCGGTTGCCGCCGAGATGAAGATTATAGCGTCCTACCGCTTTTCCCACTAACCCCACTTCGGCAAGCATTGCACGTCCGCAACCATTTGGGCAGCCTGTTACTCGTAACACAATATGCTCTTGGCTCACTTGATGTTTTGCCATTAACTCATCAATGTGATCGATAAATTCAGGTAAAAAGCGTTCCGCTTCTGCCATTGCCAATGGGCAAGTGGGCAGTGAAACGCAAGCCATACTATGTTCACGTTGAGGGCTCACTCGGTCGTCAATTAATTTATGTTCACGAGCAATGCGTTCAATTTTGGCTTTATCACGACTACTTACCCCAGCCACAATCAAATTTTGATTAGCGGTTAGGCGAAAATCCCCCTTATGCACCTTGGCGATTTCTCGCATACCCGTTTTTAATGGGCGGTCGGGATAGTCAAGCAAACGTCCATTCTCAATAAATAGGGTTAAATGCCATTTATTATCTTCGCCTTTAATCCAACCAATGCGATCGCCACGTTCAGTAAACTGGTAAGGGCGAATAGGTTCAAAAGCCACCCCCATACGCTGCTCTACTTCTTGTTTCACGCGATCTAAGCCCACACGTTGAATGGTATAGCGTAATTTTGCATTTTTTCGATCGCTACGGTTACCCCAATCACGTTGGGTCGTAACTACCGCCTCGGCACAAGCCAATACGTGGTCTAGTCCAATAAAGCCCAGCTCTAAAGCGGTATTGGGGTAAGTTTTGTGGTTGCCGTGTTCCATTGATAACCCACCGCCGATTAACACGTTAAAGCCCACTAATTTGCCCTGTTCGCCAATGGCGACAAAGTTTAGGTCGTTGGCGTGTAAATCCACATCATTGTGTGGCGGAATGACGACGGTGGTTTTAAATTTACGAGGTAAATAGGTTTTGCCTAGCACAGGCTCAATTTTATCGCTGGACTCTTTCAATAAAGGTTTGCTGATTTCTGTGCTAAACACTTTCTCGCCGTCAAGCCAAATATCCGCATAAGCGGTGGTTCGTGGCAATAAATGTTCAGAGATTTTTTTCGCCCATTCATAGGCTTCTTTGTGCAGTTGGCTTTCTACGGGGTTAGAAGTACAAAGCACATTACGGTTCACATCGCCTGCGGTGGCAATGGAATCTAGCCCAAGTTGATGTAGCCATTGGTGCATTGCTTTAATATTGCGTTTTAATACGCCGTGATATTGGAACGTTTGGCGATTGGTTAAGCGGATACTGCCGTAAATAGTTTGTTCGCTAGCAAATTGATCAATCCCTAGCCATTGTTGCGGCGAAATAATGCCACCGGGTAAACGACAACGCAACATTACATTTTTATTAGGCTCAAGTTTTTGCTCAATGCGTTCGGCACGAATATCCCGATCATCTTGTTCATACATACCGTGAAAGCGGATTAATTGGAAATTGTCTTTGCTAAATCCGCCTGTGAGTTGTTCATTGAGATCTTGGGCAATGGTGCCGTGTAGGTAATCACTTTGATCTTTAAGCCGTTCATTATCGGCGAGAGGTTTGCTTTTCCATTCGGTTGTTTTGTCGGTCATATTTTCACTCCATTTCAGAGGACAGAAGACAGAGTACAGCGGACAGTTTTAGTCGAACAAATAGCGAATACTAATTTTCACGCCTGAATACTTATCCTTTTGTCTTTTGCCTACTTCCTCTATAACATTTTATATTAAATTATCAGTATTTCAGATAAAGGAAGACCGAATAAACTATCTTCAGTCTTCAGTCCTCTGTCTTCCGTCCTCAGATCAATACACATCCCTCTGATAACGTTTATCTTCTCGCAGTTGTTCAATATAGTCTTCAGCTTGTTCAAGGCTCATTGCCCCTGCTTGAGCGACGGCTTGAATTAAGGCATTTTCCACATCTTTCGCCATTTTGGAGGCATCGCCACACACATAAATATAGGCTCCTTGTTGTAGCCATTGCCAAAGTGCGGTGGCTTCTTGCAAAATTTTATGTTGAACATAGACCTTTTCTTGTTGCTCTCTTGACCAAGCAAAGCTGTATTTATGCAAATAACCTTGTTTCGCCGCCTCTTGCCACTCTAATTGATAAAGGAAATCATCGGTAGAACGTTGGTTACCAAAGATCAACCAGTTTTGTCCCTCCGCTTCTTCGGCGATGCGTTGCTGAATAAAGGCTCTAAAAGGAGCGATACCTGTGCCTGAACCAATCATAATAATAGGCTTGCTGTTATCTTGCGGTAAGCGGAAATGGGCATTAGGTTCAATAAAGACCTTCACTTCGCCATCTTCCTCCACGCGATCCGCTAAATAGCCTGATGCGCCGCCTGTTCTGGCTTTATCATCATATTGATAACGCACAACGCCAACGGTTAAATGTACTTCCTCGCCTACTTCCGCTTGTGCCGAGGCAATGGAGTACAATCTTGGTGTGAGCGGACGCAATAAACTGACTAATTGCTCGCCTGTCAATGCCGTTGGGTAATGCTGTAATACGCCAATTAACGGGGTTTGTTGTACATAATCATTTAATTTTTGCGGATCCGCCACTAAGTCTTGTAACGCATTATATTGACTTAATTCCGCATATTTTTTCACAAAAACCGTTGTATTTTGGGTCAATTCAAGCTGACTAATTAAGGCTTGTCGCAAGGTAACAGGGGCGTTGTTAATACTCACTTGTTCATCGCCATTGAGCTGTACCGCTTGCAACACTTCTGCCACCAAATTCGGATCATTTTCAAACCATACCCCTAAGGCATCGCCTGCTTGATATTGCAAGCCTGATCCTGCGAGATCAATCTCCAAATGGCGCACATCTTTTTCCGCTTGGCGACTGGTAATTTTTTGATTAACCGATAAGCTGGCGGTAAAAGGATTTTGTTTGTTATAAGGGCTAACTTGAGTGGTGGCGACCGTTTCATTGCTCACATTCACCGCTTGTAATTGTTGAGTTTGCCCCTGTTTTTGCTGGCAAAGGGTAACCACTTGGGCAATCCATTGCTCCGCTTGTTCATTAAAATCTAAATCACAGTCCACACGTTCCAGTAAAGGAGTCGCTCCTAATTCCGTTAAACGTCGGTCAAAATCCTTGCCCGCTTGGCAAAAATCAGGATAAGAGGAATCGCCCAAGCCCAATACCGCAAAACTCAGTTGGGCAAGTTGAGGGGCTTTTTTGCCAAATAAATATTTATAAAGGCTTACCGCTTCTTCTGGTGGTTCGCCGTCCCCTTGCGTAGAACTCACTAATAATAACAAGGTTTCATCGGCAATTTGCTTGGCTTTATAATCGCCTGCATTTTTGCGTTGCACCTCAATCCCCACCGCCTGTAAGGCTTGGGCTAATTGATCTGCCACCCCTTTGGCATTGCCTGTTTGTGAGGCAGATAACACCGTAACCTTTAAGGGTTCGGCTTGAAGTGCGGTCTGATTTGGCGATAAATTTTGTGCAATCTCTTGCGTTGCATTACCCTGTTGAGCGGATAACGCCCAACAATAGCCCGAAAGCCAAGCTAATTGGCGAGCATCGCTCTGTTGTAAGCATTGCTGTAATAATTGTAATTGTTCTGGTTGAAAGGGTAGGTCAATCTTGCTCATAGATTATGCCTCCACCGCACGAATCATACCAGCAGCCACCGTATGATAAGTGGCTTCATCAATTAAAATAAAGGCACCAATGGCTTGATTTTGCTCATAAGTTGTCGCCAAAATCGGTTTTTGCAAACTCAACTCCACCTCGCCTAAATCATTCATTTGTAAGCTCGTTGCCCCTGTTTCTTGGGTTAGGGTTTGCACATTAAGCACATTATTCACTTGACGCACTTTAGCAAATAGGGTTTGTGTGCTATGTTTTAGCAAATATTTGCGAGCGGTATTTAACGGACGTTGATCAAACCAACATAGGGTTGCCACCAAATTTTTAGTGGGTTGCAATGGCGAATCCAATGCCACTAACACATCGCCACGAGAAATATCAATATCATCGGTTAAACGCAAGGTAACCACTTGCCCACTTTGAGCCTGCTCAACTTCGCCCTTTGGCGTGATAATTTCTGCTACGGTGGATTGCAAACCTGAGGGCTCAATACGTACCTGTTGCCCCACCTTGATTTGCCCAGCCTCAATCCGCCCTTGATAACCACGAAAATCATCTTGTTTATCCGCATCTTGACGAATCACAAATTGCACAGGGAAATAAAAATCCTGTTGTTGATATTGGTTATCCACCGTTGGCAAATTTTCTAATAAGCTCAATAATGGCTCGCCTTGATACCAAGGCATTTGGCCACTTTTATGCACAATGTTATCGCCCAATAAGGCAGAAACAGGAATAAAATGCACCTGAGGAATGGCTAATTGTTGGGCAAGTTGTTGATAAGCCTGACAAATTGCCTCAAATTTTTGTTGGTCATAGCCCAATAAATCCATTTTATTAATGGCAACCACAATATGCGGACAATTTAGCTCACGCAAAATGGCGGAATGGCGTTTGGTTTGAGGTAATAATGCAAGGGGTTGCTGACTAAAATCAATTTGTGAGGCATCAAGCAACACCACAGCGGCTGAGGCGGTAGATGCCCCTGTTACCATATTGCGAGTATATTGTTCGTGTCCTGGTGTATCAGCAATAATAAATTTGCGTGTGGCAGTAGAAAAATAACGATAGGCAACATCAATGGTAATGCCTTGTTCACGTTCCGCCTCTAAGCCATCGGTTAATAAAGAAAAATCAATGGCTTGCTGATTATTTTGTTGTGATTGAGTTAATAAACTGAGCTGATCGTTTAATAGGGCTTTGCTATCGTATAACAGGCGACCAATCAGGGTACTTTTACCATCATCAACACTGCCTGCGGTAATAAAACGTAATGGGGTAGTAAAGGTTGTCATCGCTCTGCTCCTTAAAAGTAACCTTGTTTTTTGCGTTGTTCCATCGCCGCTGCACTGGCTTGGTCATCTAAACGGGTGGCACTGCGTTCGGAAATATCCGTTAATGCGGTTTCACGAATAATGTCAAATGGCGTACTCGCCTCGCTTGCCACAGGGCAGGTACAACTAATATCGCCCACAGTACGAAAACGCACCGATAATACCTCGCTGGTTTCTTGCGGTGCTTTTGGTGTTAATGGCGTTACTGGTACAAGCAAGCCTTTACGGCGTACCACTTCACGTTGATGAGCATAATAAATGGAAGGCAAGGCAAGATTTTCTCTGGCGATATATTGCCAAATATCCAACTCCGTCCAGTTAGAAATAGGGAAAACACGCATATTTTCGCCTTTATGCAATTTAGCATTGTAAAGTTCCCATAATTCAGGGCGTTGTGCTTTTGGATCCCATTGCCCAAATTCATCACGAAAAGAGAAAATTCGCTCTTTAGCTCGAGCTTTTTCTTCATCACGTCTTGCCCCGCCCATTAAGGCATCAAACTTGTTCTGCGATGGTTTCCAAGAGGGTTACCGCTTGAGCGGCGTTGCGTGAGTCCGTTTCTTTGCGTAACACCACTGTACCCTTAGCAATGGATTGCTCTACCGAGCCAACCACCAATTTTGCCCCTAACTCTGCCACCACTTGATCACGAAAGGCGATCACTTCAGGATAGTTATGCCCTGTGTCAATATGCACAAGGGGAAAGGGTAATTGTACAGGGCGATTGCCAAGCTGAAAGGCTTTGCGAGCTAATGCTAATAAGACGACAGAATCTTTACCGCCAGAAAATAATAAAGCGGGATTTTCACATTCTGCCACCACTTCACGGATAATATAAATGGACTCAGCCTCTAGCCAATCAAGGTGTCCGTTGTTGAGCTGTGGTTGTGTTGTCATTGTTATCACTCCTTAAAAAAGTGCGGTTAATTTTTAAATTATTTTTCTATATTTATTGATCGTTTCGCTATTGGCTATTTGCATTTCTTTCTTTGTATTTGCTAACGGGTTTCGCCGTTGGCGACTTACTTTCTTTGCTTGCACAAAGAAAGTAAGCAAAGAAATGCACCCCTAGAAAAACCTTAATCTTCACTTCGGCAAGAACCATTACGACTTATTTCTGAACTTGCCTTGCTTTGCAAGGCTTCGAACAACAGAAATAAGTCTATGGTTCTAAGCCTTGTTCAGCGGTTTTTAAGGGGAAAGGGAGCATTATTCCCTTTTCTCTTAGTTTTATTTATTTTTTACTCCCCCCCTTAAAAAGCCCCTTGCTAAGGCTTACAACGATAGAATAATTTTGGCTGTTTGAGCGTAGCGAGTTCCAAAATTATTCGTATATCGTTGTTGCCGAAAGCAAGGATTAGGCTTTTTCTAGGGGGCGTGTTTCTTTGCCTACTTTCTTTACATGAGTAAAGAAAGTAGGTCGCACAAAGTGCGAAACACTCTTCCTACTTATGCAACCCACATTCCTTACTATCCTTATTTTCCCACCACCAGCGACCGGCACGAATGTCTTCGCCTTCTTTTACGGGGCGGGTGCAAGGATCACAGCCAATGCTAGGAAAACCTTGTAAATACAATGGGTTATAAGGCACTTGATAATGCAAAATGTATGCCCATACTTGCTGTTCTGACCAATCAAAAATCGGATTATATTTCGCCATTGCACGAGCTTCATCTTGTTCCGCAAAGGCTAATTCAGTACGGGTTACGGATTGTTCACGCCGTTGCCCGGTTAGCCAAGCGTCCGCACCCTCTAAGGCTCGGTTAAGGGGTTCAATTTTGCGGATATAACAACATTGTTTGCGTAACGCCACGCTTTCATAGTAAGCCTGCTTGCCAAACTCTTGCACAAATTGTTCCGCTTTATCTGCCTGTGGCTGAAAAATCTGAAAAGCCAAATGTGGATAAATATGAGGAATTTGTTGTAACAAATCCAAGGTTTCGGAATGTAATAAACCTGTATCTAGGGTAAACACCTGAATGGGAAGATGTTGTTTCGCAATAATATCGGTAATCAACATATCTTCCACCGCTAAACTGCTGGCAAAACGGGCTTGTTGATGTTGTTGAGCAATCTGTTGTAGGCGTTCAGTTAGGGTTTGCACCTTGTCCTCTAAACTTGCTATTACCTCATTATTTGGCGTAGGAATTTGCCATAATTTTGGTTTAATAAAACTCATCATTCCCCCTATGCCACTTGACTAATGCGTAAATTATCAATGGTAAAGTGCGGTGCTTTTTGTGCCTGTTTTTGCTCGCCAAACCAAGCTAATTGATGATGTAATTGCACCACTTCGCCAATCACAATTAAAGCTGGGGTTGGCACTTGCTCACTGAGTTCCGCTAACTGTTGTAGCTCACCGATAAGGGTTTGTTGGCTCAGTTGAGTGCCTTGGCTAATTATCGCCACTGGCGTGGTCGCCGCTCGTCCAAATTGGATTAATTTGTCAGCAATGTCTTTGGCTTTAATCGTTCCCATATAAATCACCAAGGTTTGTTGCGAACGAGCAAGGCTTTGCCATTCGAGTTGTTCTGCCTGATCTTTGCGGTGTCCTGTAACAAAAATCGCACTTTGTGCATAATCTCGATGAGTCAAAGGAATACCAGCATAAGCGGTTGCGCCAATGCCAGCGGTAATGCCCGGTACAACGGCGAAAGGAATATTTTCCGCTTTTAAGGTTTCCAATTCTTCGCCGCCACGCCCAAACACAAAGGGATCGCCGCCTTTTAGCCGTACCACACGTTTTCCTTGTTGGGCATATTGCACTAATAATTGGTTAATTTTCTGCTGGCTGGTTTGCTCGCCTTTGCCTCGTTTGCCCACAAATACCAAGTCCGCATCACGTCTAACTAACTCTAATACGTCTTTGGATACTAAGGCATCGTATAACACCACGTCCGCTTGCTGAATTTCCTGCAAGCCTTTTAAGGTTAATAAACCAGCATCGCCAGGCCCTGCCCCCACCAAAGACACAAAACCACCTTGATCATCTTGTTCAAGCTGTTGTGCCAATTCCTGTTCTGCTTGGGCTAATTGCTGATTGGTTACTAACTGGGCAAACTTGCCATTAAATAATTGCTCCCAAAAACGTCTTCTTGCAGTTAAGCCTTTGATTTTTTGTTTAATTTTATCTCGCCAACGCCCAGCAATGGTTGCCATTGTGCCAAGATGCTGTGGCAATAACGCTTCTAATTTTTCTCGTAATAAACGCGCTAATACAGGGGCTGTTCCGCCACTGGAAATCGCAATTTGAATGGGATTACGATCAATAATGGACGGAAAAATAAAATTACAATGGGGCTGATCATCAACGGTATTAATCAATTTATGTTGTTGCTGAGCAATGTGGTAAACCCGTTGATTAAACTCGCTATCATTGGTGGCACAAATAATTAAAAAAACCGACCGCACTTGCTCCGCATTAAAGGTTTTAGCCAGCCAAATCACTTTACCTTGCTCCACCAATTCGCTTAATTTTGCCGACAATTTGGGGGCAACTAAGCGAATTTCGGCGTTGGCTTTAAGTAATAAAGACACTTTGCGTGTTGCTACGGAACCGCCACCAATCACTAATACAGGGCGATGATTGAGATCGGCAAAAATCGGAAAATAATTCATTTTTCACTCCCACAAAGACAAAATTACCGCGTTTTTTCTGCTTGAGCGGCAATATACAAACGATCGAATAATCCATTATCGGCAAAATGCTCAGCATTAATTTGTTGCCAGCTACCAAAGGTTTGATTGGCATCAAGTTGCTCAATGGCTGGAAAACTGGCTTGGTATTGCTTCGCCACTTGTTGATCCACTGGGCGAAAATAATGCTTGGCAGCCAACTGCTGTGCCGCTGGCGACCAAAGGGTCTGCAAATATTGTTGAGCATAAAGGGCGGTATGATTATGTTGAGTATTTTTTACCACTTCCGCCACAAATACTGGGGTATAAAGGGTAATACTCGGATAAACCACATCAAAACTATCGCCTAAGGCTTTGCTCGCTAACATTGCTTCATTTTCAGGAGCAATTAAAACATCGCCCATTTGTCGCTGAGTAAAGCTAATGGTTGCCCCTCTTGCGCCTGCCTCTAAAATCGGCACATTGGCTAGCACTTGTTGTAAGAATTGCTGTTGTTGAGGAGCATCGGCAAAGTGGCGTTGGGCATAAGCTAAAAGTGCCAAATAAGCAAAGCGTCCATTAGCAGAGGTTTTGGGATTAGGCAAAATGACTTTTACATCAGGTCTGGCTAAGTCCGCCCAATCTTGAATATGCTTTGGGTTGCCTTTTTTCACCAGTAACACCATTACACTACCAAAAGGCGAGGCATTATTGGGATATTGTTGTTGCCAATCTGCCGCCACTAAACCTTTGTGGACGAGGAGATCAATATCGCTACTTTGGGTGAGGGTAACTACGTCCGCAGGTAAACCACTTGCCACTGCAATGGCTTGTTTACTGGCGCCGCCGTGTGATTGGGAAAGGCTGAGTTGATCTTGTAAACCTGTTTGTTGTAAAAACCAAGGGTTATAGTCTTGGTAAAAATCACGAATCACATCATAAGCCACGTTGAGTAAGAGGGTTTTATGATTGGGCTTATGGTTTAGGGTAAAGGCAATAAGAGCAATCAAAATGATCAAACATACTGCGGATAAATATTTTTTCATTGTTTGCTCCTAGTTTGGTTGGTTTTGGTTTACTAACGTAAGTGCGGTTGTTTTTTTATTTATTTTTGTTTTGCCAATGATTTTTATTGTTAGCGATTTACTTTTTTATGTATTTGCTAACGGGTTTCGCCGTTGGCGACTTACTTTCTTTGCTTGCACAAAGAAAGTAAGCAAAGAAATGCACCCCTAGAAAAACCTTAATCTTCACTTCGGCAAGAACCATTACGACTTATTTCTGAACTTGCCTTGCTTTGCAAGGCTTCGGACAACAGAAATAAGTCTATGGTTCTAAGCCTTGTTCAGCGGTTTTTAAGGGGAAAGGGAACTTTATTCCTTTTTCTCTTAGTTTTATTTATTTTTTACTCCCCCTTAAAAAGCCCCTTGCTAAGGCTTACAACGATAGAATAATTTTGGCTGTTTGAGCGTAGCGAGTTCCAAAATTATTCGTATATCGTTGTTGCCGAAAGCAAGGATTAGGCTTTTTCTAGGGGGCGTGTTTCTTTGCCTACTTTCTTTACACGAGTAAAGAAAGTAGGTCGCCAGCGGCGAAATCCGTTATTTGATAACTTTCTAAAAATGAATAACGTGAAAAAACATCTTTCTTACTCACTTGCCCTAAATTTATAAGTGAAAATCCCTCATTAAAGAAATAATTAAAAAGCATTTATTATTCAATTTTGAAATAAACAAAGATCGATAAGATCGTTTCTTATAACTAAAATAGATAAAAAATAATTTTATGTTCTTTGCAAGTTAAAAAAATATTCGGCAAAGTTAGCCTTATTTTTTCGTCTATTTCATCTATGCTGGTTTTAATTCGTGGGGGTTGCTGTGGCGGTAATAAAAAAGAACAACTGGCAAATCAGCCAATTTTCGGTGCTACCTGGCTTTAAATGTGGGTTAAGCATAACCTTATTATGGCTCGCTGCTATGGTGGTTTTGCCGTTAATTTTATTGATCCTCTCCGTCCAACAAATGCACTGGAATGAGTTTCTCCAAACGATCACTAGCCAACGTGTTACCGCCTCTTTATTACTTTCGTTTAAAATGGCAGCTATCGCCACATTAGTAAATATTTTATTCGGCTTATTATTGGCTTGGGTGCTGGTACGTTATGATTTTTATGGCAAGAAATTATTGAATGCCTTAATTGATTTACCCTTTGCCCTACCCACCGCTGTGGCAGGCATTGCACTCGCTACCCTTTATGCTCCAACAGGCTTATTTGGGCAGGCCCTTGCCCATTTGGGGATTCAAGTGGCTTATACCCCCACAGGGATCACAATGGCATTAATTTTTGTCAGCTTGCCCTTTGTGGTGCGAGCTATTCAGCCTGTATTAGCCAATTTTGATCCGAGTTATGAAGAAGCCGCCGCCATTTTAGGAGCATCAAAATGGACAACCTTACGCAAAGTGATTTTGCCTAGCTTATTGCCAGCCATCATTGGCGGAGCAGGTATGGGCTTTGCTCGTTGTCTAGGCGAATATGGTTCAGTGATTTTTATTGCTGGTAATGTGCCGTTAGTGTCGGAAATTGCCCCTTTGATTATTATGTCTAAATTGGATTTATATGATGTACAGGGAGCCTCCGCTATCGCCTTATTGATGTTATCCATTTCCTTTGTATTTATTTTGTTGATTAACATTGCTCAATGGTCAGTGAGTAAAAAAATGCAGCCTAAAACCTAAAAGGACGAAAAAAATGAGCCAATTATCACAAAAATCATTCACTTGGCAGCAAATAAGCCTCATTTTAGTCGCTGTTATTTTCTTTGCGATAATTATTTTAATGCCTTTATTGACTATTTTTTATGCGGCATTAGACGAGGGCTGGCAACAATTTTGGTTAGCATTGAATAATGAAGAAAGCCTTGCCGCCATTTATTTAACCTTAAAAGTGGCATTCATTACCTTGCCGATTAATTTGGTGCTGGGAATTATTATTGCTTGGACTATTGCTTACTTTAACTTTAAAGGCAAAAGCGTACTCACTGCCATATTAGACTTGCCTTTTTCTATTTCGCCAGTGGTGGTAGGCTTGATGTTCCTGCTGTTATTTGGTTTAGACGGCTTGTTTGGTGCTTGGTTACAGGATCAAAATATTCGTGTGATTTTCGCCTTGCCGGGCATTGTGTTAGCCACTTTATTTGTTACTTTTCCGCTTATTGCTAAATCGCTGATCCCCTCAATGACCGCTCAAGGCAGTAGCGAGGAACAAGCAGGCTTAATTCTTGGGGCGTCGCCTTGGCAATTATTTTATAAAATTACCTTACCCAAAATAAAATGGCCGCTGATTTATGGGGTGATTTTGAGTAATGCACGAGCAATGGGTGAATTTGGTGCAGTTAGCGTGGTATCAGGGCATATTCGTGGCTTAACCAATACTATTCCTTTATATGTAGAAATAACCTATAACGAGTATCAATTTATCGCGGCTTTCGCTTGTGCCAGTTTATTGGCGTTATTGGCAATTTTGACCTTGGTAGTGCAACAAGTAGTAATGTTTATTCAACAGCGAAAATTAGCGAAGGTAAGTCGCCAGTAATGAAAAACATTGGTAAAAACAGAAAAAATAAATGAAAAACTGACCGCACTTTAGGGGGGTAGATCAGACTAAGGTTTAGAACGATAGAATAATTTTGCTTTTCAGATGACAGTATCACTTTAAAGCCTTTGATTTGTTTCACTATGTTAACTATAGCTTGGTCTAGTGAGTATACTTTTCAAAACAGTACCAAAAAGTTTTTTAAGTATTATAATATTGATTTACTTACATTGATTTTTTTTAACAAACCACAGAGGAATAATGATGAATAAAGAAGACTTACGCGGTGCTTACCATCAAGCTAAACATGACGAAAAATCCTCCAATATCTTGTTTTTAGAAGTATTTATTATTTCTTTTGCGCTAGGGTTTTATTTTCAATCTTGGTATGTTGGCTTAGTGTCATTTTTACTTTTATGTCTATCTCTCGCTTTCAAAAGGCTTAACATATTTTTGTGTGTTATCTTTACGTTGATATGGACTTTTATTGGTTGGTATATTGGATATGCTATAGATGGAATGCTTGCAGGTATATTGGGGGGTGTATTTGCATTTGTGATTGGCTGTGGTATTCACATCTCGGCATTTACTTATATGATGGATTTTTTAAAAGATTAAAAGAGTTGGGTATTAGTTTAAAAAGTATATTTACTAGAGCATGCTCCACTCTGGAAAAATATTATGATAATCATGAATGAAGTAAAAAAAACGAAAGGAAAACAAAATAGCAAGAACAGTTATAATTCCTAAAAGCCCCTGACTAAGGCTTAGAACGATAGAATAATTTTGCTTTTCAGATGACAGAGGACAGAAAACAGAAGACAGTATTACTTTTAATATCTAACTGATTAATGTTTTAACTCTGTCCTCTGTCTTCCGTCATCTGTCTTCTGAAAGTCGCCAACGGCAAAATCCGTTAGTGAATACAAAGAAAAAAATGTAAATAGCCAACAATAAAAACTGTTGGCAAAACAAAAAATAAATAAAAAACCAACCGCACTTTTACATAAATCATCGGCAAAGGAATTACATAATGTCCATAAAAATTACCCAACTGGAAAAATACTTTGGCAATTTTCACGCCCTAAAAAATATCAACCTACAATTCGATCAAAATAAACTCACTGCCTTGCTCGGCCCGAGTGGCTGTGGCAAAACCACCTTATTACGCATTATTGCAGGGCTTGAGTTCGCCGACAGTGGGCAAATTTGGTTTGGCGATAAAGAGGTAACCCAACTTTCCGCCGCTAAACGTGGCGTAGGCTTTGTGTTTCAACATTATGCCTTGTTTCAAAATATGACGGTTTTTGACAATGTTGCCTTTGGTTTACAGGTAAAACCTCGCCGAGAACGCTTGCCAAAAGAACACATTGAACAACAAGTGATGGATCTATTACGCCTCGTCAAACTGGATTGGCTGGCGCAATCTTACCCCAATCAATTATCAGGCGGACAACGGCAAAGAGTGGCATTGGCACGATCTTTAGCAGTTCAACCCAAAGTTTTGTTATTAGATGAACCCTTTGGGGCATTAGATGCACAGGTGCGTAAAGAGCTTCGCCGTTGGCTAAGGGATTTACATCAACAATTAAATGTCACCAGCATTTTTGTTACCCACGATCAAGATGAAGCCCTTGATGTTTCCGACCGTATTATGGTGATGAACAAGGGGCAAGTGGAACAAATTGACGACCCAAGCCAAATTTATTACGCCCCACAAACCCCTTTCGTTACTCAATTTGTGGGCGATGTAAATGTGTTTCACGGGCATATTGAGCAAGGTAATCTTATTGTGGGCGAGTTTTCTCATAAATTAAATCAACCACATTCTAACCAAGAGGATAGTGCCACCACCGCCTATATCCGCCCCTATGAACTTACCCTTTCTCGAGAATCAACCAATGCCTTAGCCTCTGGTAAAATTACCCATATCAATGCTATCGGCTTTATTGTCAGAATTGAAATCGCCAGCCCACAAAGCGAGCAACCCATTGAGGTTATTTTAACTAAGGATAATTATCAGCAAGCCCAATATAAAGTGGCGGAACAGGTCTATTTAGTACCAGATCGGTTAAATTTATTCCAGCAGATGAATATTTGAACCTCTTGTCTTATTTTTAATTGAAACGACTATAAAATGGCTATAAATTGCAATGGAGATAAAAAAACCCCCTATTTTCGTAGGGGGTTATTCACATTAATATTTTATTACAATTTTTCCGCTAACATCGCTTCTAACTTTTCAATATCTGCGGCGAATTTACGGATACCGTCCGCTAATTTATCCACAGCCATTGGATCGAGATTATGTTGCCAGTAGAATTCTTCCTCAGTCATTGGTGTTGGACGAGGCTTGATTTCCCCTTGATAATCTAATTTACGGGTTAAACTTCCACTTGTTTCTTGTAATTCTTTCAGCAATGCTGGGGAGATAGTTAAACGATCGCAACCTGCTAACTCTACGATTTCGCCCACATTGCGGAAACTTGCGCCCATGACAATGGTTTCATAGCCGTATTGTTTATAGTAATGATAAATGTTGGTCACTGACACCACACCCGGATCTTCTGCTGGGGCGTAGTCTTTTTTATCGGTATTGGCTTTGTACCAGTCTAAAATACGTCCCACAAATGGCGAGATAAGATACACGCCTGCCTCAGCACAGGCTCTAGCCTGAGCTTCAGAGAATAATAAAGTGAGGTTACAATTTATTCCTTCTTTTTCTAGTAATTCTGCGGCACGAATACCTTGCCAAGTGGAAGCAATTTTAATGAGGATACGATCGTTGCTAATTCCTGCTTCATTATAGAGTGCCATTAATCTTTTGGCTTTTTCCACCGTTGCTTTAGTGTCATAAGATAGGCGAGCATCGACTTCAGTAGAAATGCGTCCCGGTACAATTTTTAAAATTTCTAAACCGATATTGACGGCTAATTTATCTTCAGCATCAATTAATTGTTGTGCTTTATCATTGCTTTGTGCTTTAGCATAAGCAATAGCATCATCAATTAATGAGGCATATTGTGGTAACGATGAAGCGCTTAGAATCAGAGATGGGTTAGTGGTTGCATCTTGTGGTTGATATTGTTTAATGGCTTCAATGTCGCCAGTATCCGCAACCACAACGGTCATATTGCGTAAGGATTCTAATTGAGACATTTTATTTTCCTTTTTGGTGATTAAAGATAAGCGGTGTTTAATGCTAATTAAGTTGAGTGATATATAAGTTAGCCATTATCACTACTTGACAATCCTACCATATAAATTAGTGTAATCAAGAGCACAATTTGAGAAGTTATTTATTAAATGAATAAGGAAAAACAATGAAACAACGTTGTGATTGGGTCACAGAAGATCCTTTATACCTTGATTATCATGATAAAGAATGGGGTAAACCGCAATTTGATAGCCTCAAATTATTTGAAAAACTCTGTTTAGAGGGGCAACAAGCGGGGTTATCTTGGATAACTGTATTGAAAAAACGTGAAAATTATCGGCGTGCATTTTTTCATTTTCAACCTGATAAAATCGTGCAAATGACCTCGCAAGATATAGATAGGCTTATGCAAGACAAAGGGTTAATTCGTCATCGTGGTAAATTAGAGGCTATTGTCAAAAATGCACAAGCCTATTTGGCGATGGAAAAGGGCGGTGAGAATTTTAGTGATTTTATTTGGTCTTTTGTACAAGGGAAACCGCAATGCCATCAGATAAAAACCTTGGCTGACGTGCCGAGTAAAACCCCAACCTCACAAGCGATGTCAAACGCACTGAAAAAACGTGGATTTGTTTTTGTTGGGGCAACCACTTGTTACGCTTTTATGCAATCTATGGGATTGGTAAATGATCATCTTGATCACTGTGCTTTTAAATAGTCCATTTGTAAAAACACAATGCGTTAACGGCGTTTTTTCAGTATAATCTGAACAATTTTGTACTTGGTAAGAATAGTAATTTATGAAGAAAACCTGTTATAAGCTCATTTCTGCTTCAATTATCACCGCACTTTATGCTAGCCCTGCGTTAGCAAATTTAACTCAACAATGTTTATTAGGTGTACCGCAATTCCGTGGCGAGATAGTACAAGGTAATATTAATGATTTACCTGTCTATATTGAGGCAGACAATGCCCAGCTTAATCAGCCAACAATGGCAAAATATACGGGCGATGTACAAGTGCAACAAGGTAATCGCACCCTATTAGCTCAAGCCATTGAAATTAAGCAAACAGACAATGAACAGGATCCTCAACGTTTTGCTTATATTCGCCAAGGGCTGAATTACCAAGATAATTTAATTCATTTAACAGGATCTCATGCCAATATTAATTTGAATAATCGTGATGCCGATATTCAAGGGGCAAATTATCAACTCGTTGGTCGTCAAGGACGGGGTGAAGCTCAGGATATTCATTTACGCGAACGTTATCGCACCTTAAAAAATGCCTCTTTTACCTCTTGCTTACCTAATGATAATGCTTGGATGATTTATGCCAGTGAAATGCGTCAAGATTTACAAGATGAAGTCGCAGAAATGTGGCATGCACGTTTTCATATTTTAGGCGTACCTGTTTTCTATACCCCTTATTTCCAATTACCCATCGGAGATAGACGGCGTTCCGGTCTATTACTTCCCGATTTTGGTATCTCGAGCCGAGATGGTTATTTTTATGCTCAACCTATTTATTGGAATATCGCCCCAAATTATGATGTCACCTTTACCCCGAAATATATGTCTCATCGTGGTTGGCAATTAAACGGAGAATTTCGTTATCTCACACCGATTGGGGAAGGAAAACTTGCTGGCGAATACCTTGCTGATGATCGATATACAGATTACACCGCTGAAAACCGCTCACGCCATTTATTTTATTGGTCCCATCATTCTTCATTTTTACAAGATTGGCGATTAAATGTTAATTATACCCGGGTAAGTGATAAGCGTTATTTTAACGACTTTACCTCTGATTATGGTAGCAGTACAGATGGTTATGCGGATCAAACAGCACGTATTAGCTATTATCAACCGCATTATAATTTCTCGCTTTCTGCCAAACAATTTCAAATTTTTGATGATGTGGATATTGGACCTTACCGCGCCTTACCACAACTTGATTTTAATTATTACGCCAATAATCTTGCTCAAAGCAGATTAGATTTCCGTTTATTTTCTCAGGCAGTACGCTTTGATAATGACAGTAAATTAATGCCAAAGGCTTGGCGTTTTCATCTTGAGCCTAGTTTAAATTTACCACTTGCCAACAACTATGGCAGTATCAATATTGAAACCAAGGCTTATGCGACCCATTATCAACAAACTAAAGGCAGTGCCGAGGGAGCAGAAGAGGTTCAACGCCGAGTTAATCGTTTCATTCCACAAATTAAAGTGGATTTACAAACCGTATTAGCGAGCCAACAAACCTTTATTAAGGATTATACGCAAACCCTTGAGCCTCATATTCAATACCTTTATCGCCCTTATCGCGATCAAAGAAACATAGGTTCAAGTTTAAATTCTGATTATTTAGGTTTTGGTTATGACTCAACCTTATTACAACAGGATTATTTCTCCCTATTCCGAGATCGCCGTTATAGTGGTTTAGACCGCATAGCCTCTGCCAATCAAGTTACTTTAGGGGGAACAACCCGTTTCTTTGACGCCAATGCGAACGAACGTTTTAACCTTTCTCTAGGACAAATTTATTATATTACCCCATCTCGGATTGATAATAACCCCGACAACAGCACAGGCTCCTCTTCTTCTTGGGCATTGGAAACTAATTGGAAAATAAATTCACAATGGCGCTGGCGTGCGAGTTACCAATATGATACCAGCTTAAGCCAAACCTCACTGGCTAATAGTAGCTTAGAATATCATCCTCAAGGCAATAATTTAGTGCAATTAAATTATCGTTACGCGAGTGAGGCTTACATTAACCAAAATCTCACACAAGGTGCTAACCGCTATAATCAAGATATTAACCAACTTGGTATTACCGTCGGTTGGGAAATGGACACGAATTGGGCAATAGTAGGACGCTATTACCATGATATTGCATTGAATAAGCCCGTAGAACAATATGCTGGCGTGCAATATAACACCTGTTGTTGGAGTGCTGGTATCGGTTACCGCCGTTATGTTACCAGCAAAGAAAATCAAGAATATCAAAATGATAAAGACGTCTTTTATGATAATAGCGTCATTTTTAACGTAGAATTACGAGGGTTAGGCGGCAGCCATAATAGCGGAATTAGCCGTATGTTAGGCAAAGGCTTAATTCCTTATGCTGATCCTTTTGATTTATAACGTTTAATACTTTTCATCATTCCCCACTGAGATCAGTGGGGATTTTTTTACTCACTACATAAAAAAGGAAAGCAATATGAACAAAACTATTTTTATCGCTGGTACAAGTGGCGTTATTGGTAAACCTTTATGTGCCATGTTATTAGAAGCAGGATGGACAGTTTATGGTACCACTCGTAGCCAAGAAAAAGTAGAAAAATTGGCTCAAATGGGGGTTAAACCTATTATCTTAGATATCTTTGATTGAAATGCTGTCATCGATGCCATTGTTAAGGCAAAGCCAAGTGTCCTTAGCCATCAATTAACAGATTTACCTGATGGATTAACCGCAGATCAAATGGAACAAACCTTAGTGCGTAATGCACGAATTCGTGAAGAAGGCACTGCCAATCTTGTTGCCGCCACAGAACAAGCTGGCGTCCAAGCCTTTATTGCACAAAGTATCGCCTTTGTCTATGAACCTAGCAAGCAAATATTAACGAAACAATCACCATTATTAAATTTTGCCGATCCTGTTTATGGCAAAGACACTGGATTTGAACAACCTTTTGCGAATATGCCTTCAGTCAATGTTGATGCCGCAGTAAATGCCGCTTTTCTTGCGGTGAAACAAACACAATCTGCCATTTTCAATATTACGGATGATAGTGCAATGATTAGCAACCAAAAAGCGAAAACAGAATTAGCCTGGTCGCCAGATTTTCGTTTTTAAAAGTCTTGATATAGTCGTTTCAATTTAAAATGAGGCGAGGAGTACCAACACCGTATTATTTTAAAAATGGGACGAGTATAAATTAAAACGACTATAAATGAACAAGATAAACATCAAACCGATGATTTTTGGTTTCTCGGCTAAAGTGCGGTGCTTTTTCCGCGAGAAATTGGGCGTAGTCGGGGCGTTTTACGACTACACGCTGACGAGCTAATTGTAAGGCAGGGGGGAGGAGTAAATCGGCATCTAAATCGGCACCGACAAGTTGTTGAAATACACGCATTTCTTTTTTAACTAATGCACTTTTTTGTTTATGTGGATACATTGGATCGAGGTAAACCACATCAGCATAATCTAAATTAACATTAAGTTGCGTCAAGTGAGTTTGGGGTAGTAGTTGTAAATTTTGTTGTAGTAACTCGCCGATTTCAGGATCTTGATAGGCCCGTTGTAAACCGTCTTGCAACAATAAACGCACCACAGGGTGGCGTTCAATTAAACGCACTTGGCAGCCCAATACCGCTAATACGAAAGCATCTCGCCCTAATCCTGCTGTGGCATCAATAACGGTGGGAAGGCTATCTTTTTTGATACCCACTGCTTTTGCAATGGCTTCACCTCGCCCACCACCGAATTTACGCCGATGTGCCATTGTACCGCCAACAAAATCCACGTAAACCGCTCCCAGTTTGGGTTCATCAAGTTTGCGTAATTCTAACCTTGTTTGCGCGGCTTGATGATAAGTCTTGACTAAGGCTAACGGATGATCAGTTTCCGCCCTTATGCCGTTGTCGCCACAAAATTGATAAAATACCTCGTTATTTTCGGTTTCATCAAGTAATTGCAATGCTACTTGCGAGTTAGCCATACGCCTGTTTCCATATGTTCAGTGTAAGGGAATTGATCAAATAGGGCAGCCTTGGCAATGCGATGGGTTTGACAAAGTTGCTGTAAATTGTCGCATAAGGTTTGCGGATTACAGGAAATATATAAAATTTGATCATATTGTTGAATTAAAGTGAGGGTGTTTTGATCCAAACCTGCTCGTGGTGGATCCACCAATACCGTATGGCAATCATATTCCGTTAAATCAATACCTTTTAAGCGGTTAAATTGACGTACGCCATTGATTGCTTGAGTAAATTCTTCCGCAGACATTCTAATAATTTGTAAATTCTCAATGTGATTAGCTTGAATATTATATTGGGCGGCATTCACCGAAGATTTTGCGATTTCTGTGGCTAACACTTTGCGGAAATTTTGTGCTAAAGGGATAGAGAAATTACCGTTACCACAATAAAGTTCGAGCAAATCCCCTTGACTGTGGCGAGTGCAATCCAACGCCCATTCGAGCATTTTGCTATTGATCTTGGCATTCGGCTGGGTAAAGCTATTTTCTACTTGACGATAATAATAATCACGCCCATAAACAGGCAATACTTCCTGTACAAAATCCTGATCGAAACAGAGCTTTTGTTTATTGGCTCGCCCAATAATATGCACCTTAAAACCTTGCTCGATCAGCTTTTGTTTTAGATTTAATGCCGCCTGTTGCCATTGTTCATCCAATTTTTTGTGATAGAGCAAGCTCACAATAATCTCGCCACTGAGGCTACTTAAATAATCAATTTGAAATAATTTTTGCTTTAATAGTGGCGAGACTTTAAGCAGCGGTATTATCGCTGACATCATTTGATTGATAAGCTGACTGGCAACAGGAAATTGTTGTACGGCATAACGTTGTTTGCTAACAGGATCAAACATAATATGAAACAAATCTTGTTGTTCATGCCAGATCCTAAATTCTGCGCGCATACGATAATGTTGTGGCTCAGAAGCAAATACCGCAAATTCTGGCGGTTCAAAAGGAGCAAGAAGTGCGGTCAGTTTTTGGATTTTTTCTTGTAATAAATGTTGATATTGTTCAATAGGAAGTTTCTGCATCATATCGGATTTATTGATTAAAGGGTAATGGGCTGAATTCACGTTAAAAATAATACGGTGTTGGTACGCCTTGTTTTATTTTAAATTGAAATTACTATAGCATAAAAAAAGGCTTGGGATCACAAGCCTTTACGAATAGTCATAGAATACATTATTCTGTAAATTCTTCGCCTGCCTCTGGTGCCACATTACCTGATAGGGTATAAAGGCGTTTGGTGTTAGAGGTCAAAGTGCGATATTTATACCAAACTTTTTCAAAAGCAGTTTCCGCAGGACGTTCGCCACGACAAAATGCCACAAAGGCTTTTTCTTCTTTTGTTGCAGGCTCTTGTTCGCCCGTATCTAAGGCTTTAAAGGCTTGTCCATATTGCTCTAAAATTTGTGATTCACGAATGGTATAATCGCCATGGCGAGAAAAACCTCGTGGGTAATTTTTATCATCAAAAAAACGGCGTTCTACACGAAAACTTTCAGCCATAATATCCTCTTATTATCTCAGTGAATAAAAATGCGTTTGCATTAAAACAGCTTATAAAAATAAGTCAATTATTTTTTCAATAATTGTTGTACTGTTTGCACATATTCGCTGACAAAGGTGTCTACATTATCATTGGATAAACCTTCTGGATTAACACGGAATTTGCCATTGACATAAAAATCAGGCACACCACGCACTTTAAAGGTTTCGGCTAATTTTGCTTGGCGATTCACTAAATTATTCACCGCAAAGCTATTAATTGAACCATCAAATTGTTCGGCAGAAATACCATTATCAATAAAGACTTGGCGAATATCCGCCATAGATTTAAAGGTATTACGTTGCGCACCAACGAATAACCCGTCTTTTACCTTATCCTCTACGCCCATTGCCATTGCTAATGCCCAAGCACGAGAAAGGTTTTCCGATTGTCCACCTAAAAAGTCAACATGGTATTGTTTAAAGCTCACGCCCTCTGGCAAATTCTGTTTAATTTGTTGTGGGATTTTGTAATCCATATCAAAGTGATAACAATGTGGGCAATAAAAAGAGAAAAACTCAATCACTTCGGGCTGAGCCGAGCGAGGTTGGTCAATGACTTGGTATTGCTTGCCTTCTGTAAGGTTAAGTTCGCCAGCATACACCGATGTGGCAGTAAAAAGTGCGGTCAAAATTGCAAAAATTTTTTTCATAATCTTTCCTTATTTAGTGATACCACGTGCTTTTAACAACGCAGATTTAAAATCTTCTTCATAATCTTTTTTAATGCCCGGGATAGGCTCAAATTTATCCTTATCCGCCATTTTCAAATGATAAATAATCACTTCATCGGATAATTCCGCTAAGGGTTTATCAAAACCTGCCTCTTGGGCAATTTTTTGTAAGATTTGAGTCAGATGTAAGTCAGGATCTTTAGACCAATAAGGTTGCAAAAGTTCCAATACTTCATTTAAACGATGGCATTTCATACGCTTTCCTCTTATTAGGCTTATTAAACTTAAGCTAATTATGTCATTTTAGTTCGGCTCAAAGTAGCAATATGTTACACTTTCAAGCCAATATTGCAATGAAATCAGGAAGAAAATATGCCAATGACAATCAGTGCAGTGATTTTAGCTGGTGGACAAGGTAAACGTATGGGCGGTGTAGATAAAGGGTTACAACTGCTACAAGGAAAACCGCTGGTGGAACATATTTTGCAACGCCTAAAACCTCAACTTACTCACATTGCCATTAACGCCAATCGGCATTTACCTCAATATGCTCAATATGGTTACCCTGTGTTTAATGATGAACTGACAGGCTTTCAAGGCCCGTTAAGCGGTATGCTGACAGGCTTAAAGCGAGCCACTAGCGATTATGTGCTATTTGTTCCCTGTGATTGTCCTTATTTACCCCTTAATTTAGTGGAAAAGTTCTCTCAAGCAATCCACCAACAGGCTCCCGTTGCTTATGCTGATGACGGAGAACGTAGCCACCCTACCTTTTGTCTCTTATCAAAAAAACTGATTACCCCATTAAGCACCTATCTTGCCCAAGGTGAACGTAAAGTCTTAACCTTTTTCCAGCAACAACAAGCTCTCGTTATTGATTTTAGTGAGCAAAAACAAGGTTTTATCAATATTAACTGGCGAGAGGGGTTGGATAAAAATAACCAAAAGTGAAAATAAGACCGTTTTGGCAAGCCTCTCCTTACTTTTTAAGACTTAACTTTCCCGTTTCCACAAAGTCTTTTTACCAAATCCCAAGGTGTTATCGGTGAATTTAATTTCATTAAAGCAAATTTCCCATAAGGATGATTTCATTGCCCGTGCATAGGGAAAACGCTCATAATAAAAAGCTAATGCACTTTTCTTCATTTCGCCACATAATTCATGAATGGTTCCTGTAAATTGAATACCCTGCAATTTCGCCACCGTTGTGGTGTCGTGGATAATGGTGCCTGTTATTTGAGGGTGGGTTTGCATAATGATACCGTGGCGAGTATCTGGGCTGGTGCGAATTAATAAGCTGTTATTGAGGGGGTTAAAGGCATAAAAACAAATGCTTGACCACATATCTTGCTGGTTAAACACGCTTAAACTCACAATATGCTTACGTTGGAGGAATTTAATGATATTTTCTTGCATAAGATTTACCCGATAAAAAAACAATGCTATATTTCACCGCAATTTTTACCAGAAATAAAGATTGATCGGATAAATTATGGAACAATTTGTTGAAATTACCCCAGAAGAGGCATGGCAATTATTACAGCAAGAAGAAGCGGTATTAGTGGATATTCGTGATTTACCTCGTTTTAGTTATAGCCGTCCACAAGGTGCATTTCATTTAACCAACCAAAGCTATGGGCAATTTCAAGATGAATACGATTTTGATCAACCTGTCATTGTAAGCTGTTATCATGGTGTCAGCAGCCGCAATGTAGCACAATTCTTGCTTGAACAAGGCTATGAGCAAGTTTATAGTGTGAAAGGCGGTTTTGATGCTTGGGTTAGAGCAGAATTACCTATTGAAACGGGGTATTGATCCTTTATAGCTCCAGTTTAAAATAATACAGAGTTGGCACGCCTCGGCGTACTTATTATACTGTCTTCGGCGTGCTATCTTGTCTTATTTTAAATTGAAAGGACTATAATATTTAAAGCACAGCCAAAGCTTTTTCATAATCTGGTTCTTGTTTGATTTCAGGCACTAATTCACTGTACAAAACTTGATTATGTTCATCTAAAACGATCACAGCACGTGCGGTTAAGCCTGCAAGTGGGCTTGAATTGATTGCCACGCCGAGCTGTTGATGTACTTCTTTATGTCTAAAAGTCGATAATACTTCTACATTTTCAATACCTTCCGCACCACAAAAACGTGCTTGTGCAAAAGGTAAATCCGCTGAAATACAAAGTACGATGGTATTTGCTAAGTTTGCGGATTGCTGATTAAATTTGTGTACGGATGTGGCGCAAATTCCAGTATCAATACTTGGGAAAATATTTAAGACTTTGCGTTTACCTGAAAACTCACTGAGGTTGACGTCTTTGAGTTCTTTATTGGTTAAGCAAAACTCTTCAATTTTTTCTCCTACTTGTGGAAAATGGCCACCAATATCAATGGGATTGCCTGCTAAAGTTACTGTCATAGGTTTTCTCCTGAATTTGTTGTTATACATTTCGCTTTTGATATTAACATTCTTTTAAATGTATTGTGTATAAACTTATCTATTTCAGTAATTATTGTCGTCCTACTTTAATACCGTTTTCAGGGCTGCACGATGAATATTTTTACCTCATTCCAATTAAATTGGGAAAGGATGTGTTTTACATTTTCTAATGAAATAAAATCCGTTAATTGTTGCATTTCCGTTAAATAGCGGGGATCGGCATATTGTTGTTCACTCAAAATGAGCCTTGTTAACCATGTATTTATTTGTTCTAGTCTATTTTTTTCTTGTTGTTGAAAAAGTATTTTAACTTGCTTAATGTCCTGTTCTGTGATGGCCTCAGCGAGTTGTTGTAATACTTGTTTCGCTTGTTTGATTAATTTTTCGCTATTTTCAGGGCTTGCTGTAAATTTTAATTCGCTTTCAATTTGTTGTGTTTGCGGATTAAGTTTGCTTGTAAAACTTAAACTGTATATGCCAAGCTGTTGATCTCTTAAAGTTAATTTTAATTTGTCGCTTGCAATCTGCTGTATTAGCGATACCAACATTGCCTCTTTCCCTTGCCAAGTATAAGGGGCTGCCCACCACATTGTAATATCCCGTTTTGGCTGCTGTCCCAAGGATAATTGAGAGGTTTGCGCTCCTTTTGTCATCAATAACGGGGTAAAAGTTAAGGGTTTGCCACGAGGAATGGTAGCTAAATAGGTGCTAACAAGTTGTTGCATTTCATCTTCGCTGAGATTATTGGCAATATAATAAGTAGTCGGCGTTTGTTGTATAATTTGCCATTGCTGATTAAGTTGTTTTTCATCAAGTTGTGCCAATGCTTGGGCGTTTGGCGGAAGATGATGAATGCTAATATTTTTACCATATTTGAGTAATTCTGTGGCGGCGATTAATTTTTGTTGACGAGGTTGGCGAGATTGGCGTTCAAGTTGTTGTTCAATGCTTTGTTTGATGTCATCAATCGCTTCTGCTTTTATCTTAGTTTCTTGTTGTATTGCATAGAATAAACGTAATAATTGAGCAAAATTAGGGTTATCTGCTTGCCCATTAAAAGTCAGTTCTTTGTCCGTTTGATTTAAGGATAAATTCAGTTTTAGGTGTTTTTTCCATTGTGCTAGCTGTTCTTGTTGCCAATCAAGGGGAGCGGATTGGGCAATAATTTGACTTGCAATTTGGCTTTGCCAATTAATTAATTCTTTGGCTTGAAAACCTGCTTGGCTAATTGCACGAAAATAACTTTTATCATCGGCTAAATTGGTTTTTAACCACACCACTTTATCGCCATTAGCAAGATACCAATGGATCACATTTTGTTCTTTAAAATCTTGTTGTTTAATAATCTTGCCTTGTTTTTTTAATGGTGCAAATTCCATTGGCTCAAGTTGAGGAGGGCGATAGGGAGCGACTATTTTTTGTTGCGCCACTTGTTCCTTTAGTTGTGTTAATTGCGATTGGTTAAGGGAAAAACTAGGTATTGCATTAGGTAATTGATATTGCACAATCTGATCTGGCGAGGATAGCCATTGATTAAGCCGTTGTTGCACATCTGCTAGCTGGATTTCCGCTAATAATGGCGAGAGGATTTCGGCTATTTTGGCTTGCGAAAGATAGCTTTTATCCATTAATAATGTATTACTTAAGCGTTGTACCCACTGGTTAAAATCTGCACTTTTATTATTGTTACGAGCAAAATCAATTTGTTCTTCAATCAGTGTTTTTTGTTGTTCAAATTCAGCTTGTGTAAAAGGATAACGTTTTAAGCGTTCAATTTCTTGTAAAATTTGTTGTAAACCCTGTTGATGAGAACGTTTTTCTACCCCAGCAAAAATGCCTAATGCCACCGTATTTTTACCAATTTCGGATTTACGCACCACCAAAGAATTAACCCCTTGAGCTAATTGTGATTGTTGGTTGCGTAAACGTTGATTAAGCATTGCAAGGGTTAAGCGATCAATTAATCTTGCTTTGCGTGCTTGTTTATCATCACCACGACTTTGGCTTTCATCAAATCGCCAAATATAAGCGATTTGACTTACCGCACTTTGTGGATCTTGCAGTTGATGAATACGAATTTGATTGCTAAGTTTTGGTTCATAATAATCTCGTTCAGGTAAGGCTTTAGGTCTCGCTTGAGCAAAGTATTGTTGTATGTGGTTTATGGTATCTTGTGGATCCACATCGCCAACAATGAGTAATGTCATATTATTGGGGACATACCATTGCTGATAAAATTGTTTTAAATGTTCAGGGGTAATGTGTTCAATATCTTCTGCTGTGCCTAGCACGGATCCACGAGCATAACGTGAATTGACGCGGACTGATTGCGTACGTTGCAAATTCATTCTGGCAGCCACACCTTGTTTGCTACGCCATTCTTCCAAGACAATTAAACGTTCTTTGGCTAAATCCTGCTCAGTTAATTGAGCGGAAAAAACCATTTGACTCAGTATTTGCAAGCTATCCGCAAGGGTTTGCTTGGCTGGTGGGAGCAACATATAGGTAGTGCTATCCGCATTGGTTACTGCATTATAATGGCGACCTCGTTGCCAGCCCTGTTGATGTAAATAGCTCATTACCCCTTGTGGATAACCTTCACTGGCACGAAATACCATATGTTCCAACATATGGGCGACACCATTTTGCTGATCGGTTTGATCGATTGCTCCCGCTTTTACTTTAAGCCGAATTTCTATTCTTCCTTTATCCTGCTTTAGGGGCAAAATAAAATAGTTTAAGCCATTTGTTAATTGTCCCTCAATCAGTTGAGGTTCTGTTTCAGCATAGCTAAGGGTGGCAAACAAGAGGGTAAATAATAGAAAAATTACTCGCATTTTTACTCCTAATAACAAAAGTGCGGTCTATTTTTAAAAATTTTTATTAATATAGTCGTTTCAATTTAAAATGAGACAAGGCGGTACGCCGAAGACAGTACAAGTCGTACGGCGAGGCGTACCAACGCTGTATCATTTTAAAGTGGAACGACTATAACGCAAGGACAGCCAAAACCGCTGTCCATTATTAATGATAATTTACCAGTTATAACTTACCCCAAACCAGAAGTTTCTGCCCATTTTATAGGTGCGATTATTACCGCTATTATCGGTAGCAGAGGCCACAATTTTGCGATTTAGCACATTATTAATATCAAGGGTAAATTCAATATATTGGTTTTGATAAGTGGGTTGTTGATAAGCAAAACGCCAATCCCACATAAAGTAACTGCCTTGTTTTTTCTCCTCATAAACAATCACATTACCCTCATAGTCGCCACAAATGGTGCCATAGCTTGGGCAAGCGGTTCTGCTTGAGGAAAAGTGGCGATAGCCTGAGTTATAACTTAAACGATGCCCCCAATCTAAACGAATAGCAGGGAAATGCAAATCAATATTAAGGAATGTTGACCAAGGGGAATTGTAATCTGTGGCTGGCAAACCATCGGTAATATCCATTAATTTGCCATTTAAGATCATTTTGTCATAGCCCTCGTCAAGCGCAGTGGCATCATATTGGTTAAAATTAGTGCGAGTTTTACTGATCCTTGCCCCTAAATCCCAATTTAATTGAGCATAGTGTAAGTCATAGCTTGAAATCGGTTTGAGGGTAAGGGTAAATGTATTGGTTTTACTGCGTCCATCATTGGTTTGTTGATAAGTGCGTGTGGTGCTGTCATAAAGTGAAGTAAATTGATCTCTGCCACGACGTTGTACCCATTTAAACGTCCATAAAGTATCCCAAATATTTTGGCTAATACCTAACGTATACTCATCGTTATAAGGGGTTTTGAGTCCCTCAACATTATAATCTCTCAATGTCAATGTTGATTGTCGCCATTCGCCTGTGGCAGAAGAACGGGTATATTGCTCACGATAGGTAATGCCATTGCGTAATTTATAAGCCAAAATATTACTTGCATAATAACGGTTTATCCCACCAAATAATTGCGTTTTTTGATTACCAAAAACATCATAAGAAGCAGAAAAACGAGGGGCTAAATCGGTATTTCCTAGGGATTGAGAACGATCCATACGCAAGCCTAATACCGCATTCACATTACGCCAACTGATACTATCCTGTAAGTAGAAAGAATAGACATTATCATTGGCTTTAACTGTACGAGCAGGATAATAGCTCATCGTCCGAGCATATTGTTCATTTGGGATACATAAACTACAATCAGTTCCCGTATTGCTGGATTTTGCATAAATATAGCTATAAACATCTTGCATACGCTGATATTTTGCTCGTGCAAAATCCACTTCCCAACCAAAGCTGATTTTATGCTCTAGCTGTGCGGTATCAAAGGCTTTGATCTCAAAATTTTGTTTTAAGGTGTAAGTCTCTTTTTCCGTTTTAAATTTACCATATCCCCCTTCGGCAGCATAAGTGCAACTACCCGTACGAGAATAAGAAGAACACCAATCAATGCTGGCAGTGCTTTGATAATAGTTATAAGTATTACTTTCGTGTTTAATCTTATTGCCCGATTGGTTATAAGCAATTTGGCTGGTCATTTTTAACCAATCAAACTCTTTTTGCCATTCTAAATTAAAGCGAAAACCGCCGCCTGTATTGGTAAAAGCCCCCTCTTTAATATTGCGTTTCAAATATTTTGATTGATGAGGAGAATACATTAATGTCGCTCGCCATAAATCGCCATTATCAGGCAAATAAACCCCTCTTAACAAAAAGGTTTCATTTAAACGGCGTTGATTTTCCCAAATATCTAAGCTTGAATGATGATAAGGCATTTTAGATTGCGTACGAGAATAGCTAAATAACAGCCCTGCTTTATCATTAATCGGCTGATTTAATACAATGCCAAATTGCTGTTTAGTAAATTGGGGCTGATCGCCTAAGGTTTCGGCGGCCTCAAAACTTTCTCGATCATCAACATGAAATTTCGCCCATTCATCACGTGTAATCCGATAAAACACTTTACCACTGGCTTTTGATAAATCAGGATCGTTCAATTCCGCATTAATCACACCACCAGAAAATTGCCCATATTTGGCAGAAATATTGCTATCAAAGACTTCTACATTTTTTAATAAACTGCTATCAATCCAAAAACTTTGTGTACCGCCACCGGGTAAATCAGTGGGACTATAACCGTCCACATCAGTACCATTAATCACGCTATTATTCCCTGCAGGATTGAGGTTGTCATTATTGGAGATACCGTCAATGGTATAGTTATTGTTATAGAATTTCTCGCCGTGAATAGATACTTCATTTGGTGCAATTTCACCGCCTAATTCCGAGCGATCCGCATCATTGGAAAAAATAACATTAGGATTGCCTTTCAATAGTTCGGTAATGTTGCCATTTCCTGTTGGACGGCGAGCGATTTGTTGTTCAGTGATTTTTTGTGTGCCGACTTGTTGGCTAAAAGGTGTGTCAGAAACGATAATGGTATCAAGTGTAGAATTGGCTAAATTTTCGTCACGGGGGGGGGTAATTCCATTTTCTACCGCATTGCTTTCAACAGCATAAAGATGCACACTAAAGGCGTTAGCAATCAATAATGTCAACAGGTGTTTTTTAAACATAAAGACTCCTCGTGTTAATAGAAATATTGCTATTTGCAAAACACAATAGCAAATTGAAATCAAGCTAAAAGGTTTCAGTTGAAAATTAAAATAAGAGTAATTCTCACTCAATAAAGCGGAAAATGTTATTTTTTTCTTGATTTGTTGTCAAGATTTAATCAATTTATGCACCAAATTAATCATTTGGTGTGATATTTCGACCATAAAACCTTGACCTAACCTTATTAAGGTATAAAATATGCGCAATTTATTTTTATCTAAAAAATAAATTGAATAAATATCATACCTATCTCTATTAATCGTATATTCAATAGAGATTTAGTTTCTTTTTATCTCGGAGTTCATATGTCAGGATTATTTGTACAAACCGATCCTAGCCGCCGTCGCTATGGAATCGCTATTTTTGTTGGTATTGTAGCAGGATTAATTTCTGCTTTCGTAAAATGGGGAGCGGAACACCCATTCCCACCGCGTAGCCCTTTTGATTTCTTTGCTGCAGCTTGTCAAGATCCAAGCCAAGCAATCGAAGTTTGCTCACGCGCCTTTTTAAATCCGCCTCACGTATTTTTACGTGACTATATTGGTATTGACCCTACTGCGGCAGTATTTACCTTTGCAGATCATGGTTTTAACTGGATTGGGGTTACGCATATTACCTTTTCTCTCGTTTTTGCCATTGGTTACTGCCTTGTGGCAGAGCGTTTTCCAAAAATTAAATTTTGGCAAGGGATTGGAGCAGGGATTATCGCCAATATTTGTGTGCATTATATTTCTTTCCCTTTATTAGGCTTAGTGCCACCTGTTTGGGAATGGCCAGCTTATGAACATATTTCTGAATTAGTTGGGCATATTTTCTGGTTCTGGACTATTGAGGTTATTCGCCGTGATTTGCGTAACCGCATTACCAAAGAACCTGATCCAGAAGTACCTTTAACTTCGCCTTATCGTTAATTCAACCAGCCGAGCTTTGCTCGGCTTTATTTTTTACTTAAATATAGTTGTTTCAATTTAAAATAAAACAATGTGTGCCAACAGGATATTATTTTAAAGTGGAATGATGATAAAATTTTTGAAAAATACACCGCACTTTATAATATAGCCGTTTCATTTTAAAATAAGACAAGGCGACAGGCTGAAGACAGTACAAAGCGTACGACAAGGCGTGTCAAGGCGGTATTTAAAGTGGACGATTATAATTGGGGGAAACAACCATGCAACTAACAACATCTGACTATGAACAAACTCGCCAAATTATTGCGGATCTACTCAAGGATGGTAGCGATCCCGATGCACTCTATATTATTGAACATCATGTTACTCATAACAATTTTGACCAACTAGAGAAAATTGCCGTTGACGCTTTTAAAGCAGGCTATGAGGTTTCTGAGGCTGAGGAATTTGAAGATCCTCAAGGTAAACTCCTTTATTGTTTTGATATTATTACTGAAATCCCTTTGAAAGCAGAATTAATTGATGCCCAACAACAAGAAATTTTACCTATTATTGAAAAACATCAAGGTATTTATGATGGTTGGGGAACCTATTTTGAAGATCCTAATAGTGATGAAGATGAATATGGCGATGATGGTGAGTTTTTTGATGAGCAGGATTGATGTTATAGATATATAGTCGTTTTAATTTAAAATAAGGTAAATCGTACTAACGCGTATTATTTTAAAGTGGAGCGACTATAAACTAAGTCAGTTCAATGCCCCTTTTATCGGGGCATTGTCATTATTGAGTTAAATCAACTTGATAAACCGCAAAGCCTGTTTCATCTTGCATTTTAAACTGCATTGGATATTGTGCTTGTTGGGCAATAAAGGCTCTGGCTTTCTCTGTTGGTGAGGTTTCAAAGCGAATATCTAAGAGGGTTTTCGTGTGAATAGGAGCTATTTGCCAATTTCGGCTTGCTTTTAATTGAATACCATCTTTTGCTTGGCTTACTTTATTAATGTAATTAATCAATATTTGGCGATTTTCATCAGGCGAAGCGTAAACAATATGTTGTTCGCCAGTACCTGGGAATTTGTTACCATAAGCTCGATAATTATTGGTAGCGATTAAAAACTCATCATTTGGGTTTACTGCTTTGCCGTTAAAAGTTAAATGAATAACACGTTGAGCATTCGGATTAATAAGTTTACATTCGCCATCATAACGTGCTGGCTGAGTCAGATCATATTGATAATTTACGCCATAAATCACATCAAAATTATAGGTACGAAACCCTTGCCAATTTAGTAAATATTGTGGTTTGTTAGTATTAGGATCTATTTGATTAAACATACCTGCACTACATTCAAGCCATTCTTTTAATTGTTCGCTATTTACTTTAACAACGACAAGGGTGTTCGGATATAAATATAAATCCGAAGCATTTCGCACACTTAATTGCCCTTTTTCAACCTCGGTGTAACCCGTAGGATCATTTTTACGTCCACCAGCTTTAAAAGGTGCTGCCGCACTTAATACAGGAATATCAGCTAAATCAGGTAAATTTTTAATGACATTTTGTACATAATCTTGTTGAGCAAGATTAACAATTTGTACCGTAGGATCATCTTGTAACAAAGCTAAATAGCTATACATATCTTGCTGAGAAAAACCAATAGGTTGGGCAACAAAATCTCGGGTTGCTTGATGAATAGGTTGAAGTAAAGCAGTAATTTCAGGGTGATTTTCAACTTTCGCTTTATTTTGAGCGTTATCATAAATTGGACGTAATTCTGCTTTCCCGTGAGTTACAACCCATTGATTATTATGTTGACTAATTTCTAAATCAATTACACTAATATTATTTGCCCAATAGCCCGCCATACTCGCTGGTATGTGGTTCACTGTACCTTGCTCAATATTCACGTTTTGATGATGAGCAAATTCAGTATGAGGAAATAAACGATGAGAATGCCCAAAAATCACAGCATCAATGCCTTCTACATCGGCAAGATAGAAGGCTGAATTTTCTGCTCCCTGTTGATAAGGTTCATTAGAGGGACCTGTATGAGCAAGTGCAATAACAATATCTGCCCCTTGTTGCTTAATTTGTGGAATATATTTTTTAGCAGTTTGCACAATATCAAGAGCCTCTACTTTGCCAGTTAAATGTGCTTTGTCCCATACCATAATTTGTGGTGGTACAAAACCGATATAAGCTACTTTGATAACTTGCAGTTGCCCCTGCTCATCAACAACTGATTTGCTTTGAATGACATAAGGGGTAAAAAATGGTTCATCACTTCCCGCTTTTACCACATTCGCATTAACAATGGGAAAATTAGCTTGTTCAATACTATTTTGCAGAAAATCTAAACCATAATTAAATTCGTGATTGCCTAATGTACCCGCATCATATTGCATTTGGTTTAATACGGTCATTGCGGGGTTTTTCTCTTTAGCTGGATAGCCTTTAGCCGCATAATAATCAGCAATAGGATTACCTTGAATTAAATCCCCATTATCCACTAATAAGCTATTTTTTACTTCTTTTCTCGCTTGCTCAATCAAGCTCGCTGCTCTGCTAAAACCAAATTTATTTGTTGGGGTGTCTTTATAATAATCAAAATCTGTCAAAAAACCGTGAATATCCGTTGTCGCGATAATGCGTAAATGAACGTGGTTTAGTGAATCTGCTAAAGCAAATCGAGAGGTATTTAATGCCAGTAATGCCCCTGCTCCCATTTTTATAAAGTGTCTTCTATTCATAATCTTATCTCTACTATAATAAAAAAGTGCGGTCAAAATCACCGCACTTTTCCTTTATTAAAATTAAAACTCTAACGCATCTTGTTCGTTATTGTTTTCATCTTCGTTATTTTCTATATCCTTTGGGGGATCCATTAGCATTTTTTCAGGGTGAGCAAGTAATTCTTCTCTTAACTTGGTTTCTAGCTCTTGTGCTTTTTCAGGATTTTCTGCTAACCATTTCAAGGCATTATTTTTACCTTGCCCAATTTTCTCGCCTTGATAAGAATACCAAGCCCCTGCTTTATCCACCAATTTATGTTGCACGCCAAGGTCTAATAATTCACCGCCTTTAGAAATCCCTTCGCCATAAAGAATTTGGAAGTCAACTTGGCGGAATGGCGCAGCTAATTTGTTTTTTACCACTTTGACACGAGTTTCATTACCAATGACTTCATCGCCCTCTTTGACGGATCCTACACGACGAATATCTAAACGTACAGAGGCATAGAATTTTAGTGCATTCCCCCCTGTTGTGGTTTCAGGATTACCAAACATAACCCCAATTTTCATACGAATTTGGTTGATAAAAACGACCAAACAATTCGCGGCTTTGATATTTCCCGTTAATTTACGCAGGGCTTGCGACATTAAACGGGCTTGTAAACCCACGTGAGAATCGCCCATATCGCCTTCAATTTCTGCTTTTGGTGTTAAGGCAGCAACGGAGTCAACAATAATCACATCAACGGCACCAGAACGCACCAAAGCATCACAGATTTCTAAGGCTTGTTCGCCGTGGTCTGGTTGTGAAATCAATAAATCTTTGGTATTTACGCCTAATTTCGCCGCATAAATGGGATCTAAAGCGTGCTCCGCATCAATAAAGGCACAGGTTTTCCCTGCTTTTTGTGCTTGAGCAATAAGTTCTAAGGTCAACGTGGTTTTCCCTGAGGATTCTGGCCCAAAGATTTCCACAATTCGCCCCATTGGTAATCCACCTATCCCTAAAGCAACGTCCAAACTAATTGATCCTGTGGAGATGGACTCAACATCCATAGCTTGGCTATCGCCCAATTTCATAATAGAGCCTTTACCAAATTGCTTTTCAATTTGCCCCAAGGCGGCGGCGAGGGCTTTTGCTTTTTCTTCTTCTGTTGTTGGTTTTTCTTTGTTGACGGTTTTATTTTTGCTATTGTCATTTTTTGCCATAGTTAAACAGACCTCTTGTTCTTTGTTTATCATCAAATTGCTATTATTTTATACTGTATAACAATACAGTATCAAGCAAATTTTTATTTTTTCTTCAAAATTTTTGTTAAAATGAGAGACGTATCGAATTTTATAACAATTTCTCTATCTTATTATGACCACAAATAATCAATCTCAACACACCCCAATGATGCAACAATATCTTAAAATTAAAGCAGAAAATCCAGATATTTTGTTGTTTTATCGTATGGGCGATTTTTATGAGCTTTTTTATGATGATGCAAAAAAAGCGGCAGAATTATTAGATATTTCTTTAACAAAACGTGGGCAATCTGGCGGTAATAATATTCCTATGGCAGGTGTGCCTTATCACGCAGTGGAGGGCTATTTAGCCAAACTGGTGCAATTAGGCGAATCTGTTGCCATTTGTGAACAGGTGGGCGATCCTGCTACCAGTAAAGGCCCTGTTGAACGCAAAATTGTGCGTATTGTAACACCAGGCACAGTGAGTGATGAAGCCCTGTTGCCAGAACGAAAAGATAATTTGATTGCCGCCATTTATCAGGAAAAAGATCGTTTTGGTTTAGCCACCTTGGATATGACATCTGGGCGTTTTCAATTAAGTGAGCAAGAAAGTGCGGTCAGTTTACAAGCAGAATTACAACGCATTGCCCCTGTTGAATTATTATACAGCGAAGATTTTGCCGATATGGCTTTAATCAACCATATTAAAGGCCTACGCCGCCGTCCAGCTTGGGAATTTGAATTAGCCACAGCCATACAATTATTAAACCGTCAGTTTGGTACAAAAGATTTGGCGGGATTTGGTGTTGAAAAGGCGATATTAGGGCTTTGTGCGGCAGGCTGTTTATTGCATTATGCCAAGGAAACACAACGTACCGCATTGCCGCATATTCATAGCATTAGTTTATTACAAAATAGCGATAATATTTTGTTAGATGCTGCCACAAGACGAAATTTAGAATTAACCCAAAATCTTGCGGGGGGAACCGAAAATACCTTAGCGTCCGTATTAGATAAATGCGTTACCCCGATGGGAAGCCGTTTACTGAAACGCTGGATTCATCAACCTATTCGTCAGATTGCGGAATTAGAACAACGGCAACAAACCATTCGCACCTTAATTGAACAAGATTTAATCGACGAGTTACAACCTTTATTGCGTCAAGTTGGTGATATGGAGCGTATTTTAGCACGCATTGCGTTACGTTCAGCCCGTCCACGAGATTTAACCCGTTTACGCAATGCGTTACAACAGCTCCCTTTTATTCAACAAATTTTACAACTTTCGCCGGTTTTTGCCCCACGTTCACAGCAAATTAGTGAATTTCCGCAATTAGTGGATTTATTGGTGCGTGCTATTGTGGAAAATCCTCCGCTGATCATTCGTGACGGTGGCGTGATTGCCGCAGGCTATCATCAAGAATTGGACGAATGGCGAGAACTTTCGCTGGGGGCAACACGTTACTTAGAAGAATTAGAGCAACGAGAACGAGAAGCCACTGGCATTGATACCCTTAAAATAGGCTTTAATGCGGTGCATGGTTATTATATCCAAATTAGCCAAGGACAAGCCCACAAAGCCCCAATCCATTATGTACGCCGACAAACCTTAAAGAATGCGGAACGTTATATTATTCCTGAATTAAAAACCTATGAAGATAAAGTGTTGAAAGCCAAAGGAGCAAGCCTTGCCTTGGAAAAACAGCTTTATGAAGAAATTTTTGACCAATTATTACCGCACTTAGCCGCATTACAACAAGCAAGTTTAGCACTGGCAGAACTTGATGTACTGACTAACCTTGCTGAACGTGCAGAAACCTTGAATTATGTGCAACCACGTTTTAGTGACAATATTGAACTTGATATTCAAGAAGGTCGCCACCCTGTGGTAGAGCAAGTGATTTCAGAGCCTTTTATTGCCAACCCTTTGCAACTGAATGAACAACGCCATTTATTGATTATTACTGGCCCCAATATGGGCGGTAAAAGTACCTATATGCGACAAACTGCACTGATTACCTTAATGGCTTATATAGGCAGTTTTGTGCCGGCGGAGCAAGCGGTAATTGGTAAAATTGACCGTATTTTTACGCGTATTGGTGCTTCTGATGATTTGGCTTCTGGGCGTTCTACCTTTATGGTGGAAATGACGGAAATGGCAAATATTCTTCATCAAGCCACCGAACAAAGTTTGGTGCTTATTGATGAAATTGGACGAGGTACATCCACCTATGACGGGCTGGCGTTAGCTTGGGCTTGTGCTGAATGGTTAGTGCAAAAATTGCGTTGTCTTACCTTATTTGCCACCCATTATTTTGAGCTGACCGTATTACCTGATCAACTGGCTGGTGCTGTCAATGTTCATTTAGACGCATTAGAACATAATAATAGTATTGCCTTTATGCACCAAGTGCAGGAAGGGGCAGCCAGTAAAAGCTATGGGCTTGCGGTGGCAAGTTTAGCGGGCGTACCGCCAACGGTGATCAAATTGGCAAAACAAAAATTACAACATTTGGAAAACCTCTCTGCTCAGAAAAATCAAGGGATGCCTTTGCGTGAGGCAATGCAACATCAAGTGGAATTGCCTTTAATTGATGAGCAAGAAAGTAAGCAAGTTATTTGGGATATGGTAGAAAAACTCGATCCCGATGAGTTAACGCCAAAACAAGCATTGGCTTATTTATATCAATTAAAATCCTTACTTTAAGATATCGTTGCCCCACTTTAAAATAATACGGCGTTGGTACGCCTCGCCGTACTCTTTGTTTTGTATTCAGCGTACCACTCTGTCTTATTTTGAACTGAAATAACTATAAAATTTCATAATAATAAGGAATAATATTAAAATTTTTCTAAAAACAACCGCACTTTTTTAGTAAAAAATATAATTCTCTTATCACTTGCTATCGCCGCCTTAGATATAGATTGACAACCCAAAATTTAAAAGCTAAATATAGTTTTACAATTTGTTTAGATTTGGGGTGTTTTATGTTGACAATTCATTATACAAGTGAATACAGTTTGTTGTGTTCCTTACCACCGCCCGCTGACTTAGAAAAGCAACAACATTTATGGGTATTAGCAAAATTTGCTGAGGATTTTGCTGAAGTTGAGGAAGTGGTAGTAGGCATGAATAATCTCACCTTATTTATTACCGAGCAGGCTCAATTTAGCCTTTTACAACAACAGCTTGAGCAATGTTGGCAACAATTAAGTGAGCAACAGCCCCGCCATCAGGGACGTTTAATTGAAATCCCTGTCAACTACGGCGGATCTCTAGGCGAGGATTTAGTGGCAGTGGCGGAATATCATCAAACGACCCCAAGAGAAATTATTCGCCGCCATACAGAGCCAACCTATACCGTGTTTATGATGGGATTTCAACCGGGCTTTCCTTATTTAGGCGGATTACCTGAAAATTTGCATACGCCTCGCCATAAAACGCCAAGAATGCGTGTGCCAGCAGGTTCTGTTGGCATTGGCGGTAGCCAAACGGGGGTATATCCTTTCGCCTCACCTGGGGGCTGGCAATTATTGGGGCGTACCTCTATCCCTTTATTTGATTTAAACCGAGAAAATCCTGTGCTATTAAGTGCAGGGGATCAGGTTCGTTTTGTGGCTGAAACGGTGGTGTTATGATTTATATTCAGTACATTCAATCTTTTGCCCATTTACAAGACTTAGGACGTTTTGGCTCTCGTGGTTTAGGGGTGGGCAGTGTGGGTGCAATGGATCCCCTTGCATTACAAACAGGAAATTTATTGCTCAATAATGATCCCAATGATACGGCGATTGAAATTGCCTTAGGGAGACTCGCCATTACCTTTGATTGCGATACGCCATTTTGTTTAACAGGGGCATTATTTGAGGCTGAACTTGATGGCAAACCTATTTTCCCTTATTGGCGTTATACCGCCAGAGCAAGGCAAACCTTGCATTTAAAACGTGCAGTGGTAGGGAATTATGCTTATCTTTGTGTTGCTGGGGGCTTTGCGGTTCCTGAGGTGTTAGCCTCCCGTAGTACCGATCTCAAAGCAGGATTTGGCGGTTTTCAGGGGCGGTTATTGCGTGCTGGCGATCATATTGCCACAGGAAAACGAGATTGTTATCTCCATTCCGTTGGGATTGAACCTATTGCGTTTACCAATAAAATCTTCGCCATAGCTTCTTCTGAATATTCCCATTTTAGTCCAGAAAGCCAGCAAGCCTTTTGGCAAACCCCTTGGCGTTTACAATCCAATAGTAGCCGTATGGGGTATCGCTTACAAGGGCAAGCCTTAAGTCTCAATGAGCCATTAGAAATGTTATCCCATGGTGTCCCTGTTGGTACCGTACAAGTTCCGCCAGAAGGGCAACCTATTGTCTTAATGGCAGATGCACAAACCACTGGTGGTTATCCTAAAATCGCCGCGGTTATTCGTGCCGATTTAGGACGATTGGCACAAAACCCTTTTGGGCAAGATATTTACTTTTGCCAAGTTTCCGTCGAGGAAGCCTTGGTACAACAACAAAAAAATCAGCAATATTTAGATTATGTAAGGAGAATGGCAAATGAAACACGTTGATTTAAATGCCGATCTGGCGGAAGGCTGTCAAAATGATGAACAATTACTCCGCTTAGTCAGCTCAGCTAATATTGCCTGTGGCTTACATGCAGGGGATTATGAGCAAATGCGTAACGCTATTGCTTGGGCAAAACAAAACAAGGTAGCCATTGGGGCTCACCCAAGTTTCCCTGATCGTGAAAACTTTGGACGCACCAATATGCAACTTGCACCAGAACAATTAAAAGCCTGTTTATTATATCAACTCGGTGCGTTACAAGCCTTGTGCGATGAACAACAAGTTACCTTAATCTATGTAAAACCCCATGGGGCATTATATAACCAAGCCGCTAAGGATATGGCACTAGCACAGTTAATTGCCTCAACCATTAAAGGCTTTAATCCCAAGCTCAAACTGATGGGATTATCGGGGAGCTTATTGATTAAAGCGGCACAACAACAAGGTTTATCGGTAATTTCCGAAGTCTTTGCCGATCGCCATTATTTAGCGGACGGCTCACTTGTTCCCCGTAGCCGAGCGGACGCATTAGTGGAAAGTGATGAAGAAGCCATTGAACAAGTGTTACAAATGGTATTAAAGGGGACAGTGAAATCCGTTGAGGGCGAGTTAGTCCCCGTACAAGCTGATAGTATTTGCTTACATGGCGATGGTGCACACGCCTTAGCCTTCGCCCAACGTATTCGCCAACAATTACAACAACACAACATCATAATCAAAGCAACAGAATAAGGATCTACAGTATGCAAAAAAACAACCGTAATGTGTTGCTCGGTGCCGCTTTTTTAATGGCAACCTCTGCCATTGGACCGGGCTTTCTAACCCAAACCGCCACCTTTACACAAACCTTGTTAGCCAGCTTTGGCTTTGTGATTTTATTATCCATTCTCTTGGATATTGGTGCACAACTTAACATTTGGCGGATTATTGCCGTATCCGAGAAAAAGGCACAGGATATTGCCAATAATGTATTACCCGGCGCAGGTTATTTTCTCGCCTTACTGATTGTGATGGGCGGGCTTGCATTTAATATTGGTAATGTCGGCGGTGCTGGACTTGGGCTTAACATTCTCACTGGCGTATCCGCTGAAACAGGCGCAATAATTAGTGGTGCCATAGCGGTAGGAATTTTCCTATTTAAAGAGGCAGGCAAAGCTATGGATCGCTTTGCACAAATTATGGGCTTTATTATGATCGCCTTAACCATTTATGTGGCAGTCAAAGCCGATCCCCCACTAGGCGATGCGGTAGTGCATACCTTTGTGCCAGAAAAACTTGACGTGATTGCGATTGTTACCTTAGTGGGTGGCACCGTAGGGGGATATATTACTTTTGCTGGAGCACATCGCTTATTAGACGCAGGAGTAAAAGGAAAACAAGCTATCAATGAAGTGAGTAAAAGCTCGATCTCCGCCATTTTAATTGCTTCTATTATGCGTATCGTTTTATTCTTAGCGGTGCTTGGTGTGGTATCGCAAGGGGTAAGCCTTGATCCTAAAAACCCAGCCTCTACGGCATTTTCCCATGTAGCAGGCGAAGTAGGATTAATGATTTTTGGTATGGTAATTTGGGCGGCGTCTATTACATCTGTAATCGGAGCAGCTTATACCTCAGTGTCATTTATTACCAGTTTCTCGCCGAAAATTGAACAGCATAAAAATCGCTGGATTGTCGCATTTATTGTTATATCTACAGCAGTACTCGCTACCATTGGTCGCCCAGCTCAAGTGTTAGTCTTTGTTGGTACCCTAAACGGACTCATTCTCCCTATTTCACTCGGATTAATTTTATTAGCCGCCCACAAGCCAAGCATTGTCGGCGATTATAAACACCCAATTTGGATGACAATCTGTGGTTTTGTGGTGGTTATTGCTATGGCGGTAATGAGTTTAATGACGTTAAGTAAATATTTTGGGGGATTATTGGGGTAAAGTGCGGTTGAATTTTAGGATTTTTTTACGGTTATTTCTCCGACTTTACAGAGGACAGAATAATGGATAGGCTAATTTATTGATATTTAAGATTAATACTGTCTTCTATCCTCAGTTCTCTGTATTCTGAATTTCACAGGGAGTTTTTAAGGGGAAATGATCGGGAAATTAAGATTATTGGAAAATTTTTCTAAAATTGACCGCACTTTAATCCCAAACATTGAAATATAAAAAATGCCATAGCAATCACTATGGCATTTCTCATTGATTTTTGACGATTATTAAGCCAGACTTTTTGGTTTAATTACCGCATATAATACCCCTGTAATCACTGCCCCTACTGCAATCGCCAATAGATACATTAATGGCTGTGAAACAAATGGGATCACAAATAAACCGCCGTGTGGAGCGTTGAGGGTAATGCCGAGACTAGCAGAAATTGCCCCTGCTGTTGCTCCGCCTAACACGCTACTCACAATCACACGCAACGGATCAGCGGCAACAAATGGTAATGCCCCTTCGGAAATAAAGCATAAACCTAATACAAAAGAAGCATTACCTGCGTTACGTTGGTTGGTGTTAAATTTATTTTTCGCTAACCAAGTCGCAATCGCCATACCTAGCGGTGGCACCATACCGCCCGCCATTGCGGCTGCCATTGGTACGGTGACATTTGAGGCAATCATACCCACTGAGAACGCATAAGCGGCTTTATTTACTGGGCCGCCCATATCCACGCACATCATACCGCCAATAATCACGCCCAATAGAATAGCGTTAGTACCGCTCATGCTGTTTAACCAATTAGACAAACTTTGCATAATGCTCGCCACAGGTGGGTTGACCACATAAACCATTGCTAAGCCAACAATTAATGTGCCTAATAATGGCAAAATCAAAATTGGCTTGAGGGAGGCGAAAGTGGTTGGTAATTTGATTTTATCGTTAAGCCATTTCACCACATAACCTGCAAGGAAACCTGCGATAATACCGCCTAAAATCCCAGCATTGCTATTTGCCGCTAACATCCCAGCGGTTAAACCCACTGCCAACCCCGGGCGGTCAGCAATGGAAAATGCCACATAGCCCGCAAATACCGCAATCATTAAATGGAATGCCGCACCGCCACCAATATCCATTAAGGCTTTTGGTAATCCCCAAGCGAGATCAGGATCTTGGAAGGCATCAAAACCAAACATAAAGGAAATAGCAATCAACAAGCCCCCTGCGACCACCAATGGCAACATATGAGAGACCCCTGTCATTAGGTGTTTATAGATGCCTTTTTTCTCTTGGTCAGCGGTATTTGTTTGTGCTTTATCCCCATTATCAGCTTGATAAATTTTAGCTTCCACAAAGGCTTTATCAAATTCTTGTGCAGTTTTTTTGAGGGCTAATCCTGTTGAAGTGCGATACATGGGTTTGCCTGCGAATTTCGCCAAATCCACATCAATATCTGCCGCCACAAAAACAAGATCTGCCGCTGCAATTTCTTCCGCACTGATAGGATTGCCAGCCCCCACTTGCCCACGTGTTTCAACCTTAATTTGCCAACCTTGTTGTT
The DNA here is from genome assembly GCF_004339025.1 of Volucribacter psittacicida. Lineage (GTDB taxonomy): Bacteria > Pseudomonadota > Gammaproteobacteria > Enterobacterales > Pasteurellaceae > Volucribacter > Volucribacter psittacicida. The sequence continues at coordinate 50,893 of NZ_SMFT01000005.1, forward strand.
TGGCATAATTTTCAATGGCTTCCGCTGACATAAAGGTATGGGCAACCCCTGTTGGACAAGCGGTTACCGCCACGATATTTTTGCTGGTTTTGCTACTTAAATGAGTCGCACTTTCTGTTGGCTCAACATAATCACTTGCTTGTTGTAACGCATTGTGAAAACTTTGTTCAGGGTTAATAAAAGCCTGTTCCGCGTCCACTAATGCCACTTTTTTTCCCACAAGTGCGGTCAGTTTTGGTAATATTTTGCCAAACACAATAGCGAAGTCCGCTTGCTCCGCTTGGCTTACTATTTGATGTTGTTGCTGTTGGGCAATTTGGCTAAATTGCTGACGTAATAAATAAGCCGTCGCATAAGCGAGCTCGGCAGATTGAGTAATAAAAATCTTCATTCCACATTATCCTTCAATGATATTAATATTGACCTTGGCAAGAATTGGATCTAACTGACTGCGATCAGGAATTCCTACATTACTTTGTGATACGGCAAATGCCGATACGGCACTGGCAAAAGCGAGGGTTTGCTGTTGCGATAAACCTTGGCTTAAACCATAAATTAAGCCCGCCACCATTGAGTCGCCAGCACCAACAGTACTTACCACATTTTCACATTTTGGCGGTTGAGCTTGAATAATGGCATCATCACTTAACCATAAGGATCCCTCTGCCCCCATAGAAATAATCACATTGGCAATGCCTTGGGCTTTGAGCTGTTTGGCAGCATCAACGATTTCGCTTAGGCTATTGAGTTTATGCCCAATCCACGCCTCAAGTTCACGATGATTTGGTTTGACTAACCAAGGATTTGCCATTAAGCCCGCGGTTAAGGCGGCATTACTGCTATCTAGCACCACGTTTACTCCATTCTCCGCAAGGGCTTTTAACCAAGCACTAAATTGCTCAGGCGTTACCCCACGAGGCAAACTGCCGCACACCGCCACAATATCAAATTGTTTAGCGTAAGCTAAGGATTGTTGGGTAAATTGTTGCCAATCTTGTGGCGAGATCTGATAGCCTAAAAAATTAAGATCGGTAACGTCCGCTTCCGTTTCGGTAATTTTTACGTTAATACGGGTTTTTCCTGCCACTCGTTGGAATTTATCTTCAAGGTTAAGCTGTTGAAATAATTGAACAAAATCCCCTTGATTGTCTTCGCCCAGAAAACCACCTACGGCAACCTCAAGTCCTAAATCTTTTAGCACTTTCGCCACATTAATCCCTTTACCTGCTGGGAAAAGCCCTAGGGTTTCTACCGTATTTACCTCGCCAAGTTCAATACGTTTTAAACGCCCCACTAAATCATAAGCGGTATTTAAGGTTATAGTTGCAATCTTGCTCATCTTATTCCCCCAATCCATTGGCAATAGCTTGTCCAATGCCATCAATGGCTTGTTGAGCTTGTTCGCCTGTGGCAACAAAACGTAAACGTTGTCCTTTGGTTACCCCTAATGCCACCACTTTCATCAAACTTTTGGCACTGACTAAAGCAGAATTGCGATCCAGATTTTGTACACTGACTGTGGCATTATATTTTTTCACTTCATTTACCAACACTGCACTTGGACGTGCGTGTAAACCGTGTTCATTCTGTACGGTAAAAATACCTTCTACTTCATCGCCAGCTGGGGCTGCGGTGTTTTGGTTCGCTTGTGGTGAGGTTGAGCCTGCCACTTCAATGCTATCAGCTTCAGCAGGCGGCACAGCGGAAACACTTTCGCCTAAACCATTAGCGATTTCTTTACCAATGGCTTCAATGGCTTGTTGTGCGTCATCGCCCTCTGCGACAAAACGTAAACGATGCCCTTGTGTTACCCCTAAAGCAACAATTTTCATCAAACTTTTAGCACTGACTTCCGCGCTATTGCGTGTTAAGTTTTGTACGCTAATTTTGGCATTAAATTGCTTAACTGTATTGACTAAAACCGCACTTGGGCGAGCGTGTAAACCGTGTTCGTTACGAATGGTAAACGTACCAATTACCGCACCAGCTGAGGCAGTGGTTGTGCTTTCACTCGTATTTTCACTGGCTTGGCGTTGTTCTTGAGCAGGAATTTCTTTGCCATTTAACCCAGCCACAATTTGGTTAAGCTCGCCATTGAGTAATAACTGCTGTACTTGAGGATCTAATAAACGTGCCAATAATTCATCAATTTGCTCATCTGCCGCCGCAATGGTTAGCACACCACGCACCGCTTTGCCATTGTTACTAAAGGTATTTTTAGCACGACTAAAAGCAAGGGCATTTTTTACATTACCATTTAAGCTATCGGTTACCCATAATCCCTCTGCCAAAGGCAAGGCAGGATTAGCGATCACTTCCGCCACAAATTGCTCATTAACCGCTCCTTGTTGTTGTAATTTTCCTGCATTAATGGCTGTCAGGGTTAATAAACTTTCGCTGTCAATATCAAGGCTAATGCTTTCCTGTTTAATCTGCAACGCTTCGCCTTCGCCCATTAAAATGGCACGGAATTTTTTGCGGTCAGCAAGGTTAGCTAAAGAGGCAGCCACTTCTTCATCGCCAAGTACGTGGGTTAATTGACGTAACAATGCCAAATGTTCATCAGATTTGGCAGCAATCCCAATTACCACATAAGCTAAATTACCCTCGCCCCATTCAATCCCTTGCGGAAATTGAAACACCTGCACGCCCGTATTTTTCACCATATTACGGGTATCTAGCGTACCATGAGGGATCGCAATACCATTCCCCAAAAAGGTAGAGGTTTGTTGTTCACGAGCAAGCATACCTTGCAAATAGCCCGCTTCAACATAACCTGCTTGCTCCAATGCTTGTGCCACTTGCTCAATGGCCTGTTGTTTATTATCGGCTTTCGCCGCTAAATGAATGTTATCTTCGGGTAAATTAAACATTCCACTTTCCTCTTGTTGATTTTAGAAAAAACGTTTTAGCTTTTTTGATATAGTCGTTTCAATTTAAAATAAGACAAGGTAGTAAAGCGTACCAATGCGGTATTATTTTAAAGTGGAACAGCTATAAAAATAAAAGGACGGTTTTAACACCCTCCTTTGCTAATAAATCCTGACTTATTTTCCTTGGCAAGTCTGTAACAATTGTTCGCTACCTTGCGTTAAAAATTCATCATTTTCCGACCGCACTTGATTTTTTTGCAAATCACGCATAGCATCATAAATTCCTTGCGTCATACTTGGGCGATCAATATTATCCCAGCAAGTAGCACTTAAACGGCTAAAATTCGCTTGCAAATCAGCGGCAAAGATCACACCACTATAATAAGCATATACACTATTATCATTCATACCCTGATTGAGATTTTGCTTAATTTGCTCAACAGGCACTAAAATCCGCCCTAAATACCAGTCATTCACACCACTGGTAAAAGAATTCACATCATAATCTTGTCCTACTCGATCTGTATAACTTTGCACAGTGGTTTCATACGCCACAGCATAAGATTTTTGATCAATCGCCGTTTTATCCAATTCAATCACTGCTTTTTCTTTATTAACAAAAGGAATATAAGAAGAAAGAGAACAAGCGGACAACAACAGGGCAATCGCACATAAAGAGAATTTTTTTAACATAGCTTTCCTTGATTAATAACCGAAATATGACGCTGTATTATACATAAGTCTTGCTTAGTAACAAAGAGTACGTTTTGTACATTCTACGAATACTTAGTTTATTTTGTGATCTACCTCTAAATTCTTAACTTTCATTATATCTTTCTTAATTAAATTATTTTAATATTGATAATATTTCATTTGTCTTCATTTTGTTTTTTATTCTTACGACTTTATTCTGGAGGTTTCAATATGAAAACAAACGTTAGAAAATTAGCATTATATTCTCTGGCTATTTTTTGTACTCTCTGGGGGGGGGTAACACAGGCTGCTACTGTTGATGCAACGGTTAGCTGGGAAGATTATCAATATAACGATTTAAAATATCGTAATTACAAAGGTCCCAGAGTTGATGCGACTATTAACCTGGACAATTCACAATGGCGAATTTATTTTCGTTGGAATCAAAATCGATCACAGGGCTATTTAAATAATGATGGTGCTTTAACGGCTCAGCGTGATTATCAACGTATTAATTTAGGGGTTGGTTATCGCTATCTCTTTAATGACGGTTGGTTTGAACCGCGTTTTTATATTCGTCAAGATAAAACTATTAATATTAATGGTCATAATACAACTCAAGACTATTATTATTTAGATTTCTATTATCAATATAACCTCACAGATCAACTTTTCTATAAAGGAAAAATTAACCCAGAAGTTGCTAAATTTGAAGGAAGTCGAGCTTATTTATCAAATTCTAATGCAACACAACGAGAAAGACATCAGCGTAATACCCGTGTTGGTTGGGAAATAGAGCAAGGGTTACGTTATGCTCTTCGTTCAGATTTCAGTGTAGAAGTTGCTTATAATGATAATCGTAATAGACGAGAAGATTATGGGATTTGGGACAACACTAGTTATACAGTTAGCCATCCTCAATTACGTTTATATACCACTTATCGCGCTCCATTTGGAATTACCTTATCAACACAATTCCGTAAATCTATTTTTGGTAAACAAAAAATAAAGAATGAACTTTCTAATACAAGGGAGACGAGAGATTTTACGCGTTATCAACTCAATGCCAGTTATCAAGTAACCAATAATGTCTATATTACCAGCGAATTTTACCGAGAAATTATCAAAACACCAGAAACTAAACAAAAACAAGATTATGTGCGTTTAGGTATGCGTTTTGTTTTCTAAGATAGCCAATAGGAGCATAAGATTATGAAAAAATTTACGAAAGGAAATTTATTACGTTATTCTGCAATCGCTTTGGCTTTATCTGGAGTAACAACACAGGTGAATGCTGTCTGTAGTTACGATAGTAACACCATTACACTGGATAACCAGACTTGTAATGTTAATAGCACATTAGTAACAGATACAAGTACAAAATTAACCATTGCTTCTCCAAATACAACACTTGCAAATCAAGGACAGATTAGAGTTAATACTGATTTGTCAGGTTCAGATACAGCATTATTACTGGACGACACTTTAGGATTAAAGTTTTCTGTTCAAATCGGTCGGAGTAATGCGGTAAATATAGAAAGCAGTGGAACTGCAATTCAATTTGATGGTACGAATTTACGAGCAAATACAGATGGCTTTAATATTTTGAATGGCAGTACTGTTAAAGGCGGTAATTATGCATTTTATATACCTAATTTAACAGATAAAAATATGAGAATTACTATTACTGATGGTACAGTTGATGGAAATATTTATATTAATTCCTCCACTACCAATACCGCTAATCATCAGATTGTAATTCCAGATTCAGGTAGTGCAACCATTCGTAGCAGTGATATTCAAGGTATTAACACTGTTACAGTGAATAGTAATGCAACATTAACTATTGCATCAGGCACTACAGGTTCAAACTGGAATAGTGCTTCATTGGTAGCTCAAGATGGTTCAACTTTAACTTTTCTTTTAGAAGATATTAATTTAGTAGATTCTACGGCGTTACTTACAACGGCAAATACTACTCTTAATACCGGTTCGACCCTAACACTAACTTTAGCTAATGGAATAAGTGGCGAGGATATTGCCAATAAAGAGCTGGTCTTGATTAATGCTACTACAAAATTAACAAATAATAGTAATAGTGTAATTATCTATGATAGTGATGGTAATAATCTGGTACAAGAAGGAACAGAAGTAAATAATCCTGATGAATGGTTAGTAACACAGCAACAACAAGGAAAAATTACATTTAACACAAGTACTTCAAATCAATTAAGTATTAGTTACGATCCAACTAATGCCATCACTTTGAAAGACTATGACAGTGCCGTTAAGTTTTTAGCGAATACACAATATGAATCTAATTTCGTTACTTATGTTTTGGCAAATTCATTAGGATTAAGTAATGAACGAGAAAGTATTTTAGTCGCCAATCCAAGCAATGCTGCGGCAGCTAAATTATCTCGCCAATTTTTACCTGATTTAAGTGGTGCAGATATTAATGCAGCTTGGGTTTGGGGAGAACAAATGCGGAGCAATATGGAAGATCGTTTATTAGCTTATCAACGACAATCTCCAATTTATAGTTATGAAAATAAATGGAATTTCTGGGTTAACTCTTCTATTGGACGAGGCTCGAATAACAATTTATATGGCTATAATTTAAGTCGTTATGGCGTACATATTGGAGCAGATCGCCAACTTAATAATGAAGGATTGTTAGGATTATCAGTTGGGGTTAATCATAGCCATATCGACGGTAAGTTTTCCGATATAAATAAAAAAATGACGCAACTTTTATTTATGCCTTACTTTGAATGGAACGGCAAACCTTATTTTGCTAGTGCTAATTTATTGGGAGGAGCTTATTCTGTAGAAAGTAAACGAGCAATTGCTGACACTACAGCCAAAGGGGATTACACAGGTTTTCAATTTGGTTATCAACTTACTGGAGGAATTAATACAGAATTTAAGGGGATACATTTCCGTCCATTTGTTAGTCTTAAAGAACAGTGGTTACAAAGTGAAGCTTGGACAGAAGAAAATTCTCCATTTGCCTTAGCCGCTACAACGCAAAAATATAAGGCTCGCCATATTGGCACAGGGCTTTCTATTTGGAAAGAGTTTGAGTTAGAACTAGGGAAATTTGTACCAAGTCTGGATATTCAGTATTACAAACAGATGGGAAATAGAAATTTTCATTCCCAATATAAACTAGCAGATGATAGTAGCCAGTCAGTTGCTTATGGAGATTTTAATTTAGATGGTATTACTGGAAATCAATTTAGTACAAAGCTTAATGCAAGACTAGATATTAGCGAAAACCTTAATCTTTCTGGGGCATTATCTTATAACCATTTTGGTAGTTATAAAGAAGCGATGATTGGTTTTAGCGTAAGTAATACATTCTAGTAGGGAGGGAATAATTTATGGCTCATTGTTTTCGTAAAAATATGCTTGCTACGCTTTGCTCTGCTTTATTCCTTTTTCCTTGGTTGTCAGAGGAAAGTTTAGCAAATAATAATGATCCTAATAATATAATGCAGGCTAAAATAGAATCTTTTGGCGATCAGACGGTATTAAATGATTTCACTTTAGGAAAAGGAAGTGAATTAAAAATTAGCTCTTTGCGAGCAATTAGTGGAAAAACATCGTTAGAATGGGACTGGCAAGCAGGTAGTAATATTATTTTTCATCGTGATTATTATGTACCTAGTGATCAGGAAGCTCAGGCTGTTTGGGGGAGACGTTCTACCCCATTGTTTTCTTTTTTTATCTATAACGAGACACCGATTGATGATTATTTAGTTGTAGATTTCGGCTCAAAATTGACACCTTATAATAATGGTGCCGCAGGATTAAAAGTAAAACTGAATTTCAAGGGGTGGAGAGCTATTGGGGTATCCCTCAATAACGATATTGATTATCGAGATGAATTGGTTAATGAAGATGATGGATTTGTTAGAGTAAAAAGTTTAGGTAATCGCTTTGATAGCGTTAAATTTACAGCTCCAAAATCGGTAAAACAAGGACGCTTTTTTATTGACCATATTATGCTTTCTGTAGATGATGCTCGTTATCAATGGTCAGATTATCATATAAAAACCCGTATTACAGAACCTGAAATTAAATTCCAATTTTCCCGCTTACCAAAGGCAAATCAAGCGGTATTACAACGTGATATGCAAACGGTTGAACAAAGGTTTACAGATTTATTGTTAAATGCTCCCGATCCTCGTTTTACTGAAAATATAGATATAGATTATATTAATAATACTTTTAAATCCTTTGAAGTGAAGAAAAATGCAGAGGGAATTATTAGTGGTCGCCATGTGTTAACAGTTAAACAAAAAGATCGTTATCAAATTAGATACTTATCTGAGCAAGATAAAGCTCTTTTCGATCAATATATCGATTTAAATGATTATAGTGCGTTGATGTATAACATTAGCCGTGCCTACCATAAAACAACCGATCTAGCAAAACGTAAACATTTGGCGAATATGTATGTGCTATTAACAGAACATTTAATTGACCAAGGGTTTGTTAAAGGCAGTGGATTGATTACTACTCACCACTGGGGGTATAGTTCTCGTTGGTGGTATTTATCTGCATTCTTAATGCGTGATGTATTAGAGCAAGCTCAACTTAAACAAACTGTCGCTGATGCATTATTGTGGTATGCTCGAGAGTTTAAAGCCAGTTTTGATATGATTGTTACACCTGATAGCTCTAATCTGGATTATTACAATACCTTAGCTCGCCAGCAACTTGCTTTATTGTTATTGGAAGATGATCCGCAGCAGAAACTCAATTTTGTTAACTCATATGCCAAATATGTTGATAAAGCTATTGCTCAAATTCCTCCAGGCACAAAAGATGGCTTACGCCCAGATGGTACAACTTGGCGACATAATGGACATTATCCTGGTTATGGTTTTCCTGCTTTACCAAATATGGCATTGTTGGCTAATTTGTTTAAAGGAACTGCATTTGCTTTTAATGATCAAACTTATGACCTGCTGAAGAAAGTGTTGATTTCTGCCTGGGTTTACACTAATCCTGATATAGGAATGGCAATTAGTGGCAGGTTACCTTTTGTTAGTGAAGATATTAGTGGAGTAGTTGATGCCTATTATTGGTTGGCTTTTGCTAATAACTATGTTCAAGTAGACACTGAATTAGCGGCGATTTATTTAGCTATTTCAGGTAAATCAGCACAACAATCCGAGCAAATTTTTAAACAAAAAATAGAACCAGCAAAATTACCGCAGGGATTTTGGTCGTTTAATGGTGGTGCTTTTGGTATTCACCGTTACAATGACAAAATGGTAACGCTAAAAACCTACAATAGCAATGTATGGTCTTCTGAGATCTATGTGGAAGAAAATCGTTATGGTCGTTACCAAAGTAATGGTTCAGCTCAAATCCTCAGCCATAAGAAAGCCAAAGAACAAGGTTATCTCGAAAATGGGTGGGATTGGAATAGAATGCCTGGTGTTACTTCAATACATTTACCTTGGGAGCAATTAAACAGCCCAATTACCCATACGCTAATGTTGCGAGGTGAAACGCCTTATAACGGTACCTCAGCATTACAAAATAAATATGGAATGATGGCATCATATTTATTATCTCCTACACACTTGAAAAATTTTGATCCAAGGTTTACCGCTAAAAAAACGGTACTTGCCGCAGATGATCATCTCATTATGGTAGGAACAGATATTCGGAGTAGTCATAACAATAAAGATGTAGAAACGACATTATTCCAGCTTTCATCGCTTAATACAAAAGATGCTATTTTTAATGGTAAAAAAGTTATTACAGGTAAACCACAAGCTTTTACCACAGGGGATTGGATTATTGATGGTAGTGGAAATGGTTATTTGATTACAGATGTCAAAAAAGGTTTTGTAGTCAAACAAAATCAACATTCCATTCAAGGTACGCCAGATAAACGTTATGCTGGTATGGAACGTAAAGCGACAGAGGGCGTATTTAGTTCAGCCTGGATTGATCATAGCGAACAAGGCAATGATGCAAGCTATGAGTATGTGGTTTTTCTTGATGCAAAACCTGAACAAATGCAACAACTCGCCAACCAAGTCAAAAATGGACAAAAGCCTTATCAGTTTTCAGTACAAGGCAATGTTCATATTGTGCAGGACAACTTGAGCAATGTTAAAGGTTATGTATTCTATAGTTCAGAATCTATTCAAGATGACTTGGTAAATTCTTCAAATTACCCTTCTATTGTTATGGCAAAACAGAATGGCGCTCATCTTGTGATTAGTGGTGTTACACCAGATCTAAATATTGCAGGAGAAAAGCACCCAAAACCTATAGATGTGAAAGTATCGATTAAAGGTCAATGGGAAGCCATTAAGCCTAATGAAAAAGTGAAAGTCAAAAACAGTGGCAACAACACCGAACTAATTTTCTCAAGTTATTTTGGTATTCCTCAAGAGGTAGAGTTACGCAAAAAATAATGGAGTCCATGATAGTCGTTTCAATTTAAAATGAAACAAAGTGGTACGTCGAAGACAGTACAAAGAGTACGACAAGGCGTACCAACGCTGTATCATTTTAAAGTGGAACGGCTATATTTTTGAGTGGATGACTATAGTTCAAATACAGCGTCCTTATCCATTTATTTACCAAAAAACGTGATCAACCTCAAACTTTTCAATTTCTTTTATTTACTTTCATTTTATTTCGATTATTATCATTATTAAAAATAAAACAAGAGTTTATAAATAAACTAAAAGACAACGAAAACTTTATAAAAATTAAGAGGAAAGTAAGTAATGAAAAGTGCCATTGAGCGAAGAATGGAAATCGTTGAGTTAATTAATCAACAGAACTCTATGCGAGTTGAAGAACTGGCAGAGATTTTTTCAGTGTCTGCGGTGACCATTCGACAAGATCTCAGCTTTCTTGAGAAAAATGGCTATATCGTTCGTTCACATGGTGGCGCAATTCCCAATCGTGGCATGATTGCGGAATTAAGCAATCACGAAAAGCGTCAGCAAAATTCGGGGATAAAGAGCAAAATTGGGCAGGCAGCTCTCGCTTTTATTCAGAATGATGATGCCATTATTTTGGATTCTGGCACAACAACAAGAGAAATTGCTATTGGTTTGAAAAAAGCCAATTTAAATCAGCTATTAGTAATGACCAATGGTTTGGATATTGCTATTGAGCTTGCGGATACAAATTATGTTGATGTGTTAATGACTGGTGGAAGATTAAGAAAAAATGCCTTGTCTTTTTCTGGTCCGCAAGCTGAGCGTGATTTAGAGCATTATCATTTTAATACCTTTTTTCTTGGTGTTGATGGTTTTGATTTGCAAGCAGGCATTACTACTCATAACGAGCAAGAGGCAAGCTTAAATAAAAAAATGTGTGAAATTTCTAATCGTGTTATCGCCGTTACAGATTCTAGCAAGTTTGGTAAACAAAGCTGTCATGTCATTCGTAAATTTGCCGAGATTGATGTGTTAATTACCGATTCTGGCATACCTGCTGAATATTTAAAGGCATTTCAAGAACAAGGTGTCGAAGTCGTCATTGTGGATTAATTAAAATCAAAAGGAGCAATCGTGAGTATTTTATTAGAGATTATTAAACAGCATAAAGCAGGGCAAAATAATGGAATTTACTCCGTTTGCTCGGCTCATCCTTTGGTATTAGAAGCCTCATTTTTACAAGCCAAACAAGATAATTCGGTATTGTTAATTGAAGCGACGTCCAATCAAGTAGATCAATTTGGTGGATATACAGGTATGACACCTGCAGACTTCCGTGAATTTGTATTGCAACTTGCAAGTAAAGTGAATTTTCCAAAGGAAAAATTAATTTTAGGTGGTGATCATTTAGGCCCAAACCGTTGGCAACATTTGCCAGCTGATAAGGCAATGAAAAATGCTGAGGGTGTGATTGAGGCTTATGTGGCAGCAGGATTTGAAAAAATTCATTTAGATTGCAGTATGTCTTGTCAAGGTGATCCTGTGCCATTATCAGATGAAGTCGTGGCAGAGCGTGCAGCTCGTTTGGCAGTGATCGCTGAACAAACAGCTCAAAAACATCAGTTACCGAAACCTGTGTATGTGATTGGTACTGAAGTGCCTGTACCGGGTGGTGAAGCGGAGGAAATCAATAGCTTACACGTTACCGATCCTGCTGCCGCTAGAAAAACCTTAGACACACATCAACAAGCCTTTGCCAAAGTAGGACTTGCGGAAATTTGGTCAAGAGTGATTGGTTTAGTGGTGCAACCTGGTGTGGAGTTTGATCATACTAAGGTGATTGATTTTTTACCTGAAAAAGCGACCGCACTTTCTCAAGTGGTCAATGATTATCCAAATTTAGTGTTTGAGGCACATTCTACCGATTATCAAACTGGTGAGGCTTATAAGGCGTTAGTTAAACAACATTTTGCCATTCTTAAAGTTGGTCCAGCATTAACTTTTGCCTTAAGAGAAGGATTATACGCCTTAGCGGATATTGAACAAATTTTATTGCCAGCTGAACAATGTTCACAATTAAAAGCGGTATTAGAACAGCAAATGCTGGCAAATCCTGTGTATTGGCAAAAATATTATCAAGGTACTGCACAGCAACAGTTTTTTGCCAGAAGTTACAGTTTAAGCGATCGTATTCGTTATTATTGGAGTAACGAACAAGTCCAACAAGCAGTAGAAAAATTATTTGATAACTTTGCAGAGCGTGAAATTCCATTACCGTTACTAAGCCAATATTTTCCAACACTTGTGGCATCTGTACGACAAGGTCAGCTTAAACCAACAGCAAAACAATTGGTGCTAGCTAAGGTGCAAGAAGTATTAGCAGATTATGCCGCAGCCAGTTTTTTTAATCATTAATCAGGAAAGGGGAGAGATATGCAAAACTATTTAGGTTATAGCACAACCGAACTGGAAAAACTAAGTGCGATAATGACAGCACGAGAAATTGAACAGCAACCTGAGGCTTGGCTTAAAGCCTTGGCATCACTTGATGAACAACGTGATACCATATTGGCGTTTATTCAACCTGTGTTACAAGCTGACAATGGACGTATTATTTTTACTGGTGCTGGCACATCAGCTTTTGTTGGACATTCATTAGCACCTTTTGTTACCAAACAAACGGGCAAACGAGTGGAATCTATTGCTACTACTGATATTGTTTCTAATCCTTATCAATACTTTAGTGAAGATGTACCAACTTTATTAATATCCTTTGCTCGTTCAGGCAATAGCCCTGAGAGCGTTGCCGCAGTAGAGTTAGCGGAACAATGCTTAAATCATTGTCGCCATTTATTAATCACTTGTAATGAACAAGGGGCGTTATATCGCAATAATCAACATAAAGATAATGTATTAGGTTTATTAATGCCAGCAGAAACCAATGATGGTGGTTTTGCGATGACCTCAAGTTTTTCTTCAATGACCTTATCCGCCTTAGCCGTCTTTTTCTTAGAGCAAGGATCTGTCTTAAATAAATTGGGTTTTATTGCGGAAAATACCCGAGCTTTAATTCCGCAATATGTGAATTATGTGCAATCTATTATTAATGACGATATTAAGCGTATCATCTATCTTGGTAGCGGTGGTTTACAAGGTTTAGCACAAGAATCTGCCTTAAAAATTTTGGAGTTAACCGCAGGCAAAGTGGTCGCCACTTATGATTCGCCATTAGGTTTCCGCCACGGTCCAAAATCCATTGTAAATGGCGATACCTTAGTCGTAGAGTTTTTATCTAATCATCCTTATACCCGTTTATATGATCTTGATTTATTAAATGAATTACGCCGAGATAACAAAGCGAAACGTGTTGTGGCACTGACTGCTCAAGCAGTTGAAACGCCAAGCAATGTGGTACAAATTGCTGGCTTTGCCGAAGCAGAAGATTATGCTTTGTTATTCCCTTACATTGTATTTGCACAAATTTTTGCAGTGTATAGCTCATTGAAAAATGGCATTACTACCGATAATCCTTGTCCAACAGGCGAAGTCAACCGTGTCGTACAAGGCGTTATTATCCACAGCTTTAATCAATAACATTTAGGAGGACAAACTATGTCAACACCAAATATTGTATGGACACGCATTGATGAACGTTTATTGCATGGACAAATTCGTATTACTTGGGGTAAACAAAGTGGTGCTAATTTGATTTTAGTCGCCAATGATGAAGCCGCTGAAGGTCCAAATGCGGCATTTATGCAAGCAGGAATGAAAGCCTCTGCTGGTGGCGAATATGCGGTGCGTTTCTTTACGATTCAGAAAACCATTGATGTGATTCATAAAGCCTCGCCACAACAAAAAATCTTTATTTTATGTAATAACCCTACTGATGTGGCAAAACTGGTGGAAGGCGGCGTGCCAATTACCCATTGTAATATCGGTAATATGCACTTCCACGAAGGCAAAACCCAATTAACCAAAACCGTATCAGTAGATGAACAGGATCTTGCGGCTTTCCGCAAAATGGTTGAGGCTGGCGTAACTTGTACTATTCAAAATACACCAGATGCTCAAGAAGTTGATATTAAACAATATCTCTAAACATTCTAAGGAGCTTATATGTTATATGAAGCGTTAATTGTTGCGATATGGGCATTCTTTTGCGGTATTGATAAGTATGACGTCGCATTAAATATTCACCGTCCGTTAATTACAGGCCCTGTGGTGGGCTTGATTATGGGCGATTTACAACTGGGCTTAATTACAGGGGCAACCCTTGAATTGGCTTGGTTAGGTCTTGTACCTAATGCGGGAGCTCAGCCACCCGATGTTACCCTAGGTACAATCGCTGCGGTTTCTTTTGCAGTAATGACAAACTCTTCTCCAGAAGTGGCGATGGGTGTGGGTATGCCAATTGCGGTGTTAATGCAAATGTTAGTAATTGGTTTCTTTGCGGTTACTTCGTTCACTATGGGGAAAGCCGATCGTTACGCTGAAGCAGCAAATTCAAAAGGTATTGATTTTCTCTTAGTGTCCGTCATTAGTGCCAGAGGATTATTATATGCTGTCGTTGCCTTTATTACCGTTTACTTTGGTGAAGCCGCTGCACAGTGGATCGATCAAAATGCACCAAAAACCTTATTAGAAGGCTTAGGTTTAGGGGCAAGAATTGTACCAGCTATCGGTTTTGCGATGTTACTAAAAATTATGTGGTCAAAAGAGTTGGCAGGTGTGTTCTTCATCGGTTTCGTAATGACAACTTACTTAAAACTGCCGATTATGGCGGTAGCAATTATCGGTGCCTCTATCGCTGCCCTTTATTTCTACTTCTCAGGCAATGGCAACAATAACAACAAATCACAAGCACAGGAGTTTGAAGATGGAATCTAAAGCTGTAAATCAAGTTAACGAGAACTTAGTCGATAACATTGACGCTTACGAAGATCAAGAAGTTCGTAAAGTTATTACCAAAAAAGAACTTTGGAAGTGTGCATTCCGCGGCTTGTTTATGGAAGGTAACTTCAACTTTGAAAGAATGCAAGCAGGTGGTTTTGCTTATTCTATTGTGCCTGCCTTGGAAAAAATCCACGGTAACAACAAACGTGATTTAGCTAAATCCCTGAAAAATCATCTGCAATTCTTTAATGCTAGTCCAAAACTCTTTACTTTCTTGCTTGGTACAGCCATTGCAATGGAAGAAAATAAAGAAAAACCTTCTACCATTAATGTGATGAAAGTAGCGGGTATGGGACCAACAGGTGGTGTGGGCGATGCCATTGACCATATGACCTTAATGCCATTAACCCTTGCTTTAGGGGCATCAATCGCTATTGAGGGCTCTATTGCTGGTCCATTCTTATTCTTCTTTATGTATCAAGCGGTCGCAAAATTTGTTTACTTTGCCTTGTTATTTATGGGCTATAAAGCAGGGACTGCAGCAATGGTCAATATGAGTGAATCCACTGAAAAATTAGCTCGTGCAGCTAATATTATGGGGATTTTCGTGATCGGTGCGTTGTGTGCCTCCTTTATTCGACTTAAAACCACCGCTACCCTTGAATTAGGGGGAAAAGTGGTTGATGTACAAACGGCATTTTTTGACAAAATTATGCCAAATCTCTTACCACTATTAGCGGTGTTCTTAATGTTTAAGCTGGTAAAAGGCAAAGGCTTTTGGGCAAAACCTCCAGTGTTAATCTTTAGCACCCTTGCCTTTGGGGTAATTGGGCATTATCTCGGCATTATTTAACCGCCCTTTTCCAACGGAATAACCCATTATTCCGTTGGAAAATAAAACATAACATAAAATCAACTATAAGAGAGAAAACAGGATTAGGGTATGTTAGGAATTGTTGTATCAGGTCATATTCATTTTGCTAGCGGATTACAATCTGCAGTAGAAGCCATCGTAGGTAAACAACCACAATTAGCTTTTGTGGATTTCACTGAAGATCTTACCACCGATCAATTAGAACAAAAATTAAGAGAGGCTTGTGCCGAAGTGGATACAGGTGATGGTGTGCTATTTTTGACAGATTTATATGGTGGCTCTCCCACTAATCGTGCCGCCAATATTATTTTAACGACACCAAATACCGAACTTATTTGTGGCACCAATCTATCGATGATCATTAACGCCGCCCTTGAACGTGAGGAGCTTACCCTTGCCGAATTAACCGAAGCATTACTAAGTGGAGAAATGGGCCATATTAAGGATATGCGTAAAGAACTGGCGAGTGTAATGCAAGATGATCAACAAGATGACGGTGAGGGACTATAAAATGCGTTATGCTATTCAGGCGAAAAAAATTATCACTGCCACCGCTGAACTCAACGACAAAGTATTGGTGATTGAACAAGGCAAAATTAGCCAAATTTGTGATCAATTACCGCCTGATTGCGAGCATATCATTATTAAACAAGGCTATGTGTCCGCAGGATTTATTGATGTGCATATTCACGGGCGTGCTGGGGCTGATGTAATGGACGATGATCCAAATGCCATTGCCACTATCGCCAAAACCTTACCACAAACAGGGGTAACAGGCTGGGTAGGCACAACCGTTTCCGCCCCCTTAAATTACATCTATGCTTCTATGCAACGTATGAAAGCCTATATTGATGCACCACAACAAGGTGCCGAATTATTAGGCAGTTTTATGGAAGGGCCTTACTTTACCGAACGTCATCGTGGTTCTCATCCCACCAAATATTTACTTTCTCCTACCATTGAACAATTAGAACAGTTAGTACAAGCAGCAGGTGGCACGTTATTGCGTGTGGCGATTGCCCCAGAAATTGACAATGCTCATCAAGCCATTGATTGGTTAGTGGCAAGAGGGATTAAAGTGGTAGTGGCTCACACCAATGCCAGTTATGAACAAGTGGCAGAGGCTTGTCGGCGAGGAGCGGATTCCGCTGCCCACTTATTTAATGGTATGAGTGCATTACATCATCGTGAGCCTGGTTGCTGTGGGGCAACCCTTTATCACGATATGTTGGCAGAAATTATTGCTGACGGTATTCACGTTCATCCTGTGGTATTAAACCTTGCCTATCGTATGAAAAGCTATAAAAAAATTATGCTCATTACCGATTGTATGCGAGCAGGGGGATTACCCGATGGCGAATATACCCTCGGTATTCAAACAGTGCGTGTCTCCAATGGGCAAGCCAGAACCTTTGATGGTTCTTTAGCAGGTAGTACTTGTAGCCTCGATCAAGCCTTACGCAATATGGTATTTAAAGCGAATGTACCTGTGTGGGAAGCGGTGCAAATGATGACTTATGTTCCTGCCAAATATCTCGGTTTAGATCAACGTATTGGGCATATTGCTGAAGGCTTAACCGCCAATTTAACAGTACTTGATGATGATTTACAGGTTAAAGCCACAATGATCAATGGGCAATGGTTATATAACCAGTTGTAGGCGTTTGAATTTGAAATAAGTGAGTAAAAATTATGGCAACAGCATTTAAACAACAAACTCGACAATTAATGAAAGCGGTCTATCAATGGCAGCGTCAAAACCAAACTCGCAGTGTCATTCGCCGTTCAGGCAAAACACGTTTTATTAAAGATACGGACTGGGAGCGAGGCGTATTTTGGTCTTGTGTTGCCGCTGCGTGGAAAGCCACTGAGGATAAAGATTATTTAGACGGTGTACTAAATTATACCTTACATACTGGTTTTAGAACGGGTCCAAATGCACGTTTTGCTGATGATCTTGTCTGTAGCCAAGGTTATCTTGATGTGTATCCCTTGATTAATCAAGCAGAGGCGTTAGAACCAACCATTAATTTTATCAATGATATGGTGGATAACCCGAAAGCTGGGAGAGAAGATTGGTGGTGGTGTGATTCCTTATTTATGGCTCCACCTGCCTTTGTCGCCCTTGCCAAGCAAACTGGCGAGAAAAAATACCTAGATTATATGGATCAGGCGTGGTGGGATTCTGTCAGCCATTTACAAGATCCCGAAACAGGGCTTTTCTATCGTGATCATCGCTATATCCCTGATGGAAAGGGCGGTGAGTTACGCGAACAAAATGGCGAGAAAGTTTTTTGGAGTCGTGGTATTGGTTGGGTTATCGCCGCCATTCCGCGTTTATTACAACATACCGATGACACTTTTAGCCAACGTGATCGCTATCTTGCCTTATATAAACAGCTTGCCGAGCAAGTAATTAAATACCAACATCAAGACGGTTTTTGGCGAGCGAGTTTATTAGATCCAACCAGTTTCCCAGCACCAGAAAGCAGTGCTACGGCATTATTCTGTTATGCCTTAGCTTGGGGAGTAAACCACGAGATTTTAGATAAACAAATCTATCTACCTGTGGTGGAGTTGGCGTGGAAAGCCTTACAAAGTGCGGTACATTCTGACGGTATGATCGGCTGGGTTCAATTACCTGCGTTCAACCCAAGAGATGTGAAATTTGAACATAATATTGACTACGGTGCGGGTGCATTTTTACTGGCAGGTAGCGAAGTTCAACACCTTTATGATTAATTTTAACAAACCATTTTTATACAAAGAGGAGCAGCATAATGAGTATTTCATTTGATTTAACCGGCAAAGTTGCCGTAGTAACAGGTTGTAACACAGGATTAGGTCAGGGTATGGCGTTAGGGCTTGCTCAAGCTGGCTGTGATATCGTTGGCGTCAATATTGCCGCCGCCGATGAAACCAAGCAAAAAATTGAAGCCGTAGGCAAACAATTTTTCAATATTGAGGCGGATTTAAGCAAACTTGATGATATTCCTCGTATTGTACAAAGTGCGGTGGAAAAATTCGGAAAAATTGACGTATTGGTCAATAACGCTGGCATTATTCGCCGTGCTGATGCGGTAGATTTTACCGAAAAAGACTGGGACGACGTGATGAATATCAATGTGAAAAGCGTCTTTTTTATGTCGCAAGCGGTGGCGAAACAATTCATCAAACAAGGACAGGGCGGTAAGATCATTAATATCGCCTCAATGTTGTCGTTCCAAGGGGGTATCCGTGTACCATCTTATACCGCCTCAAAAAGTGGCGTAATGGGGATTACTCGCTTAATGGCAAATGAATGGGCAAAACATAATATCAATGTGAATGCCATTGCACCGGGTTATATGGCAACGGATAACACCGCCGCTTTACGAGCGGATGAATCTCGTAACCAAGAAATTCTAGGGCGTATCCCAGCAGGTCGTTGGGGCTTACCTGCGGATGTAGCTGGACCTTGCGTATTCCTTGCTTCGCCTGCGGCTGATTATGTGAATGGTTATACTTTAGCAGTAGATGGCGGTTGGTTAGCACGTTAAATTCAATATGTATTCAATGAATTAGGAGAAAAAAATGAAAATTGCATTAATGATGGAAAATAGCCAAGCAAGCAAAAATGCGGTGGTATTAAATGAATTAAAAACAGTGGTGGAACCACAAGGGCATCAAGTATTTAACGTGGGTATGTGTGATGAACAAGATCATCATTTAACCTATATTCACCTTGGTATTATGGCAAGTATTTTGCTTAACTCAAAAGCGGTGGATTTTGTCATCACAGGCTGTGGCACAGGACAAGGGGCGTTAATGTCATTAAATATCCACCCTGGCGTGATTTGTGGTTATTGTTTAGATCCCGCTGATGCTTTCTTATTTGCTCAAATTAATAATGGCAATGCCTTATCTTTAGCTTTCGCCAAAGGTTTTGGTTGGGGAGCTGAGTTAAATGTCCGTTATATGTTTGAAAAAGCCTTTACAGGCGAACGTGGACAAGGTTACCCAGTAGAACGCCGTGAACCACAAGTGCGTAATGCTGGCATTTTAAACCAAGTCAAAGCCGCAGTAGTAAAAGACAATTATTTAGATACCTTAAAAGCCATTGATCCTGAATTAGTGAAAACCGCTGTCAGTGGCGAACGTTTCCAAAAATGCTTCTTTGAACATTGCCAAAATGACGAAATTCGTGCTTTTGTTACAGAATTATTGAATCAATAATTAAGCATAGCAGGCGGATAATTTCCCCTGCTTCACCTTTTTTGGAGGAATACATTATGTCTGAATTAAGACAACAACGGTTAAAAAAATTATGCAATGAACATAATATTATTGGTGCATTAGCCATTGACCAACGTGGTGCGTTACGCCGTATGCTAGGCGAGGGAGCCACCAATCAACAATTAGCAGAGTTTAAGGTATTAGTATCAAAATATTTGACCCCTTATGCCTCTTCCATTTTGCTTGATCCTGAAGTGGGTTGGGATGCCGCCAAACAAAAAGATCCCAATGCGGGCTTATTAATGGCTTATGAAAAAACAGGCTATGACAAAACTCAACCGGGACGTTTCCCTGATTTAATTGATGATGTATCAGTTTATCGCTTAAAACAACAAGGGGCGGACGCCGTAAAATTATTGCTCTACATTGATGTTGATGAAGGTACGGAAGTCAATGATATAAAAGATGCTTTTGTTGAACGTGTTGCCTCAGAATGTAAAGCGGAAGAGATGCCATTTTTCTTAGAATTGGTGTCTTATGATGCGAAAGTTGAAGATGCCAAAGAATATGCCAAATTAAAACCACGCAAAGTGATTGAGGCAATGAAACATTATTCTCAACCACGTTTTGGGGTTGATGTGTTAAAAGTGGAAGTGCCTGTGAATATGAAATTTGTTGAGGGGTATACTGAGGGCGAGGTAGTACATAGCCAAGCGGAAGCCCAAGCCTTATTCCAACAACAAAGCCAAGCCACTCATTTACCTTTTATTTTCCTCAGTGCTGGCGTTAGCCCAGAATTATTTGTGGAAACCTTAAAATTTGCCAAAAATGCAGGCAGCACCTTTAATGGCGTACTTTGCGGACGTGCCACTTGGGCTGGTGCCGTTGATATTTTCAAAAATCAAGGGGTTGAAGCAGCTGAACAGTGGATTAAAACAGAGGGTAAACAAAATATTGAAGCCCTTAATACGGTATTAAATCAAACCGCAACGCCAGTGGCATAATTTTGGCGAGCCTATTTTGGGGCAAAATTGCGAGTCAGATTGCCCCAAAAATAGCAAAAAAATTTTGCAAAAACGCACCGCACTTTTGTGCTAATCAGCAACGGAGAAATGCAGATGACAAGGGATTTAGCTCAAGCACCACCAACTTATTTTCACGTGATGGCAAAACCAAGCAGTTTCCATTGTAATATTAAATGTGAATATTGCTTTTATTTAGAAAAGGAAAATGTGCTGACCCATAATGTCCGTCTGATGTCAGAACAAACCTTAAAAGATTACATTAAAAACTATATTGAGTCCCATTCTGGTCAACAAGTGGATTTTGCTTGGCAAGGTGGCGAACCTACCCTACTCGGTTTAGCATTTTTCCAAAAAGTGGTGGAGTATCAAAAATTATTTTGTTTGGGAAAAACCATTACCAACAGCTTTCAAACTAACGGTATTGCCATTAATCGCCAATGGGCAGAATTTTTTAAACAAAATCGTTTTTTATTAGGGATTTCCATTGATGGTTTAACGGAAGTACATAATAAATATCGTATTTCCATTAATGGGCAACCCACGTTTGATCGTGTGGTAAAAGCCATAGACTTATTAAAAGAATATCAGGTAGATTTTAATACGCTGACGGTGGTAAATGATCAAAATTGGCATAAAGGACGAGAAACCTATCAGGCTCTGAAAGAGATAGGATCGCAATATATGCAATTTATCCCTATTGTGGAAATTGCCAATTATGGAACAAATTGCTCCAGCTTTACCCCAACCAAACATCATCGTATCGCCCCATTTTCTGTGCCACCAGAGGGCTATGGGCAATTTTTGTGGGATATTTTTAATCAATGGATAAGGCAGGATGTTGGAAAAATTTATGTGCGAGAATTTGATAATTTACTCGGACAGTGGCTTGGTTATCCGTCCGCCAGTTGCACCCATTCTGAAACCTGTGGCAATGCAATGATTGTCGAGGCGAATGGCGATATTTATGCTTGTGATCATTATGTTTACCCTGATTATAAATTAGGCAACATTCAACATAAAAGCCTAAAAGAAATGGTGTTATCTAAACGCCAAATCCGTTTTGGTCAAGCCAAAAAAGAGACCTTAACCAAAGCCTGCCAACAATGTGATGTACGTTTAATCTGTAATGGCGGTTGCCCAAAACAACGAGTTGTCCAACATAAAGGCGAACAATATAAACATAATTATCTTTGTCCCTCTTATAAATTATTTTTCCGCCAAACCGCCCCTTTTATGCACCAAATGAGCAATATTATTAAACGTGGGGGATTAGCCGCCGATATTATGCGGTTAATCCCTCATTAACGTCAACTAAGGAGAATGTAATGAAACTCACTACATTAAATAAGTGTTTATTCGCCGCCACGGCATCGGTGGCGATGACACAACCCCTTTATGCCCAAGCGGCGGCTGATACTCGCCCAAATGTGTTAGTAATAGTAATGGACGATCTTGGCACTGGACAACTTGATTTCGATTTAAATACTTTAGACGTAGAAAATCTAAATCAACGTCCTGTAGCGGCTCGCTATCAAGGCGATATTAATAAAATGATTGAGGCGGCAAGAACAGCAATGCCAAATGTGTCTGCCTTAGCCCAACAAGGGGTTAAAATGACCAATGCCTTTGTGGCTCACCCTGTTTGTGGTCCATCTCGTGCGGGTATTTTTACTGGGCGTTTCCCAGCCTCTTTTGGTATTTATAGTAATGATGATTCCTTCAATGGTATTCCATTAGAAGTAAAATTATTGCCTGCGTTACTACAAGAAAATGGCTACACTACTGCCAATATTGGTAAATACCATAACGCTAAAGTCAATCGTGATCGTAGCATTGGGCGAATTACCCAACCTGAAGATCTACGCACTAGAGATTATCACGATAATTTCTCTTCTGTCCCTGAAGCAGGCTATTTCCCTACGGATCGTGGTTTTGACTATTCTTATAGCTTCTTTGTATCTGGGGCGGCATTATGGAATTCTCCAGCGTTTTGGCGTAATAAAGAGCCAATTCCTGCTCCGGGTTATACTACCCATAATATTACTAACGAAGCCATTCAGTTTATTGAACAAGCAGAAGATAAACCTTTCTTTATCAACCTTGCTTACAGTGTGCCACATATCCCATTAGAACAAGCCTCACCAGCGAAATATATGGATCGTTTCAATACGGGCAATGTTGAGGCAGATAAATATTATGCGTCTTTAAATGCCGCTGATGAGGGAATCGGTAAAATCATTGAGAAACTGAAAGAAACAGGCAAGTATGATAATACCTTGATTTTCTTCCTCTCGGATAATGGTTCAGTACACGAAGCACCTATGCCATTAAATGGTATGGATAATAGCTTTAAAGGTATGTTACATAATGGTGGCTTGCGTGTGCCGTTTATCGTGAGCTGGCAAGGTAAAATCCCTGCTAATAGTCAAAGCGACAGCCTAATTTCTGCCATTGATATTTTACCAACGGTATTAAGTGCAGCGAAAATTGATATTCCAGCTGACTTAAAGGTTGATGGTAAAGATTTATTACCTTTATTAACAGGAAAAACGCAACAATCACCACATAAATATCTTTATTGGGCAGGTCCGGGGGCAAAACATTATAGCGAAGAAAATCAACAATTCTGGGCAGATTACTGGCAATTTATTACCTATAACCGCAAAGATCCTGCACAAAATCCAAATTTAGAAAAAGCCTCAAAAGGCTCTTGGGCAGTGCGTGATCAAGATTGGACATTGTATTTCTACAATGACGGTAGCAACAGCTTACAGCTATATCATAATAAAGTAGATCCAGCGGAAAGCCAAAATGTTGCCGCCAAAAATCCAGAAAAAGTGAAAGAATTAAAAAATGCTTTCGCCCAATGGATTGTGAAACAACCTTATCCAATGGAATGGAACCCAGAGGAATTTAAAGCTATCGTTTCCTCCGCTCAAAGCAAATAGGAGCAAGTGATGCAACGGATAACGCTCAGTATCTTAGATAAGGATAATAATATAAAAGTAGCTAAAAGCTATACGGATTTTGTGAGCCTTACCTATAAAGGCGAATACCAAGCTGGCGATTATATTCAGCTTGAGGTAGCACAAGTACCTTGTTATCTCAAAGTGCGGTTAGAAGACAGTTTTGAAAGCTGTTTACTCTACCTTACCGAGCCAAAGTTATTATTCCACATTCCTTTTGGCGATGATAAACGGGTCTATAACAGCGATAAAGCCTTTAATGGCGGTTTACATTTCCTTTGGGCAAGAGTAGCGGAACCTTTTGAAATTCAGCCATACCAAAACCTTGCCTATAATCCTTATTTACAGAGCCAACAACAGGGCGTTTATCCTTTTGTTAGTAGCAATATCAATGCGAGTAATATTCGTTTTGCTGCTCGTAATGCGGTGGACGGTTATTTTGATAATACCGCCCACGGCTCTTACCCCTATACCTCTTGGAGCAATGCACAAAATCCCCAAGCACAATTAATCATTGACTTTGGACGTGAAGTTATCCTTGACCGAGCCACCCTGTTTTTACGGGCGGATTTCCCCCACGACAGTTGGTGGCAACAGGTCAAACTCTGTTTTAGTAATGGAGAATATGAATGTTTGAATTTAGCACGCACCGCTCAACCACAAACTTTTATATTTCCAGAGCAAAAAACCACCGCAGTCATACTGACGGATTTAATTAACGGTGATGTTGTGAGTTCACCATTTACCGCGCTTTCCCAAATTGAGTTGTATGGTAAAGATGCTTCACAATAACCAATAAGGAGACCCTTATGAAAAAAGTATCTATTTTAACAACGACTGTCGCTACGTTAGTGCTTACTACCCCCCCCCCACCTACAAGCCGCAACCATTTATGAACAAGATGGCACACGTATTCAATTAGGTGGAGATTTTCGTCCAATGTTGCAATTCAAAGAAGGCGATCGGGGTGATTTGCGTGATCGAGGTTCACGTGTTGAATTAATGATTACAGAGCAGCTCGGACATGGATTTAGTGCCTTTGCTAAAACGCGGATTATGTTTAATGGTAAAGATGCTAGCGGTTCTAACCACTCAGGCTTTGGGCAACCAACAACCGGGCAACTTTTCGCAGGTTTTCAACATAAAAATTACGGTCGTTTATTCTTTGGTCGTCAACCCACTAATGGTGATGCCATTATGCTAGGAGATTATCAATGGGGCGGTAGTGGAATGAATGTTCTAACGGCAGAAGGTCATAAAGCAATCCATTACCGTAGCGGCACTTATGCAGGTTTCCAATTTGGGGCAGATTATCTATTTGGACAGTCCATTAAAGCTGAACACCAAAAAGGCGATACCAAAAATTTAAAAAATGGCTATGGTGTAGCCTTATTCTATGATAATAAATTCAACGATGATTTACGCTTCCGTTTCCGAGCTGGTTATACCCAAGATAATTATGATCGTTATAATCAGTATAACGACGACGGAGATCCGCTGATTACGCCAATTAATGAATGGACACGCAGAACCGCTTGGCGGGTTTCAGGGGAAGTAACCTATCAATCTTTTAGTATTGCCTACAATTACGGCGAAATTAGACAGGGTAAGCGTTTATATAATACTGACTTAAACACTATTAAAGAAAAACGCCATTTTCTTGCTACACGCTATCGTATTACTGAACAAGTCAGCTCGTATGCCCAATATCGCCATAACAAAAAAATCTACACTAATCACGGCTATACCTTAGGTGTTGATTATCGCCCAATTCACAACTTTATTAGTTTCGTTGAGTTTGGACGGGATAGAAATGTTAATCCATTGAAACCTAAACAAAAATATGTAAATACTTACTATGTAGGTTTCCGTGTGTTGTTCTAAGCATTATCACACTATGTAGATAGCATTTCCTACATAGTGTGCTTTAACTTTTTATACTGCACCAATAATAGGATAACAATATGAAAAAATATAAACTACATCACATCGCCACCTTACTTGCAGCACTTTCACTTAGTACTTTAAATTATGCCGCCGATTATCGTTGGGATTTCTTTGAACAACCTCTCGGCTCAACAATCAAAGTAAGTCAGGGGAAAATTGAAACCTCAAAGCAAAGATTTAAAGATGGACAACAATCATTACGTTGGCAATTTGAACCAAAAGGTCAGCTAATCATTAATCAAGCTATTGATCTCCGTAGCGATGATAATGTACTTCCACAAACCTTTTTACTCTGGCTCTACAATGACAAGCCTTTTCCTGAACCCTTAACCTTTGAATTTAAACAGGGCGGTCAACAGAAAAAGTCCTTTGTGGCAAACTTAGATTTTACTGGCTGGCGAGGCATTGCTGTACCGTTTCGTGATATGCAAGGGGATAAGGTTGAACAACTGGATCAATTAGTGATTACTGCACCAAATCAAGCAGGACAACTTTATCTGGATCAAATGCTATTTAATGTACCAGTGGATAATCGCAATCCTATCCCTGATTATATTACCCCTTTTGTCAATCCAACTGTGGATACTGCCGTGAATAAAAACTGGAATGCCTTGTATATGTATGACCAAATGCTGGCACAACATTTCCCACAACTGGATTTTCATCAACCTCTTAATAGCAATGACAATAGCCAATCCATTTATCAAAAGTTTGAACATCATCTCGGCAAAGGCAAGGAGCTTGATGCCAAAAAATTGTTAGAAATCTACCGCACTTTTGCCATTAGTGAACAACAAGGCGTGATCAACGGCAAAATGCTAGATTTCCCTGCTCGCCAGAAATTTATGAAAAATGATCAGGTATTTAATGCTGAGCAACAAGCCTTTTTATTAACCTCAATTTCTATGCGAGAACTCGGTAAAACCTTACTAGATACAGCAAAATTATTGCGTTATGGCGACTTATCCGATCAAGATCGCCAAGCCTTACAAACAGAATTTCTGCTCGCCACTCGCTACTTATTTGATCAAGGGTTTGTACGCGGTAGCAGTATGCAAATCGTTACCCATTTAGGCTATCAAACGCGAGAAATTTTTGATGCTTGGTTCTTAATGCGTGATCTATTAGCCCAACAAGGTTTATTAGCCGATGCTCAAGGGGCAATGATGTGGTTTAACGGCACAGGGCGTATTTTTGAGCAAGATAATGACATTGTGGCTGCCAATGTGGATATTCTCAATACCCAATTACAATGGATGCTCAAAAGTATTTTATTGTTACCCGATAGCCAACAAAAACAAGCCTTACTAACCCAATTTAGCCAATGGTTAAGCAAAACCATTATGCAATCAAAAGGTATTGCTGGCGGTTTTAAATCGGATGGTTCCGTTTTCCACCACGGGCAACATTATGTGGCTTATGGGCGTGATGCCTTTGGCGGACTTGCCCCAACGGTTTATGCTCTTAGCGGTTCTGATTATGCTCTCACTCAACCTGCTCGCCAACGTTTAGATGATGTATTGCATAAAATGTGGCTTTATACCAAATCCGGCGAAATTCCGATTGTGTTAAGTGGTCGCCACCCAACAGGCATTTTCAAATTATCCTCAGCGCCATTCCGTTGGTTTGCGTTAGCAGGCGAGTCTGATAATCCACAACAAATCCAGCGTGAATTTGCCGGAATTTTTGCCAACCTTGATAAACGCTCAGACTTTGAGGGCGTGCCAGCAGCAAATGAACCGACAGGGGCTTGGACAATGAATTATGCTTCAATGGTCTTACAACGCCGAGCCGCAGCTGATGATCCGACAAAGTCTTGGTTAGCGGTGGCAAGAGGTTTTAGCCGTTATTTGGTGGGTAATGAGGCTTATGAACGGAACAATCGTTATAGCCGTTATTTGCAATATGGTACGTTGGAATTATTGCCTGCTGATATGAATAAACGTGCCTTTAATCACGCTGGTTGGGATTGGAATCGCTATCCTGGCACCACCGCGATTCATCTTCCTTATGACAAATTAAAATCCATATTACATCAACTACCTGCCGCAGGTGTAGAAGAAATGTTGCTCTCTACCGAAAGCTATGCAGGCGGTACGGATCTCAATGATAATGCAATGTATGCGGTACGTTTGCACGGGCATAGCAAATACCAACAACAGGATTTTTACGCCAATAAATCCTATTTCCTATTTAATAATCAAATTATCGCCCTTGGTACAGATATTCAAAACCAAGATCAGCACCATCACACCGAAACCACCTTATTTCAGCATTATGTACCTGAATTACAAGCGGTGGAAATCAATGGTAAAAAAATTAATCAGCTTGGTACGCAACAACAATTCGCTACCCCAGCAAAACTTGTTGATCCCGCTGGCAATGCCTATTTCTTACCAGCAGATCAGCAAATCCGTTTCAGCTATGATCTACAGCAATCCCTTGATGATCGTGATGATAAAGCGACACAAGGTCAATTTTCTACAGCAGTAATTGATCACGGTACAGCCCCCCAACAAGCGAGTTATGAATATGCGATCTTAGTGGCGGATAGCCAAGCCGAGCCAAATTATCAAGTGTTGGCGAAACAAAAAGATCTTCACGCCGTCAAAGATTTAAATAGCCAACAAGAGGGTTACGCCTATTTTGCTCCGCATCAAGGGGATATTGGTGGCGTGGTAATCGGGGCGGACAATCCTTTAATGGTACTTGCCGAACCGCAACAAAACCGTTTAGCTTTATCAGTAGTTAATCCTGATTTTGCTTTTTATTCTGGAGTAGAAAAGGACCAAGTGGACGAGCAAGGTAATCAAGTGGAAGTGAGTGTTTATTCACGAGCTTGGTGGACAGCGGATCCTCAACCACAACATTCAACCTTAACCCTAAAAGGCAAATGGCAACTGGCTGAACCATCGCAATGTGCTAAGGTATCGGTAAAACAACAGCAAAGTTTATTAACCACCACAACCAACGAGGCGCGTCCTTGTAAAGTGGTACTCAAATCCCTTTAATCTAGCCAACAGAGGAGAAAAATAATGAAAAAACTGACCGCACTTTCTATGCTTGCTTTAGCCCTATCGGCGAATGTCTACGCACAAGCACAAGATAGCTATACTGTCGCTTATGATAAACAAGCCCCTGTACTTGATGGACATCTCAATGAATCCGTTTGGGACAAACTCCAAGCCATTCGTTTTATCGATCCTTGGCAACAAGGCGAAATTCCTGATACACAATTTAAAGCATATCACGATGATCAATATCTTTATTTTGCCTTTGATGTAGAAGATCCCAATACGGTTATCTTTGAAAAAGTCCACGATGAAATGATGATCGCACGCCAAGATCGGGTAGAGTTATTCTTTGCGCAAGCCCCCATTGATAAAGCAAAAGCAGACGGCAGTTATCCAAACTATTTTGCCTTAGAAATGGATTATCAAGGTCGCACTTTATCCATTAAAGCGGATAGCCAAAAAAATCGTGATGTCAGTTGGGATATGCAAACCCTTGAAACAAAAGGTAACCTAACCGATAAAGGCTATGTGCTTGAGGGTAGAATCGCCTTAAAAGAATTGCGAGAGCTGAATCTGATTCACGATAATAAAATTCAAACGGGCGTATATCGTGCCGAGTTTTCTATAATCAATGGGAAAGAAGTGGCTCAATGGATTACTTGGGTTGACCCAAAAACAGAGAAACCGAATTTCCATATTAATTCGTCCTTTGGGACATTTGTGCTAGCGCCAAGTGGAAAGTAAGGATAAATTAAGTCTAAAAAATAATAAGGCGAGAATTCTCGCCTTTAATAATATAGTTGTTTCAACTTAAACTATTCAACCAACCCCGACCGAACGCCGTGCATATTCGGTAATTGATGAGCAATACCTTTATGACAATCGATACAGGTTTTGCCCTCCACTTGAGCTAAACGGTGCATTTTCTCGGCAACGGTTTTTTGTTGTGTGTAATCCATACTGTCAAATTTATGGCAGTGACGACATTCTGCAGAATCATTAGCTTTCATTCTTGCCCATTCTCGTTCCGCCATGGCTAAACGTGCCGCTTCAAATTTTTCTTTGGTGTCAACTTTGCCAGTAATATGTGCATAAACTTCTCGGCTGGCGATAATTTTGCGTTTCCATTTATCCACGAATTCATGGGGTACATGGCAATCGGAGCAAATGGCTTTAACGCCGCTGCGGTTCATATAATGGCTTGACATACGGTATTCAGGCACAACATCGTTCATATGGCAATCTGAGCAAAATTGTTCAGTATTGGTATATTCTAATGCGGTGTTAAAGCCCCCCCAGAATACAATACCTGCAATAAAGGCTAAACTCAGTAAGGTGCCGACAGCAATACGGCTTGGGGTACGAAACCAGCACCAAAAACGTTTAATCAAGTTGATCATCATCGCTCCTTATTTACCATAACCTGGCATTGGTTGGAAATCATTAGGTACAATAGGTTCAACATCGGATTGCGATACGTGGCAATGTAAACAGAAATAACGGCGTGGGGCGGTTTGTCCTGCAACAATATTGCCATCTCTATCAGCAAAATGGGTTGGACTAATACGGGTTGCTCCTGTGACTCTTGACCCTTCCACACTATGACACATCAAACATTGATTAACATTTTTGCTAATTTGATACCCTTTTACTGCGTGCGGGATCATTGGCGGTTGGTTGACATAGTTTAACGGTGCAAGTTCACTTTCTTTTTTGGGCATATTAAAGCCCGGTGTCACATTTTCAGGACTATCTTGTAAAGAATGACCAATATTTCCCTCATTTGCTAACAAATTGCTAGCAAAAAATGCGGTCAAAATAAGCATTGTTTTTTTAATCATTTTTATTCCCCCGAATGATTAAATCTTGTGGTAAAAATAAATACTTTTTCAGCGCAAACATCAACACAACGTCCGCAACTGATACAATCTTTTGAAAGTACGAGTAAACTTTCGTTCTTTTTGCCATGTAGTGGTGAACGTAAAATTTGAGGTTCTGGGCAAATGTTATAACAGTCCATACAATTATCGCATTTGTTCCTATCGCTGACTTTTATGCGAGTAATGGCTTTTGCACCAATGATGCCGTAAGTGGCACCAATGGGGCATAAATACCCACACCAACCATGTTCAACAATGAATAAATCAAATAAAAAGACCGCAACAACTAACCATAATGTTGCCCCAAGCCCATAGATGATCCCTCGCCCTAAGGCGGATACGGGATTTAGCCATTCCCATAACAACATTCCGCTACTGGCACTACCAATTAAAATCATTAATAACACCGCATAACGCAATGAGCGTGGTAATTTAGCACTTTGCCGAATACCCAGTTTTCGCCGTAGCCAAGCGGCGCTGTCTGTGACAATATTCAGTGGACAAACCCAAGCACAAAAAGCACGACTGGCAATACAAGCGTAAAAAACGACAATAATTAACGCCCCAAGTAATGCCCGCCAATCAGGTAGATAGCCTGTGGCAAGGCTTTCTGCCACGATAAGTGGATCACTGAGTGGCACAGTATCTAGTAGCAAACTGCTGCTATAATTGCCTTTTAATAACCAAACATCAAACCAAGGGCCAGCTAAAAACATTGCCATAATGCTAAGTTGGGTAAGCCTACGCCAGAATAAAAAACGATTTGCATACCACCAACCCCATTTTTGTCTGGCTTCACGCCCCGCATATTTAGGTGAATTCGCCATTATTTATTCCTCACTGGGTTGTTATTGGGTAAGGATAAACCTGATTCAGGCACGAACTCAGGGATTGGCGTATTTTGCAAAGGTGTAACCGATTGCTCTGTGCTTTGCTGATGTTGCCAACCAAAGCGGTAATGTTTTCCCAACATTCCTTTTGCCAAGGGTAAAGGTAAAACCTTAATTGCCGCCTCTTCTAAGACACAAGCCTCTTCACATTTGCCACAACCTGTGCAAGCCTCAGAATGTACTGTTGGAATAAACAATGCGTGTTTACCTGTTCGGTCATTACGATGATATTCAAGGGTAATGGCTTTTTCGATCAAGGGGCAAACCCGATAGCAAACATCACAGCGTAAACCTTGCCAATTTAAGCAAGTTTCGTGATCTAATAATACCGCCAATCCCATACGAGCTTGGTTGATATCTTCCGCTTGATTATCCAATGCCCCAGTGGGACAGGCTTTGGCACAAGGAATATCCACGCACATTTCACAAGGCTTTTGTCTTGCCACAAAATAAGGCGTTCCCGCTTCTAATGGTGATAACAAGGACGCCAAATGCAACATATCATAGGGACAAGCCTGTACACATTGCCCACAACGAATACAAGCTGCCGCAAAATGCTGTTCGTCAGCTAAGGCAAAGGGCGGGCGTAAAGCGACCCCTTGCCGAGCCAAACTTTGCTTTTGTTGTAAGCCAAGTAACAAGCCTAATCCTGCCACGCCACCTGCGGTACGCGTTACATTTTTAAGAAACTTGCGGCGTTCTGGCGATAATGTTTTCTCTGCCATATCAGCTCAAAGTGCGGTCTGTTTTACGTAAATTTTTACGCTTTTTCCACTTTTACGGCACATTTCTTAAAGTCGGTTTCTTTAGAAATCGGATCCGTTGCGTCCAATGTTAATAAATTGGCTAACTGTCCTGCATCAAAGAAGGTAGTAAAAATTAACCCTTTTGGCACTTTATTCCGCCCACGCGTATCAATATAAGAAACCATTTCTCCACGACGAGAAATCACTTTAACTTTATCGCCATGACGTAATCCTCGCTGACTTGCATCATCTGGGTGCATCCACACTAAATTATTTGGGAAAGAACGATGCAATTCAGGCACACGGCGAGTCATTGTGCCTGTATGCCAATGTTCTAATACACGCCCTGTGGATAACCAAAGATCATATTCTTGATCAGGCACTTCCGCAGGTGGCTCATAAGGCACCGCTAAAATGATCGCTCTTTTATCAGGATAGCCATAAAACGCCACTTCTTCCCCAGCTTTCACATAAGGATCATAGCCTTCACGATAACGCCATAGTGTTTCTTTATTTTCTACCACTGGCCAACGTAAACCTCGAGCTTGATGATAGGTATCAAAATCCGCTAAATCATGTCCATGTCCACGCCCGAAAGCGGCATATTCTTCAAATAAACCTTTTTGCAAGTAGAAACCAAAATGTTCTGATTCATCATTTAAATGCCCCTCTAACTCATCAAGAGAATATTTATCCACTTGCCCATTACGGAATAGCACTTCATACAAGGTTTTGCCTTTATATTCAGGGTTGGCATTTAAAACTTGCTCAGGCCACATTTCATCGGTGGTAAAATACTTGGAAAATTCCACTAATTGCCATAAATCGGAGCGTGATTCGCCCGGGCCTTTCACTTGCTGACGCCAAAATTGGGTGCGACGTTCCGCATTACCATAAGCCCCTTCTTTTTCTACCCACATTGAGGTTGGCAAAATTAAATCTGCCGACAAGGCACTCACTGTCGGATAAGGATCAGACACAATAATGAAATTCTCTTCGTCACGCCAACCCGGCAAACGATCTTGATTAATGTTTGGACCTGCCTGCATATTGTTGTTACACATTTGCCATAACACATTCATCTTACGATCTTTTAACGCTCGATCTTGTGCCACAGCGTGATAACCCACTTGGTCTTGTACCACACCAGCAGGCAATTTCCATAGTTTTTCCGCAGTTTCACGATGTTTTGGATTGGTTACCACTAAATCCGCCGGTAAACGATGAGCAAAGGTACCGACTTCTCGAGCCGTACCACAGGCAGAAGGTTGCCCTGTTAATGAAAAAGGTCCGCAGCCGGGTAAGGAAATCTTGCCGGTTAATAGATGAATATTATAAATAAGATGGTTCGCCCATACTCCACGTGTATGCTGATTAAAGCCCATAGTCCAAAATGACACAATTTTCTTATCAGGGTCAGCATAAAGTTTGGCTAATGATTCTAATTGATCCTTAGGAATTCCTGACATCTGATGGGCTTTATCCAAGGTATAATCCGCCACTAAGGCTTTTAGCTCATCAAAATTACTGTCATACATTTTACCGCTATTTGGGTTTTTCGCTTTTTGTTGCAATGGATTATCATCGCGTAAACCATAACCAATATCGGTTTCACCACGTTTAAACTTGGTATGTTTATTCACAAAATCCCAATTAACCGCATCATTTTGAATTAAATAATTAATGATATAATTAAGCACCACCAAGTCGGATTGCGGCTGGAACAACATACCATTATCCGCTAATTCAAAACTACGATGCTCAAAGGTAGATAATACCGCCACATGCACATTATTATTAGATAAACGGCGATCCGTGATACGTGACCATAAAATAGGGTGCATCTCCGCCATATTAGAGCCCCATAATACAAAGGCATCAGCTTGCTCAATATCGTTATAACAGCCCATTGGTTCATCCATACCAAAGGTACGCATAAATGCTACCGCTGCGGAAGCCATACAATGGCGGGCATTAGGATCAATATTATTAGAACGCAAACCTGCTTTAAACAGCTTGGATTTTGCCACGCCTTCAAAAATGGTCGATTGCCCAGAGGTAAACATACCTATCCCATTCGGCCCATTTTTCTTGATCGCCGCTTTCATTTTTTCTGCCATAATTTTAAAGGCATCGTCCCAACTTACCGCTGTAAACTCACCATGCTTATCATATTTCCCATTGGTCATACGCAACATTGGCGATGTTAAACGATCCTTACCATACATAATTTTTGGCAAAAAATAGCCCTTAATACAGTTTAAGCCACGATTTACTTCTGCATCAGGATCACCTTGTGAAGCAACAACTCGCCCATTTTGAGTTCCCACTAAAACACCACAACCTGTACCACAAAAACGGCAAACGCCTTTTTCCCACTTAATCGTTTTATCATCTGCCGCCAAGGTTTTAATTGGAATAGATAACCCCGCTACTGCCGCCGCGGCAGCCACCGCATTGGCTTTCATAAAATCACGACGTGTTAAACTCATCGCTTTCCCCCACTTTTTATTTAATTATTCTTCGCTATGCTGAACATCCTGTTGATGGTAAACCAACGACACCACCAACACCCCATCAATATTTTTTGCCATTTCCATATTCTCTAGCAAAATCCGTTCATCATGGGATTGCATCACCACCACTAATTTGCCAGTTTGCTCATCAACTGCCGCAACTTCCGTATGCTCAATAGCTAAAAGTGCGGTCTGAATTGACAATAATTTTTCTGGCTTGCCTTGCACGACTAAACCGCACACATGCCAATCATCAGCTTCTGTTTGTTGCATAATTTTGTACCGTTGATTAGACCTTTTTTAAGGGGTACTATTATTAGAATTAATCTAGAACCGCATAATTACTATAAAGAGGTATTCCTAGAAAAAAATGAGGTTTTTTTGAGGTAAATCAAATTTATTATTTAGAAAATAAATAAAAATGCGGTCAATTTGACCGCACTTTTTATTACTAGAAGGTAATAATTCAATATTGATTATTTAGCAAAATAGGCTTCGAGTTCTTCACTTCCGCCAATATATTGTCCGCCGATAAAGACTTGAGGTACTGAGGTTTTACCTGTAATTGCACGCACAGAAATGGTGCTTGCATCACGACCTAGTACGATTTCTTCAAATGTGTAGCCTTTCACTTTTAATAAACCTTTTGCTTTTGCACAGAATGGGCAACCTGGTTTAGTGAAGATAGACACTGATGGTTTGGCTTCCCATTTTGGATTTAGATATTTAAGCATTGTATCGGCATCTGATACTTTGAATGGGTCGCCTGGCTCATTTGGTTCAATAAACATTTTTTCAACTACGCCGTTTTTAACCAACATAGAATAACGCCATGAACGTTTACCAAAACCTAGATCTTCTTTGCCTACTAACATACCCATACCTTCGGTAAATTCGCCGTTACCATCTGGCAATACAGTGACGTTTTCGCATTCTTGATCCATTTTCCACGCATTCATGACGAAAGTATCGTTTACAGAAAGGCAGATAATTTCATCAACACCTAACGCTTTAAATTCACATGCTAATTCATTGTAGCGTGGTAAGTGCGTTGATGAACAAGTTGGGGTAAATGCACCTGGTAGTGAGAAAAGCACTACTGTTTTGTTATCAAATAATTCTGCACTTGTTACATCAACCCATGCATCGCCTTGGCGAGTATGAAATGTTACCTGAGGAACTTTTTTTCCTTCCATATTACTCATAATGATTCTCCTAATTTTAATGATAAATAAAATGATTTAATCATCCCTAATCTGATGAATTATAAAAAAGAATATGGTATAGTTAAAATCAATTAATTCTATTCTTTTAATTGCTAGATTCTATATTAGCATAATGTGAGGTAATCATGAATATCCGTGATCTTGAATATTTAGTTGCATTAGCAGAATATAAACATTTTCGTCGAGCCGCCGATGCTTGTCATGTTAGCCAACCTACTCTGAGTGGGCAAATTAGAAAACTTGAAGATGAGTTGGGTATTATATTATTAGAAAGAACCAGTCGCAAGGTGTTGTTCACGCAATCAGGGTTATTATTGGTAGAGCAAGCACGCACTATTTTACGAGAAGTGAAACTGTTACGAGAAATGGCGAGCAATCAAGGTAAAGATATGACGGGGCCTTTACATATCGGTATTATTCCGACCATTGGACCTTATTTGTTACCCTATATTGTTCCAACATTAAAACAGGCCTTTCCTGAGTTAGAACTTTATTTGTATGAGGCTCAAACACGTCAATTACTAGAACAATTAGAAACAGGGCAATTAGATTGTGCGATTCTTGCTCGTGTGCCAGAATCAGAAGCCTTTATTGAAATGCCACTTTTTGAAGAAAGTATGTTATTAGCAGTACCAGAAAATCACCCTTGGGCAAAGGAGCAAAACATTAGTATGGATAAGCTAAATGGTTTAGAAATGTTAATGCTTGATGATGGGCATTGTTTGCGTGAACAAACGCTTGGTTATTGTTTTGCAGCTGGTGCAAAAGAGAATGCCCATTTCCAAGCGACCAGTTTGGAGACCTTACGCAATATGGTGGCCGCTAATGCGGGGGTGACATTAATGCCAGAATTGGCGGTGCTTAATGAGCGTGAACGCAGTGGGGTAAAATATATTCGTTGTGCTTCACCTGAGCCTTCTCGTGCTATTGCATTGGCTTATCGCCCCGGATCACCGTTGCGTAATCGATATGAAAAAGTGGCAACAACCATTAGCGAGGTTATTGATCCTATTATTCATTCTCATCAGGTGTCGTAGGCAGTTATGGTCGGTATTCGTGCGATTCAAAAAGAAAAAACGCGGCGAGCATTGGTGGATGCCGCCTTTAATCAGCTTAGTGCCGAGAAAAGTTTTTCTAATCTTAGTTTACGCGAAGTAGCCCGTGAGGCAGGCATTGCCCCCACCTCTTTTTATCGTCATTTTCGGGATATGGACGAGCTAGGTTTAACCATGGTGGATGAAGCTGGGTTAATGTTACGTCAGCTAATGCGACAGGCTCGTAAACGTATTGAAAATGGGGGAAGTGTTATTGTTATTTCTGTGGATACCTTTTTTGAGTTTATTCATAATAGCCCCAATGTTTTTCGTTTATTATTGCGCGAAAGTTCAGGAACATCATTGGAATTTCGTACCGCAGCGGCACGAGAAAGTAAGCATTTTGTTGATGAATTAGCCGAATATATTGCGAATAAAAATCATATTCCTGCTGAGTTAGCTTATGTGCAAGCAGAAGGTATGGTGACCATTGTGTTTACCGCAGGATCCAATGCCTTAGATATGAACAATAAAGAACGCTTACAGCTCAAAGAGCGTGTGATTCTACAATTACGTATGTTGGCAAAGGGGGCAATGTTTGCCCACGAAAAATACCAGACCGATCATAAGACATAGCAATACAAGGCGTTCGTTATAAGCGAATACACACCAATGTGCCACCTTGATGGGCTTGAGAAATCGATAATGTGGCGTTTAACTGGTTTGCACGTTCCTGCATAATATTAAGACCATAATGCCCTTCTGGTTCTTGTAAAGAGGCAATACCTACACCATTGTCTCTTATCATAATTTCACGTTCGCCCTCCTCATTAGTATGGGCAATCACATAAATATCCGTACCTTGCGAATGTTTAATCGCATTTAAAATCGCCTCTCGCACAATTTGTAACGCATGGACTTGTTGCTGTGCATTAAAAGTTTGTGAAGGAAGCGAACAATCTAAATGAATGTTCATTGTGGTTTGGCTTTGTAATGAGGCGATAACCTGCTCTAATGCCAAGGTTAAATTTGCCTCTTGAATGGTTAAACGGAAAGTAGCGAGAAGCTCACGTAATTGTATATACCCATCACGCAGGGCTTGTTCAAACTCAGCAATGATAGCCAAAC
Source organism: Volucribacter psittacicida (assembly GCF_004339025.1). GTDB lineage: Bacteria > Pseudomonadota > Gammaproteobacteria > Enterobacterales > Pasteurellaceae > Volucribacter > Volucribacter psittacicida. Next base: position 89,244 of record NZ_SMFT01000005.1, read on the forward strand.
GTTTTTCTTGAGCTTGAGCGGAATTGTCTTTTGTGTTGTGTTTTAATAGGGTTAATTGAATCTGTAAAAAAGATAAGACTTGTGCCAAAGAATCATGAAGTTCTCGAGCGATAATAGAACGTTCTTCCATCAGTAATAGTTGTTGTTGCTGACGTTGCGTTTGGCTAAAGTACAACGAACGAGCCAACATTTGCACCACATTTTCTATCGTCCGCTTATCAGGACAAGGAAATCCTGCCTGCCAGCGTAATTCACCTAAACATTCGCCCTCCACCATAATATGTTCACATTGCCAAGGATAATCCGTTACCGGCTCGCCTAGCCGACAAGTTAATTGTGGCTGTTGATAAATTTCAATATCAAGATAACGCAAATGTTCATTGGCATAAACTTGTGATAATACTTGTTTTAGCAAACTTTGATTTAACTCGTGGCGACTTAATTGCTGTGAACAATAATATAATGTGGATAAAGTGCGGTTAATTTGGCTTAATTTTTTGGTTTTTTCATCAACCTGCTGCTCAAGAGAATAATAAAGTTTGTGCAAATCATTTGCCATTTTGGTAAATACACGAGCCAACATACCTAATTCATCTTCTTTTTCGGTATTTAATTTCACATGATTAAATATCCCCATTTGCACCTGTCCGCTGGCTTTGGCAAGCTGATGTAACGGAATGACCACTTGTTTACGGGTATAAAAAATAACATAGGAAACCATTGCCACAATCAATAACATAGAAACACAAATAATCACTACCACAATAATTAATTTCTTTTCCGCATATTGTTGCAAGGTATAAACAAACTGATCCACTTGATCCACATAATCGGCAATATTGGCACGATAAGCCTGTTGATTATTTGTGCGTACATAATGCTCCATCACTTGCCAACGCTGGATTAAATTACGATACGCTTGTTTAACATTCTCTGACACCAAAAAATGATTATTCAGATCCACTAAGGCTTGTGAATGTAGGCTTACTCGGTAACGGCGTAAGTCCTGCTCAACCTGAGAGGGATAATATTGCATAGTATAAATTAAACGATAACTTTGCATACGCAAAGATCCTGACACATTAATCAATTCTGCATCAGATTTATTACTTGCCATAATGGCTAAACTTAATGAAGTAATAATGCTAGCAAAGACAATAATAATGAAGAGATAATTTGCAATACGTGTTGAAACAGAATGTTTAATTTTCACAATAAATTTCCGTTAAACCAAAAGAAAACTTGATTATGCTACCATAACTTGACTTTAAGGTTTATAGTCGTCCCACTTTAAAATGAAACGACTATACATTGAAATGGCTATATAGTGGAACGGCGATACAATCAAAATAAAAAAACCTATATGTGATTAACATATAGGTTTCTCGCTAAAAGAAAAAATTTCTTAAAAACTGACCGCACTTTTTAATTTTTTCAAGGCATTACTTTCAAGCTGACGAATCCGCTCCGCAGAAACATGATATTTCGCCGCTAAATCATGTAAGGTTGCTTTGTTTTCATCTAACCAGCGTGCCTTAATAATATCCTGACTACGAGCATCTAAGGTTGATAATGCTGTCGTAAGCTCTTCGGTCGCTTGGCTCTCATAATTCTCATTTTCTAATTCAGCCGCAAAATTTGAATGTTTATCTTCCAAATATAATGAAGGAGAATAAACGTCCTCATCATTCTCTTCATTAGGTAAGTCAAACGCCAAATCCGATCCCGTCATACGAGATTCCATTTCCACCACATCTTTGGCACTCACACCAAGCTCATCCGCAATTAGATTAACTTCTTTATCACTAAACCAGCCTAAACGCTGTTTGGTTTTTCTTAAATTAAAAAAGAGTTTACGTTGTGCTTTGGTCGTGGCAACTTTCACAATACGCCAATTACGCAACACATATTCGTGGATTTCCGCTTTAATCCAATGTACCGCAAAAGACACTAAACGCACCCCGACTTCAGGGTTAAAACGTTTAACGGCTTTCATTAAACCAATATTTCCTTCTTGAATTAAATCCGCTTGTGGCAAGCCATAACCCGAATAACCACGCGCCACATGAATAACGAAACGCAGATGAGAAAGAATGAGCTTTTTCGCCGCTTCTACATCTTCGTGATAGTACAAACGTTCAGTCAAGCTCTTCTCTTCCTCTGCACTCAGCATCGGATATTCATTGGCAGCACGAATATAACCTTCAAGGCTACCTTGAGGAACAAGCATCATTGTTTGTGTTTCTTTATTCATTATTTTCCTTCTTAAATACTAATAAAAAAATTACCTCGTTGTTATAACATAATTTTAACGAGGGTCAAAGTAGGAAATGAACCTCTTCTCTTTTCCATACGTTACTTAGACGCAATAACAAGAAGAAAGTTCCCGTTATACCCTGTCATCTTACTTCTCATCAGGCACTAACTGATAACAAATATCTTCGTCAATCACACGAAATAATAAATCAATATTCGGATGTTTACCGAGATGTTCTCTGGCATCTGTGGTATGTTCCGCAAAAAGCTCTAAGCCTTTTTGTGCCGAAATAGGGTCAAGTTTACCATTAAATTCTTGTGCTAACGCATTATAGACTTTTAATGAACCGAGCTTGCCTTCTAAAGCTGGGATATATTGTACAACAGTATCGCCAGATAAGACGCTCAATCCCGATAAATGTTCAATGCTTGGTAAGGTGTCAAGAATTTGTTTAAAGTCTTTCATTATTTCTCCTATTATAGATTAACTTATCAACTCTAGCGCATCGATTTCCCCTGTTTCACCAATGAAACGGACTTCAGGTTGTAACCAAATGCCAAATTGTTTGCCCACTTGTTGGTGGACATAACGGGCTAATTCTACCACATCTTGGCTGCTTGCGTTATCTTGGTTAATCAAGACTAATGCTTGTTGTTGATGTACCGCAGCACCGCCTAAACGGAAACCTTTTAACTGACATTGGTCAATAAGCCAGCCTGCGGCTAATTTAACTTGCTCATTGCCTTGAGGAAAATAAGGCATACTAGGGTATTGTTGTTTTAGGGTATCAGCAAGGCTTTTTGCCACCGTAGGGTTTTTAAAAAAGCTCCCTGCGTTACCAAATTGCGTAGGATCTGGCAATTTCGTTTGGCGAATATAACAAACTTGTTGAAAAATCTGTTGTGCTGTGACGGAATTTGATGCGAGTTGTGCTAAAGGCCCGTAATCCAATACGGGTTGCCATTGTTTAGCTAATTTTAATCCAACGGCACAAATAAAATAGCCCTGTGCATATTGATGTTTAAAAATGCTCTCACGATAACCAAACTGGCAATCTTTCGCCGTTAAGCGGATAACCTCATTATGGTTTAAATCTAATACATCAACATAATCACAAAATCGCTCAAACTCAACCCCATAGGCCCCAATATTTTGAATCGGAGCAGTGCCTGCACAACCCGGAATTAAGGCGAGGTTTTCAAGTCCTGCAATACCTTGTTGTAAACTCCATTGGACTAATTGATGCCAGTTCTCCCCTGCTTGTATATGTAAGTAATGAAAATTGGGATCTTGTCTATGCGCAATGCCTTTTAATTGATTGATGATTACTGTACCTGCAAAATCTTGCGTGAATAAAACATTGCTCCCTTGCCCTAAAAATAACAGAGGCTGATGTGCCGCTTGTGCTTGTTGCCAAAGGTGATTTAATTCAGAAAGTGCGGTCAGTTTTACCAAATTTTTTGCTTTTACTGGCAAACCAAAGGTATGCCAAGGTTGTAAACTTACCATCATTGTACCTCTTGATTTAAATAACGGCTGGCGGATAACCAAGCAGACACATAACCAATGACCGCACAAATCATTAATAAAAATAAGGTTTCACTAAAATTTAAGCCGTTTAATTCAAATTGTACGGCGAAAATATCCGCCACATATTGCACCGCACTGGTAAAATAGCCAATTAATAAACTGCTTAATAAGCAAGCAAAAATGCCGCCGCTTAATCCATAAATGATCCCAGTGCATAAAAAAGGACGTAAAATAAATTGTTCTGTTGCCCCTAATAATTTAGACACTTCAATACTGGCAAGGCTACTATACACATCGGTACGAATACTATTACCAATCACTAAACATACTGCAACGGCCATTAATACCGCACAAAAAATCGCTACGTGAGCAATTAACCAAGTTAATGCGGTTAATTTTTCTAACCAATCACTATCCAAACGCACTTCATCAACCCCTTTGATTTTCATCAAGTTATTGCGTAAGGCGTTGCGTTTATTCGGTTCATTATAATCCGCAAGCGGTTGAATCATTACCACCGCAGGTAAGGGATTATCATCTAAAATATCCAATTCCTCGCCAAATCCTGACCAGCTTCTAAATTGGTTAAGGCTTTCTTGACGTGAAATATATTGCAATGATTCCACCCCTGTTTCTGCACGGATTTTTTCCACCACGTGATTCGCATCTTGTTCTGACAGATTTTTATGCAAATAAACTGTTAATTGACTTTCAGGGGAAAATTGCGTGGCAGCTAAATGGGTATTTTTCCAGAGTAGATAACTCACTGTTGGAATGGTTAAAGATACGGTAATCACAAGAATGGTAAAGAATGTACCAAATTTCTTTTTCATCATATCCGCCCATACGGCACGAATAACATAATCCATTTGTAACCAGAAGGGGGCATTAATACGGCGACTCATAACAACTTCCTAGCGTAAATGCCCTTGCTCAAGGACTAAACAAGGTTTGGGTTTTTGTTGAATAATATTGAGATCGTGGGTAGCAATTAATACTGTTACCCCTGCACGATTAAACTCTTCAAACAAGGAAAAAATCTCTAATGATAAGGTTTCATCTAAATTTCCTGTTGGTTCATCCGCTAGCAATAATTGCGGACGGTTCACAATGGCGCGAGCAATATCCACACGTTGCTGTTCACCACCAGATAAATAAAGCGGTAAATGATGAGCACGATTTAATAAACCAACACGATCAAGGGCAGCACTCGCTCGCCGCTTGATTTCATTGGGGTGCATACCGTTAATAATCAACGGTAATGACACATTATCCAACACCGAACGATCGGATAACAAACGATAATCTTGATGCACCATACCAATTTGACGGCGTAAAAAAGGGATTTCGTGTTTAGATAAACGCGTAATATCATGGCCATTAAACCAAATTTTACCGCCATTTGCCCGTTCAATTCCCATAATGAGTTTTAACAAGGTACTTTTACCTGCCCCAGAATGCCCAATTAAATAAGTCATACTTCCCACAGGTAAATGGAAATTTAGTCCCTGTAAGGCGGGTTTACCACCACGATAAGCCTTACTCACATTCGCAAATCGAATCATTTTCTAATCTTCTTCTTGGGTAAATAATGCGTCAATAAATTGTTCAGCTTGGAATGGGCGTAAATCCTCAATTTTCTCGCCCACGCCAATATAACGAATAGGTAACTTAAACTGATCCGCAATGGCAAAAATCACACCACCTTTGGCAGTACCGTCCAACTTGGTTAAACTAATGCCTGTCAGCCCTACCGCTTCGTGGAAGAGTTTAGCTTGTGAAATGGCATTTTGCCCTGTTCCCGCATCGAGGGTTAGCATAATTTCATGTGGAGCAGTGTCATCATATTTTTTCATCACTCGCACAATTTTTTTCAATTCGTCCATCAAATTGTTTTTATTTTGCAAACGCCCTGCGGTATCGGCGATCAAAATATCAATATTGCGTGCCGCGGCGGATTGCATCGCATCATAAATAACCGAAGCGGAGTCCGCACCAGTACTTTGTGCCACCACAGGAATATGATTACGCTCTCCCCAAACCTGTAATTGCTCCACCGCCGCCGCTCGGAAAGTATCGCCTGCTGCCAACATCACTGATTTGCCTTGTTGCTGGAATTGACGAGCTAACTTACCAATAGTCGTGGTTTTACCAACACCATTGACCCCAACCATTAAAATCACATAAGGTTTTTTATGTTCATCAATACACAATGGTTGCTCAACAGGTTTAAGAATATCCGCCATTTCCTGTTTTAATTGTTGATATAACAACTCCGCATCTTGTAATTGCTGACGGCTGGCGTGTGCCGTTAAATTATTGATAATTTTCGTGGTAGTTGGCATACCAATATCAGCGATTAATAGCTGTTCTTCCAGCTCCTCAAATAACTCATCATCAATTTTTTTACCCCGAAATAAACGGCGAAAACCAACACCAATATTTTGCTTGGTTTTTAATAATCCCTTGACTAAACGGCTAAAAAAACCGCCCTCGCTTGGTTTTTCTTGCGTTAGCGTGCTAATTTCTTGTTCTTGTTCTTGTTCTTGTTCTTGTTCTTGTTCTTGCACATCATCTGAGGATAATGTTACCGCTTGTTCAAGCAAAATATCCTGATTTTGCACCGCACTTTGTACGCTTTCCTCAGTTTGTTCTTCATTAATCTCAATGCTTTCGGGCATAACCTGTTCAACCTCCACAGGTTCTAATGCCGTACTGTTCTCTTCTAAAGGCAAATTCCCTTCTTCTTTAGCAAAATTCTCAACAATTTCATTCAATTCAGGGATAATTTCTTGCTCTTGCTCTTGCTCTTGCTCTTGCTCTTGCTCTTGCTCAACAAGTCTCTCTTCTTCTTGCTCCTGAGCAACCTGTTCTTTGTCTTGTTGTTCCTCAGTCTTTTGTTTTTTACCTAAACCAAACCAAGACCAAAAACCGCCTTTTTTCTTTTCATCTGCCATATACAATACACCTGTCTAAATAAAATTGATGGATTTTACCAAAATAGATAAAATGCCGTTAGTTTATCATTTATTTACCTATCAGCCATGAAAAAAAATCAACAAAATAGCAAATCAAGCACAAATAAAGGCGAAGTACGAATTATTGCAGGACAATGGCGAGGACGTAAACTCCCTGTTTTAATGGCGGAAGGATTACGCCCCACAGGCGACCGAGTAAAAGAAACCCTGTTTAATTGGTTAATGCCTTATATTGTGGACAGTCGCTGTTTAGATTGCTTTGCAGGCAGCGGATCATTAGGCTTTGAAGCCTTATCACGCCAAGCAAAATCCGTTACCTTTATTGAATATGAAAAAAGCGTGGCTAAACAATTACAACAAAACCTACAACAATTAAAATGCACGCCTGAACAAGCCAAAGTTATTCAACAAAATAGCTTAGATTGGCTAAAACAATCGCAAAATCAACCGCACTTTGACCTTGTATTCCTCGATCCGCCTTTTCATCATAATCTTGCTCAACAGGCGATTGATAGACTTCATCAATATCAATGGCTTGCCCCTAACGCCTTGATTTATGTAGAAACGGAAAAAGGCTTATCCTTGCAAGTCCCACCCCATTGGCAATTACATAAACAAAAAACAACAGGTATGGTAAGCTATCGGCTATATCAACTGACGGATCAAACGACGATAAATTACTAAACCTGATATTTTCTTTTATCGCCAATATCAAAATGTAACGGCATCCGCCATTTTTGTATGCTTAATAACAACAAAAGGGCGGTAATTATCAGCGATAAAATAAGTTGAATACTCTGCCAATGCCATTGCAAACTGAACCAGAATATTGCCAATAAAATAGGTTGAAAATTTAACCCCATAATTCGAAAACAAAAATGTTCTTTAAAACATAGTCCACCCAGGGTAAAAAACGCACCACCTAAGGCAATAGCAGGGAAACCAAAGGCATAACTTAATAAAGCCACCCAACTTGCCATTTGCAAAATAAAACGGAATTTTTTCAAATAAATATGCAAACAAGAAGCACAACAGGTTGCCGCAACCAACATCGCCAACTCCGCTTGGGGATAATAAGGCAACAACGGCATCGCAAAGGTTGCGATCACAAACCCTAAACGATAAATTATCACACTGATATAATCCCAACTATCCATCGGCGATTGAATATGTGGATCTGCCATAAGTTTTCCTCAGAAATAAACGATGGGATTATCTTAAAAGAAAGGAAAAAGAATGACAAAAGAAATTACGTTTTTTACTCGTTTCAAGCAAAATATTCTGAACGGTAGTAAAACCATCACTATTCGTGATATTAAAGAAAGCCATTATCAACCTAACACCATTGTAGATGTCTATACCTTAGAACAATATGAATGGTTTGCTAAAATTAAAATTTTATCTGTTACTCCTATTCAATTTGATCAAATTAATCAAACTCATGCTCAACAAGAAAATATGGACTTAATCAGCCTTAAACAGCTCATTCGAGAAATTTATCCCAATATAGAAACATTTTACGTCATTCATTACCAGTTAATAAAAACATAAAAAATGCGGTCAAAATTGACCGCACTTTATCTTTTACAATTATTAACACTATAACAAATCACTTACGCGAAAGTGGTGGTACAAAAGAAATGCCCATATCCCAAGGTTGTTCAATCCAAGTATTTTGCGGGATACTGATAATATAATCGTCTACCAATTCTGCCCCTGCGGGTTTGGCAAAAACCGTAACAAAACGGGCTTTAGGGTACATTTCGCGAATTGCTCGTGCTGTGTTGCCTGTATCCACTAAATCATCAACAATCACAAATCCTTCGCCATCACCAATGTCTGCTTTATGTAATACTTTTAATTCACTTTGTTGATCATGATCGTAACTGGCAATACAAACGGTTTCCACATAACGAATACCTAATTCTCGGGCAAGCACACCAGCGGAAAATAAACCGCCACGGCTAACAGCAACAATGCCTTTCCATTGCGAAGCAGGCAATAGCCCTTCAGCTAATTTACGGGCATGCATATGGAACATATCCCAAGTTACCACATATTTTTCACTCATAAGACACACCTTATTGTTAGTTTTAAATAAAATTGGGTAAGGATAACCTGAAATTGGATTTCATGCTATTATTTCTGTAAAATTTTTGCCAATTTGCAGTGATTATCCGCATTTTTAGCAAAATATCCCAAACAATAACCATGATCCAATCATCTTAGGAGAAATAATGACAGAATTACAATCCTTACAACCTAAATTATTATGGCAATGGTTTGCCCAAATTTGTGCAATTCCTCATCCTTCTTACCACGAACAACAACTGGCTCAATTTATTATTGATTGGGCAAAAACAAAAGGCCTTTTTGTTGAACAAGATGAAGCGGGCAATATTTTAATTCGTAAACCTGCTACTCAAGGATATGAAAACCGTAAAGGTATTGCTTTACAAGCCCATTTAGATATGGTGCCACAAGCGAATACAAATTCTCAGCATAATTTTCTGACAGATCCCATTGAGCCTTATATTGATGGCGAATGGGTTAAAGCAAAAGGGACTACGCTTGGTGCTGATAACGGTATTGGTTTGGCTTCAGCCTTAGCGGTATTAGATAGTGATGATCTGGCCCATCCTGCATTAGAAGTCTTATTAACGATGACCGAAGAGGCTGGTATGGAAGGAGCCATAGGTTTACGTCCAAATTGGCTCACTAGTCCAATTATGATTAATACGGATACCGAAGAAAATGGCGAAATTTATATGGGCTGTGCAGGTGGACTTAATGCCAATGCCGAAGTGCCAGTTGAATGGCAAACCAATGCCTTTCCTTATTGTTATCAATTACAATTAACTGGCTTACAAGGCGGGCATTCAGGTTGTGATATTCATACTGGACGGGTAAATGCGATCAAATTATTGGCTCGCATACTCACAAATTTACAAACACAAGTGAACTTTTGCTTAGCGGATATTACAGGTGGCTCAGTACGCAATGCTATTCCTCGTGAGGCTTTTGCTACCTTAGTTTTTGCTGAAAAGCCAAATCAATTACAAAGTGCGGTGGAAAATTTAAAAATTTTACTGCAACAAGAATTAGCCATCGCAGAACCGCAATTACAACTTAACCTGGTGGATAAACCATTGCCAAATCAAGTGTTTAGCCAATCCTCAACCCATAAAATTATTCAATGGTTAACCTGTTTACCGAATGGCGTTATCCGCAATAGTGATGTTGTACCTGATGTGGTAGAAACCTCATTAAGTACAGGCATTTTATTGACGGAACAAAATAAGGTAAAAGCCATTATTTTGCTACGCTCCTTAATTGAAAGCGGTAAACAAGAAGTGAAAAATCAGCTCATAGCCTTAATGGCATTGGTTGGCGGCAAGGTGGAATTTAGTGGCGATTACCCCGGCTGGGCACCACAAAAAGACTCAGAAATTATGCAATTAACCAAATTAATTTATGATGATATTTTAGGCTATGAAACGGTGATAAAGGTTATTCACGCAGGGCTAGAATGTGGCTTAATTAAACAAAAATATCCTAATATTGATGTCGTGTCTATTGGCCCAACCATTTTAAATGCTCATTCGCCTGATGAGAAAGTGCATATTCCTGCGGTACAAACCTATTGGCAGTTATTAACTCAAATTTTGGCACAAGCACCGAAAGCCTAGAAACAATATAGTCGTTTCATTTTGAATTGAAACGACTATAAATTAAATTTTACCCCAAAAAATACCGATAAGCTGGGCTATTTGTTACATCTTGATAAGTATAGCCTAGGTCTTCTAAATGTTGATTAAAGGCGTTAAGGCTAGCGTCATCAATATGAAAACCCGCTAAAATATTGCCGTAGTCTGCACCATGGGCTCGGTAGTGGAATAAGGAAATATTCCAGTGTGTGCCAAGGGTTTCTAAGAATTTAATTAATGCCCCTTTTTGCTCTGGAAATTCAAAGGAATAAAGGCGTTCTGTGAGACGGCTGGCTCGGCGTCCGCCGATCATATAGCGAATATGGGTTTTTGCCACATCATCATCGGACATATCAACCACATCATAGCCATTTTGTTGTAATTGTTTGATAATATTCTCTTTTTCTTGCTCACCTTTACTTCTTACCCCAACAAAAATACAGGCTTTTTGTTCATCGGTATAGCGATAGTTAAATTCAGTTACCGCATAATTGGCGATTAAATTGGCAAAGCGTAAGAAACTGCCTTTTTGTTCAGGAATGGTTACGGCTAATAAGGCTTCTTGTTTTTCGCCAATTTCGCAACGTTCAGAAACATAACGCAAGGTATGAAAATTAAGATTTGCTCCTGATAAAATATTGACTAAGGTTTCCCCTTGAATATGGTGTTGTTTCACATATTTTTTAAGCCCTGCAAGGGATAATGCCCCTGATGGTTCGGCAACTGCCCGTACATTTTCAAATAAATCTTTCAAGGCAGCACAAATTTCGTCATTATCTACCAACACCATATCATCAACATATTGTTGGCATAAGCGGAAGGTTTCATCGCCAATGCGTTTTACTGCCACGCCATCAGCAAATAAACCCACTCGTTCTAAATCTACAGGTTTGCCAGCTTGTAAGGCAGCATATAAACAGGCTGAATCCTTTGATTCAACGCCAATAACTTTAATCTCTGGCATTAATTGTTTAATGAAAACCGCAATGCCTGCCAATAAACCACCGCCACCGGCTGGCACAAAAATACGATCAATATGGGGATATTGTTGCAATAATTCCATTGCCAATGAGCCTTGCCCAGCGATGACCGCAGGATGATCAAAGGGCGGAATAAAGGTCATATTTTTGCTTTGTGATAATTCAATGGCTTTGGCTTTGGCTTCATCAAAATTCGCCCCATAAAGTAGCACTTCGCCACCATAGCCCTTCACGGCTTCCACTTTAATACTTGGGGTATTTTGTGGCATCACAATCAAGGCTTTTAAGCCAAGATGTTTCGCCGATAACGCCACCCCTTGAGCGTGGTTGCCTGCGGAGGCGGCAATGACCCCTTTTTCCTTTTGTTGCTCGCTTAAACCCGCGATCATTGCATAAGCACCACGCAATTTAAAGCTATGCACAGGTTGACGATCTTCACGTTTTACCAAAATTTGATTGGCTAAACGTTCTGATAATTTTGGCATAGGCTGTAATGGCGTAACCTGTGCCAGTTCATACACTTTTGCGGTTAAAATCGCTCGTAGATAATCTGCCCCTGTTAACTGTTCGGCATATTGTTCTGACATTTTATTTCCTTTCTGTTTATTAGATTAAAACGCACCAACCAAGTGCGGTGCGTTTTATCAGAATTTTTATGGTGTAACATTATAAATTGGCTAAAAATTCTGTTAATTGTGCTTGAGCAATCATTTTCTTCTCGCCTGTGCGGCGGTTTTTATATTCAATTTCGCCATTAGCAAGGTTTTTTTCGCCAATCACTAACATATGCGGTACACCGATTAACTCCATATCCGCAAACATCACGCCCGGGCGTTCTTTACGATCATCAAAAATCACTTCAATACCTTGTTGAGTTAAATCCGCATAAAGTTGTTCAGCAAATTGTTGTACATTCGGCGATTTATGCATATTCATTGGGACAATCGCCAATTTAAATGGTGCTATAGCATCAGGCCAAATAATGCCTCGCTCATCGTGATTTTGCTCAATGGCAGCGGCAACCACACGGCTAATACCGATACCATAACATCCCATTGTCATAATCAAAGGTTTACCGTCTTCACCTTGCACAGTGGCATTCATTGCCGCCGAATATTTTTGCCCTAATTGGAAAATATGCCCGACTTCAATACCCCGTCTAATCTGCAAATACCCTTTGCCATCTGGACTTGGATCACCCTCGACCACATTGCGTAAATCCGCAATTTGTGGCGTGGCTAAATCACGTTCCCAGTTAATGCCAAAATAATGTTTATCATCAATATTTGCGCCTGCCGAGAAGTTATCCATATTGGCAACGGTACGATCAATCACCACAGGGATTGGCAAGTTTAACGGCCCTAATGATCCCGGTCCTGCACCGATAGTCTGACGAATTTCTTGCTCAGTGGCAAATTGTAAAGGACTGGCAACCAGATCCACTTTTTCTGCTTTGATTTCATTTAATTCGTGATCACCACGCACTAACAATGCCACAAAATCCTGTTCACATTGTTCACTGGCTCGTACAATCAAGGTTTTTACGGTTTTCTCAATCGGCACATTGAATTGCTCAACCAATTCCGCAATGGTTTTAGCATTTGGCGTATCCACTAAACGTAATGCTTCAGTGGCTTGCCCTCGCTCCCCTAATGGCAAAGCTTCGGCTAATTCAATATTGGCGGCAAAATCGCTTTCGCTGGAAAACACAATATCATCTTCGCCACTTTGGGCTAATACTTGGAACTCGTGCGAGGCAGAACCACCAATAGAGCCAGTATCCGCTTGTACCGCACGAAAATCTAAGCCTAAACGGTTAAAAATATTGCTATAAGTTTGATACATTACCTCATAAGTTTGTTGCAAACTGGCGTGATCCGTATGGAAAGAATAAGCATCTTTCATTAAAAACTCACGAGAACGCATAATGCCAAAGCGAGGACGAATTTCATCACGGAATTTTGTCCGAATTTGATAGAAATTTAAGGGTAATTGTTTATAAGAACTGACTTCACGGCGAACTAAATCCGTAATCGCCTCTTCAGCAGTTGGGCTAATAATAAACTCACGATCACCACGATCTTTAAAACGCAATAATTCAGGTCCATATTGCTCCCAACGCCCTGACTCTTGCCATAATTCCGCTGGTTGTACCACTGGCATTTCAATTTCTAAGGCGCATTTGTTCATTTCTTCACGCACAATATTTTCCACTTTCTTTAAGACTCTTATCCCCGTCGGTAACCAAGTATAAAGTCCTGATGCCAGTGGACGAATCATACCAGCACGCAACATTAATTGATGACTCACAATTTGTGCATCATTTGGGGTTTCTTTAAGGGTAGAAAATAAATATTGGCTTGTTTTCATTTGCGTTATTCCTAATTAAACATTACGCCCATTATTCATATTCTCATATAATGGGCAAAAAAGTGCGGTCAATTTCTCGACAATTTTTTATGCTTCAATCAGCTGTTCTAATTGCCATAATTCATTAAAGGTTTGACGACGTCTAATCAAATGGGCTTGTTCACCATCCACCATCACTTCCGCCGTAAGTGGATGAGAATTATAATTTGACGACATACTTGCCCCATAAGCACCTGCAGAACGTTGCGCAATAAAATCCCCTTGTGCAATGGCTAAAGGACGTTGTTTACCTAAAAAATCCGATGTTTCACAAATCGGCCCAACCACATCATACAAGCGTTTTTCTCGTACTAAACGGCGATCAACCTCAATAATTTTCATATAAGCCTGATACAATGCTGGACGAATCATATCATTCATACCCGCATCAACAATAGCAAAATGGCGATCTTCGTGGCTTTTGAGATACTCAACTTTCATCACTAAAATCCCCGCATTTGCCGTAATGGCACGCCCTGGCTCAAGAATAATTTCCAGCTGATAATCACGCAACTTCTCCAATAAGGCTTTAGCATATTCTGTTGGGTGTGGCGGCTGTTCATTATCATAAGTGACACCCAAGCCACCACCAAGATCAAGATGTTGTAACACAATACCATCTTGCTTTAACTGCTCCATTAAAACAATCAAACGATCCGTCGCATCAAGAAAAGGTTTTATCTCTGTTAATTGCGAACCAATATGGCAATCCATTCCCACAATGTGAATATGGGATAATTGACGGGCTTTGCCATAAACAGCACGAGCTTGATCAACACTAATACCAAATTTATTTTCTTTCAAACCTGTAGAAATATAAGGATGCGTATGCGCATCAACATCAGGATTTACTCGCAAAGAAATCGGTGCGATTTTATCTAAACGAGCAGCCACCTGATTAATACGCATCAACTCTGCCTCCGACTCCACATTAAAACAGCGAATCCCCACCTGCAAAGCACGCTCAATTTCTTGTTCCGTTTTTGCTACGCCAGAAAACACTATCTTACTTGCCTCTCCCCCAGCCGTTAGCACACGCTCCAACTCACCTTGCGACACAATATCAAATCCCGAGCCAAGTTTCGCCATCACTTGCAATACCGCAATATTGGGACAGGATTTCACCGCAAAACAAATAAGATGAGGATAATCGCCAAAAGCATTATCAAAAGCATACCAATGACGCTCAAGGGTGGCTTTGGAATAAATATAAAGTGGCGTACCGAACTGTTCAGCAAGCTGCCCCACCGACAACTGCTCCGCCATTAATTGATCCTGTTGATACTGAAAAAAATCCATAAATATGATCCTAATGATTGTTTAATTCGTTTCTTGTTGTTGCTGTTCAGGGAAATAAAGTGGGCCTTTTACGCCACAAGCAGATAAAGTCAATCCAAATATGCTAATTAATAAAAGTGCGGTGAGTTTTTTTACCATTTTTTGCCTCTATTCTCTTCACCAATTTTAAGCTAGCTGAACATTTTACGTTAAAATGTTTGGGTTGAAAATGCCCATAGAAAACTCTCAACCTATTTCTATAAAAAATGATCTGGAACAGTTTATTATCTTTACCTCTTTAAATGAAAATGATAGAGTTTAGGCAGTTATTGCCAATAAAAATTTATAACAACATTTCTAAGTCAAGACAGAACTGATTGGCATATCATCAATGATGATGGAATGAAAAATTAGGTTAGGATAGCCCTTTGAAATATGATCTGGCTCTAGCGAGAAAATATGTTTCAACATTAGAAAAAGAAAGGACAACCTTGGCATTATTAGGTGCGTCTAATGAATTTAGGCATATTTTTCAGCTGCTTCCACTATTATTACATATCAACCACCCTCGTTTGCCGGGTTATTTAGCCGATAGCCCCGCAGGGATTGCCCATTTTCAGTTATCGGCTTATCAGCAACATTATCTTTCTCAACAACTTTCTCCTCAAGAACAAGAGCATTTGTTGAAACAATCTTGTGATAATCCTGCTATTAATGGGGTTTATGTGATGGGAAGCATTGCCTCAATCACACAAACATCAGAATCTGATTTGGATATTTGGGTTTGCCACCAAGATGGTTTGTCTGTTGTTGAGCGACAAAGGTTGTTAGCAAAACTTAAAGCATTACAAAATTGGGCAAAAACCTTTGCCATTGATATGAATTTATTTTTAATGGATCAACAACGTTTCCGTTCCTTTCAATATGCGGATGCGTTGACCGATGAAAATAGTGGTTCGGCACAGCATATTTTATTGTTAGATGAATTTTATCGCTCTACCATTAGATTAGCAGGTAAGCCTTTGTTATGGTTACATTTAGCGGTGAAAAATGAGCAGGATTATGAAAACGAGGTACAAGATTTAGTACAACAAGGGCAAATTAATCTTGATGATTGGGTAGATTTTGGAGGCTTGGGAAAATTATCGGCAAATGAATATTTAGGAGCAACCCTTTGGCAACTTTACAAGGGAATTGATTCTCCCTATAAAGCGGTTATTAAGATTTTATTATTGGAAGCCTATTCTTGGGAATACCCAAATACTCAACTCATTGCGGTGGAGTTTAAACGCCGTTTACTCAATGGCGATACGGCAGTTAATCATTTTGACTCTTATCTTGCAATGTTGGAAAAAGTGACCCAATATTTAAGCCAAATTCAAGATGACAAACGTTTAGATTTCGTACGCCAATGTTTTTATGTTAAAGCCAATATTGATGCTCAATATGAGCGCCAACCCCATTGGCGTAATGAGGCCTTATTGTCTTTAATTCATTCTTGGCAATGGTCAAAAGAAACGACTGACACCTTAAATGCACGTGATGCGTGGAAAATTAAACAAGTTAAACGTATTTATAATGAATTAGTGCAAGTCTTAATGTTGAGTTATCGTAACTTAGTGAATTTTGCCCATAAACATAAGGTTGATGATAGCATTATGCCGCAAGATATTAGTATTTTAACGCGTAAACTCTATACCGCCTTTGAAGAACTTGCTGGCAAGGTTACCTTGCTTAATCCACAGATTTCTAAAGATTTATCTGAACCGCATTTAACCTTTATTGAGGTAAGAAATAGCCAAGTGATGAAAGATGGGTGGTATGTCGTCAATCAAGCCCCTAAAATTACTGAATTATCCCGTTTACGTTATGTGGAATATAATCCAAATCTGCATAAATTAGTGTCTTGGGCATATTTTAATGGCTTATTAACCGCTAATACTCAGTTATATATTTCAAGCAAAAATGTTAGCCTTGATGTTTTACGTCAATTTGTTACCGATTTACGTTTGTCTTTTGCGGTTAATGTTCCCCCTGCGAGCCATGAAGATTTATATCATTCTTGTGAAATAAAAAATCTTATGGTGGCGGTGAATCTCGTGTCCGATCCGACTAAAAAATTGGCGTCAGATAATTCCAAACAAGCTATTAAGCAAAGCGATTTATTTAGTTTTGGACCAGAACAGCAAAGCCTAGTAGGCAGCATTGATCTTATTTATCGTAATCTTTGGAACGAGGTGCGTACTTTGCATTTTGAAGGTACAAATGCCATTTTGTCGGCATTAAAAGTACTTGCCAACAAAATCCATAAACACGCTACCTTGCCAAAAATAAATGTGTTTTGTTATAGCCGTTATTATCATCAAGAGTTAGGGCAATCCGTATTAGGCTTGTTAAAAAAATGCTTACAGGGGAATAATGAACAACCCCTTAATATTTTGCGTGTAGCCGGCAAAACTTGGCAACTCTTTTTTGCAGATCGCGGCATTAATCTAAAAGAAATTACATCACATAAGCCTAATAATGAAGAATCCTCTTGTCGTAAAACGCAAACTGCTGATGTCCCTTTGTCTGAACATCAACATTATCCTTATGAAATTGATAATTTTGCCAGTGAGGGGTTTTTACAATTCTTTTTTGAGGATAATCCTGATCGCACCTTTAATGTTTATATTCTTGATGAACTTAATCATTTAGAAATCTATCGCCACTGTACAGGTAAGAAAGAAGCAAAAATTAAGCAAATTAATCATATTTATACCTCTTCAGGCATAGATAAACAGGATAATCCCTATAATATTGTGCAACATAACTTTAATTATCCACAGTTTTATCAAATTCTACATCAGGGTACATTAACGCGTATTTTGCCATTTCATAGTCAATCTCATTATGAATAAACATTAGTGCTCTGTGTCAACGCGGCATTACTTTAAGCGAAACAACAAAAAATTTCCCCAAAACACACCGCACTTAAAGAATATTGTTGTTTTAATTTTAAGTAAGGCGACGATAATAAACAATTTCACTATATTTATTGGCAATCCTTGCCTTGAACAGGTAAACTTAGTCACAGATTTTTAACGTTAAATGTATGAAATAGTGAGTGAGGTTTAGCTTGTCCAAGTCATCTCAGTGTCTCTTGGCATTTGTTCTTGCTTGTGGCTTATCCGTAGCGATGGCGGAGCAACGGGTTGAATTACGAGTAGAGGGGATTGATAATTCTCGGCTCAAGGAAAATGTCAATCTTTATGTCAATAATATTAGTAAGGAAGAAGCTGATGGTTCCCCTCGCTATGAAAGTCTAGTGACAGACGCCATTGATAAGGCATTACGGGCTGAAGGGTACTATAATTCAACAGTAAATTACCAATTAACAAATAATTTGTTGATTGCAACCGTAAAACTGGGGACAGCGGTCAAAATCGCTGGTATTGATGTGGATATTTTGGGGCAGGCTCGTCAAGATCCTGCCTTTGAACAAGTTGCGGAGCAGACCCCTAAGATTGGCACGCTATTAAATCACGGTACCTATGATGATTATAAAAGTGAATTGCAAACCTTAGCCTTAAGGCGTGGTTATTTTGATGCGAGTTTTTTAGTCCATCGCCTTGAGGTGATGCCTTCCACTGGGCAGGCTTGGTGGCGTTTGGTTTTTGATAGCGGTGAACGTTATCATTATGGGCAAATTCGCTTTGAACATTCGCAAATTCGTGAGGATTACTTGCGTAATATTTTAAAAATTAAAGCAGGCGAACCTTATTTACTCAATGATCTTTCAACATTAACCAATGATTTTTCTTCCTCAAACTGGTTTAGTTCTGTATTGATTCAACCTCAATTAGACAGTGAAGATAAGATCGTCAATCTTGATGTTTTACTTTATCCTCGTAAAAAAACCAGTATTGAGCTAGGTGTAGGCTATTCTTCTGATGTTGGGCCTCGTTTACAAGCTAGCTGGAAACGCCCTTGGATTAATAGTCGAGGGCATAGTGTTGGGGCAAATCTTTATTTATCTGCCCCTAAGCAAACTTTAGAAGCCAGCTATAAAATGCCCTTATTAAAAAATCCATTACGTTATTATTATGAATTTGCCACAGGGGTTGAGCGAGAAAGAGATAATGATACGGATTCATTAGCGACAACCTTTAGCGCTTTACGCTATTGGAATAGGGAAAGCGGTTGGCAATATTCTGGTGGGCTAAGATTGCGTTATGATTCCTATACGCAAGCGGATGTTACCAATGATACTTTCTTAGTTTATCCTAGCTTAGGCTTAAATCGTACAAGATTAAGAGGGGGCTTATTCCCAACTTGGGGGGATGCACAAAACATTAGCCTTGATGTCGGCAATAAAATGTGGCTATCCGATGTGAATTTTATTAGTTTGCGTGCTTCTACCGCTTGGATTCGTACCTTTGCTGAAAATCATCGTATTTATGTACGTGGTGAGGTGGGTTGGTTAAATACCAATAATTTAGAACGTATCCCGCCTGCTTTGCGTTTTTTTGCGGGGGGAGATCGCAGTGTTCGAGGTTATGGTTACAAAAAAATCTCGCCTAAAAATGCGGACGGTGAATTGATCGGAGGTTCTCGTTTAGCTACTGCCAGTTTGGAATATCAATATCAAGTTTATCCGAAATGGTGGGTTGCCTCTTTCTTTGATTCAGGCTTAGCGGCAGACAGTTTTGCTACGAATGAGTTACGCTATGGCGCAGGAATGGGGGTTCGCTGGGCATCACCTGTCGGCGCGATAAAATTAGATATCGCTACACCTATTCGTGATAAAGATAATAGTCGCAACATTCAATTTTATATTGGTTTAGGGTCAGAACTTTAATATGACAGAACAACATAACACAGCGAAAACAGACAATAAACATCGTAAAAAAACTTGGTGTCGCCGTATTCTTTGCGGAATAAGTGCGGTCATTATTAGCTTTATTTTTATTCTGCTTTTATTGCTAATGACAAGCCGAGGTCAAGTGGCACTTATTAAACTGAGTGATAAATGGTTAGACAGTTTAAGCATTGGCAATGTAAGCGGTGGCTTACAAGAAGGGCTAGTGCTAGAAAATGTGCATTATCGCACCGAAGGGATTGAGGTTACCCTTGCTCAAGGACGTTTACAACTTGATTTGCATTGTTTATGGCAACGAAAAATTTGCCTACAAGATCTTAGTTTAAACCAGCCACAAATTCATATTGATACCGCTTTTTTATCTTCTGATGAGACAGAAACCAATGCTGATACAACAATGCAACGGATTGATTTACCCATTAGTTTACAAGCGGATCATCTCGCCATTGAACAATTATTACTTCATATTGATAACCAACAAATTAGCTTGGCAACATTCAAAAGTGCGGTCAGTTTAAATAATGAATCTGGTTTAACCCTTGCACCAACAGAAATTCGTCAGTTACAGATTCATCAACAAGTAGCCCCCACTACCGAATTGGATTTAACTGACAGCCACTCTAATCCAACAACCCCTACAGATTGGCAACAAATAGAACAGCGTTTACAACAACCGCTCTTAGCTAATTTAGCTCAAGTGCAGCTGCCTTTTGATTTCCATATTGTGAATATTGAAGGGACAAATTGGTCTTATCAACAAACCGATGGCGAACAGGTTTTACAACAGATTACGGTACCAACATTGCAACTACAAGCAAAAGCTGTTGATGATAATGTTCAATTAAACACCTTAGTGATTAATAGCTCCTTGGGCAATCTTGAAGGAACGGGGCAAATTCAATTACAACAAGATTTCCCACTGGATTTTCATCTTAATAGCACCCTTAATGCGATAAAAAATGAACAACAGGTTTTATTGCCAGACACCAAACTTGCCCTACATTTAACAGGCAATCTGCTTAAACAAACCCAATTGTCTCTCATTAGCCAAGGGGGCTTAAAGGCTGAACTCAATGCACAAGCGGAACTTAATCAAGCGAAAACGCCTTTTCAACTACAATTTAACCTCTCTGATTGGCGTTATCCGGCAAGTGGCAAAGATCCTTTAACGACCAAGGGGATTCAATTATTAGCACAGGGTAATCTCTTGGATTATCATCTTGATTTTAATGGACAAGTACAAGGAATGGGCATACCCAAAGCACAGCTGGCTATGGGCTTACAAGGCGGATTAACCCAAGCACAAATTAAACAATTTCTGCTAAAAACCCTTGGCGGAAGTATGGAAATGAACGGTGAACTTGATTGGCATAAGGGTTTAGCTTGGCAAAATGATTTGACTATTCAGCAAATCAATAGTGCAGAATTAAGCCAAGATTGGCGAGCCTTATTATCAGGTCAACTCAGTACCACAGGCTATGCTCATACAGATGATTGGCAAATTGCAGTAAACAAACTCAATTTACAAGGGCGTATTAATGGGCAACCCTTAGATCTGCAAGGTCATTTTACCGCTAACAAAAGTGAATTAATCAATATTCCACAATTTGTACTGAATTATGGTAAAAACAGCCTGCATTTACAAGGGCATTTAAATCAGCAATCAGATTTAAAACTGGAGATCAATGCCCCTAATTTAACAGGTTTATTGCCCCATTTATCCGCGAATTTAATGGGCTATATGAATATTAAAGGCGATATTAATGAGCCTAATGTAGATATTGATTTAGCTGGTAAAAATATTCGTTTTCAACAGCTTTCCATTGCGGATATTCGTCTCACAAGTCATATTACAAGCCAACAACAGATTCAAGGTAATCTTGATCTTAGCTTACGCCAATTTCAATTTGATGAGATAAAACTCAACTCAGCCCAATTACAGTTAAGTGGTAATGAACAACAACATCAATTACAATTACGCTCACAAGGGCAACCTTTCTATGCCAACTTAGATCTCAGTGGGCATTTTTCTCGTGCAGAGCAAACTTGGCAAGGTGATCTTAAACATCTCGATATTCATTCTCCGATAGGGCAGATAAGTAATAACAAAGCCATTACCATTGACTATCATCATCTTGATCTCTTAGCAACGGTGTCTCCTCATTGTTGGGATAACCCTAATCTTGAACTTTGTTTTTCAAAACCTTTGACACTCGGCGAAAATGGCGAAATTCATTTCACTATTCCACGCTTAAACCTTGCCATTGTCAATCAGCTTACCGAACAAGCTAATTTACTCAAAGGGCAATTAACCAGCCAAGGACAAGTCAGCTGGTTTACTGATAAGCCCCTTGATTTAACGCTAAAAATTGAAGGCAAAAATCTCGCATTAAATCAAAAAATTGATTACCGTTCCTTTGATTTAGCAATGACATCATTGAGTTTAGATACTCGCTTGCAAGAAAATAATCTAACGGTCAATACGGCATTACAATTAGCGAATAATGGGCGATTAAATACTAACCTACAGATTAACGATATTGCACAGCGTCGTCAGTTAGGGGGAACATTGGTATTAGATCAGCTTAATTTAGCCTTATTCGATCAATTATTAACCCGTGGCGATAGTATCAAAGGCGAGTTAAATGCTAATTTACGTTTTGCTGGAGATTTGCAAGCGCCTTTGCTCAACGGCAAAATTGAACTTGACCAATTAAAACTTGCGATGATCGCCCTTCCCGTGCCTATTACTAACGGACAATTAGCCATTCAATTCAACGGCAATAGTTCTAGCTTACAGGGGATGATCGAAAGCGAAAATAATAACCGCTTAAACTTAGAGGGATCGGCAAGTTGGCGTGATTTAGAACGTTGGACGGCGGAAGTCAGTGCGAAAGCCAATGAGTTTGAAGTGGATATTCCTAATATGGCGCGTTTGCGTATTAGCCCCGATATTCAGGTTTCTGCTACACCAAAATTATTAAGTCTCTCAGGTGAAGTGAATATTCCTTGGGCAAGAATTAATATTGAACAACTCCCAGAAAGTGCGGTATCCGTCAGTAGTGATGAAGTGATTTTAGATAAAACACCTACAGCTAAAATCAATCTTCCTCGCCAAACAGAACAGCCAGCAGGAATGTTAATACAATCGGATTTAAAAATTCAGATTGGCGATAATGTACAACTTGATGCTTATGGATTAAAAACAGGGCTAAAAGGTATCCTATCCGTTCGACAAGAAAAAGGAAATTTAGGGTTATATGGTCAAATTAATCTACAAAATGGTCGTTATAGTTCCTTTGGGCAAGATTTGCTTATTCGTAAAGGGCAAATTAGTTTCTCTGGTTTACCCTCTCAACCTTTATTGAATATTGAAGCGATTAGAAATCCTGAAGTGATGGAAGACAGTAGCGTTACTGCTGGTGTGAAAGTCGTGGGATTAGCAGACTCTCCTGAAGTGACCATTTTTTCTGAACCAAGTATGTCGCAAGATCAAGCCTTATCCTATTTATTAACGGGGCGTTCATTAGAAAACAGCGGCGAAGCCGGCTCGGGTAGCTCAGTAGGGGCAGCACTCTTGGGGCTAGGTTTAGCGAAAAGTGGTAAATTGATTGGCGGAATCGGAGAAACCTTTGGGATTCAAGATCTCAATTTAGGCACACAAGGTATTGGCGATAGCTCACAGGTTGTTGTCAGTGGATACATTACACCAAGATTACAAGTTAAATACGGCGTAGGGCTTTTTGATGGCTTAGCCGAATTTACCGTAAAATATCGCCTAATGCCACGCTTATATTTACAATCCGTTTCTGGCGTAAACCAAGCCTTTGATATATTGTATCAATTTGAATTCTAACGAGTATTGAATATGAATGATTTATTTCCTCAAGCACAAGCATTACTAAACCATCATCATAATGAAGGACGAGAAATTGCCGCCATTGATCTGGGCTCCAACAGTTTTCATCTGATTATTGCCCGTATTATTAATGGCTCAATCCAAATCCTCTCAAGGCTTAAACAAAAAGTAAGGCTTGCGGAAGGACTTGATGAAAATAATATATTAAGCCAAGCCGCCATTGAACGAGGTGTACAATGCCTTGCCTTATTTGCAGAACGATTACAAGGATTCTCCGCAGAGGATATTAATGTTGTTGGCACCTATACCTTACGCCAAGCCGTTAATAAACAACAATTTCTTGATCAAGCTAGCCAAGTATTTCCCTACCCAATTCACATTATCAGTGGACAAACCGAAGCAAAAATCATCTATGCAGGGGCTTCTCATACTCAGCCAGAAACAGGACGTAAATTTGTGGTAGATATTGGTGGCGGTTCAACGGAAATGATCATCGGCGACGGTTTCACGCCTTTAGTCGCAGAGAGCCGCCATATGGGTTGTGTGAGTTTTGCCAAACAATTTTTTCCACAGGGAGCAATTTCACTTGAAAATTTTGAACGAGCCTACCAAACAGCGCTAAGTAAAATTGAAGATTTAAGTTTTGATTATCAACAACTCGGTTGGCAATCGGTACTAGGTTCTTCTGGTACCATTAAAACCGTAAGCCAAGTGATCAGTGCCAATATTGATAAAACGGGCATTATTACCCCCCAATACCTTGAGCAATTAACCAAACAAGTGTTACAAGTGGATAATATGGATAAGCTACAATTAGCTGGGCTGATTGAAGAACGGGCTGATGTATTTGTCCCTGGATTAGCTATCCTAAAAGCCGTCTTCCACACCTTCAATATTCAACAAATGCGTTACTCCGACGGTGCTTTACGAGAAGGTGTTATTTATAGCCTAGAAAAAACCTTTCAAGTAAGCAATATCCGCCAGCGTACCGCAACAGGTTTAATGGAGCAATTTAATATTGACGAACATCAAGCCTACCGTGTTTACCAAAGTGCCAAATTATTAAGCCAGCACTATTGCCAATGGAAGACCGCTATCCTTAGCCAAGAGATGAAAAGTATCCTTTTATGGGCGGCACAATTACACGAAGTGGGCATTGTCATCAATCATCGTGGGCTTACCAAACATTCCAGCTATATTCTACAGCACTGTGAATTACCGGGATTTGATAAAGAGCAACAAGCTCTACTTGCCACATTAGTACGTTACCACACAGGCCCATTAAATCGGCGTAAAATTCCTAAATTTGCTCGCTATCAAGATCTTGATGTCCTTGCTCTCATTCGCTTATTACGTTTAGCGGTAATTTTCAACAAATCTCGACAAGCCACAGAATATACCGATAAAATTTCATTAAAAATTAACCGCACTTTACTAGAATGGCAACTCACCTTACCGCAAGATTACCTAGAACGTAACCCTTTAATTTTCAATGAACTAGAAACGGAACAAAAATGGTTAAGTCATAAGAGTGCATTGCGTTTATCTTTAATGATTAAGGAAATTCAAATATAACCGCCCCACTTCAAAAGAACATAAATAATGCTATACTGCATTTACATATCATTACAAAAAATAGGAGGAAATAATGTTTTTTCTAGGCTTTATCTTAGGTGCGATGTCCGCCGTAGTATTACAACAATTCTTAAAACAATATTCTATTGTTAAAAAAGGAGATAAATCAAATGATGAATAAAAAATTAACCATTGGTTCCATAATATTGGCTGTCTTATTACTTAGCATTGGCATATTAACAAGTTTATCCATTTATTCGGTTGATGCAGGAGAAACCGCGATTGTCACGCGTTATGGCGAAATTGTTGACACCAAAACCTCAGGGCTAAATTGGAAATCTCCAGTAGAAGATGTCACCTTCTTTTCAACACGAGAAGCTAAAATTGAATTTGGTGAATTTGACAAAAGAACAGGCGATGTCATCGCCGGATTATCCGCTTATACCTCTGACCGCCAAACCGCAACGGTAGCACTTACCTTAACTTACCAAATTACCAATCCCGAACAAGTCTATACGAAATATAAAACCACAGACAATATGTTGAATACATTAGTTGCCCCTCGCGTAAGACAGCAACTTGAAATTGTCTTTAGTAAATATACTGCGATGACCGCTGTGGAACGAAGAGGAGAATTTGCCACCGCCTTACGCAAAGAAATTGCAGATATTTTCAAAGGATACCCTCTAACAATTAACGATGTCCAATCTGTTTTTAATTTTTCAAAAGAATATGAGCGAATGATCGAGGATAGTGTTAATAAAGATGTCGCCGTAAGAAATCAAGAAAGACAAACTCGCATTGCACAAGAACAAGCACGAGAGGCAGAAGTAAGAGCTGAATCTGAAGCAAGAATAAAAATCACTCAAGCAGAAGCATTAGCCAAAGAAAAAACATTACAAGCTGATGCCGAAGCTCATGCAATTCGCGTGAAAGGTGAAGCAGAAGCGGCTAGCGCAAGAGCATTAGCAGAAGCCTTATCCAAAAACCAAGATCTTGTTGCATTAAAAACAGCTGAAAAATGGAACGGAGTATTACCAACCTATATTCCACAAGGTACCGTTATGCCATTTGTGCAATTACCACAGAAATAAGAGGGATAATTATATAGTCGTTTCAATTAGAAATAAGATAAAAAAGTACGGTAAGACTTACTAACGTTAAAGAGAAACGACTATATTATTGAAATACAAAAAGATTAAGCGACACTTTGCTTCTTATATTCTAAGTATAATACCGTTGCGGCAACTCGAGAATGAACATTTAACTTACGTAACAAATTACGGATATGTACTTTTACTGTTTCTTCCGAAATAAATAATTGCCCAGCAATCTGTTTATTTGATAAACCTGTTGCAATTAACTGTAATACATCCATTTCTCGATCTGTAAGAGAATGGATAGGTTCTTTGTCCGGGTGATTTTCCAATAACAAACGTTTAACTGTATCACTTAATACGACTTCGCCTTTAGCAATTTTTTTCAACTGCTCAAGTAAAACATCAGGCTCAGTATCTTTGAGCAAATAACCATCAGCACCTGCTTCAATTAAAGCAAAGATATCCGCTTTCGCATCAGAAACCGTTAAAATAACAATGCGAGCATCAATATTTTCATTACGTAATGCTCTAAGTGTATCTAATCCTGATAATCCTTTCATATTGAGATCAAGGATAATAAGGTCAGGATCTTTTTGTAATGCTAATGTAATGCCTTCATTACCACTACTCGCTTCTCCTACAACACAAAATTCCTCTTCTAAGTTGACTAATTGTTTAACGCCTCGTCGCATAAGAGGATGATCATCAATAATAAGAATTTTTGTTTTATTAAGCATATACTCCACCCTAAATATGTTCTTATAATAGGTTAATCATTAAATATGACCATTAATTATCATCGTTTCAATTTAAGCAACACGCCGAAGACAGTACAAATAGTACGGAGAGGCGTGTCAACAATGTATTTTTTAAAATGGGACGACGATAATATTATAATTAAATTATGTAGATCTAAATTAAACTTAACTATTATATAGCAAATTGACTTAATTGCTATTATAGGACGAATATATTGTTTCAAAACAAAGCCCTCATAACGAGGGCTTTAATTAGTAAAATTTTTGCGATAATCACCGCACTTCTTATTATCGTTTAAAGTAAAACAACGATACTTTAATCAATGATTAAAATTCTTCACCATAATAGGCTTTTGTTAGAATTTCCTCCATATCTTCCACCACAGGTAAACGAGGGTTTGCTGGAGAGCATTGATCTTCAAAAGCAGCTAATGCAATAGTACGACGAGCTGCAAGCCATTCTTGTTCCTCAATTCCCTGCTGTTTAAAGGACATTTTAATTCCCACTTTAGCCGCTAAATCGTGGCAGGCTTTGGCATAAGAGGCAACCCCTTCTTCAGGCGTGGCACAAGGTAAACCCAGCATACGAGCGATTTCTTGATATTTAACGTCTGCTTTATAATAGTTATATTTCGGCCAAGTAGAGGTTTTGGTCGGTTTTGTGCCATTATAACGAATCACATAAGGCATTAAGATAGCATTGGTGCGTCCATGTGGTGTATGGAAACGTCCACCAATTTTATGGGCTAAAGAGTGATTCATACCTAAGAACGCATTAGCAAATGCCATACCAGCAATGGTTGAGGCATTGTGCATTTTTTCTCTCGCCTCAGGATCTTTGTGATTCACTGATAACTCAAGGTACTCAAAGACTAACTTAATGGCTTGTAATGCGAGACCGTCCGTAAAATCATTGGCTAATACTGAAACATAAGCCTCCGTTGCGTGGGTTAATACATCCAAGCCTGTATCCGCCGCCACATGAGCTGGTACGCTCATCACTAAAGCAGGATCAACAATGGCAATGGTTGGCGTTAAAGAATAATCCGCAATTGGATATTTTTTGTCGCCCTCAGTAATTACCGCAAATGGCGTTACCTCTGATCCTGTACCCGATGTAGTTGGAATACCAATAAATTTGGCTTTACGTCCTAATTGTGGGAATTTAAAGGCACGTTTACGAATATCCATAAATTTCTGTACAAGATCGCGGAAATCTACTTCAGGTTGTTCATAGAATAACCACATCACTTTTGCTGCGTCCATGGCGGAACCGCCCCCTAAAGCAATAATGGTGTCAGGTTGATAACTGCGTAATAATTCTACCCCTCGACGTACTGTGGCAATAGAGGGATCTGGCTCAACATCGGCAAAGAGCTGGTAAGTAACATGATTACCTCGTGCGGTAATTTGTTTCGCAATTTTCTCCACAAAACCTAAATCAACCATTGTTCTATCAGTAACAATTACAACCCTTTCTAGCCCTTTCATAGATTGTAAATATTGAATTGAATCACGTTCAAAATAGATTTTTGACGGGACTTTGAACCATTGCATATTATTTCTCCGTCTGCCCACTCGTTTAATATTTAATAAATTCACCGCACTAACATTATTGCCCACTGAGTTTTTACCATAAGAACCACAACCTAGGGTCAATGAAGGTAGGAAAGAATTATAAACATCACCAATCCCCCCGAAAGTAGAAGGCGAATTCCAAATTACCCGAATGGCTTTTACTCGTTCGCCATAAGCCTTTGCGATCTCGGCATCATTGGTATGAATTGCCGCAGAATGCCCTAAACCATGGAAATTCACCATTGCCTCAGATAAAGCAAAGCCTTGCTCTATAGAATGGGATTTTAATAAAGCTAAAACAGGGGATAATTTTTCACGGGTAAGTGGTTCTTTTTCGCCCACTTCAGCACATTCCGCTACCAAAATATTGGTTTTAGCTGGTACAGTAAAACCTGCTTGTTCCGCAATCCACGCAGCAGGTTTGCCCACTACATTGGCATTTAATTTCGCACCAGCACAATTTTTGCTATTTGCTTTAACACCGAAAATAAATTCTTCTAATAGTGCCTTTTCTTTTTTGTTCACAAAATAAACACCATAAGACTTCATTTCTGCTACAAATTCTTGATAAACTTCTTGATCCACGATCGCCGCTTGTTCTGAAGCACAAATCATACCGTTATCAAAGGATTTAGACATCACAATATCATGCACAGCTTGCTTGATATTGGCAGTTTTTTCCACATAAGCAGGCACATTCCCTGCACCAACCCCTAACGCAGGTTTACCACAAGAATATGCCGCCTCAACCATCGCATTGCCACCCGTAGCCAGAATCGTTGCAATACCCGGGTGCTTCATTAATGCGGAAGTTCCTTCCATTGAAGGCTTTTCAATCCATTGAATACAATCTACAGGTGCGCCTGCGGCAACAGCCGCCTCATAAACCACACGAGCCGCATGAGCAGAAGATTGTTGAGCGGAAGGATGAAAAGCAAAAATAATAGGGTTACGGGTTTTTAATGCGATAAGAGATTTAAAAATGGCGGTGGAGGTTGGGTTGGTGGTTGGTGTAATACCGCAAATTACGCCAACAGGATCAGCGATTTCTGTAATGCCTGTTACATCGTCCTCGCTAATAATTCCTACGGTTTTGAGATGCCGCATATTATTGACAACATACTCACAAGCAAACAGGTTTTTGGTCGCTTTATCCTCAAACACCCCTCGTCCTGTTTCTTCATAAGCATGCATAGCTAATACACCATGTTGATCAAGGGCTGCTACTGAAGCCTTAGCCACAATATAATCCACCTGCTCTTGATTAAGCTGGCGAAATGCCTCTAAAGCCACTAAGCCTTTTTCAACCAAAGTATTCACTTCAGCCTGTGCAGGCGAAGGGTTATGATCTAGATTACCCATAGTAATTTCTCCTAAAGTTGTTTAATTTTTAAATTATTTTACTAAGAAAAATTATACCTATTTGGTGTTATAGGTAAAATCATTTTACGGATCAGTGCGAGATAAGATTGATCTAGATCAAAAGTCTAAAAGGCATTCGCATAGGGATTTTATCTTCGTCTTTGCATTATTAAATTAAAAATATTTTTCGTAAAATATCCAAATCACAAAAATCGCCCTTAAGATAGTCCAAAATAGATTGCCGAACTAATGGGCTTCGGGCGGCTTGATTTGGCTTGGAGCAGTATTCATCAAATTCTGCTAGGCTAAGCCATTTACCACCTACTATGTCAGGATCCTGTGGCTTAATTGGCTGGTATTGCGGTAATTCAAGTGCGAAAGTAAATCGTAAAAAATCAAGCCCTGTACGTGGAGCATGCCATTGATAAATTTTGATCAATTTTTGAGGTACTGCTTGAATACCTGTTTCTTCAAATAGCTCTCGACTTGCCCCTTGTAATAAACTTTCTTCTTTTTCTAAATGTCCTGCGGGTTGATTAAGGGTGAGTTTTCCCGCTTCATACTCTTCAACCAATAAAAATTTGCCATGACAATGTACTACGCAAGCTAGGGTGATATTAGGTTTATGCACATTTATATCCTTATTTGCAGAAATTGATATAAGGCTGTCAGTTCTTGTTCTGATAAAAGCCGATACTCACCGCAAGCTAATCCATCTAAACTAAAACACGCCATTTGATAACGTACTAAACGTAAAGTTGGATAACCAATATGGGCAGTCATACGGCGTACTTGCCGATTTTTTCCCTGTTTGATTTTTAGCTCTAACCAGGCGGTGGGGATATTTTTTCTTTGTCGAATAGGAGGAATACGTTGCCATAAATTTGGCGGAGAAATCGACCGCACTTTAGCTGGTAGGGTCATTCCATCTTTTAATTGCACGCCATTCTTGAGCTGGCGTAAGTCTTGTTCTGTCGGAATATTTTCAACCTGTACCCAATATGTTTTCTCTGTTTTAAACTGTGGATCAGCCAATCTGTGCTGGATTTCACCGTTATTCGTTAGAATTAATAGCCCTTCACTATCACGATCTAGTCGTCCCGCAGGATAAATATTCGGGATAGGAATGAAATCTTTTAAGGTCAAGCGTCCAGCTTCATCAGTAAACTGACTTAATACATCAAAAGGTTTGTTAAATAATACGACTTTTG
Source organism: Volucribacter psittacicida (assembly GCF_004339025.1). Taxonomy (GTDB): domain Bacteria; phylum Pseudomonadota; class Gammaproteobacteria; order Enterobacterales; family Pasteurellaceae; genus Volucribacter; species Volucribacter psittacicida. The sequence goes on from NZ_SMFT01000005.1 coordinate 120,687, forward strand.
TTTGTTGCCTATTCAGAATATGAGGCTTAATTTGGGTATTTTGTTTTTTGTATCCCTTTGCTCGCCTTGTTTTATTAACAAGATGATGAAATGATTTTTTTGGTATCATTCTCATTCCCTATTGGTTAAACCCACGCCAAATAAAAAACCCAGCAAAGGTAAATAAAACGCCACCGAAAAGGTGTAACACAATAACCAGAAGTGCAGCTCCATATTTTTGATTCAGCAAATCTTGCACTATTTCCGCAGAAAAAGAAGAAAAGGTTGTAAAACTGCCTAAAAACCCTGTCAGAAAAAAGAATTTCCATTCTGAAGATAATTGAGGGAATTGTATCATTACAGCAAGCATGATCCCCATCAATAAACAACCAAGATAATTCACTGATAATGTGCCAAGTTGTAAAATATGAACAATGGGGTTTAGTAATAAAGTTAATCCCCAACGTCCTGTGGCACCAAGAATTGCTCCTAGGCATAGATACACAAAATTCATCATTATCTCATTGCCGATAAAAGAGAAGGGTACCTTTCGATACCCTTCTTACATTGCTTGTTACAATCAATTATTTGATAATTTTAGCAACAACACCCGCACCTACTGTACGACCACCTTCACGAATCGCAAAGCGTAAACCTTGGTCCATCGCGATTGGGTGAATTAGACTTACTGTCATTTTGATGTTATCGCCTGGCATTACCATTTCCACGCCTTCTGGTAACTCGATTGTACCTGTTACGTCAGTAGTACGGAAATAGAATTGTGGACGGTAACCTTTGAAGAATGGAGTATGACGACCACCTTCTTCTTTTGATAATACGTAAACTTCTGATTCGAAGTCTGTGTGTGGTGTGATTGAACCTGGTTTCGCTAATACTTGACCACGTTCGATCTCTTCACGTTTAGTACCACGTAATAACGCACCAATGTTCTCACCCGCACGACCTTCGTCTAATAATTTACGGAACATTTCAACACCTGTTACGGTTGTTTTGGTGGTTGGTTTGATACCAACGATTTCCACTTCATCACCAGTGCGGATAATACCACGCTCTACACGACCTGTTACTACGGTACCACGACCTGAAATTGAGAACACGTCTTCAATTGGTAATAAGAATGGTTGATCGATTGCACGCTCTGGCTCTGGGATATAGCTGTCTAAGTGACCTGCTAATTCAAGAATTTTTTCTTCCCACGCTGCATCGCCTTCTAAGGCTTTTAATGCTGAACCGCGTACGATTGGGGTATCATCACCTGGGAAATCATATTGAGAAAGAAGCTCACGCACTTCCATTTCAACTAATTCTAATAATTCTTCATCATCAACCATATCACATTTGTTTAAGAATACGATGATGTATGGTACACCTACTTGGCGACCTAAAAGGATATGCTCACGAGTTTGTGGCATAGGACCGTCTGTTGCTGCTACCACTAAGATAGCGCCGTCCATTTGTGCCGCACCAGTGATCATGTTTTTAACATAGTCCGCGTGTCCTGGGCAGTCAACGTGTGCATAGTGACGAGTTGGGGTATCATATTCTACGTGTGAAGTATTGATAGTAATACCACGTGCTTTTTCTTCTGGTGCATTATCAATTTGATCGAATGCACGAGCAGCACCACCATAATGTTTCGCTAATACTGTGGTAATTGCTGCGGTTAAAGTTGTTTTACCATGGTCAACGTGGCCGATTGTACCAACGTTTACATGGGGTTTGGTACGTTCAAATTTTTCTTTAGACATTGCTAAATTCCTTTGTAAGATAACCATAGCATAAATAATGCTATGGTTTTGTTAAAAAATTATTTTTTACGTGCTTCAATAACTGCTGCCGCTACATTAGCTGGCGCTTCAGCATACTTCAATGGTTCCATTGAGTATGATGCACGACCTTGAGTTTGTGAACGTAAATCAGTAGCATAACCAAACATTTCTGATAATGGCACTTCAGCACTGATCATAGTAACAAACTCATTACTTTCTTGACCGTTCACGATAGCACGACGACGGCTCAAGTCACCAATTACATCACCTACATATTCAGGTGGCGTTTCTACTTCAACTTTCATAATTGGCTCAAGTAACACTGGGTTTGCTTTCGCAAAGGCAGCTTTAAAGGCGATAGAAGCTGCTAATTTAAACGCTAACTCAGAAGAGTCAACATCATGGTAAGAACCGAAGTGTAAACGAATACCGATATCAACCACTGGATAACCTGCTAAAGGACCAGATTTAAGTTGTTCTTGGATACCTTTATCTACCGCAGGGATATATTCACCAGGGATAACACCACCTTTAATTTCGTTCACAAACTCATAGCCTGGACCTTCTGGATCTAATGGATACATATCAATAACCACATGACCATATTGACCACGACCACCTGATTGTTTAGCGTGTTTACCTTCAACATCTTTAACGGTACTACGGATAGTTTCACGATAAGATACTTGTGGTTTACCGATGTTCGCTTCTACTTTAAATTCACGTTTCATACGGTCAACGATAATATCTAAGTGTAACTCACCCATACCAGAGATAATGGTTTCTCCAGACTCTTCGTCAGTATGTACACGGAATGAAGGGTCTTCCTGAGCTAAACGACCTAATGCAAGACCCATTTTCTCTTGGTCTGCTTTAGTTTTAGGTTCTACCGCAACAGAAATTACTGGCTCAGGGAATTCCATACGCTCAAGAATGATTGGTGCATCTACTGCACATAATGAATCACCTGTACCTACATCTTTCAAACCAATAGCTGCCGCAATATCACCCGCACGAACTTCTTTGATTTCTTCACGTTTATTCGCGTGCATTTGTACAATACGACCAAAACGTTCACGTTTTTGTTTGGTTGAGTTAACTACGGTATCACCAGAATTAATCACCCCAGAATAAACACGGAAGAAGGTTAAGTTACCCACAAACGGGTCAGTAGCAATTTTAAATGCTAATGCAGCAAATGGCTCATCATCACTTGCATGACGCTCACCTTCTGTTTCATCTGGTAAAATACCTTTAATCGCAGGAATATCTGTTGGTGCTGGTAAATATTCGATAACCGCATCAAGCATTGCTTGTACACCTTTATTTTTGAAAGCTGAACCGCAAGTCACCAGAATGATTTCATTTTCTAATACACGTTGACGTAAGGCTGATTTAATTTCTTCTTCGGTTAACTCTTCGCCACCTAAGTATTTTTCCATTAATTCTTCAGAAGATTCCGCTGCTGCTTCGATCAGGTTATTACGCCATTCTTCACAGGCTTCAAGCATATCTGCTGGAATATCTTCATAAGTAAATGTCATACCTTGATCAGCTTCATTCCAGTTGATTGCTTTCATTTTAATTAAATCAACAACACCTTTGAAATTTTCTTCCGCACCAATTGGTAATTGTAAAGGTACAGCATTACCCCCTAAACGTGTTTTAATTTGTTCAACAACACGTAAGAAGTTTGCACCAGTACGGTCCATTTTATTAACAAAAGCGATACGAGGTACTTTATATTTATTTGCTTGACGCCATACAGTTTCAGATTGCGGTTGAACGCCACCTACCGCACAATAAACCATTACGGCACCATCAAGTACACGCATTGAACGCTCTACTTCAATAGTAAAGTCAACGTGTCCCGGGGTATCAATCACGTTAATACGGTGTTGTTCAAATTGTTGCGACATACCGCTCCAGAAAGCCGTTGTTGCCGCAGAAGTAATTGTAATACCACGCTCTTGCTCTTGTTCCATCCAGTCCATAGTGGCGGCACCATCATGCACCTCACCAATTTTATGACTTACACCAGTATAGAACAAGATACGCTCAGTAGTAGTGGTTTTACCCGCATCAATATGCGCACTAATACCGATATTACGATAGCGTGAAATAGGAGTTGTACGAGCCATTATTATTTCCTTGTTTGGAATCTAAATGTGAAATTTTAATATGCGTAAGGCTTTATCCATTTTGTTCACACAAAGATGAGATAAAGCCTATAAAACGTTGCTAAAAGCTGATTACCAACGGTAGTGAGCAAACGCTTTGTTAGCTTCAGCCATACGGTGAACGTCTTCACGTTTTTTCACCGCTGCACCTTTGTTATCTACTGCATCAGATAATTCGTTAGCTAAACGTAATGCCATAGATTTGTCACCACGCTTACGCGCAGCTTCCACAATCCAACGCATACCTAACGCATTACGACGTACTGGGCGTACTTCAACAGGTACTTGGTAAGTAGAACCACCAACACGACGAGATTTAACCTCTACGGTTGGACGAACATTTTCTAATGCCGCTTCAAAGGCATCTAAATGCTCTTTACCTGTACGTTGTGCTAACGTATCTAAAGCGTTATAAACGATTTTTTCAGCGATAGATTTTTTACCATCTACCATTAAAACATTGATAAATTTAGCAAGTAACTCTGATCCGAACTTTGGATCTGGAAGGATCTTGCGTTGACCAACAACACGACGACGTGGCATGGTATTTCTCCGTATATAAAAATAATCTTCAGGATATCCAAAACTCTTGTATAACATACCGCACTTTGGGCGGTATTGATTTTTTACTGGAGTTTATGGTTAATTAATTTACTAATTAGCGTTTGGCCTTACTTAACGGAGTTCCATTAAGCTTTAGGACGTTTAACGCCGTATTTAGAACGGCCTTGTTTACGATCTTTCACGCCTGCACAGTCAAGTGCACCACGAACGGTGTGATAACGCACACCCGGTAAATCTTTAACACGACCACCACGGATAAGCACAACACTGTGCTCTTGAAGGTTATGACCTTCGCCGCCGATATAAGAGGTTACTTCGTAACCATTAGTTAAACGAATACGGCATACTTTACGTAATGCTGAGTTCGGTTTTTTAGGTGTAGTTGTGTACACACGAGTACACACGCCACGTTTCTGCGGGCAAGCCTCTAATGCAGGAACGTTGCTTTTTACAACCTTTTTAACACGCGGTTTGCGTACTAGCTGGTTGATAGTTGCCATTAAATAAGCTCCAGTTTTTAATGATTATATAAAACACATATTTCTTGTTTACTATCCGATATACAGATAGACACGCAATTCTAGACCTCAAAATGCAAGCTGTCAAGAAATAAGCAGAGATCTTCGTCATTTAAGTAAGGAAATTTATCGTTGTTTCAATTTAAAACTAAGACAACAATAAAAAATTATAAACTCAGTTGTGGATAATATTGTTCTGTTAAGTGAACAAGATCCATCAGCGAAACCAACCGCACTTTTGGGGGTAATAACTCAAGGATATTGCGTGCTTGAGCGTCAATATCCAATACATAACAATCCGCCAATAACTGAGGATATTTGAGTGCCAATAAAACACCGTCTTGCCACAATAATACGGCATCTTTTTCGCCACATTGTGCCAAATAATATTGAAGTTGTTGGGCAGAATAATCTGCCTTTGCAAAGGTATAAAGCATGATATTTAAAAAGTTAAAATTTTTTCAGCTTGAGCCAATGTTTGAAAAATGTCATTTTCATTTAGCCTTATCACAGGTAAACTTGGTGATAAATGGCTTAATCCCAGGGTTTGCCAAGAGTGCTGGCAGAGATAACATTGCTCAATATCATATAATGTTAGTAATTTTAAACTGGCGGCAACATCTTTTTGTAAAATAAGCGCTGACTGTTGATTGGGTAATAAATTGAGTACCCCATCTTCAAGAAAAAAAACTGCAATCTGATCTTCTTCACAAAAAGCACTCGCCGCTAATAATGCGTCAAGCCCTTCTCGTATCGCGGCGGATCCATAAGGTGCCGAGCGAAAAACAAAAGCCAATTTAATCATAATGTGATCACCCTATCGGCAGTGAGCAAGGCTTGACTAAACTCGCCTAAGCCCGCTAATTGAAAACCTGTTGCAAGATTAGCTTGTTGAGTATTCCATGCACTATTTTCATCAACCACACCTCGCCGTTGGGCGGCGGCAATACACAAATGTAGCGGAACTTGATATTGTTGGCTTAATTGCTGCCAAGCCTGGGTTAAATTAAATTCATCATTGGCAGGATAAACGAAACCATTGCCATGACTCACGCCCTCTTGATAAAAAAAGATTTGGCTAATTTGATGTTTCGCAAGTAATAAGGCTTGAGCAAATTGATAGGCAAGAAATGCCCCCTGAGATCCATATACTGGCTGTCTGACGACTAAAACATATTTCATTATTTTGCCTCGTCTTGTTTAATTTGACGAATATACAAATAAACCGTATGACGAGAGATATTTAAACGCTCAGCCACTTGATTAATGGCATCTTTAATATCAAAAATCCCTTTTTCAAACAGGGACACTACAATTTGCCGATTTTTATTATTATTGGCGACAAATCGATCGGTTGTCACTTCTTCAATAGTATGTTCTAAGGTTTGTGAAACCAATTCCTCAACAGAACTTGCAAAATTCACTGGAGAGGTTTCTTGTTGTTGCACGGTTGGCATAAAACTCTGCAAAAACTGTGAAACAGGCACATCTAAGTTAATATTAATACATAATAAACCAATAATACGTTGTTGCGGATTACGGATAGCAATGGTAATAGACTTCATTAAACCACTGCCCTTTGCTCTGGTAAAATAAGGCTTAGACACATTCTCTGATCTCATATTATGCAAAGATTTTAAGGCAAAATCAGTAATGGGTGAGCCAACATTACGCTTGGTATTATGCCCATTGGCAATGCAAATCGCAGAATGTTCAATATCCGCCAAAGAATGTAACACGATTTCACAATGTTCACCAATAAGCAAAGCGAGTCCCTCTACAACCGCTTGATAAGATTTTAGAATATTGTGATCTTGCTCAGTAAAAGGACGTTTATCCGTTAACATAGTTATACTCATTATTTATTTAAAACGCACCGCACTTCTCTATACAAAAGTGCGGTCGTATTTTTCATTATTTTTCAGCAGGTTTCACATCTAACAATTCAATATCAAAAATTAACGTAGAATTTGGTGGAAGCTGCCAGCCCGCTTGATCGCCATAACCTAATTCAGGCGGTAGCACTAATTCAATTTTTCCTCCTTTCTTGATTAATTGTAATCCTTCAATCCACCCAGGGATTAGTTGATCCAATTTAAATTCAACAGGTTGTCCACGTTTTACTGAACTATCAAATTCTGTGCCATCCACTAATTTACCAACATAATGTACTTCAACTGTATCTTCTGGTTTTGGTGATACTCCTTCACCTTCTTTTTCAATTTTATATAAAAGACCAGAAGATGTTTGTTTTACCCCTGCCTGTTTCGCATAATTCGCACGAAACTCATCGCCTTGTTTTTTCGCTTCTTCGCCAGCTTTTTCCAATTCCGCTTTCTCAATTTCAGCCAATTTTGTGCTTAAGGCTTGTAAACGCTCACCAATTTCTTGATCAGATAAAGTCACCTTACCTTGCAAGCTATCCTCTACCCCGGCTAAAATGCGTGATGTGTTAAATTGAATCACCTCTTTTTGTGAAGCAACCATATCTTCAAGCTGTTTGCCCATAGCAACCCCTAAAGCATAAGAGGTGTCATCAATAAAGGTCTTGTCAGTAATTTGCTCTGCCATAACATGAGCAGAAAATAAAGAGGTAACGAGTAAAGCGACTGATGATAATTTTTTCATAAAAATATCCTTGTTATAGTTAATAAAAAAGAAATCTCCCCTTTCCTATTTATCATAGAATAGGTTAAAGTGTCTTAGCAACAATTTATAACACTTATTTGGAATAATATATGGACAATATGCAAAATTTTAAACGGCAGATCCAAGAATTAGAAATGAAAGTGACTTTTCAAGAAGGTATCATTGAAGATCTCAATCAATCTTTAGTGGAACAACAATTTCTTTTAGATAAAATTCAACGTCAATTACGCCATCTCGCTAATAAACTCAAGGATTTACAACCAACCAATATCGCAAGCCAAAGCGAAGAAACACCACCGCCCCATTATTAATCAATCAACAGAGGTTCATTATGCAAGCGTATCAACTCGCACAATATATCGATCATACGGCACTGAGTGCAGAAAAAACTGAACAAGATATTCTCACCCTCTGCGATGAAGCCATAGATTATGGCTTTTACGCCATTTGTATTAATCCTTGCCATATTCCTTTAGCCAAAGAGAAATTAAAAGGCAGTCATATTAAAATTTGTACCGTTATCGGCTTTCCTTTAGGGGCAAATGCAACAGCTGTTAAAGCCTTTGAAGCTCAACAAGCCATTGAGGCGGGGGCTAATGAAATTGATATGGTAATCAATATTGGTTGGCTCAAATCAGGACTTTGGGCAAAGGTTGAACAAGATATAGCTCAAGTGAAACAGATCTGTGATAATATTCCTTTAAAAGTGATATTAGAAACTTGCCTATTAAGCCCCGAAGAAATTACACAAGCCTGTGAGATTTGCAAACAGTTAAAGGTCGCTTTTGTTAAAACCTCAACGGGATTCAACAAAGGTGGAGCAACCCTTGAAGATGTCAAACTTATGCATTCTTTGGTCGCCAATAGCACAGAAGTAAAAGCCTCTGGAGGGATAAGAGATACCGATACAGCACTCGCAATGATTAATGCGGGAGCAACAAGAATAGGAACAAGCTCTGGCGTTGCCATTATTCATAATTTAGTTTCTCAAACACAAGAATATTAAAACTTTTTTATTTCTGACCGCACTTTATTGGTGTAATGAACATAATCTTTATTATGTCCATTACACCTATTTTGAAGTAATCATTTAAACTATCGGGCGTTGTCGATAAAACAACAAGCCTGGTAACGCTAAACCAAATACTAAAGCCCCTAAAATAAAACCCGTTTTCACGAAATTTTCTAATACTTGCGAAAGTAATTCTTGGCTATATCCATAATAATTAATTTGCACGATTGCAATCATCGCTTTATAGGCATATATGCCAGGAATCATGGGAATGATCGCCGCCACAGTAAATACTTTAGGATGAGCAAGATAATGATGAGAAAGTTTTACACCAATAAATCCAACGAATGCAGCAGCAACAAAGGTGGCGGGGACAAGATTAAGACCAAAGAAAGTCAATAATAACGTACGAGAAAGATGACCTAACGCCCCAAGTACCGCACAATACTTTAATGCCGTCACTGGAACATTAAATAATAATGCAAATCCTACCGCCGGCAAGGCTGAAAGTATTGCATCTTCCAACAAACTGAAGAATATCATCAATACCCTCCCCATTGATGAATATTGAGCAAAGATAAAGCTGCAACAATCCCTATACAAGCACCAAGGGTTAAAACAGTAGCCATCGCCCAACGTCCAATTCCCATATTAACGTGTCCCTTTAACACATCGGCAAGTGCATTAATTAGTTGTTACCAACCACCTAAAATGAGAAATTAGGGATTATGTGGGAATAAACGGAATTAAGTGGGATAAAACCAATAAAATCAAGGGTTAGAAAAAATTTTAGGGTTTTGTTTTTCTCAAAGTAAGTGAATGAGAAAAAATAGAAGAATGGGGAAAATTGCGGGTTTTAACCGCTTAAAATGAGAAAGTTAGAAAGCCGTTTAAATGTTGTTTAAATGGCTTTTTAATATTTGTGAACTAGCTAACAAAAAATAATTTAATTTATTGACATTAGTTTGATAACTTTAATATTATCAACGTATTAGGGGGCGATTTAAGGAAAAAACGCCCCTTAGATTGCTATTGCCTTTTGAAAGGTTAAGCTACTTTATAATCCTCAAGTGGCTCGGAGCTCTCTTTTTGTTTATTTATAGCCCTAACAACTAAATCTTCTGCAGTTGATATTAAACTATTTTGTTGTTGTTTATTGCAAAGCCTAAATAAACTAATTAAACGGCTTTCATCGTCATTTAAACCGTTTAATGAGGTTTGTGAATGGGGATTCAGAACAGCAAGCAAATTATTTACTGATTCTTTAACCTGTTTTATTTCTTTCTCTAATTCATCTGTTGACTTCTGTTTGTTTTGTGTATTGGTTGTTGTAGTATCAAAGCCTAATGCTTGCTGGACATCTAGTGGAAGTGATGTGTAGTGATACTCATAAGCAACCCCCTTTTTACCTTGAATTTGTCTTTTTTTCCAATTTTCCTTAGTTGCCTTCCTTGTTACATTAGTCGCTTTATTTGGTAATTTCCCTAAACCTTCTAGCTCAAAAGCCGAGAACCATTCATTTTTCATTTTGGAATTCATAAATCACCTTTGAAATTCACTAAGTGAATTCAAAAAGAATAAAAAATATTTTCAATAAAATCATAAAGATAATATCTATAAAGAAAATTAATTAAAATTCTTTTGAATTCTATTATTGATTTCTGAAAGAGTTCACTATAAGATAAAAATATAGTTAATTAGATTACTTTCATAACGTACTTAAAAAACCAACTTCAAAGGATCGCACATAATGGCAAGAAAAAAAAGAGCTAAAGATATGAGTAACTACGAAATTCGTGGCGAGCTTATGAAAAAGGGGCTTAGTTTGTCTAAATTGAGTACTAATAATGGATTAGCAAAAACGACTTTACGCAATGCATTAGATAAGTCTTACCCAAAAGGAGAACGTATTATTGCTGATGCTCTAGGTTTAGAACCTAAGGATATATGGCCATCACGTTACTAAGGAAACGAGTATGAAAGAATGGTTTACAGCAAAAGAATTATCAGGAATTCAGTCTTTGCCAACTTCACCATCAAATATTACGCGTTTAGCTACAAGTAAAAATTGGGAAAAAAGGCAAGTACAAGGGGTTAGAGGTGTAACTTACCAATACGCTTTCACTTCCCTTCCCCAAGAAGTCCAAACCGAGCTGTTACTAAAACACGCCCAAACCACAGCGGTTGAGCTAGCTGATAAGGGGAAATCCTCAAAAAAAGCCAAAGCATTAAATTATCTGCCTGATGTAATTTGGGCGGGATTTGATAAAGCAACCGAGCAACAACGGCAAAAAGCCAAAGAAAAGTTGGCATTAATTGTTGCGGTGGCGGACTTGGTGGAGAACGGTGCTGCCATTATGGACGCCATCAATTTGGTGGCAAAACAGCATAACGAAGCCGTTGGTTCGTTGAAACGGTGGTACTACAAAGTGCGGTCGTTTGAGCGTTCGGATTGGCTTCCTTTGTTGCTAGGTAAACAGGGCAAAAATCGTCAAGCCTATTGTGCGGAATTTACCCCCGCCGCATGGGAATTTTTTAAAGCGGATTATTTTCGCAATGAAGAGCCTCAATTTGCGGTGTGTTATCAGCGGTTAAAACGGGCTGCGGTCAAAAATAATTGGCAGATCCCAAGCCCTTCCAGCGTAAAACGCAAAATACAGCGGGAAATTCCGATGGTGCAACAGGTGTATTTACGCAAAGGCGAACACGCTTTAAGTCAATATTACCCAAGCCAACGCCGTAGTGTGGCGGATTTAGAGGCGTTTGAATGGGTAAATGGAGACGGTTATCAACATAACGTGTTTGTGAAGTGGCATAACGGCGAGATTGTGCGACCTAAGACGTGGATTTGGCAAGATGTTCGCACTAGAAAGATCCTTGCTTATCGCACTGATATTAGCGAAAACAGCGACAGTATTCGCCTTTCCTTAATGGACTTGGTTTACAAATACGGTATACCAAGAAACATCACGCTCGACAATACCCGAGCGGCAGCTAACAAATGGCTAACGGGCGGTGTGCCGAACCGTTATCGCTTTAAGGTAAAAGAGGATGATGTAAAAGGGATTATTCCGCTTTTAGGGATAAAACTGCACTGGACGAGCATTCAATTTGGCAAGGGGCATGGACAAGCTAAACCCATTGAGCGCGCCTTTTCCCATGGTGGTTTAGGCGAGTTAGTGGATAAGCACCCAAGTTTAGCGGGTTTTTATACGGGCGACAATGTGTATAACAAGCCTGATAACTATAACGGCGGACAAGCTGGGGTCGATTATGCCACCTTTATTTTAGCCCTAGAGCAAGGTATTCAAACCTTTAATGCCAAACAAAAACGGCATACCGAGCTTTGTCAAGGGGTTTACAGCTTTGATCAGGTGTTTGAACGAGATTATCAACAAACGGCAATCCGCCAAGCCAGTATGGAACAACTGCGTATTTTAATGCTAATGAGTGAAGCGGTATCCATTAAGAAAGACGGCACCTTTGAGCTGTCTTGTGGCGGTAAGGTGAATGGGCGTCAGAATCGTTATTTAGCCATCGATTTGATCGGCTCACATTATAAAAAAGTGGTTGTGAGATTTGATCCTCAACAACTGCATAGCGACGTATGGGTATATAGCCTTGAGGGCGAATTTTTAGCTCAAGCTATTTGCCAAGAAGCTATCGCCTTTGGAGATAAAGCAACGGGACGGGAACACGACAGATTGCGTAAGCAATTTACCAGAGAGAATAAAAAGGCAGCACAATCACAAATTAAGATGGATACATTAGAAGTCAGTCGGTTGATGCCAGAGGTGGAGTTAGAGGAAGAGCCGACAGAGCCGAAAATTATTGAGCTGGTCAAAATGGGCAATACGGTGCGGAAAGTAACCGTTGATAAAGAGGAAGAAACAATGAATGAATTTGAGCAAAGTCTGCAAAGAGGGCTTACCCGAATTAAATAACAGGAGCTAATTATGACATTAATTCAACAAATACAAAGCATTATTGATCGTGGCGAAATGAGCCAAGTGGAAATCGCCAAAAAGATGGGGTTCACTGCCAGCGTATTAAGTACCTATCTAAAGGGAAAATATAAGGGCAATAATCAAGCGGTAGAACAGGCTATTATCAATTTCTTGCAATCGCGTGAGAAAAAAGCCAAGCAATTTATTGAAGGACCGAGCTTTATTGAAACCGCCACCGCCCAAAAAGTCTTTAATTCATTAGATATGGCAAAAATCCTTGGCACGATGGTAACGGTTTATGGGGCAAGTGGCGTGGGGAAAACCAAAGCCTGCCAAGAATATAAACGGGTAAATGCCAATGTATGGCTTATCACAGCAAGCCCTGCTCGGGCAACCTTATCCAGTATTTTATATGAGTTAGCCCTTGAATTAGGTATTAACGATGCCCCTAGACGTAAAGATCGTTTATCACGCTTAATCACGAAGAAATTACTGAATACACAGGGTTTAGTGATTATTGATGAAAGTGATCATCTGCCTTATGACGCCCTTGAAGAAATTCGCATTATTCAAGAGGAAGCCAATGTGGGGTTTGCGTTAATTGGGAATGACAAGGTTTATACCCGTTTACAAGGTGGCGTCAACCAAGCCCATGAATATGCCAGACTTTGGTCAAGAATAGGTAATCATTGCCACGTCAAAGCCTCAACAAAAAAAGATATTCAGGCGATTGCACAGGCTTGGGACATCAATATTGAAGATAAAGATTTTATGACGGTTCTATACGATATTGGCACGAAAGCAGGCGGTTTACGCGCCTTAACCCAGTATTTGCGTTTAGCAGGTATTGCCGCCAAAGGTAACGGCACGTTGATTACCTTGGATTTAGTGTTACAAGCCCAAGCACAAATGCGAGGGGCTTAAGATGAAAAAATATTTAACTCTAATCATACCGCTTTTGTTATCAGCCTGTCAGCAAGCGGAACAAGACGTCTGCGATCAATCCTGCTGGCAAGAAAAGGCAAGGCAAGAATGGAAAGCCGAACACGGTAAATTTCAGCCGAATTTAACACCCGAGCAGGAAGAATATATCCAAGACTGGCTGATTAAGCATTACCCGAATACGGATTTTTATAACTACATAGGAGAATAAAACGTGCTGGAAATAGGAAAAATATATCTGATTACCCGAAAAGACCCTTTATTTATTAAATATTGTGTTTTATGGGGAGAAGAAAACCGCAACAACCCTAATCAACTTATTGATGTGCTGGTACATGGGATTAGCCATTTTGAAGTTTTAGTGAAAAAAAGATCAATAAAAGTTGTCGCAATTTTAAATGAAAACAAGGAGTCATTATGAGCAAAACTGTCATTGAAGGCAAAACTTACTGGAAAGACGCGAAAGGGCATTTAACCCCCGATGAGTTAGTGCGGGAAATAGATAAAGAGCGTGATGCCCTAGTGCGTGATTTTGTTGAAAAGGCAATGAATGTACAACAGGCAATGAAAGCCTTTAAGCAACAAGTTTTTAATGATGTTGGGGCATTTGTTGACCTGTCTTCCGAAAAATACGGGGTAAAAATGGGTGGGCGTAAAGGGAATTTAACCCTATTTACCTATGACGGTAAATATAAATTACAGGTGGCGGTATCTGACCATATTCGGTTTGATGAGCGTATTCACGCCGCCAAAACCTTGATTGATGAATGTTTGCATGAATGGTCAGTTGAAGCACGTCCTGAACTGCGCTCATTAATTGATAACGCTTTCCAAGTGGATAAGGAAGGTAACTTAAGTACTGCTCGCATTTTCTCATTAAGAAAGGTGGATATTCAAGATGAACGTTGGCTAAAAGCGATGCAAGCCATTTCGGACAGTATGCAGGTGATCAGCAGTAAAGATTATATCCGTTTTTATGAACGCGATGAGCAAGGTAAATATCAGCCAGTGAGTTTGGATATGGCGGGGGTTTAAATGGAAATCTTACTTTACATTGTTATGGGCGCATTTTTAATTCCTCTTGCATTTGGTTTAGGTTGTATATGCATTATATGTATTCTTAACTTAATAGGATAAATAGTTTAAAGCCCATTTAAACGCCTTTTAACGTGCTTTTAAGAGGCGTTTGGAATGTGTTTTAACCACGCAAATAAGGAGAAAAGATGAAACACAATTTTAAACAATTAAGCCAACTGGCGGCGGAAGTAGAAAAGGCTGGCGACTTGAGTTATGCCGCAGAGTTATGGCGAAAATCGGCAAGTTTAGCAAGAAATCCGCAAAACCAAGACTATTGCTTAAACCGTATGGCGTTTTGTTTGCATTATAAAAAAGGAGCGGAGAATGGACGTTAATAGCAAGTTGGATTTAAAAGAGCAGATGAATATCAGTATTAACCTAATGATTGATAGCCTGCATATGCTGGATTGTGATGATATTGGGGCGGCGTTGCAGATGTGGCAGGTTGCGATTAATAAAGCAAAAGAAACGAAAATTAGAATGGTAAGCGTGGCGAATAGCCTTAATCAATAAGGAGTAAATTATGGAGCTTGAGCTTGGAAAAGTATTACTAACCCTTGAAATTGAGTTAGACGAAAATAGCGCCAGTGAGTTGGTCTTTTCAAAGAATACAGAGGTATTAGGCGGCAAAGTCTTACAAGTTAATTGGGAAGGTAGCTTATTTGGAGAAGTTAATTGGTACCGAGCGTTGTTAGATGGCAAAACTATGGCTTTTTTGGCTATGAGAGATATTCCTGATGAACGATTAAAGCGTGCTTTCTCTAAGGCATTAAATGAATTAGTGGCGGAAATCAAAGAGGAAGAAGCTGAACAAGATAAGGACGAGTTGCCGTATTAACCTTTATTTAGGACATTTTGATAACAAATTTTATTTATAACAAGGTAAAAAATAATGGAAAAAAGAGAGGATAAGCTATTAGCTAAGATTCATAAATTACTTGCATTATCAAAATCAGCTAATCCCTATGAAGCGGCAAAAGCCTTAGAAATGGCACAAAAATTGATGGAAAAACACAATATACATCAAGACGATGTGGAAATGAGTGAACATCAGTCTGAGGTATTATTTGCCAAGCGTACGCCTGTTTATGTGCATAATTTGGCATCTATTATCCAAAAATGTTTTGGTGTTGAATGTTATTTCAATGAAGGTATCAAAACAAAAGCGGTATTTTTAGGCGAAAATGAGCGTCCTAAAATTGCCAGCTATTGCTTTGATGTTCTCTATCGGCAATTAGCAAAAGCACGCAAAGAATTTACGGCAACACAAAGTAAACGATTAAAACGTAGTACGTTAATTGCACGAGCAGATGCTTTTTGTGAGGGCTGGACTGCAGGGGTATATCAGAATGTTAAAGATTTCGCAATGCCCCCTGAAGAAAAAGAAAAACTTGAACGCCATTATAATCGGATTCAGCAACAAAAAAACTTCATTCAAGGTAGTACAAGAAAAGTTGGAAATACCAGAGAAAGTGAGGGTAATAATGCGAGATATAAAGGCTTTCAAGTGGGTAAAAAAGTGACTTTAAACCATGGCGTTAATGGTAAAGAGTCTTTGAAATTAGGGCATGGGAATTAAAGTCTATTTACAGCCCATTAGTTAATGTTAGTCAGTAGACTGGATAATGAATACTTAACCGATATGCTGAAAAAACAATTAAGTGAGGACAGGAAAAATGATTGAACTAAACACAATAGGAAAACAATTAATAACAATCAGCACTGATGATTGGTGCGATGTTGAAGCTGAAATTAAAGTCGTGATTGATTTTGAACATCCAAAATTTAAAGAGGCTTTAATTACTATGTCAGCCTTTTGGTATGGTTGCCCATCCGAAAATGCGAGTATAGAAGAACATTTAGAATTTTTCCTGCCAATATTAGGTAGCCGTATTTATTATCTCGCACAAGATTATGGACAAAATCAAATTATAGACCAAATGAAAGGCGAAGAAGGATATTATCCTCTTGATGGTTCTTACGGTATTTTATTTCATAGTTATTCTGTTCCTGATATTGATTCAGATGATTTTGAAATAGTTGAAATGAAGCCTTTTCTGGATAAGGATTAAATCA
The DNA here is from genome assembly GCF_004339025.1 of Volucribacter psittacicida. Lineage (GTDB taxonomy): Bacteria > Pseudomonadota > Gammaproteobacteria > Enterobacterales > Pasteurellaceae > Volucribacter > Volucribacter psittacicida. The sequence continues at coordinate 137,421 of NZ_SMFT01000005.1, forward strand.
AAATCAATATTAAAGCCTATTTACAGCCCATTGATAGTGGGCTGAATAATGGGTTTTAAGGAGTAACACAATGAAATGCAAATGCCCTGCTTGTGGTGCGGTGAATTCTTTAGATAGCTTAGTGGCAAATGAAAAAGCCCGCGAGGCGTTACAGTTAGCCTTAGCAGTGAGTGGTGAGCTAGGTAAAGGCTTAATCGGCTATTTAGGCTTATTTCGCCCAGCTAAAACCTCGCTCTCTTTTGACCGAGTATCCACCTTATTAAGCGAGCTTTTGCCCTATATTGAACAAGGGGAAATCCAACGTGATGGACAAGGTTATCCTGCACCAGTGGAAGCGTGGATTTATGCTATTAACCAGACCTTAGCAAATCGGCATAATCTTAAATTGCCGATGAAAAGCCATGGCTATTTGTTTGAAATTATTAGCCGTTGGAAACCGCAAGCCAGTACACAGGTTGCCGTTTTCGCCGATAAACCAACAGTCAAACAAGGGCAATCAAAAACCTTAGGGGCATTACAACGCTTACAACAAATGAAAGGGGGCTAAATGTGGTTGCAAGATACCATTATTAACGGTTTATCAAGGTTAATTGTGCTACGCCTACAAAATTGCCCGCCTGAAGATGCAGTGGAATTAACGGTAAAAGTGTGGTTAGAGGCGATAACCTTTAAATTCCCCCACCTTGAGGAGAAACTGGATAGAAAACGGATTGAGCAAGCCTTTTTAAAGCTGTGCTGTGAATGTGAACGCTTTCCTACCCCCTCAATGCTTATTGAGCGAATGCCACCAAGAGAGATTATAGCACTGCCTGAACAGGAGTGGACGGAACAAGATAGACAAAAAGCTATTGAAAATATACAAAAATTACAGGGGATTTTAAAAAAATGTACAAAAGCAACCAACGTCAAGCGTTAATCGCGAAGATTCATATCGCCAAACATCAACTAAATATTGATGAAATTACCTATCGGCAAATGTTGATGGAGGCGGTAAAGAAAAATAGCTGTAAAGTGATGACCGTACCAGAGCTTACAAGAGTATTACATCATTTAGAACAACGGGGCTTTAAAGCGCGTCGGGGACGGGCAGGGAAATTTTATTCGCCATCATCAAGCAACGCTAAGGTAAATTCCAATATTGCCTTAAAAATTCGAGCGATTTGGATTGAGATGTATAAACAGGGAATTATTAGAGAGGGGTCAGAACAGGCATTAAATGCTTTTGTAAGAAATATCATTAATCCGTTAAGAGCAAAAGCTGGGTCAAATCTTTTAGTGTTTTCGGTGGCTTCTTTGAAAGATGCGGAAGCCACATTGGTGTTAGAACGGTTGAAAAAATGGCAAGGGAGGTACAATAATGGGTAATGATATTAGTACATTTGAAAATAAAGCGCCAGAAATCTTAGTTGATTTAGCCGAGCATATTAAAATGGCGTTGATGGATAAGCATAAGATGAGCAACGAGCAAGCCATGCAAACGGGGATTGATATTGCGCAAAAAATTGCGAAAGATTGGGGCGGAGAGGTAATTTATATTCCACGTGCCATTTTATTTACCTTAAATGAGCGAGATCTAAAAATCTGGCGGGAGTTTAATGGTTTTAATCATCGTGAACTTGCCCGTAAATATGGCGTATCCATGCAATGGGTTTATCAAATTGTGAAACGGATACAAAAAGAAGAAATAGCTAAACGGCAAGTAGATATGTTTGCTGATGAAGAAAACGCCTGATAAGGCGTTTTTTTATAGCTAACTTAATTCAGTTGGCGTATTATTTATAATGATCTATCAACTATTTAAGGAGAAACTAATGAAAAAAATATTGACTTTAACATTAATATCCTTATTCCTATTAGGATGTAATGAGCAAGATCAAGACGCTCCAAAACAACAAGAAATGGATTCACTCAAACTGGCATTCATACATATTACACCCCAAAATTCAGGCTTAGCCGCACAGTGTGAACAAAAAAAAGTAGGGGAACGTTATTTTGCAGCTTGTAATTTTATGGGGGTAGGAAAACGCTCACAATTAAATTTATTTCTTTATGATAAAACTAAAGATCAAATAAAGCGTTTTTATGCGTTAAACGGAACAGCAATGCAAACTTATGATAGTCACTTAACTCAAGAGCCATTATTAGGAAATTATAAAGATACTTTTGGCTTACCAATGGAAAATGATATTGATTTTGGTAAGCTTCATCAAGCATTTGAAAATATGACAAAATAATGGTTTACATACAATAGTTTCTTTAAACCCCTTTAAAATCAAATTATTTAAATCCCCTTTAAACTCCCTTTAAAGCTATTTTAAAGGGAGTTTTTTATGACCCAAATCAACAAAATTGTGATCCACTGCTCTGCCACGCAAAATGGCAAGCTATTACGCAATAAAACCCTTACTGCCGCACAACGCATTGATGAATGGCACGCCAAAAGAGGCTTTAAACGTCAAACATGGCGAGCGAGTCAATTTAATCCCCATTTAAAACATATCGGCTACCACTATGTGATTGATACCGACGGCACAGTGGAAACAGGTCGAAAAGTAGGCGAAACAGGCGCACACATTAAAGGACACAATCAAGGCTCTATCGGCATTTGTCTGGTAGGCGGTATTAGCATTGACGGTAAAAACTATGGTCGCTATACCGCCAAACAGTGGCAGGCTTTACATCGTTTATTGTGTGAACTGGAAGCCAGTTATCCTCATGCTCGTATTTATGGACACCGTGATTTATCGCCTGATTTAAACGGTGATGGCACTATTACCCCCAATGAATGGGTTAAGGCTTGCCCTTGTTTTGATGTTTGGAGTTGGCTGGATAGTGGCGAAGTGATTAATGTTGATCATTTATTTAAGGATTAAGTATGGAATATTTATTTGCATCCGTTTGTGTTGCCTGCTCGGCTTATTTATTAGGAATGGAAAGTGCTTATTGGGGTTGGTTCTTATTTATGGCATTTCTTGCGGTGGTTTTTTGAGGTATGTATGAAATTATCTGAATTATTTACCAATGATAACGGACGTTTATCAACCACAGGTTTTATCCAGTTTTTCGGTGCCTTGTTAATGGCAGGGATTTTAGTGTTTTGTGTTTGGCTTGATCGGGCTTATGTGCCAGAACTGTTTATGACTTTTGCCATTTTCTGCGGCGGAGGTGTTGCTACTAAAGGCTTTGCTAATGCCTTAAATAAAGGAGCAAAACAATGACAATGTTATTAACAGGAATTTTACTGCTGGGCGGTTTAGCAGGCTTTGCCTATTGGAAAATAGGATCGCTTACTCGCCAACTGCAAAAGCAACAACAAGCCTTAAACCAAATTAAAGCGGAGGCTGCCGCACTCAATAAGGAGTTAAAAAATGCCAAACTTGCGAAAAAAATTGCTCAAACGCACCGCACTTTGTCTGATGACGATATTAATCGCCAGTTGCGAAAGCAAGGTGCATTACGTGATTAGCGGTTGTAGTGCCTTTGGTTTGATTTATGCCAGTGCAAAAGACACGACGGAAACCAAACGGCAGGTATTAAGTCATAACCAACTATACCAAACACTTTGCCAACAGGAGCAAACAGAAAAATGATAGAAATCTGGGAATTTATTCGTAGCCATTTTGCGATTATCTCAACGGTCATTGGCTTGGTGGGGGCGACATTTTGGCTAAAAATGGACAGCAAATATGCCAAAAAAGGTGATGTGGGGGCGTTATCGGACACCATTGAGCATTATGATAAACGCTTAAATCAACTGGAAACCAAGGTAGATAATTTACCCACCGCACAAGATGTAGCACGCCTTGAATTATTGATGACCGAGATCAAAGGCGAAACCAAATCGACCAATGCCCAGATGAAAGCCATTAATCATCAAGTAGGCTTATTAATTGAAGATAAAGTATTAAGAAAGGATTAAGCTATGCGAACCATTTTTACCGAAGACCAACGATTAGTGATATTACGTTCATTGCTTGAGGCGGGCTATGACGCCAATGAGAGTATTTTAGATGATTGCTTAGAGATTTATGGGCATAACGTTAGCCGAGATGTGGTGCGTAATCATTTGCTGTGGTTAGAAGAGCAAGGCTTAGTAACCATTAAACGGCTTACCAATGATTACTTTGTCGCCAGCTTGACCCAACGTGGCGCAGATGTGGCACGTGGGCAAGCCATTGTGGCAGGGGTCAAACGCCCAACGCCACGAGCCTAAGGGGGCGAGAATGGATAAAGCAAAACGTGGGCGTGCCAGCAAAATTGATTTATTGCCACCGAATATCAAAACCCAACTCGCAATGATGTTGCGTGATAAGCAGTTTTCGCAAAGTGAAATTTTAGCCGAAATTAACGATTTAATCCGTGATTGTGGACTGCCTGACAGTGCTTTACTCAGCAAAACAGGGCTAAACCGTTATGCCAACCGTATGGAGCAAATGGCAAGCAAAATCCGCAATGCCCGTGAAGTGGCGGAGATTTGGACAAAGCAGTTTGGCGAAGCGCCCCAGTCCGATATTGGTAAGTTGCTAATGGAGATGGTAAAAAATATCGCCTTTGAAACCTCTATCGGTATGAGCGAAAACGGCACCGATGCGAAAGATTTAGCCTTGCTTGCCAGTGCGGTACAACGATTAGAGCAAGCAGAAAGTTTAAGTTTTAAACGTGAGCAGGCGATTCGCCAAGAAACCATTAAGCGTGCGGCGGAAGCAGTAGAAAATGCAGGCAAGCAAATGGGGGCGAATATGGACGATGTGGCGAAAATGGTTAAGGCAGTCTATGGCATTGAATAATACCCTTCTTTACCCCTATCAGAAACGTTGGCTAAATGATAAAAGCCGTTTTAAAGTGGCTATGTTTGCTCGCCAAACAGGTAAAACCTTTACCACTACCTTGGAAATTGTGTTGGATTGTTTAGAAGCGGAAATGCGTGGCGAGAAAACACGTTGGGTGATTTTATCGCGGGGTGAGCGTCAAGCTAAAGAGGCAATGAATGAGGGAATAAAACGTCATCTTGAGGCAATGGGCGTAGTGTGTGAAGTGCTTGAAGTCCCTTTTAAAGAGGATACCACCATTAATGCCCTTGAGGTGGTTTTTCCTAAGGGGTCAAAAATTACCGCTTTGCCTGCCAATCCTGATACGGCTAGGGGCTTTTCTGCCAATGTGTTTTTAGATGAGTTTGCCTTTCATCAAAATAGCCGAGAGATTTGGAAAGCGCTGTTTCCTGTGATTTCAGCAGGTTGGAAGTTGCGGGTGGTATCTACGCCCAACGGCAAAGGCAATAAGTTTTATGAGCTGATGACGGATGTGAATAACCGTCAATGGTCTCGCCATGAAGTAGATATTTATCAATCGGTGGCAGAGGGTTTGCCTCGTGATATTGAGCAATTACGCCAAGGGCTAAATGATGAAGACGCTTGGGCGCAAGAGTTTGAATTGCAATGGTTAGACGAGGCAAGCAGCTGGCTATCTTATGACTTAATTGATGGGGTGGAACACCCTCAAGCAGGCATTGCCGAGTATTACACAGGCAACCCTTGTTTTGTGGGTATGGATATTGCGGTGCGCGGCGATTTAACGGTGATTTGGGTATTAGAGCTGGTGGGCGATATTTATTGGACGAGGGAAATTCTCTGTCTAAAACGGGTTTCTTTACGGGAACAATTAGCCGAACTAGAGCGAGTATTTGCCTCATATCGGGTTATTCGCTGTTGCCTTGACCAAACAGGTATGGGCGAGAAAATGGTGGAAGATGCCAAGTATCAACACGGCAATAATCGGGTGCAAGGGGTGCTATTTAATCTTGCTACTAAACTCAATATGGCAACCCTTGGTAAGCAAGCCTTTGAAGACCGTCAAATTCGTATTCCTCAAGGGGATCAAGCCCTCAGAGAAGATTTGCATAAATTAAAGAAAGTCACCAGTGCCACAGGGCAAGCCCGTTTTATCGCTGAAAGCGATAGTCAGGGACACGCCGATAGAACTTGGGCGTGCTTTTTAGCCTTATTGGCGGCAGAAGAGTCGGTATTAGTGCCAAGCAAAGCCAGCAGTCGGCGAGAACGTACCAGCCGTGCATTAACAAAAGGATATTAATATGGCAAAAAAACAAGATTTAGTCAGCCTTATCGCCAGTCGAGCCAAAGCCTTTGATTTTTGGTCATTTATGCATTATTTGCCTAATCCTGATCCTGTGTTGAAAAAAATGGGGCGGGATATTTCGGTTTATCGGGAAATTTTAGCCGATAGCCACGTGGGCGGTTGCATTAAACGGCGTAAAGCAGCGATTAAGGGCTTGGAGTGGCGATTAACCACCACAGGCAATGAGCAGGTTGATGAAGCCTTAATGGCATGGTTTGAAACCTTGCCATTAAATACCCTGATCACCCAGATTCTTGATGCGGGCTTATTTGGTTATCAAGTCATGGAAGTGATGTGGCAGAACCAGCAAGGGATTTGGTTGCCTACTGACATTGTGGGTAAACCACAGGAATGGTTTGTCTTTGATGAAGATAATCAGCTTAAATTACGCACTAAAGACAATATTTGGGGCGAGCCTTTACCTGAAATGAAGTTTTTATTAACCACTAACCAAGCTGACTATACCAACCCTTATGGCAAAGCTGATTTAGCTTTATGCTTTTGGGCGGCAACCTTTAAAAAGGGCGGGCTTAAATTTTGGCTAGAGTTTGTGGAAAAATATGCCACGCCGTTTTTAGTGGGAAAACACCCTCGCCAAGCTCAGTATAATGAAATTGATGAGCTACTGGATAGCCTTGAAGCGATGGTGGGTAATGCGGTAGCGGCTATTCCTGATGACAGCAGCATTAGTATTTTGGAAAGTGGCAGTAAAAGCGGTTCTTCTGAAGTCTTTGATGCCTTTTTACGCTATTGTAAATCTGAAATTTCGGTGGCTTTACTGGGGCAAGACCAAACCACAGAAGCAGACAGCAATCGTGCCAGTGCCACTATTGGTTTAGAGGTCACTCGCGCCATTCGTGATGATGATGCCCGTTTGGTGGAGACCACCTTTAACCAGTTATTACAGTGGATTTGCCAACTGAATTATTCTGTCAACCAATTACCAAAATTTGAGTTATATGAGCAAGAAAGCATTGATACCGCCCAAGTAGAGCGTGATGAAAAGCTCTATCAAATGGGGGTACGCTTTAGCCCTCAATATCTGGTGCGAACCTATGGCTTTGAGCAGGGGGATATTGAGCTAGCAAAGGCGGATAAAGAACCAAATCAACAAAGTGCGGTGCTAAAAAGCAGTGATTTTAGTGAGGCTCAGAAGCCGTTATCCATTGCAGATCAACTGGTGGATCAGTTAGCCAATACGGGCGAACCTATGATAGATCAATGGTTGCAGGGGGTTAGGGACAAATTAAGCCAAGCAGAAAGCCTTGAGGATTTTCGTAGCCAATTAGACAGCCTGATTCCCGAGCTTTCCTTTGCCGAGTATTCACAACTATTAGCTCAAACCGCCACCTTAGCGCAATTAGCAGGGCGTGAGTCTGTGCAAGCGGAACAACAAGCCAAAGGCAAAAAATCGGAGCAAAGCAATGGATAACTTTGTTTTTGAAAATCAAGCTCGCTATTTTGCCAAAAAGCTGAATTTACCCACCCATAGCTATTTAGATATTTTAGGCAAAGAGCATGATTATTTTTTTGTGGTGGCAGGGGCGCATCGTAATGAGGTGTTAGGAGCCCTTCGGCAAGCAGTAGATGATGCCATTGAGCAAGGGGAAACCTTAGAAGCCTTTCGCCAACGCTTTGATGAGATTGTGGCAAAAACAGGTTGGCAATACCAAGGCGGTCGCAACTGGCGGACAAGGATTATTTATGACACTAATGTTTATGCCTCTTATAACCGCGGACGGCTTGAGCAGCATTTAGCGTTGGCGGAGGTGTTGCCTTATTGGGAGTATCAACATAATGATAACGCTCACCCACGCCAAGCGCATATTGATTTAGATGGTACCATTTTGCCCGCCACCGATCCCTTTTGGCGGTACTACTACCCCATTAAGGCTTATGGTTGCCATTGTACGGTAGTCGCACACGATGAAGCGGATTTAAAAGCCATGGGCAAAACCTTAAGTGCTTCTCCGCCGATTGAATATGTGGATAAACGGGTGGGCGTTCGTTCTGGCAATCCTCGCTGGGTCAGTGTGCCGAAAGGCTATGATGTGGGCTTTAGCCCCTATGATTTTAATCAGCTCACGGCTAGCCGTGATGCCGATATTGATAAAGTGTTGATGCAAAAGCTAGTAAGCAGTGAGCCTAGATTTGCCGATTTATTATTGCGTGATGTGCTAAAAACCACGTCAGCCACTACTATGCTTAATCAGTCAATGCGGACAATGGTACAACAGGTGTCAACGGAAAAAGTGGCTCGTGGGCAATTAAAATATGTGGGGACGTTACCCCATCAAGTGACAGAGCGTTTAACTCGCTTAGATAGAACCCCACAAACCGCAGTGATTGCGGTGCGTGATCAGGATATTCTGCACGCCCTGCGAGAAAGCAAACAAGCCAAGCAGTTAAGTTTGCCCGAAGCCTTTTGGTATAACCTGCCTGAAAAACTGCAACAGCCCAAAGCGATTTTATTGCAGACCGATCGCTCAGGCAAAGACAATTTACTGTATATTTTTGAGACGGAGCAAGGCAAGGTGGCAGTGAAATTGGATTATGAAGTGAAATTAAAAGATCCATTATCAGGGAAAAAGCTGACACATAAATTGAATTTAGTTAGGACAGGTTCAATAATCAACTCCGATTTAGATTGGATAAACTTGAAAAAATCTTATCAATTATTATGGGGAAGTTTAGATTAGCCACAGTTTGCCTGATTCGAACAGGATAATACGGGCGACAAACCAATCGTAACCTTTCCAGTAGGAAACCCCTGTGGCTGACTAAATCATACGCTTTTATTGTTTTTTAATCAATCATAAACGAGCTAAACCAATGATAAAAATTACCCTTGATGATAAACAAGCTAATCAGCAACTACGGCGTATTGCTAATCAATTAAAAAAACCTCGTTTACTTTATGGTGTATTAGGCGAAACCTTAAAGAAACTGCATAAAGAACGCTTTAAGCAAGAGATCAGCCCCGAGGGTAAAAAGTGGCGAGCCTTATCGCCTGCCACGCTGGCGCAAAAAGGCAAACGAGGCAAAAGCCTGAAAATCCTACGCCAAGATGGTTATTTAAGTGATAAAACCGCCTATAACTATGATGATAAACGCTTGGAGTTTGGTAGCTCTGCCAAATATGCTCGCTTGCATCAATTTGGCGGCAAAGCGGGCAGAGGGCGGAAAGTGCTTATTCCTGCCCGTCCTTGGTTGGGGGTAACTGAACAAGATAAGCAAAGATTATTGCAGAAAGCCACCGCACTTTTACGCCGTCAGTTAAGTCAAAAATGACGCTAATACATAGTGCATTGGCAATGTTGTATCATTGCGATTTTAATCAAATAGCCTAAGCGTTTAGGCTGCCTGAAAAGCCTTGATGACTTTTTGCCGTTTTAAGCTGTTTTTAGCCGTTTTTTGCTTTCAGGTAGCCTTAGGTATTCGTCAAAAAATTTAAACAATCCTTGAGCAATTTAAACGGCATTTAAACGGGTCAGAGGACAGAAGACGGAAGACAGAGGACTGATGTTGACAGTAGTCAGTTAACAGTAATCAGTCTGGATACTGTTTTCAGGTTACTGTTCACTTCTGTCCTCTGTCTTCCGTCCTCTGTCTTCTGCCCTCTGAAATCTTTAAAGCCCTTTAAAAGCCTTTTCTTTTCCCTTTCGCCATAATGTTCCGCATTAAGGAGAACATTATGCCGTTAATTGACATTTTTAGAGCAGGTAAACGCCCTGACCGTTTTGGGCAGGAATACCATTTTACCTGTGCGGATTTGCAGCAGGTCGCTGACAACTATGATCCTGATTTTCACGAAGCCCCTTTGGTAATCGGACATCCTAGCCATAATCACCCTGCTTGGGGCTGGGTCAAAGCCTTGCAAGTAGAGGGCGATATTTTAAAAGCCCAAGTAGCGCAATTAGATCCTGATTTTGCCGAGATGGTGCAAGCGGGACGTTTTAAGAAAGTCTCTGCATCGTTCTATTTGCCTGATAGCCCAGCCAATCCCAAACAAGGGGTATTGATGTTACGCCACGTGGGCTTTTTGGGGGCAATGCCGCCTGCGGTGAAAGGCTTAAAACAAGTGGAATTTAGTGATGATGAGCAAGGGATTGTGGATTTTTGTGATAGCGAGCAAGCCCCTTGTACTCAAGTCCACTCCGAGCAACCTATTTCAACTCAACCCCAACAAGGAGAACCTTTAATGACAGAAGAAGAAATTAAGGCAATGCAAGCGGAAAATGCTTTGTTAAAAGCAGAAAAGCAACGCCTTGAGCAAGAAAAAGCCGAGCAGGCTTTAAACGCCGTCAAACAAGCCAATGCTGATTTTGCCGAAGGCTTAGTGAAAGAAGGCAAACTTGCCCCTGTGGTCAAAGCGCCATTGCTTTCGGCGTTAAATAACTTGGCGGAAATCAGCGCAGGGCGTGAGCCTGAGTTTAATGAGGGCGAAGATATTTTAAGCCAATTTAAAACCGCACTGGCGGCAAGCCCTGTGCTTTTAGAGTTTGGCGAAGTGGCGGACAAAGAGAAAGTCGCAAGCCAACAAACGGATTGTGTGGAATATGCAGAAGGCACTGATCCTGCGTCTATTGAGGCAGATAAGGCTATTCGTCAGTATATGACCGAACACAATGTTGATTACACCACAGCGTTTAATGCGTTATACCATTAAGGAGACATTATGACTAAAACCCACGACCTTGCCAAATTACGTGTGCAAGACCCTGTTTTAACCCAATTAGCTCAAGGCTATCGCAACAATGAACTGATTTGTGAAACCTTAATGCCTGTGGTGGAAATTGACAAAGAGGCAGGCAAAATCCCGCAGTTTGGACGTTTAGCTTTCAGGCTGCCTAATACGGTGCGTAGCTTACGTGGTTCCTCAAACCGTTTAGATCCTGAAGATATTAGCGCCATTGATGTGGCATTAGAAGAGCATGATGTGGAATATGCCATTGACTATCGTGAAGAAAATGAAGCCATTTTCTCCTTACGCCAATATGCCTTACAGACCACGCAAGATGTGATTGCCTTAGGGCGTGAAGTGGAAGTCGCCACCTTAGCGCAAAATGACAACAGTTATGATATGACCAATAAAATCGCTTTAAGCGGCACGTCACAATTTAGTGATCCCCAATCTGATCCCTTTAAAGTGATTGCGGATGGGGTGCGAACCATTAAACGTACCATTGGGCGTAAGCCGAATGTTTGTGTGATTGCAGGCGATGTCTGGCAGGTACTTAAAGAGCATCCAAAAGTCATCGAGAAAATCAAATATGTGCAAGTGGGCATTATTACCCCTGAAATCTTTGCCAAATTAATCAATGTGGAACAAGTGAAAATTGGTGAGGCAGTGAAAGAGGAAAGCAATGTGCTCAAAGATATTTGGAGCAAAACCATTGTACTGGCTTATGTGGCACCTCGCTCCACAGAGAAAAAAGGCACAGTCTATGAGCCTTCTTATGGTTACACCGTACGCCGTAAACAAGGCTTGTTTGTGGATACCTATAAAGAGCAAGGCGGTAAATTAGAGGTGATTCGTTGTACCGATATTCATAAACCGCATTTAGTGGGCAAAGCGGCAGGCTATTTGATTAAGGACTGTATTGCCTGATTTAAAGGTGCATTAAACCGCATTTAAAGCCCCTTTAAGTGCGGTCAAATTGACGAAAAATTTTTAAGGAGTAAACAATGAAAAACTATATTGTGACCGCTTCAATGGCCATTTTACATAATGGCAAACGCTATGAGCAAGGCGATCAGATTGAGCTTACCCCGCAACAGGCTGACAAGCTGGCGTTATATGTTGAGCTTGATCAGGAAGCAGAAAAAGCGCAACAAGCGGAAGCTAAACGTCTTGAAGCAGAGCGTAAAGCCAAAGAAAAAGTGGAAAAACAAGCTCAAACAAAGAAAAATGCCACAAAACAGGCGAATGCCACAGAGGATAAACAATAATGTATATCTCGGTACAGGATATAAAGGAAATCGTTAGCGAACCCACTTTAATTAGTCTCTCTAATGATACGTCACGCGCGACGGCGGTGGATGAAAGCGTGGTTGAACGAGCTTGTCAATATGCCAGTGAAATGGTGGATGGCTATTTACGTTCACGTTATCCCTTACCTTTAGTCCAAGTACCGACGATTGTGCGCCATATTTGCTTGTACTTAGCCCGATTTTGGCTTTATTCACGCCGTCCTGATGGCAAAGGCTTTCCAGACAATGTCAAGCAAACCTATGAGCAAGCCTTAAAAGATTTAGAGCGTATTCAAGCGGGTAAGTTGCATTTGGGCATTGCCGAGCAAAGGGAAGCTAGCCAGCCTACTAGCCTAAAATTTAAAGCCAAAGCCCCAGCCAAACTGGATTTATCAGGATATTAACCATGAGCCAAACCTTAACCATTTTAGACAGTATCAGGCAACGGCTATGGGATAAAACCCAATCCTTTAGCGTAGAGCTCTTTCCTGATGATTTAGCCCATTATCATTTAACCGATGAATATGGGGCGATTTTGGTGCAATACGCAGGCTCTGAGTTCGATAGCCTTGATAGTAGCGATATTATTCAGCAACGGCGAAAAATACAGGTGGCATTAACGGTCATTGCCCGTAGTCAACATCAAGATAATGGTGCATTAGCGGTATTAGATCAGATTAGGCTTGCCATTGTGGGCTTTAAGCCAACCCATTGCACCCCTTGTCATTTAATTAGCGAAGCCTTTGCGGGCGAGGAAGATGGGCTATGGCAATATCAACTGATGATCCAAACAGAAACCTGGCAAGTGGAGCAAATAGAGCAAGCCAGTTTAACCGCATTAAATACCATTCATATTCAGAAAAAAACATAGGAGACAACTTATGGCATTTCATCATGGCACCAAAACGGTGCGCGAAACAGGGGGCTCTGTCGCGGTAGAAACCGTTGATGGGGCAATTATTGGCATTGTTGGAACGGCACCCCTTGGGGCAGTCAATGAATTAACCTTATGCCAGACCAGCAAAGATTTTGCCCAATTTGGCACGATTATCAATCAAGGCTTTAGCTTGCCCGATGCTTTTGATATTTTAGCCCGTTATGCAGCAGGTAAGGTTTATGTGGTGAATGTGCTTGATCCCACCAAGCATAAAACGGAAATTACCGATGAAGTATTGACACAAGATAATGCCACATTGACCGCTTATACTACACAAAAAGCCTTGTTATCATTAACATTAAAGTCAGGAAGTGATGCACTCGTTGAAAATACTGACTATGTTGTGAACTTGCTGACGGGCGAAATTCAATTCAATAAAATTCATAACGATTTAAAAGCGACTTATCATTATGCTGATGCAAATAAAGTCACTGAGGACGAAATCAAGGGCGGAATTGACTCGGTAACAGGTAAGCGTAAAGGCTTTGAATTATTACGAGATGGTTTTAACTTATTTGGAGCAGACGCTAAGATCTTGCTTTGTCCTGATTATGATAATACCGCCAGTTGTGCGGCAGCCCTTGCGACCCTTGCCGAACAATTAAAAGCGGTGGCTTATATTCAGTTACCTAAAGGCACGAGCTTATCACAAGCGATTTCTGGACGGGGTCCACTCGGCACCATTAACGCTTCTGCCAGTTCAGAGCGGGTTCGCCACTTTTTCCCTTATGTGCAGGGTTCCCACAATACCCTTGAGAATTTAGCGGTACACGCCGCAGGTTTGCGGATGAAAGTGGATACCGAGCAAGGCTATTGGTTCTCTACTTCTAACCGTGCGTTACAAGGGGTGATTGGCTTAGAGATTCCGTTAACCGCCCGAGTAGATGATGAGCAATCAGAAACGAATTTACTCAATGCGGTGGGTATTACTACGGTGTTTAATAGCTTTGGTACAGGCTTTAGATTATGGGGTAACCGCTCTTCTAACTACCCTACAGTTACCCATATTATTAACTTTGAAACGGCATTGCGTACAGGGGATTTAATTGATGAAAGCATTCGTCGTTCGGAGTTGCAATATATTGACCGCCCAATTGATGAGGCGTTAATTGACAGCCTGATTGAAACGGTAGATACCTATTTACGTGCCTTGCCTTCTATTGTGGGTTATTCAGTCAGCCTTGATTATGACTACGATTTAGTCGATGCCTTTAGTAAAGGACAGGTGCCATTAAAATACGACTATACCCCGAAAATCCCTGCGGAGTTGATTACCAATAAATCGGTGATGACCCGTAAATATTTAGCCAATTTAGTCTCAAGTCGCTAGGAGGAAAAATGAGTACACAGATTAATCAGATTGTGAATGCCAATGTGTATATTGATGGCAATTCGCTATTGGGTAAGGCGAAAGAGTTTAAATTGCCTGATATTGAATTTGAATTTATTGAGCATAAAGGCTTAGGTTTACATGGTACCTTAAAACTGCCCGCGGGGATTAATGCACTTGAGGGAGAAGTGACTTGGGATAGTTTCTATCCTGAAGTGCGGATTAAAACCACGAATCCTTATAAGAATGTGCAGTTAATGGCACGTTCTAATTTACAGGTGTTTGATGCCCGTGGTTTGGTGGCAGAAGAGCCAATGGTTACCATTATGAATGTGAGTTTTAGCAAAACCACAGGCGGTAGCTTAAAGAACAAGGAAGCCACCGAGCATAATGATGCTTTCCAGATTTATTCTATTAAGCAAAGCGTGGCAGGCAGAGAAGTGTTCTTTGTGGATGTGTTTGCCAATATCTTCCGTATCAATGGCGAAGATGTGTTAGCCAAATACCGCACCAATATTGGGCAATAATCTTTAAAGTCCTTTAAAAGCCTTTTTTAAGCTGTTTGAGTAAACTCCTTGATGATGTTAATGATTAACCTATTCAAGGAGTTTTTTTATGGCAAATACCGCTCAACAAGTATTAAACAACCTACGTGTTCAAACCACTTATCAGTTGAAATACCCTATCCATCAGCCTGATGGTTCAGTCATTGAATCTTTACAAATCCGCCGTATAAAAGGCAGAGATTTACGAGATTTTGAAAGCCAACAATTTGATACAGAAAAAGACAACATTAAAATGGCGAATTTCTATATTTGCCGATTAACCAATATTTTACCTGAAGATTTAGATGAAATGGATAATGAAGATATACAGGCAATGACCGAAATTATCACTAAATTATTAACGGCGGGAAAGTCGGAAAATTAGCCGATTTGCAAGAAATCTTTGCGGATTTAGCATGGTGGTTCGGCTGGTCGCCCACAGAACTGATGGAATTAGATTTAGAGGATATTCCTAATTGGGTAGAACAGATGAACCGCCAAGTGAAAGCGGGTTATGTACGTTTATAAAGTCCGTAACCCCATTCCATAATTATTGCAAAGAGAAAAGATAAGGCGGCAACCACATAGCCAAGGGTTACGCCAAGTAATCCCACAACCAATGCCCAAATAAAGGTATAAATAAAGGCAAAAATGGACAGAGTCAGCATAGAGGCATCTACGGGTAATGCGGTCATAAGATAAAAAGCAAACCACAGAGCAAAGCCACCTACTGCACAGAAATATGTGGTTTTTGCAATAAGTTGAATGCGATCCATGTTCATTTTTTTCATCTGAATTTTCCCACCTTTATGAATTTCCTTTACTTTAACCTGAGAACGAATAAATGGCAAATGAATTAGCAATTGGATTAGTCATTGGCGCAGCAATTCAAGGTTCATTCCAAGCTGCTTTTGGTAAAGCCCAACAAACTGTGGAGCGGTTAGGGAAGTCCTTGCATTCTGCCCATCAGCGTAATAATAAATTAAATAACCAAATAGAACGCTCACAACGTCGTCAGCGTGAGTTATGGCTAAAAATTTATCAGGCACAGCGTAATAATGCTCCAAATTTAGACCAATTAAAACGTCGTTATGAGCAAATTAAAAAGTCTTTAGCTGCGGCTCGGCAAGAACAGTTACGATTTAATGCGGCAATTGTTCAATCAGAAAAAAGTCAACAACGCTTAAGTAAAGCCATTTCTCGTCAACAAGAACATTTACAAAAACGTCAGGCGCTACGTGGCAGTATGGTTGAAACAGGTGCGCATGGTATGGCGGTGGCAATGCCAATTTGGAAGTCTGTGAAAACCTTTATTGAGCAAGAAGAAAGTGCTAATAACTTAAAAATTGCCATGATGAAAGCCGATGGTACTTTTGGTGAGTTTGAACAAATAGCAAAAATTGCGGGGGATTTAGGGCGTGATTTGCCTGGGACGAGAAAAGATTTTTATGATTTAGCACGAGCATTAAAAAATCAAGGTATTCGTGATGACACCTTACTTAATGGCGGATTACAGACTTCAGCTAAGCTCAATGTATTACTGGATATGGATCAAGCCTCTGGTGGGGAGTTTTTTGCCAAGATGCTTGAAGCTCATGATTTATCGGAAAAAGATATTGACTTGGTAGCTGATGATTTGCAAAAAGCCATGTTTGCGGCTGGTATGAATAAAGAGCAAATGTATGGGGCAATGTCTTATTATGCCTCTAATGTGCGTTCAATGAAGCTTACTGGACGAGAGAATACGCAAAAAATCTTTGCCATTGAAGGCTTAGCTGCCCAACAAGGTATGGAGGGGACTTCATTCGGTACGGGCTTTTCTACCATGTTAGATCGTATGAATAAAGGTCCTAAAATGTTAGCTGAAGCGAAAAAGGGAATGAAAGCGGAAGCCGCAGATATTATGGACAAAAGTGGGGTCGCCTTTGAGTTTTGGGATAAAAAAGGCAACTTCAAAGGCATCAATGGCATGATGGCGGAGTTAGAAAAGTTAGATATTATCCGCCAAAAATTTGGCGATGAAGGGGCTGGCTTAGTCGCTGAAGGGCTATTTGGGGTTGAAGGAAAACGGCTGGCATTGCTTTTAGCTGAAAAAGGACAAAAAGGGCTTGATGAATTTTTAGCAAAAATGCAAGAACAAGCCACTTTAGAAGAGCGTATCGCCCAAAAAACCTCAACCTTAGCTTCTGCATTAGAACAACTCGGAGGGGTATGGGAAAGTACCGTTGGTAGTTTTGGCTCAGCTTTTGCCCAGGATATTAAACGCTTTGCTAATGAAGCACAGGTATTTATTGAAAACCGTCTTACACCTTGGATAGAACAAAATAAAGGGCTGATTAAAACTGTTGCTGGCGTTATTGGGGGCTTGCTGGCAATGAAATTGGGCATTTTAGGTATTGGCTATGCTGTCAATTTAGCCATATCACCGTTTATTTCATTATGGACCATTGGCTCTAAAATTAATGCAGTGTTTAATTTAATGCGTTTAGCTCATGCTTCAGGGCAATTTGCTAAAGTAAGTAAAGCCGCACTATTTTTATCAAAGGGAATTGGTTTAGTTAAAGTCGCTGTTGTGGCGTTAGGACGTGCGTTAATGACGAACCCCATTGGCTTAGTAATCACCGCCATTGGTATTGCCGCTTTTGTTATCTACCAATACTGGGAACCCATTAAAGGCTTTTTTAGCCAACTGTGGGAAAAAGTAAAAAATATCTTTAGCCAATTCTGGCAGTTTGCTTGCAATCTTTGGAATGGGATTACAGGCATCTGGTCGGCAGTTTGGGATGGGGTCAGCAATTATTTTTCAGGCATTTGGCAAACTATTCAGGCGTTATTTAGTGGCAATTTCTCGGTGTTAGGGGATTTGATTTTAGCCTTTAATCCCTTGAGTTTGTTTACTACGGTTTTTTCCAGTGTGTTGTCCTATTTTGGCATTAATTTACCCAATGAATTTACCAACTTTGGTAAAAACATTATTGATGGTTTAGTGAATGGGATTAAAAATACTTGGGAATCCGCAAAAAATGTTGTTGCTGAATTGGGTTCTGGCATTAAAAACTGGTTTGCCGAAAAGCTCGGCATTCATTCGCCAAGTCGAGTATTTATGGGCTTTGGGGAAAATACGGTGCAGGGGCTTGCGATTGGGCTTAGCCAAACAGCAGGACAGGCAATAGGTGTGGTTGATAAGCTCAGTGATAATATGCAATCGGCAATCAGTACACCAATCATTGCCCCAGCTTTGGAGATGACACAACTTGCGAGTAAAGCCATTGAGCCAGCCTTAAAACCTATGCCGCCAACGGTACCCGCTAAAATCACACAGACGCGTCCGTCTAAAGCCACGAAGCGCTTACCGCAGGTCGTGGAGGCTCAACCTGTATTTAGTACCAATATGGCAATGACGGCTCCACAATCAGGCGGTTTTTGGTCAAACCTTTGGCAAAAAACCAAAGACTTTGGCAAGTCATTGGTAGATTGGTTTCGCCCAACACAAACTTTAGCAAGAACACAAGATTGGCGAACGCCGAGTTTTAATCCTAAAGGCAGTGAAACTTCACAAGGGCATTATCGTTCCTTACGCCAGCAATATCAGCAACGGCAAGCCAATTCTGCAGGGCAACAAGGGATTACTATTCATTTTAACCCCACTATTCAGCTGAATGGCAATCAGGATAAGGCAGGGATTTTAAACGACCTTCAACAGGGCTTAAATTTGAGTTTAAGGGAGCTTGAAGAGCTGATTATCCGTACCATGAACCATTATCAAGATGGACGCAGACGGAGGGCATATTAATGTATTGTCTATTAGGTAACATTGCCTTTGAACCCATTGATCTCACAGAGTTTAGCGAAACCCATGGGGCAAATTTTGCAGAACATCAAGTGCTGGAGGGAAAGCCCCGTCTGCAAGCCATGGGTGAGCAATTAATTGAATTAAGTTTTGCTTTGCGGCTACATTATAAAATTGGCGGGGTGGAAAGCCGTTATCAAGCCTTGTTGAAAGCACAAAGCCAACAGCAAGCCCTCGCGTTAATTTGGGGGCGAGGCAAATATAAGGGCAACTTTGTGATCACCAGCATTACCTCCACTACCCTTTATACTGACGCACGAGGCAATGCCTTATGCCGTGAGTTAAAAATTCAGCTTAAAGAATTTGTTGGTGACCCTCAACAGAGCCTGTTAGGCGAGGCATTAAATTTGGGCGGAAAATCCTTGCTAGGGTCTATTTTACCTGAAAGCGTGACCAATGCGTTATCAGAGGTAAAAAGTGCGGTCAATAAAGGGGTAGAAATTTATCAGCAAGGCAAACGCTTAGTCAATGAAGCACAGAATACCTTAGCCATCGCCAAACAAATGGTCAATGATCCAAGTTTAGCTTTGGCTTATTTGCCCAGTGCATTAAATAGTCTGGGTGGTGCCTTGGGGGGCTTTGGCGAGGTAACAGGTATGGGCGGTATTTTTGAGGGGATTGCAGAGGTTTTACCTGCGGTGAGCGGTTTTGTGCAAGAGGTGGGCGAGATTTATAGCGACGTTTCCCAAGTTTATCAAGAAGTCAATCAGGTGGTGAGCAGTGCAAAGCAAGATTGGCATCGCCTATTTGATAGCACTGAAACTCACTTTAATCAGATCAACCATCGTTTTGAGGTTATCGCCCCTAAAGTGGCGGAGATGACCGCTTGGATAGTCATTCGTGCTGATGAGGAAGATGATGACACAACAAACCTTACTTAAACATATTGTCAAACAAGGCGAGCGTTGGGATTTACTCAGTTATCAATATTATGGCAATGCCTTTGATTATAACCGTATTATTGATGCCAATCCGCATATTAGCTTTTGTGAAGTGTTGCCCACAGGGGCGGTGATTTATATTCCTGTGTTAAATGTGAAACCGACCCATAATGCGAATATGCCCCCTTGGTTACGAGGAGTAAACCATGATTAAGGTCGCCAAACCTGATTTTTCGTTATTTTATGAAAAAACCAATATTACCGCAGAGATTGAGCCTTATTTGATTGAGCTGAGTTATACCGATTATTTAGAGGGGCAATCTGATGAATTAACGGTCAAATTTGAAGATATTGCAGGTAAATGGATTCGTGCTTGGTTTCCGACCCAAGGGGATAAATTGCTGGCAGCAATTGGCTATCAAGGACAGCAGCTTGTGGAGATTGGGGCGTTTGAAATTGATGAGGTGGAATATTATTACAAGCCTACTTATCTTTGCTTGAAGGCGTTAAGTACAGGGATTAGTCGGGCTAATCGCACCTTAAAACCGAAAGCCTATGAGAACACGACCCTTGCACAGATTGTGGCAAAGGTGGCGGCAAATTTAAAGCTCAAGGTGGTGGGAACCATTAAGCCTATTCCGATTAAACGCATTACCCAATATCAAGAGCGTGATGTGGAATTTTTAACCCGTCTTGCCCGAGAATATCATCATAGCTTTAAAATTGTCGGCGATCAGTTAGTGTTTACCGATAAAAATGCGTTGGGGCAAAGTGAAGCGGTGCTGATTTTAGAAGAGCAGGATACGATTTCTCTGCGTTTGCGTGATCGGATTAAAGATACCGCGAAAAGCGTGAATATTAGTGGTTTTGATACAAATGGTAAAAAATTATTGAAAAAAACGCAAAAAACCACCGCACTTCGTCCTGATATGCCCCAAGCCACGCCCGCCAGTGGCGATGAGTTAGTGGTAGTAGCTCGTGGCGAGAGTGTAGAGCAAATTGAAGCACGTGGGCAATCCGCTTTAGCTGAGCAAAATGAAGATCAATGTGCAGGCGAGATTAAGTTAGTGGGCAATCCCGAGCTGGTGGCAGGGGCAACCATTGTCCTGCGTAACCTTGGCGTGTTTTCAGGGAAATATTTGATTAAGTCTTCCAGACATACCCTTAGCCGAGGACAGGGTTATACCACAGATATTGAGATCAGAATGATTGAATTTATTCCCGATGATTTACAAGCGGAAGAGGATTTGGCAGAAGAGGAGATAGACGATGAAAACCCATAATTTTACCGCGACGTTTCAGCAAGGGTTAGTGAGTGCGGTGGACGCCGCCAATCATCGGGTGCGTTGTACACTGCCCGCCCTTGAGGATTTAGAAACCGACTGGCTCCCCTTTTTAACGCCCAATGCTGGGGGAAATCAATTTTATTGCTTGCCTGATGTGGGGGAGCTAGTGGCGATTTTATTGGATGCACAAGGAGAAAGCGGTTGTGTATTGGGGACGATTTATAATGCGCAAGATCCAACCCCTGCTGCCAGTGGCGATATTTGGATGAAAAAATTTCGCAATGGTACGGTAATTTCTCACGACAGACGCACAGGCGATATTTTAATTCAAGCCACAGGGAAAATTACACTGGTTTCGCCTACCTTAGTCACCATTGATAGCCCTGACACCAAAACCACAGGCAATTTGTTGGTAGAAGGTTCATTAACCTATATGCAAGGTATGACAGGCAACGGCGGAGCAAATGGGGCAACGGCAGTCATTAATGGCGCTTTACAAACCCATGGCGGCGATATTAAAGCCGATAATATCAGTTTGAAAGCTCATAAACACCGAGAGCAGGGCGATGGTAACCTGACTTCTGATGCTCAACCTTAAAATCTTTAAACCCCTTTAAAATCAATTCCATTCATAGCCCGTTATGCTAAGGGCTATGAACACACAAACATTAATCAGTACACACTGGCAACTTGCCCCTAGCTCTGAACATCAATCGGTGGTAGCGGGCATTGATGATATTCATTTATGTATTGCCAACATTCTCAACACCCTAAAAGGGAGCGATATTTTACGCCCAGATTTCGGCAGCGATCATTTCCAATATCTTGACTACCCAGAAGATATTGCCATTCCTCATTTTGTGCGTGAAATCACTATGGCATTACAGCAATGGGAAAAACGGATTAAGGTGGATGAAGTGTTGGTATCAGGGCAAGCCCCGCATTTTGTGTTTAGCATTAAATGGTCATTAACCGAAGATGTTTACCGCGAAATCTATCAAACGCAGGTGGAGGTAAGATGAAACGTGAAGAAGTCAAAATCGTTGCTGAAGAGGTGAAAACGATTTTAGCGGATGCCATCGCCGATTATGAACAACGCACAGGCAAAACCCTACAACCTGCCCATATTGAGCGGTCTATTATTCAAACCTATGCCTATCGTGAACTGCTGGTGCGAAAAGGCATTAATGAAGCCTTTCTACAAACCTTTCCCCAGTTTGCCACAGGACTCGCCTTGGATTTATGTGGCGAGACTATGGGCTGTTACCGATTGCAAAATACCCCTGCTCGTTGTGTTTTAAAGTTTAGTGTAAAAGGCGAGCATAGTGCCATTGTTATTCCTAAAGGCACAGTAGTGGCGGTCAATGAGAATTTATTTTTTCAAACGTTAAATGATGATGTGATCACCCCTTTGATTTCCTATGTGGAGATCGAGGCGGAATGTAATCAAACAGGGCGTGAGGGCAATGGTTGGGAAGTAGGGCGAGTGAAACAGCTTAAAACTGCCCTGAATACACAAAGCAGCGTTGAGGTGAGCAATATTGATATTACCAGCGGCGGTTTAACCACAGAAAGCGATGACGATTACCGCCAACGCATTTTAGCCGCACCCGAAGCCTTTAGTACGTGCGGCTCTATTGCCGCTTATGATTACCACGTCCGAGCGGTTTCGCAAGCCATTGCCGATGTGAATGTGGCAACTCCTAAAGGGGGATTGGTGCGGATCACTGTATTAACCAAACAGGGGCAACCTGATGATCGTCTGTTGAAAGAGATTGCTCAATATGTCAGTGCGGAAAAACGCCGACCATTATGCGACAGTGTTGAGGTGGTGGCTCCTGTTAAAAAGGACTATCGCATTCACGCCCAATTAACCTTATTTGAGGGCTTTAGAGAGGATATTGTCAAAACTAAAGCCCGTGATGCCCTGCAACAATTTTTAGCAGAAAAAACCAAAAAATTAGGGTTAGATGTAGTACCCAGTGCCATTATTTCTGCTTTGCGGGTTGAGGGAGTTTACGACGTGGCTTTATTAAGCCCAGCCAAAATGATTATTGAGGAAAATCAGTGGGCAAACTGTAGTGCGATTACCATTGATGTACTGGAGGAAAGAACTCGTGGCTAAACTCACTTATCCGTCCATTATCGCTGCTGACTCAAAATACACCGCATTGGCGGAATTGGGCAAACGCCTTAATTTACCGCAGAAACGGCAGATTATGACTAATTTAGTGGAGTTATTAGACGATAAATTTATTGATATTTTAGCGGAAAAATGGAGCGTAACAGGCTATGACGGTTTATTGGTGGCGGAAAGTAATAGCACTAAAACCAGTTTAATTCGTCACGCGGTACAGTTACACCGTTTTAAAGGCACGCCTTGGAGCATTAGGGAAATATTGCGTACTTTGGGCTTTGGCGATATTGAAATTGATGAGGGGTTAAAAGCGAGGGATTACACTTCCAATCAGGTGGTCGCCAAAATTCCTAAAGAGGAGCATTGGGCTTGTTATGCTATTCGCTTATCGCAACCTATTACCAATGATCAGGCAAGCCATATTCGTAAAACCTTAATCAATTTCGCCCCCGCACGTTGTATTTTGGCGGTGTTAGATTACAAGGCGGTGCCAATTCGTTACAACAATAAGGTGAAATACGACGGCAAATATAATCATGGCTCAGCTTAGTGGAGAGACTTTATGGCAAATTTAAAAGAGCAAAATAAATGGGAGACAGGGATTTATCGGATAGAAGAATCTGATCCTGTGCTAGGTGGTGAAAATGGCGTCAGTAATAAGCCATTAAAGCAATTGGCGAATCGAACTTTTTATCTTAATGAAATCGCCAAAGCGATTGTAGCAAGAGCGATTACCGCAGGCAACGGTTTAACGGGTGGCGGTACATTGGGAGCCAGTCGTACCATTAGCTTAGGCACGCCTTCCAAAATTACCGCAACTTCTACCAATGTTGCTGGCGGAAATACTCATACCCATGAAATAGACAAGGCAAGTACCTCTGTAGCGGGAGTTGTAAAGTTAAACGATAGCTTAACCAGTAATGCTAACAACGAGGCATTAACCGCCCGTCAAGGAAAATTATTAAACGAGAATAAAGCGGAAAAAACCGAAGTAATGCCACTCCAACAAGCCTCATTATCGGCAACCGATGATTTAAATGATTTTCGTCAAGATGGTGTTTTTCGACAAACCTCTTCGGCTCGTGCCTCTGTAGAGAGAAATTATCCCGAAGCGGCGGCTGGGATATTAGAAGTTCTCTATGGCGGTTATTATCAGCGTTATACCCTTGCGGTGAGCAGTGTTTGTTATCACCGTTGTCATCGTAGTGGTTCTTGGCAGGCGTGGCAGCGAGTAGATGGCTTGGATAAAGTGAATCGTGCGGGGGATACCATAACAGGAAACTTAACGGTTAATGCTAACTTGTCCGCTAATAACCTCGCTTTGAATTTTACTACAACTAATTGGAATGGGGTGTTTTTTAATCTTTATGATAACGGTTCAACCCACCAAGGTGGACAGTGGCGAATGGAATTTAACCCTAAATCCAGTGAGGACACTCGATTAAACATTGTTTATAAGCCGAAAGTGGGCGAGCAGAAATATATCGCCTTTCCGACGCTAAATTCAAACCGTGAAACGGTAGCTTATCAGAGTTGGGTGTCGGAGCAGGCGAAAATTATTCAAGAAAGATCCATTACCGCAGGCAACGGTTTAACGGGCGGCGGTACATTGGGAGCCAGTCGCACCATTAGCTTAGGCACGCCTTCCAAAATTACCGCAACTTCTACCAATGTTGCTGGCGGAAATACCCATACCCATGAAATAGACAAGGCAAGTACCTCTGTAGCGGGAGTTGTAAAGTTAAACGATAGCTTAACCAGTAATGCCAACAATGAAGCTCTCACCGCTCGTCAAGGAAAATTATTAAACGAGAATAAAGCGGAAAAAGCTGAAGTGATGCCACTTCAGCAAGTCTCATTGTCGGCAACCGATGATTTAAATGATTTTCGTCAAGATGGCATTTTTCGACAAACCTCTTCAGCTCGTGCCTCTGTGGAGAGAAATTATCCCGAGGCAGCGGCTGGGATATTAGAAGTTCTCTATGGCGGTTATTATCAGCGTTATACCCTTGCGGTGAGCAGTGTTTGTTATCACCGTTGTCATCGTAGTGGTTCTTGGCAGGCGTGGCAGCGAGTAGATGGCTTAGATAAAGTGAATCGTTCAGGGGATACCATTACTGGGGATTTAAAAGTTAATAAAACCCTTGAAAGTGGCTACCGTATTCAAATTGTGCGTAATGAAGAACGTTTTGTGCCTTATATGAATGTACGCAATGAAGCCATTGAGGCGGATAGCAATACCACTGACCGCCATATGACGGATTTTAATATGCAATGCTTGCGAGGAGGGGCAGAGAAAACAAAAGCGTTGATCCGTTCTTATTTGTTATCGGATAAAACATCAAGAGTACATTTTATGGCATCAAATGCCAGTGACCAATATCAAAATAATATGGTGATTCATGGCACAGGTAACAGTTCTTTTGGGACGGCGACAGATAATAATACCGACCGTTTACAAGTAAATGGCTCAATAGGGGCAAATACGTTAAATCTTTATGCCAAAGGTAATGAATGGTTAAATGCAAAGTTTAATTTATCCAATGGGGGAAATTGGCGGCTTGAAGTCAATCCAAATTCGGAAACAGATCCAAGGATAAATTTTGTTTATACCAAAACGGATAAATCTACCAAATATATTGCTTTTCCTACGGTCAATTTAGGTCGTGAGACAGTGGCTTATCAAAGCTGGGTTGAAGAACAAATCAAGAAATCCTTGCCTTTGGGGTCTATTGTTGGTTTTCCGAAAGAAATTACCAATCCAGCAGGATTTTTAAAATGTGATGGCTCAATTTTTGCTCAAGCCTCTTATCCTGATTTGTATAAAGCGATGGGCAATAAAAATACTTTGCCAAATCTTAATGGGGAAATTGGGCAAGTTGCCCCTTTTGCGGTAAATAATTTACCTGAAGGCTGGATATGGTTTGATGAAATTAGCAGTAAAGTAAAGCAAACCAACCACCCTGAGCTGTATCGCTTGCTTATTGCTCAATATGGTTCACTTGCCAAAGTGCCTAAATTGGGCGATCGTTTTATTCGCAATATTGGTAGCAATTTGACGATCGGACAGTTACAAGATGATGAAATTAAACGGCATCGCCATTTAAGTAACTGGGGAGAACATAATAGTTCATCTCAAGATATTGAACGAGATACTTCAAAAACGATTAAAGGGGCGCATGGTAGCGACAACGATAACGCAAATTACTATACCTCTTATACAGGTGGCGATGAGACACGCCCTAAAGCGATTGCTTTCAAATTCGCCATCAAGGCAACCAATGCAGTTAATTATTGGATTAAGGCGTATGGAGAAGTTATCAATACTGGCTCTTTAGATGCCGCTAACTTAGCTTTAGCTCTTCAAGGGAAAGCCGATAAAAATCACACTCACACTTTTTCTGACATTATCAATTTTAGTCAAGGGGTAGCAAATTCCATTAGCAGCTCAAAAACTGAAAATGGCTGGTGCAAACTCCCAAATGGATTAATTATGATGTGGGGAAACTTCAAAACAGGAAGGATAGGCAATGAGATAAAAGGAGATGTCATTTTTCCGATTGCTTTTCCAAATATGGCTTTCTCTGTCACATTGAGCGGAGCTCATGGCACTATAAGTAGTGGTGGAGCAAGTTGGGAAGGTTTTTCAATAAGTGAATTAACAAACGCTAAATTTCAATGGCATTCAAGTTGGCAATCAAGAAGCACTGAACAAGGCGAGTCTAAAATATATTGGTTTGCCGTCGGTTATTAGGTAGGTGGAGTAAAATGATGAAAGTTTTTTATAAAAACGGTTTTTATTTACAAGGTATTCATTCAATCCCTGAAAGTGCGGTGGAAATTTCAAAAGAAATTTATGATGAATTGATGAAAGGGCAATCACAAGGCAAAACCATTATTGCCGATGAAAACGGCTCGCCAATTTTAATTGAGCCACAGCCTAGCCCTTGCCATATTTTAAAGGGGAGTGAATGGGTCATTGATGAAAACAAGCAGCAAGCCTATCTCGCCAGTCTTCGGCAACAATTAAGCAATGACATTGATAATAAAGCCGCGGATATTTCTACTTATTGGACTCGTTTTATCAATGAATATCAAGAACGAGAGGCTGCGGCATTAGCGTTTAAACAGGCTGATTACCAAGGCGAGCCGAGTGTTTATATCACAAGTTTTTCAAGCGTAGCGGGCTTAGATAATCAAGCCGCAGTTGAACTGATTTTAAAACAAGCAGCAGAGTTGAGATCCTTGCAAGAACAGCTTGCCATACAACGAATGCGAAAATATGAGTTGAAAAATGAGGCACTTGATGAATCGCAACTGCAAGCAATCTATCAAGATATTATTAACAAAATGAATGAACTGGCGGAGAAAGCATCATGAAAACACAAGTCTATTTAGCCTTTTATAAAGGCAGAAAACAAGGTTGGCTGCCGAAAGCTGTGATTGCACGATTAAGCGATTGGCTGACTAGAAAACTCACAAAGGGTATTTATTCCCATTGTGAAATTGCGATAAGAGCAGAGGGAGAAGACCAGTATCAATGCTATTCCTCAAGTATTCGTGATGGCGGTGTACGGCAGAAAAGGATGTTACTGGATAGCGATAAATGGGATTTGATTGAGCTGGTTGGCGTTAATGAAGCCCAAATTATTCGGTACTTTAATCAAACTCAAGGCAGTCGCTATGATTGGTTTGGGGCGATAGGTGTCGTGTTCGGCATTCCGCACGCACGTTCAAAATTCTTTTGTTCGGAATGGTGTGCAAATGCGATAAATGGCGGTACTGAGGGCTGGCGGTTTAGTCCGAATGATTTGGCAGTGATTTTAGAGTAAAGCAAAATGAAAAGGGTAAAGCTAACTGAGTTTGGCAAAGCAGTTCGTAAAGCAAGAGTGGATGCCAATGAAACTTTGTACAGTATGGCAAAAGCTATTGGTACAAGTCCCTCATTTTTAAGTGGGATGGAAACGGGACGCAAGAAAATTACAGTTAAATGGGTAGTAAAAATTGTAGTATTTTTTCAAGAAAGAAATATACAGACTGATAATTTTCAAATGTTAGCGGAAGTGTCTAATCATGCTATATCGGTAAAAGGCTTGCCATTACAACAACAGATACTTATCGCAGAATTGGCTAAATCTGTGATGACGATAGAACAATTAAAAACACTTGCAATTTTGGTTAAACAAGTCAATCAAGGAGTATAACAAAATGATTTTATAATGTGAGAATTAAGGAAGAAGACGGTATCGTTAGCTGTTGCGAGCAACTAACGATAGCCTAAGCAGACGTAGCCTGCATAAGCCCGAGACCGTCCTGTCTGACCAGACGGGCGGATCTTAACATAAAACCGCTTAAAATGGGAAAATTATGCAGATAAAGGAATATCGTTGTCGTTGCTGTAAAAAGCTACTAGCACGAGCGAAAAATGCACAAAGTTTAGAGATAAAATGCGTGCGTTGTAAGAAAATCAACAATTTCAATTAACTTAGAGTGTCGGAGCGTCAAGGAACGCCAGAACGCCATAATAAAAAGGACATTATTATGGCAAATAAAACAAAATCTTTACATTTCACTCAAGCCCCACTGCCGTTTGTAGGTCAAAAAAGGCTGTTTTTAAATCAGTTTAAAGCCTTGTTAAATCAGCATTTAACCGATGATGGCGAGGGCTGGACGATTGTTGATGTGTTTGGCGGGAGTGGGTTATTAAGCCACGTCGCTAAGCAAATCAAACCTAAAGCAAGGGTTATTTATAACGATTATGACGGTTATGCCGAGCGGTTACAGCATATTGATGATATAAATCGTCTGCGGGCAAAACTTTGGCAGCTGCTTGAGGGTAAGGTTGAAAGCAAGAAACGATTACCGCCAGCACTGAAACAGCAAGTCATCGCCAAAATTGAAGCCTTTGAGGGCTATAAGGACTTAAATACCTTGGTGGGCTGGTTGTTATTCAGTGGGCAACAGGCTGCCACCTTTGAGGATTTTTATCGGCAAGATTTTTGGTTTCGAGTGCGTAAAACCCCTTATGCCAATGCTGAACATTATTTAGATGGTTTGGAAATTGTGAGCGAAAGTTTTCATCAGTTAATGCCAAAATTTCAGGATAATCCCAAAGCCTTGCTGATTCTTGACCCGCCTTATTTATGCACTCATCAAGCTAGCTATCGTCAAGCCCATTATTTTGATTTAATTGATTTTTTACGCTTGATTAACTTGACAAGACCGCCCTATTTGTTCTTTAGCTCGACCAAATCGGAATTTATTCGTTTTATTGATTATATGATTGAGGATAAGGTGGATAATTGGCAAATTTTTGAGGACTGTCAGCGGATTATTGTTCATACCTCCACCAGTTATACAGGGAAATATGAGGATAATTTAGTCTATAAATTCTAAGGCAATCCCCGCATTTAGCGGGGAAATTCGGATTTTAAGGCGTAAAAATCAGGCGTTGTGCTGTGGTTGGTTAATAAATAAAAACTGACGAGTTTATCCTGTAAGTGGGAACGGCGACCTGTAAAGCGGATAGGCGTAAACGCCAGTTTATAGGTTACCCCCTCAAAGGTATAGGTGTCGTTGCTCATAGTTTCCTCGCCTGTTTTTACAATGCGTAAAGCAAATTCGGTCAGCATTTCGTGGTGGGTTCTGAGTTTTAACATGGTGGTGCTCCTTGATTAAAGTGGTTGTAATGAGGTGTGATGGCTGAGGTAATACCAACGTTGTTCATCAAGGTTAAATAAATAAGCGTATTCTGCCGTACTGGTTTGGAATAACTGACAAAATTGAATATCTGAGTTGAAATAATGGCGTTTAGCGTCGTTATAGTAACGGTTTTGGGTTTTTATGGTTTTGGCTGGCGATGAAAATAACTCTCGGATATCACCAACGGCAAGTAAATTATTGACGTCTTTTGCGTTGTAATAACGCGTTAAAATGTCTCCAGCGTATTCAGGGTAACCGTCTATACCAAGCTGTAATGTATGTACAGCATAACCACCATTTGCGCTTTTTTTCATTGTTCCAATGTAAGCCTGTGTTGCCATAATATTGTCCTCTCCGTGTTATTTCGTTAAGGACAGATTCGCTCGGAATGCAATGGAAGTGAAGTGTTACTATGAATAAAGGAGACTGACTGCGGTTCAAATACGCTGGAGAGGTATGGACGTCTGGTTTAAAGGGGATTTAAATGGCGTTTAAAGAGGGTTTTAATGAAGTTTTTTTAGAAAAGAAAAAACCGCTTAAAATGGGAAAAATACCATAATATAATTTCTCACTTTAAGCGGTTGCGTTTCTCAAAATTCGCGGTCGGCATCATTAGTGGAAAACCTGGAACGAGTAATAAAACACTTGAAGCAATAGCAATTTGAGGATCATTACCTAACTCATACTTCAAACCTAAACCCGCAATAAATGTTGCAACAAAGGCAGTAATGGCAAATACAATGATAGGATTATAATGGCGTGTTGCTAATCTTTGGCGCACAAACATTGCAACCATTGCAGCCAAAAAGGTCAGCATACACACTACAATATCGCCACCTGATAACCGAGCAAAAGAAGCACAAGATAAGCCAACCATCACAACAACTAGCCAACGATGATATTTGAATGGTTCAATTTGGTTAATTTTGCGTTTGACCATCGCTAAATCATAAATTTTATGCTCAGTTGCTAACATAATATGCTGTACTTCTGTAACAACGTGCATATTAATGCCTTTATCTTGGTTCTTACGCGTGGTTGTGATACAGCGATCTTGATAGCGAGTAGTTAAAATAATTGCATTTGGTGTCAAGGCACATTCAACCGAATCCACCCCTAAAGCAAGCCCTAAGCGATCGGCAATTTGCACAATCAATGTACTTTCCGCACCATATTGCAATAATAATAAAGCGACTTGGGCACATACTCTGGTAATATCTTTTTGCCTATCATAAGGCATATCAACTAAGCTCGCCATGATTAACCCCATCATCATAAGAATGAAATTATCGTTGTTTTATCGCCGTTTCAATTTAAGATTTTAAACTGAAACAACGATATTATAGACAAGCCTATGGCAAAATAAAGAGATAACCCCATAAAACAAAAACCCCTGTTACCTAACAACAGGGGTCTCTTCAATTTAATAACCTGGCGGTGACCTACTCTCACATGGGGAGACCCCACACTACCATCGGCGTCACGGCGTTTCAC
>NZ_SMFT01000006.1 GCF_004339025.1 Volucribacter psittacicida
CAACAAGGGTTTTTTGTTATTTAATTTATACTTTTTCATAAAAATCCTCAAAACTTACCGCACTTTGTTTAAGAATGTTCTGATAAATATTTCTATTATTTCAAAGGTGGTGCAATCTTTTGAGAATTGGCACAAGAGTTTCAGTTTAGTACTAACACTATCCAGAGATAGAAAACCCTGAACAAAAGAAAGGTATTGTTAAACCTTATAAGACTGATAATTGGCTCCTCAAAGCCGATGTTGAAGCATATCCCGACGACTATCAATGGCACACAGCGTTTGGGTTGTAGCTAAAACGGCATTTGTACGGCTTTAAAAAGGCTAGGAATAACACGTAAAGACGTTAGTATATTCTTAAGCGGATACTGAAAAACGAAAGCCGTTTCTTAATGGGCTAAAGGCATTTAAAAAAGCAGGGAGAAAATCATTTATTTAGATGAGAGCGGCTTTAAAATACATGACAACAGACCCTATGGGTATGCTCAAAGAGGTAAGTCTTGTCTTAGCCAGTATAACTGGCAACTTAAAAACCAGAGCAATGTTGGCGCGCTGCTTAATCAACGGTTTTTTGTGGTGGGCTGTATGATTGCAGTATTAATAGCGATGTTTTTCATAGCTGGGTCAAACAGTTATTACTTCCGCAGCTTTCTGATAACAGTGTTATTGTGATGGATAATGCCACTTTTCATAAAGGTTCAGACACAAAAGCCTTGATAGAAGCAGCAGGACACACCATTCTCTGACTCTTAATCCAATAGAATATACTTGGACTTGGATAAAACAAAAACACAAAGCGTGGCGGTTAAATTGCATCGACCGTTTATTCTTTTATTTTATGTGGTTGCTTGGCGATTTTTAATGGGTTTTACTATAA
The DNA here is from genome assembly GCF_004339025.1 of Volucribacter psittacicida. Lineage (GTDB taxonomy): Bacteria > Pseudomonadota > Gammaproteobacteria > Enterobacterales > Pasteurellaceae > Volucribacter > Volucribacter psittacicida. Next base: position 875 of record NZ_SMFT01000006.1, read on the forward strand.
AAAAGATATTTAATACGCCTATTCAATTGTGCCATTTTCATCTAGTGGCAATGGTGATGAGAAAATTAAGAAAAAACATCAATCTCAGGCTGGAAAGGAATTAAAAATCATTGTGAAAACCTTAAAAGGAAGCCAAAAACATGATTTCTTTCGTCGTTTGCATTATTGGTATTTAAAACATCAAGATTATTTGAATGAACGCTCAGAGAAATGCAATGAAAAAGATTATTTTCCTTATAAACATAAAGGGTTAAGTAAAAAGCGTAAGATTATGTTTATAAAGGATTTTTTAAATAAAAAGAGTTGCTAACAACTTGAGAAAATTATTATTGGCAACTATTTTGTCCACTTGAAAGCATAATGGGCAGATTAGCAACTATTTTGTCCATTACACCTTATTAGCAACCATTTTGTCCATTACACCTATTATTAATTTATTTTAATAGATACTAATGAGCCTCTTCCCAATTATCGCCTACGCCTACATCAACAATTAATGGAACGCTGAGTGTGGTGGCTTGTTCCATTAAAGATTGAATAAGTGCGGTATATTTTTCCACGAAATTTTCTTTTACTTCAAAAACAAGTTCATCATGCACTTGCATAATCATTTGGATATTGTCATCGTCTTGGGTTGCTTGATCAATGGCGATCATTGCACGTTTAATAATATCCGCTGCTGTCCCTTGCATTGGGGCATTGATAGCGACACGTTCCGCCCCTTTGCGGCGTAATCCATTACTTGAGTTAATATCAGGTAAATAAAGACGGCGACCGAATAGGGTTTCAACAAAGCCTTGTTGTTTGGCTTTTTGTTGAATATCCTGCATAAACTGTTGCACTTTGGGATAACGTTGAAAATAGCGATCCATATAGTCTTGTGCTTTTCCTCTTGGGATACCCAGTTGGCGAGCAAGTCCATAGGCACTCATACCATAAATTAACCCAAAATTAATGGCTTTGGCACTACGGCGTTGCTCACTGTTTACTTGCTCAAGAGGAATATCAAAAATTTCAGCGGCGGTAGAACGGTGAATATCTTTTCCCGCGGCAAAGGCGGAAGTTAGTCCCTCATCACCAGATAAATGTGCCATAATGCGTAATTCAATTTGCGAGTAATCTGCGGCGATAATTTTGTAACCTTGTTTGGCAATAAAAGCCTTGCGGATACGCCGTCCCTCTTCGTTACGAATAGGGATATTTTGTAAATTCGGATCGGAAGAAGATAAACGTCCTGTAATGGTAACCGCTTGATGGTAAGAGGTATGTACTCGCCCTGTATTAGCGTTAATCATTAAGGGGAGCTTGTCGGTATAGGTGGATTTGAGTTTACTTAGCCCTCGATGTTCAACCAAAATTTTGGGTAATTCGTGATCAAATGCTAACTCTTCTAACACTTCTTCATTGGTTGAAGGCGCACCTTTTGGTGTTTTCTTTAATATTGGTAAACCTAATTTTTCAAACAAAATTTCTTGTAATTGCTTGGTAGAGGCAAGGTTAAAGGGTTGCCCTGCGAGTTCATAGGCTTGTTGCTCAAGTGCGGTCAGTTTTTGGGAAATTTCTTGCGATTGTTTTGCCAAGGTATTGCCATCAATTAATACACCACGCTGTTCCATACGAGAGAGAACCCTTATCAGAGGCAATTCAATTTGCTGATAGAGTTCCAATAAACTTGGATAATCCGCTAATTTTTGCCAAAGGGTTTGGTGCAATTTCATGGTAATATCCGCATCTTCTGCGGCATACTCGCTGGCTTGCTCAATGGGAATTTGGTCAAAGGTAAGTTGTGCTTTGCCTTTACCAGCAATGGCTTCAAACGGAATGGTGTGATGTCCGAGATAGCGTTTTGCCAGCTCGTCCATATTATGTCGCCCTGTGCTATCTAATACATAGGACTCCATCATAGTATCAAAGGCAAAACCCTGCACGTGAATACCATAGCGTGCCAAAATGCTTAAATCATATTTGAAATTTTGTCCGATTTTCTTGATATCAGGATTGGTTAAAATAGGCGTTAAGGCTTGTAACGTTGCTTCAAGTTCTAATTGTTGTGGCGCACCAATATAGCTATGAGCAAGCGGTAAATAAGCCGCCTCGCCATTTTCTAAGGCAAAGGAAAGCCCAACTAAATTAGCGGACATATAATCTAAACTGTCAGTTTCAGTGTCTACCGCAATAAGACTTGCTTGTGCTAATTTATTTAACCATTCGTCAAGTTGCGTTGGTGTCAAAATGGTTTGATAGCCACTACGATCAATTTGTATATTGGCTATGCTCGCTGAGGAGGTTTGTGCGACTTGTTCCTCTTGATAAAGGTTATTTTGTTTATCACTTTGCTTACCGCTTAGCACCTCGTTAAGCCAACGTTTAAATTCATAATGCCCAAAATAGCGCACTAATTCATCATTATCTGGCTCGCCTAAGACTAATTCATTTGGGCGAATGGTTAGCGCCACGTCCGTTTTAATCGTGGCAAGGGCATAAGAAAGATCGGCATTTTGCTTTTCTGCCAATAATTTATCCCCTAATTTTTTTGCCCCACGAATAGGTAAATCTGCCACTTTATCTAAATTAGCATAAATCTCTGCCATAGAACCAATGCCTTGCAACAAAGCGAGAGCAGTTTTCTCGCCAACCCCCGCCACGCCAGGGATATTGTCTGCACTATCGCCCATTAATGCCAAATAATCAATGATTAATTCTGGCGGAATACCATATTTCTCTACGACCCCTTGCGGATCGAGTAAGCTGTTATTCATGGTGTTAATTAACATAATTTGCGGACTAACAAGCTGTGCCATATCCTTATCGCCAGTGGAAATAAGCACATTTTTTCCCTCTGCTACGGCTTGTAAGGCTAAGGTGCCAATCACATCATCAGCTTCAACCCCCTCCACCGATAATAAGGGAATACCTAAGGCTTTAATCATTTGGTGTAACGGCTGAATTTGCTGACGTAATTCATCAGGCATTGGTGGACGATGAGATTTATATTGCTCAAACATTTCATCACGAAAGGTTTTGCCTTTGGCATCAAAAACCACCGCAATATGGCTAGGCTCAACTTGGCTAATTAAACTTTTCAACATATTTAGTACACCATACATCGCCCCCGTCGGTTCGCCTAGGGAATTTGTGAGTGGTGGAAAAGCATGAAACGCACGATATAAATACGAAGAACCATCAACTAATACTAATGGGTTGTCTGCAATTTGGGTCATAATATTCTCAATAAAATTAGCTAAACTTGAGCTTATTATAGCGTAATTGTGGTGGGTTTTCATGGATTAGTCGTTTCAAGTTAAAATAAGACGTATCAACACAAAATTATGTTAAAGTGAAACAATTAGATTTGAGCTAGCTGACAAATTTGCCTAAAATAACCTTTTGATGATTTATTAGGATAAGATATGCTCAGCCCCAATCAAAAGCCTGAAAACAGCAATATGGTAATTTTTGCCTTATTATTTATGGCATTTTTAACCGGGATTGCTTCCTCTTTTCAGCTACCAACGTTGAGTTTATTTTTATCTCAGCAAATTCAAGTAACCCCCTTTTTAGTGGGGTTATTTTATGCAGTAAATGCCATAATGGGCATTTTAGTGAGCCAACTTTTGGCAAAATATTCCGACAAACAGCAGGATCGGCGGAAAATTCTGTTGTTTTGTTGTCTTGTTTCCATTGTCGGTTGTGTGATTTTTGCTTATTCCCGTAATTATTATGTTTTACTGTTTTTAGGCACATTATTAATGGGCTTAGGAGCCGCTGTTAATCCACAAACCTTTGCCTTTGCTAGAGAATATAACGAGAGCAATAAAAAAGAAAGTTTGATGTTTACTACCATTTTACGAGCACAAATTTCTTTGGCGTGGATTGTGGGACCGCCATTGTCTTTTAGTATTGCATTACATTGGGGCTTTGATTTTCTCTATTTAACCGCCGCATTGGCTTTTATGCTTTGTGCTATTTTAACCTTAACTATATTACCTCAGGTTTCTCGGCAACAAGTCAATATACAAACATCGCAAAATCTTTCCGTACAAAATGTGCGTAAAAGCACTCTTTATTTATTTTTAGTTTGCTTTTTAGCTTGGACTTGCAACAGTATGTATTTGATTAATATGCCATTATATGTTATTCATCAACTAGGCTTACCTGACAGTTTAGCTGGAATATTAATGGCAAGTGCCGCAGGATTAGAAATTCCTGTTATGTTATTGGCAGGCTATCTAACCAAATTTCTAGCTAAGAAAACCCTAATTTATTGTGCCATTATTGCAGGGCTGATTTTTTATATGGGCTTATTAATGGGAACACAGCCTTGGTGGCTAATCGGTTTACAACTTTTTAATGGTATTTTTATCGGTGTATTAGCCAGTATTGGTATGATTTATTTTCAAGATTTAATGCCACAACAAATGGGATCGGCAACCACTTTATTTACTAATGCCGCCAAAAGTAGCTGGATTTTAGGTGGACCTTTAGCTGGGATTATTACACAATTTTGGCATTATCAAACAGTATTTTATATTGCTATCGGCTTAATTCTGGTTGCATTGGTTTGTATGTGGAGAGTGCGTTCAGTTTGATGATTAAGGTTTTAAAAAATAATCAAAAAACCAACCGCTCTTTTCCACAATAAATGGTGGCGCGTTTTGGGCGAGTAAAGCCGACAAGGGTGAGGTTGCTTTGTTGTGCCATTTGTACTGCCAGATCAGTTACCGCCGAAATGGCGACTAACATTTCAATATGACAGCTAACGGTTTTTTGTACCATTTCATAACTGGCTCGGCTTGTGGTAAGAATAAAGCCTTTTGGCTGTTGATGTTGGGCGTGCCAGCCTAATAATTTATCCAATGCGACATGGCGTCCGACATCCTCTCGGATCGCTAATAATTTGCCTTGCGGATCAAAAAAGCCACAGGCGTGAGTTGCGCCTGTTTGTTGTCCTAATTGTTGTGCTTGCTCTAATTGCTGTAAACAATCATCAAAAAGCTGTAATTCTACCTGTAAAGTGTGGTCTAATTTGGGCAAATTTTTATATACTTGCTTAAGTTGTTCTGTGCCACAAATGCCACAGCCTGTGCGTCCAGCTAAGCTACGGCGATGTTGTTTTAATTGCATAAAACGGCGAGAGGAAAGCTCAATGTGAACTTCAATTCCCTGTTCTTTTTCTTGTATATCTAAACCATATATTTCTGAAGGCTGTTGGATAATGCCTTCGGCTAAGGAAAAACCTGTGGCAAAATCGCTTAATTGATGGGGGGTACACATCATTACCGTATGAGAAATGCCATTGTAAACAAGAGCAACAGGCACTTCTCTTGCAAGGGTATCTTTTTTTTCTTCTTCAATAATATCAATATTTGATGAAAAGAAATCATTATCATTTTGTGGTATGTTTGTTACTTTTTTGCAAAAACTAACCTTTAAATTTGTGATCAAAGTCAAATTTATCCTCAAAATTAAGCTGTATTCGTTATAGACAATTAATGAATAAATGTTATTCTACTGCACAATTTTAACACATTCTATTTATTGTGGTTAAGATTAGCGTTAAAATACGCCAACCTAACAGAATTTCGTTTTAATTATTAATGATTGAAACGATATTAATTTACGAATTTATTTAATACACTTTTTTCTACTCAACGTTAAAGGAGTCTCTATGCAGGTCACAAGAAGAAAGTTCTTTAAGATCTGTGCAGGAGGAATGGCGGGAACTTCAGCGGCAATGCTGGGATTAGCGCCTACGGAAGCCTTAGCAGCTCCCCGTTCCTATAAATTGTTGCGAGCCACTGAAACTCGTAATACCTGTACTTACTGTGCCGTTGGTTGCGGTATGCTGATGTATAGCTTAGGCGATCATGCGAGAAATACCAAAGGCAAACTTATCCATATTGAGGGCGATCCTGATCATCCTGTGAGTCGTGGGGCATTATGCCCAAAAGGGGCAGGGGCATTAGATTATGTGAATAGTCCTCGCCGTGTTAGATACCCAGAAGTGCGTGAAGCGGGATCTAATGAATGGAAACGCATTTCTTGGCACGAGGCGATTCAGCGTATTGCTAAGCATATGAAAGCCGATCGTGATGCCAATTTTATTGAGAAAAATGAACAAGGCACGACCATAAACCGTTGGATGACAACGGGTTTTTTAGCTGGCTCGGCTTGTAGTAATGAAACGGGTATTTTAACTCAAAAATGGGTTCGCTCTTTGGGGATTATTTTTACTGATAACCAAGCGAGTATTTGACACGGACCAACGGTAGCAAGTCTTGCTCCATCATTTGGTCGCGGTGCCATGACCAACCATTGGGTTGATATTCGAAATTCTGATTTAGTCATTGTTATGGGCGGTAACGCTGCTGAAGCACACCCTGTGGGTTTCCGCTGGGCTGTAGAAGCAAAAACCCATAATAATGCCAAAATTATGGTGGTTGATCCACGCTTTAACCGAACTGCGGCGGTGGCGGATATTTATATGCCAATTCGTCCAGGGACGGATATTGCTTTTTTATCAGGGGTAATTCGTTATTTATTAGAAAATGATCATATTCATCACGAATATGTTAAACATTACACCAATGCGACATTCTTGGTAAACGAAGACTTTGATTTTAATGAAGGCTTATTTACGGGGTATGATGAAGCAACACGCCGTTATGATCGTAGCACTTGGTCTTATCAGCTTGATGAAAATGGTCAAGCAAAACGTGATATGACCATGCAAGATCCTCGTTGTGTGATTAATTTATTAAAACAGCATGTTGCACGCTATACCCCTGAGATGGTGGAGCGTATTACTGGGACACCACAGCAAGAACATCTTAAATTCTGTGAAGAAATTGCCAAAACCGCTGCACCAGAAAAAGCGGCGACTTTCTTGTACGCATTAGGTTGGACACAACATACTGTTGGCTCACAAAATATCCGTACTATGGCAATGATCCAATTATTATTGGGTAATATTGGGGTTTCTGGTGGTGGCGTAAATGCGTTGCGTGGTCACTCTAATGTTCAGGGAATTACCGACTTGGGATTATTCCCACATATGTTGCCAGCTTATATTCCATTACCAACGGAAAATGATCTGAGTTTAGACAGTTTCTTAGCTCGTATTACGCCGAAAACCTTGCTAAAAGATCAAACTAACTATTGGCAAAATACACCGAAATTTATGGTAAGTATGCTCAAATCTTTCTTTGCTGATAAAGCAACCGCAGAGAATGGCTTTGGTTATGATTATTTACCAAAATTGCCAACGGGTGGTATGGATCAATTCCGTTATATTGAGGAAATGTACCAAGGCAAAGTTAATGGTTTCTTCTGTCAGGGTATGAACCCTATTGCCTCTTATCCAAACTCAGCTAAGATCATCAAAGCCTTAAGTAATCTTAAATATTTGGTGATTTGTGATCCATTAATTACGGATACCTCAGAGTTTTGGAAAAACTATGGCGAATTTAATGATGTCAAAACAGAGGATATTCAAACAGAAGTGTTCCGTTTACCAACCACTTGTTTTGCGGAAGAAGATGGCTCTATTGCCAACTCTGGGCGTTGGTTACAATGGCACTGGAAAGCCGCTGAACCACCAGCGGAAGCAAAAACCGATGGCGAGATTTTATCGGAATTACGGCAAGAATTGTTGCATTTATATCAACAAGATGACGGTGGTCGCCCAATATTGCGTGAGCAACTAGAAGCTATGAGCTGGAATTATGCTAATCCGCTTGAGCCAAAAGCAGAAGAAGTAGCAAAAGAAAATAATGGTTATGCCTTAGCAGATTTGTATGATAGTAACGGTAATTTGTTGCTGAAAAAGGGTCAATTACTGTCGAGTTTTGCTCAAATGCGTGATGACGGTACTACTTCTGGTGCTTGTTGGATTTATGCAGGGCAATGGACAGAACAGGGCAACCAAATGGCGAACCGTGATAATTCTGATCCATCAAACTTAGGGAATACCTTAGGTTGGGCGTTTGCTTGGCCAATGAACCGCCGTATTATCTATAACCGAGCTTCGGCGGATTTAGCGGGTAATCCTTGGAATCCAAAACGCCAATTAATCAAATGGAACGGCAAAAACTGGAATTATATTGATGTTGCAGATTATGGTACTGCACCACCAAATAGCCCAACCTTGCCATTTATTATGCAACCTGAGGGTACAGGCTGTTTATTTGTGCGTGAACGTATGGTGGACGGTCCATTCCCAGAGCATTATGAGCCAGTGGAAACACCAATCGGCACAAATCCATTACATCCACAGGTCATTTCAAGCCCAGTAGCTCGTGTGTTACCAAGTGATAAAATGGATTTAGGCACATCGGAAGAATTCCCTTATGTTGGTACAACATATCGTTTAACCGAACATTTCCATTATTGGACGAAAAACGTATTGCTTAATGTGATTGCACAACCTGAGCAATTTGTAGAAATTGGTGAACGATTAGCGGAAGAAAAAGGCATTAAACAAGGTGATATGGTTAAAGTTACTTCTAAACGTGGCTACATTAAAGCCGTTGCGGTGGTAACTAAACGTATTCGTCCGTTAATGTCTGATGGTAAACCGATTCACACTATTGGTATTCCTATTCACTGGGGTTTCTCTGGTATTAGTAAAAAAGGCTTTTTTGCCAATAATCTTACTGTGCGTGCTGGCGATGCCAATACACAAACACCAGAGTCAAAATGTATGTTAGTCAACATCGAGAAAGTGGGGGCATAATATGGGAACGGTACAATCGCAAAATATTATTAAATCATCGGCAACATCGGGGCTTACACCAGCACCAAGAGCCCGTGATTTCCAAGTTGAAGTAACCAAGTTAATTGATGTGACTACCTGTATAGGCTGTAAAGCCTGTCAGGTAGGTTGTTCCGAGTGGAATGATATTCGTACAGAACCACAATCCTGTGTGGGCGTGTATGATAATCCAGTGGATCTTGATGCCAAGGCTTGGACCGTTATGCGTTTTAACGAAGTGGAAGAAAATGAACGCTTAGAATGGTTAATCCGTAAAGATGGCTGTATGCACTGTACAGAACCGGGTTGTTTAAAATCTTGCCCTTCACCGGGAGCAATTATCCAATATGCCAATGGTATTGTGGATTTCCAATCGGATAAATGTATTGGCTGTGGTTATTGTATCGCAGGTTGTCCATTTAATATTCCTCGAATGAATCCAGAGGATAACCGAGTTTACAAATGTACGCTTTGTGTGGATCGGGTTACGGTTGGGCAAGAACCTGCTTGTGTCAAAACCTGTCCGACAGGGGCAATTCGTTTTGGTAGCAAAGAGGAAATGTTACATTACGGACAACAACGTGTGGAAGAACTCAAATCTCGTGGCTATCAAAATGCAGGGATTTATGATCCTGAAGGTGTTGGTGGTACACATGTCATTTATGTGTTACATCATGCAGACAAGCCTGAACTCTATTCTGGCTTACCAAAAGATCCGAAAATTGATCCAACCATTACATTATGGAAAGACGTATTAAAACCTGTTGCGGCAGTGGCAATGGGCGGTCTTATTCTTAGTGAAATTGCCCATTATGTGGGGATCGGCCCAAATAATGAGGAATTAGAGGGGCACGAGGCAGAAGACATTGAAATTGAGGTTGATGATAACCAACTCAATCAACAACAATATCAAAATGCGCAAAACTCAGGAGGTAAACATGACTAAAATTAAAATCAGTAATGATCGTAAAATCATTCGTCATCGTTTTCCTGCGAGAATTAGCCATTGGCTACTGGTTATCTGCTTCTTTACCACAGGATTATCGGGTCTAGCTTTCTTTTTCCCTGATTTTTCTTGGTTGACGGAAATTCTTGGTACACCACAGGTCGCGCGTTTTATCCACCCATTTACAGGGATTATTATGTTTATCGCCTTTATTAATCTCAGTTTAATTTATTGGCGACATAATATCCCTGAAAAAAATGACTGGGTATGGCTAAAAAATATTAAAGAAGTATTAAAAGGTAATGAACACGCTGTATCGGATAATGGCAAATATAATCTAGGGCAAAAAATGTTGTTCTGGACACTTATCCTTGCTATGACCACCTTATTGGTTACAGGTATTATTATGTGGCGACAATATTTCTCCCATAATTTTCCAATTCCCGTTATTCGTATTGCGATTTTACTCCATTCGGTTAGTGCATTTTTGCTTTTTACAGGCATTTTAGTGCATATGTACATGGCATTTTGGGTAAAAGGATCGATTCGCGGTATGGTAGAAGGTTGGGTAACCGTACGTTGGGCAAGAAAACATCACCCACGTTGGTTTAGAAATGAAGTATTACCAAAATTGGAAAAAGAAGTCATTGCCGAATACCAAGCCAAAAAACAGAATGAAGAAAACACTCATCATTAAGAGTCCATTATGAGTATAAAAATTTTACCTGAAAGTGAAATTGTAAAAAAAACGGGGCAAATTAAAGCCCCTCTATTACTTTTTGCTAATCCCAAAAATCTTTACCAACGGCGAGCTGAACGCCTAAGAAAATTAGCAATAGACAGCCCTTTTGCGGATTATTTATTATTTGCCGCAACTCTCGTTGATGCTCAACTAAAGGTCTTACAACAAAAGCCAATTTATGCTGAAAGTGTTAATATTCAACAACTTAGCACAGAACATCCCCTTGATGTAAACAAATGGCAACGTGATCCTATCTGGCGTGAGTTATTAATGGCAATTTTAGCAGAACTAAAAATAAGCCACCAAAATCAACAAATCTTATCCACTATTGAATGGTTAGAAAAAGCCTCAAACACTGAACTAGAACAGATGGCGGATCATTTGCTGGCGGCAAATTATGCTCAAGTTGAAGCAGATAAAGCGGTCTTTATTTGGGCAGCACTATCTTTATATTGGTTACAATTAACCCAATTCCTTTCCTCACATCAAGCTAAAGCAGAAAATGCAGACGGACTACATCTTTGCCCAGTATGCCACTCCTCCCCCACGGCAAGTGTTGTGCATTTTGGCTCAGCTCAAGGATTACGTTACTTACATTGTGCATTATGCGAAAGCGAATGGAATATGGTAAGAGTAAAATGCACAAATTGTGGTGATATGAAAGATCTCAGCTATTGGTCCATTGATAATGAATTTGCACCAGTCAAGGCTGAAAGCTGTGATCATTGCCATAGTTACATGAAAATTCTCTACCAAGAAAAAGATCCTCATGTAGAAGCAATCGCAGACGATCTTGCCAGTTTATTTCTAGATTCAGAAATGGAACAAAAAGGTTTTCTACGCAATGCAATTAATCCGTTTTTGTTTCCAGGGGAATAAATATAAGTCGTTCTTCTTTAAATAATACAGCGTTGGTACGCCTCTCACCGTACCACCTTGTCTCATTTTAAATTGAAACGCCGATATGCTTTCCTGCTCAATTTGTTAAACCTGCTAAAACATGCTATTTTACCGAGCTATCTTTTTGATTTATTTGCTAAAGGTTAATTATGACATTCTCATTTTCACGTTTTATCTTATTTCTAAAAGTGTTTTGGTATCGCTTTAATCAGAATAATTTACCTCAAGCGGCGGGCTATTTAACTTATAGTACAACCTTAGCGATTGTGCCTTTGATTATGGTGGTTTTTGCCATTTTTGCTGCTTTCCCCGTTTTTCAAGAGGTGACTGAAGCATTAAAACAATTTATTTACACTAATTTTGCCCCTTCTGCAGGTGATGTGGTGGGCGAATATGTGGATCAATTCGTACAAAACTCTAAACAAATGAGTGCGGTGGGGATTATTGGTTTGGTGGTAGTGGCATTAATGTTAATGCGTTCTATTGATGGGACTTTAAATGGCATTTGGCAAAGTAGTAAACCTCGCTCGGTGGTGTTTTCCTTTGCGATTTATTGGACGATTCTTACTATTGGACCTTTATTTGCGGGGGCGAGTATCGGGGTAAGTTCTTATTTATCTGCTTATTTAGCCGATTTAGGGGAAGGGATTAAATTGCCTTTTGGTTTGAAAATTCTGAGTTTTTTACCGTTTTTACTGACTTGGCTAGCCTTTTCGGTCATTTATATGATTGTGCCAAATACCAAAGTCAGCTTTAAACACGCCAGTATTGGTGCCTTAGTGGCAGCCATTTTCTTTACCTTAGGTAAAGCGGCGTTTGCTTGGTATATTGCGACTTTTCCTTCTTATCAATTAATTTATGGTGCCATGGCAACCTTGCCGATTATGTTGTTATGGATTCAATTAAGTTGGACGTTTGTGTTGCTTGGGGCACAGCTTACTGCCGTATTACAGGATTTAAAATCTATTCATCTTGGTGATAGTGATGAATTGTTGGAACAAATTAACCCTCGTAAGGAAGAGCTATGATTGGATTAATTCAACGTGTTCGTCAGGCTAAGGTTGAAGTCGCTGGTCAGATTGTAGGGCAAATTGAGCAGGGGTTATTGGTGCTTTTAGGCGTTGAACAAGGCGATGATCAAGCAAAGGCGAATCGTTTATTAGACAAAGTATTAAATTATCGTGTTTTTAGTGATGATGCAGGCAAAATGAATCTCAATGTTCAACAAGTAGGTGGGCAATTATTGGTAGTGTCGCAATTTACCTTGGTGGCAGATACACAAAAAGGTTTACGCCCAAGTTTCTCAAAAGGCGCAACACCGCAGGAGGCGGAGCAACTTTATCATTATTTTGTGCAACAAGCTCAGCAAAAAATTACCACACAAACGGGGCAATTTGCGGCGGATATGCAAGTCTCTTTGCAAAATGATGGGCCAGTGACGTTTTGGTTACAGGTGTAAACCTATTTGGCGAAAACGCGTATTTTTATGGTAGAATAAACCCAACTTTATAGAGATGATTTTATTGATATTTAAAAATGACATTTATCTCTATGAAATATAAATAATTTTTAATCGTTTTGCGATTTATCTCTTTTTAAAACAACCAGCCGTTTGGTTGTTTTTGTTTTTTTATATTCACAAAATAACATTTATTCACTTTGCAGATATGTGAAATAAATGTTTATTGGTTTGCTGATGTTATTGAAATCAAGATCAAAAATAGTCGGATTTCAATTTCACTAAGCATAATAAAAAGAAGGATATTAATATGACTTTTAATACATATGAAACCTTAGCATTAGCTTGTTTTGTACTCTTACTTGGTTATTTTTTGGTTAAACGTATTCATTTTTTAGATGCGTTCAATATTCCTGAACCCGTTGTAGGGGGATTTATTGTGGCATTGTGCTTGACTATTGCTTACCAAATATGGGGAGTTAGCTTTAATTTTGATACAGATTTACAGCGTAGTATGATGCTGGTTTTCTTTAGTTCCATTGGTTTGAGTGCGAATTTTGCCCGTTTAATTAAAGGGGGAAAACCTTTGGTGATCTTCCTCTTTGTTTGTGCATTATTTATTGTGGTGCAAAATACAATCGGTATTTTCTCGGCAATGACATTGGATATTGATCCCGCCTATGGGCTGATTGCAGGCTCTATTACCTTAGTGGGGGGACATGGAACGGGAGCGGCTTGGGCAGAAACCTTGACTAACCGTTTTGGAATTTCGAGTGCTTTAGAATTAGCCATGGCTTGTGCAACCTTTGGTTTGGTCTTTGGTGGTATTCTTGGTGGGCCAGTGGCAAGTTTCTTATTAAAAAGAATGCACAAGGAACAAATTCCAGAGCCTGATGAAGATACCAATGATGTGGAAGAAGCCTTTGAGCGTCCAAAATATCGCCGTAAAGTGAATGTACGTTCAGTCATTGAAACCATTGCTATGTTGTCAGTGTGTTTATTGGTTGGACAACAAATTGATGCTTGGACCACAGGAACGATAGTACAACTTCCTACCTATGTTTGGTGTTTATTAGTGGGAACCATTATCCGTAATAGCCTTGTGCATATTGCGAAGTTTAAAGTGGCTGATGAAGCCATTGATGTACTAGGAACGGTGGGATTGTCTTTATTCCTTGCTATTGCATTAATGTCCTTAAAACTTTGGGAGTTAGCAGGGTTAGCCTTGCCTGTATTGGTGATTTTGTTAATTCAAGTGGCGGTGATGGCATTGTTTGCAATTTTTGTTACCTATCGTGTTATGGGCAAAGATTATGATGCGGTGGTATTGAGTGCAGGACATTGTGGATTTGGTTTAGGGGCAACCCCTACCGCCATTGCCAATATGCAAGCGGTAACCTCACATTATGGCCCTTCACATAAGGCATTTTTGATTGTGCCAATGGTTGGTGCGTTTTTTATTGATTTGATTAATAATATTTTTGTGAATGTTTTTTCTGAAGTGATTGCTTATTTGCATTAGTTTCTGATGATTTCTCAATTTTAAGTGCGGTGGGTTTTTGAAAAATTTTTTTAAAACTGACCGCACTTCATTGAAAAATAAAAAAGCTATTTTCTTAACTTAACCTGTTCAACCGTATGATTTTTTCCTTTGGTTAAAATTAAATTAGCCCGTTCGCGGGTAGGTAAAATATTTTCTCGTAAATTCAAACCATTAATGGTTTCCCAAATGTGTTCCGCAATATGAATTGCCTCTGATTCAGATAAAGACGCATAATGCTTAAAATAAGAATTAGGATCAGCAAATGCACTTTGGCGAAATTTCAAAAAGCGATGGATATACCAGCTTTTTAGCAGTTGTTCATCGGCATCAACATAAATAGAAAAATCCACAAAATCCGAGACAAAAGGTTTATTGGATTTATCGTGGCTTACTTGCAAGACATTTAGCCCCTCTAAAATCAGAATATCGGGTTGATCAATGATATTGTATTCATCAGGGATGATATCGTAGGTTAGATGAGAGTAAATAGGCACTTTCAAGGCGGGTTTGCCCGATTTTAAATCTGCCATAAACTGAATAAGTTTAGGCGTATCATAGGAAACAGGAAAGCCTTTTTTATCTAAAATATTACGTTGTTTTAAGGTGTTAAGGGGATGTAAAAAGCCATCGGTAGTAATAAGTTCTACCTGTCTTAAACGCGGCCATTGTGATAATAAGGATTGTAAGATACGTGCAGAGGTGCTTTTTCCCACAGCCACACTGCCTGTAATACTAATCACATAAGGGACTTTATTTTTTTCTATGCCTAGAAAACGGTTTAAGACCGTTTGACGGCGAATATTTTCTTCTATGTAGTAATTAATCAGGCGTGCTAAAGGTAAATAAATGGTACTGACTTCATCAAGTGCCAATTCTTCATTAAAGCCAAGTAGAGGTTTTAAGTCCTGTTCTGTAAGTTGTAAAGGAACAGATTTGCGTAATTCTGCCCATTGTTGACGATTAAATTGTAAAAATGGACTTGTTTGTGAACAAGTCTGAAGAGAGTTAGGGTTTATCACAATAATTTTCGCTTAATTCAAGTATAGTCGTCCCACTTTAAAATAATACAGCGTTGATACGCCTCGCCTTATTTTAAATTGAAACGACTATATTTTTAACCAGAAAGTGCGGTCAAATATACAATATATTTTGTGTGGATAGGACAAAAAAATGGTTTTTTATGGAAAAATGTGCAGTTTTTGGATGATTATTAGGCGAATAATAAAAAAATCACTTTTTTTTATAAAAAAGGCTTGTCAGCCATAAAAATTTCCCTATAATACGCCTCACTTGCTTACGACGCCGACTTAGCTCAGTAGGTAGAGCAACTGACTTGTAATCAGTAGGTCACCAGTTCGATTCCGGTAGTCGGCACCATTAAGCGTAACCAAGTTTTTAACGTGGAGGGATTCCCGAGCGGCCAAAGGGAGCAGACTGTAAATCTGCCGGCTCAGCCTTCGAAGGTTCGAATCCTTCTCCCTCCACCATTTTATATCTGATGGGACAGATGAATTGAGAACGCGGGCATCGTATAATGGCTATTACCTTAGCCTTCCAAGCTAAAGATGCGGGTTCGATTCCCGCTGCCCGCTCCAAAGCGCTGATATAGCTCAGTCGGTAGAGCGCATCCTTGGTAAGGATGAGGTCGGCAGTTCGATTCTGCCTATCAGCACCACCTCAGCATTTCATAATCTCTTCAGAATAAATAAACAGTTTCTATTAACTAGGGTTAATGTGGGATAAACCACGTTTGTAACCATATTTGTTTAGAGGAATTCTCAATGTCTAAAGAAAAATTTGAACGTACAAAACCGCACGTTAATGTGGGTACAATCGGCCACGTTGACCATGGTAAAACAACTTTAACTGCAGCAATTACCACAGTATTAGCGAAACATTATGGTGGTGCTGCTCGTGCATTCGATCAAATTGATAATGCACCAGAAGAAAAAGCACGTGGTATTACTATCAATACTTCACACGTAGAATATGATACTCCAACTCGTCACTATGCACACGTTGACTGCCCAGGACACGCGGACTATGTTAAAAACATGATCACTGGTGCGGCACAAATGGACGGCGCTATCTTAGTGGTAGCCGCAACAGACGGTCCTATGCCACAAACTCGTGAGCATATCCTTTTAGGTCGCCAAGTAGGTGTACCATACATCATCGTATTCTTAAACAAATGTGATATGGTTGATGATGAAGAGTTATTAGAATTAGTTGAAATGGAAGTGCGTGAGCTTCTTTCTCAATATGATTTCCCAGGTGATGATACCCCAATCGTACGCGGTTCAGCATTAAAAGCCTTAGAAGGCGATGCAGCGTGGGAAGAAAAAATTCTTGAATTAGCAGGTCACTTAGACAGCTATATCCCAGAGCCAGAGCGTGCAATCGATCAACCATTCTTATTACCAATTGAAGACGTGTTCTCAATTTCAGGTCGTGGTACCGTAGTAACAGGTCGTGTAGAGCGTGGTATTATCCGCACTGGTGATGAAGTGGAAATTGTTGGTATCAAACCAACCACCAAAACAACCGTAACAGGTGTTGAAATGTTCCGTAAATTATTAGACGAAGGTCGTGCGGGTGAGAACATTGGTGCGTTATTACGTGGTACTAAACGTGAAGAGATCGAACGTGGTCAAGTATTAGCGAAACCAGGTTCAATCACACCACACACAGACTTTGAATCAGAAGTTTACGTATTATCAAAAGAAGAAGGCGGTCGTCATACTCCATTCTTCAAAGGTTACCGTCCACAATTCTATTTCCGTACTACTGACGTAACAGGTACAATCGAGTTACCAGAAGGCGTGGAAATGGTAATGCCAGGCGATAACATCAAAATGACAGTAAGTCTAATTCACCCAATCGCGATGGACCAAGGTTTACGCTTTGCGATTCGTGAAGGTGGTCGTACAGTAGGTGCGGGTGTTGTTGCTAAAATTATCAAATAATTGATTGTAACAAGCAATGTAAGAAGGGTATCGTAGGATACCCTTTTTTATCATTGATGATAAATTCTGGAAAAAGCCATAAAGATCCTTAGAATTTAATATGCAATATTAAAATAAAATGCTACAATCTTGCGTTCGCGAGAATACCTATTTTTTATTTCATTGATGGGTTAATTATGAGTCAAAATATTGTCGATAAAAAGAAGAATCATCATGAAGATGATAAGACAAAAAGCCGTGCTTTAAATTCATTTTTATGGATTATTGTTGCTTTGGTCGTTGCTGTGGCGGCTTTAGGTAATGTCTATTTTACAGATGAAATTTCTACATCTATCCGTGTTGTTGCAATTATTGTTCTATTAGTAATTGCATTAGGACTGGTTGCTGTAACTAATCAAGGAAGAAAAGCCTTGGGCTTTTTCAAAGAGTCTAAAATAGAATTACGTAAAATTGTTTGGCCTACGCGTCAAGAAGCAACACAAACGACGTTAATCGTTATGGCAGTAACAGTGGTGGTTGCTTTGGTCTTGTGGGGGCTAGATTCCATTGTTATGTCTATCATTACTTTTTTAACTGATTTGAGGTTCTAATATGACAGAAAATGCACCAAAAAAACGCTGGTATGTGTTGCAGGCTTTTTCTGGTTTTGAAAACCGAGTAGCCACAATTTTACGCGAATATATTAAGCAGCAACAGATGGAAGAATACTTTGGTGAAGTATTAGTACCCGTTGAAGAAGTGGTTGAGAATGTTGCGGGAAAACGTCGTAAAAGTGAGCGTAAATTCTTTCCGGGTTATGTATTAGTGCAAATGGAAATGAATGATTATACTTGGCAATTAGTGCGCAGTGTGCCTAATACTATGGGCTTTATTGGTGGAACACCAGATAAACCTGCCCCAATTAGTAATCGTGAAGCAGAGCATATTTTAAATAGTTTACAACAAAAAGGCGATAAACCTAGACATAAAACCACATTTCAGCCGGGCGAAGAAGTGCGTGTTAAAGAAGGTCCATTTATGGATTTCAATGGTACCGTGGAAGAAGTGGATTACGAAAAAGGTCGCGTGAAAGTGTCTGTTTCTATTTTTGGTCGAGCCACGCCAGTGGAATTAGAGTTTTCTCAAGTGGAAAAACTTATTTAAAATAGACCGCACTTTTATCAGAATTTGTTAAGCCCAGTGAATCGATATGATGAATTGGGCTTGCTATTGTGGCTGTATTTGATAGAATACCGCCTCTTTTCTTGAGATAAGTGAGATTTTCTCACTGTTAATACTAGTCAGATAGTTAATCTATCTTAACATGGGGAGCCGAAAGGCGTTATTACCCAACAAAAGGAAATTAAAATGGCAAAAAAAGTACAAGCCTACATTAAGTTGCAAGTTGCAGCAGGTATGGCAAACCCTTCACCACCAGTTGGTCCTGCATTAGGTCAACAAGGTGTTAATATCATGGAATTCTGTAAAGCGTTTAATGCGCGTACAGAGAGCTTAGAAAAAGGCTTACCAATTCCTGTGGTTATCACTGTATATGCAGATCGTTCATTTACCTTTATTACCAAAACTCCACCAGCGGCAGTACTATTGAAAAAAGCGGCAGGTATCAAATCAGGTTCTGGTAAACCAAATAAAGATAAAGTAGGTAAAGTTACTCAAGCTCAAATTCGCGAAATTGCTGAAACTAAAGCAGCGGATATGACGGGTGCAACGATTGAAACAAAAATGAAATCTATTGAAGGTACTGCACGTTCAATGGGTTTAGTGGTGGAGGACTAATCAATGGCTAAACTAACTAAACGCATGAAAGCAATTAAAGCAGGCGTTGATTCAACCAAAAACTACGAAATCAATGAAGCAATCGCAGTATTAAAACAATTTGCTACAGCAAAATTTAATGAAAGTGTTGATGTTGCAGTAAATTTAGGTATTGACGCACGTAAATCAGATCAAAATGTGCGTGGTGCAACAGTTCTTCCACATGGTACAGGTCGTTCAGTGCGTGTTGCGGTATTTACTTCAAATGTTGAAGCTGCAAAAGAAGCTGGTGCTGATTTAGTGGGTATGGAAGATCTTGCTGAGCAAGTGAAAAAAGGCGAAATGAATTTTGACGTTGTTATCGCTTCTCCAGATGCAATGCGTGTGGTAGGACAGTTAGGTCAAATTTTAGGTCCTCGTGGTTTAATGCCAAACCCGAAAGTCGGTACAGTAACCCCTAACGTAGCAGAAGCAGTAAAAAATGCAAAATCTGGTCAGGTTCGTTATCGTAACGATAAAAATGGTATTATCCATACTACTATCGGTAAAGTTGACTTCTCTGCAGATCAATTAAAAGAAAACTTACAGGCTTTATTAGCAGCTTTAGTGAAAGCAAAACCAGCTTCCGCAAAAGGTGTTTATATTAAGAAAGTAAGTATTTCTACTACCCAAGGCGCGGGTGTTGCCGTAGATCAAACAAGTTTATAATCCATAGACTTTACAAGGGCATAAAAGCTAAGTATAATTTATGCCCTTAATTTTGGTTCATTTTATGAACCACTGGTTGGTGCTTGACCTTTACTTCAAGCCCCGTCCAAGACCGCAAGGGAATGAACCTTATCATTCTTAATTATCTTGCGTAGATGGTGAACAGAGTACGAAATTTTCTGCTTCTGTACACCAAATTTGTCCTAACAATATTTTTGTTAGGTTGTTTTATTCCGAGTTATCGGAGTGTATTCAGGAGCTAAAACCAATGGCATTAAATCTTCAAGACAAACAAACGATTGTTGCTGAAGTAAACGAAGCTGCCAAAGGTGCCCTATCAGCTGTAATTGCGGACTCTCGTGGTGTTACAGTAGATAAAATGACTGAATTACGTAAAGCCGCTCGTGAAGCTGGTGTAACTATGCGTGTAGTACGTAATACTTTATTACGTCGTGCGGTAGAAGGCACAGATTATGAGTGCTTAAAAGATACGTTTGTAGGTCCAACACTTATCGCATTTTCAAATGAACATCCAGGTGCAGCAGCACGTTTGTTCAAAGACTTTGCAAAAACAAATGATAAGTTTGAAATTAAAGGTGCAGCCTTTGAAGGTAAAATTCAAGATGTAGAATTCTTAGCAACTTTACCAACATACGAAGAAGCAATCGCACGTTTAATGGGTACAATGAAAGAAGCGGCAGCAGGGAAACTTGTTCGCACTTTGGCGGCATTACGCGACAAATTGGAAGCGGCTGCTTAATTTTAAGCAACGTTTTTATCAATCATTTTTATTTTAGGAAACAATTGTTATGTCATTAACTAACGAACAAATTATTGAAGCGATTGCTTCTAAATCAGTTACTGAAATCGTTGAATTAATTTCTGCGATGGAAGAAAAATTTGGTGTATCAGCAGCGGCAGCAGCAGTAGCTGTAGCAGCAGGTGGTGATGCAGCAGCTGCAGAAGAGAAAACTGAATTTGATGTTATCTTAGCAGCAGCAGGTGCGAATAAAGTTGCAGTAATTAAAGCTGTACGTGGTGCAACTGGTTTAGGCTTAAAAGAAGCGAAAGACTTAGTTGAATCTGCACCAGCAACCTTAAAAGAAGGTATCGCTAAAGCAGAAGCTGAAGCACTTAAGAAAGAATTAGAAGAAGCTGGTGCACAAGTAGAAATTAAATAATCTACTGATCAAGCCACGTTTCTTAGGCTTAATGGCTGTTGGTTATCCTTCAGCCATTTTGTACTATCCTAGGCAAGAATAAATCAACCGTTATTTATTTTTGTTTTATTCAAATCTTAATATTGAGTCGTTTCAATTTAAAATAAGGCAAGGCGTGAACGCGGTATTATTTTAAGGGCGATTATAATAAGATTGAATTTCACCCCACTACAGAAGTAAGGTTCAGAGTGCGGTCATTTTAAACGGTTAATCATTGCCGCGATGTCATAGTTAAATCTCTAGCTATTGCGGTTGGGTCACTGAACAGCAAGCAGAGGAACCCTATGGTTTACTCCTACACCGAAAAAAAACGAATTCGTAAAGACTTCGGCAAACGTCCGCAAGTTTTAAACGTACCTTATTTATTAACAATTCAATTAGACTCTTTTGATAAATTTATTCAAAGAGATCCCGAAGGTCAACAAGGCTTAGAAGCCGCTTTTCGTTCTGTATTTCCTATTGTCAGCAATAATGGAAGTACGGAGTTACAATATGTAAGTTATACATTAGGTGAGCCAGTATTTGATGTGCGTGAATGTCAAATTCGTGGTACAACCTATGCCGCCCCATTACGTGTTAAGCTACGCCTAGTGAGTTATGATAAAGAATCTAGTGCTGGGGCAATTAAAGATATTAAAGAACAAGATGTTTATATGGGTGAAATTCCATTAATGACTGAAAACGGTACTTTTGTCATTAATGGGACAGAGCGTGTTATTGTTTCACAATTACACCGCAGCCCAGGCGTATTTTTTGATAGTGATAAGGGAAAAACCCATTCTTCAGGTAAAGTATTATATAACGCAAGAATTATCCCTTATCGTGGCTCTTGGTTGGATTTTGAGTTTGATCCAAAAGATAATTTATTTGCACGTATTGACCGTCGCCGTAAATTACCTGCGACCATTATTTTACGAGCGTTAAACTATACCACTGAAGAAATTCTTGATCTTTTCTTTGATAAAGTGGTTTTTGAAATTAAAGATCAGAAGTTATTGATGACATTAGTGCCTGAAAGATTAAGAGGCGAAACAGCAACTTTTGATATTGAGGCAAATGGCACCGTTTATGTTGAGCGTGGTCGCCGTATTACTGCACGCCATATTCGTGCTTTACAAAAAGACAATATTAGCCAAGTAGAAGTACCAACCGAATATATTATTGGTAAAGTTGCGGCAAAAGATTATGTGGATTTAGAAACAGGCGAAGTAATTTGTGCGGCGAATATGGAAATTTCCTTAGAAATTTTGGCCAAGTTAGCACAAGCAGGTTATACCACAATTGAAGCCTTATTTACCAATGATTTAGATCATGGGCCATATATTTCTGAGACTTTACGCATCGATCCTTCTTACGATCGTCTAAGTGCTTTAGTTGAAATCTATCGTATGATGCGTCCGGGCGAGCCACCAACAAAAGAAGCCGCAGAGGCATTATTTGATAATTTATTCTTCTCGTTAGATCGTTATGATTTATCTGCGGTAGGACGTATGAAGTTTAATCGTTCTATCGGCTTAGAAGAAGCCTCCGGCAGTGGCGTATTAAGCAATGAAGATATTATCAATGTGATGAGAAAGCTCATTGATATTCGTAATGGACGTGGCGAAGTTGATGATATTGACCATTTAGGTAACCGTCGTATTCGTTCTGTGGGAGAAATGGCAGAAAACCAATTCCGTATTGGTTTAGTGCGTGTTGAACGCGCGGTTAAAGAACGTTTATCTCTTGGCGATTTAGATTCGGTAACTCCACAAGATTTAATTAATGCGAAACCGATTTCAGCGGCAGTAAAAGAATTTTTTGGTTCATCACAGCTTTCACAATTTATGGATCAAAATAACCCATTGTCAGAGGTTACACACAAACGTCGTATTTCTGCTTTAGGTCCAGGTGGTTTAACTCGTGAACGTGCAGGCTTTGAGGTGCGAGATGTACATGCTACCCATTATGGTCGTGTGTGTCCAATTGAAACACCAGAAGGACCAAATATCGGTTTGATTAACTCGCTATCTGTTTATGCTCGAACCAATAATTATGGCTTCCTTGAAACCCCATATCGTAAGGTTGTCAATGGACAGGTAACAGAAGAAATAGAATATTTATCTGCTATTGAAGAAGGGCATTATGTTATTGCACAGGCGAATGCCAATTTGGATGAGAATTTCCGCTTTACAGATGCTTATGTTACCGCGCGTGGTGAGCATGGTGAGTCAGGTTTATATCGTCCAGAAGAAATCCATTATATGGACGTATCAACCCAACAAGTGGTTTCTGTGGCGGCCGCATTAATCCCATTCTTAGAGCACGATGATGCGAACCGTGCGTTAATGGGAGCAAACATGCAACGTCAAGCAGTACCAACATTACGCGCGGATAAGCCGTTAGTGGGTACAGGTATGGAAAAACCTGTTGCATTGGATTCAGGGGTTGCGGTTGTAGCGAAACGTGGCGGTATTATTCAATATGTGGATTCTTCACGTATTGTCGTCAAAGTGAATGAAGATGAAACCGTTGCAGGCGAGTCGGGCATTGATATTTATAATTTAATTAAATACACCCGTTCTAACCAAAATACTTGTATTAACCAAATTCCTTGCGTGTCTTTAGGCGAGCCGATCGAGCGTGGCGAGATTATGGCTGATGGTCCATCTACGGATTTAGGTGAACTAGCTCTTGGACAAAATATGCGTGTGGCATTTATGCCTTGGAATGGTTATAACTTTGAAGACTCAATGTTAGTGTCTGAACGCGTTGTGCAAGAAGATCGTTTTACCACTATTCATATTCAGGAATTATCTTGTATTGCTCGTGATACTAAATTAGGGGCAGAAGAAATTACCGCCGATATTCCAAATGTAGGGGAAGCTGCGTTAAGTAAACTTGATGAATCAGGGATTGTTTATATTGGTGCTGAAGTAAAAGGCGGCGATATTCTGGTGGGTAAAGTTACACCAAAAGGGGAAACCCAATTAACCCCAGAGGAAAAATTATTGCGTGCAATCTTTGGTGAAAAAGCCTCTGATGTGAAAGATTCATCATTGCGTGTACCAAATAGCGTATCAGGTACGGTTATTGATGTACAAGTGTTTACCCGTGATGGCGTGGAAAAAGATAAACGTGCATTAGAAATTGAAGAAATGCAGCTTAAACAAGCGAAAAAAGATCTTGTGGCTGAATTAGAAATTTTAGAAGCAGGTTTATTTACTCGTGTCCGTAACTTGTTAGTGAATAGCGGTGTTGATGCTGCGCAATTAGATAAACTTGAACGCACGAAGTGGTTAGAGCAAAGTTTAGCTGATGAAGAGAAACAAAATCAGTTAGAGCAATTAGCCGAACAATATGAAGAATTACGTAAAGATTTCGAGCATAAACTTGAAGTCAAACGTAATAAAATTATTCAAGGCGATGATTTAGCACCGGGCGTGTTAAAAGTGGTAAAAGTTTATCTTGCGGTGAAACGTCATATTCAACCTGGGGATAAAATGGCAGGTCGCCATGGTAATAAAGGGGTTATTTCAAAAATTAACCCAGTGGAAGATATGCCTTATGATGAAAATGGTCAACCTGTTGATATTGTCTTAAACCCACTTGGTGTACCATCACGTATGAACATCGGTCAGATCTTGGAAACCCACCTTGGCTTAGCGGCGAAAGGGATTGGCGATAAGATCAATGAAATGATCAAACAAAAACAAGATGTTGAGAAATTACGTGGTTATATCCAGAAGGCTTATGATCTCGGGGAAGGCTCACAAAAAGTGGATCTTAGTACCTTTAGTGATGAAGAAGTGATGCGTTTAGCCCAAAACTTGCGTAAAGGTATGCCATTGGCGACACCTGTATTTGATGGTGCCCATGAAAAAGAGATCAAAGAGTTACTTGAATTAGGTGGCTTACCGACTTCTGGTCAAATTACCCTTTATGATGGTCGTACAGGGGAAAAATTTGAGCGTCCAGTAACCGTTGGTTATATGTATATGCTCAAGTTAAACCACTTAGTTGATGACAAAATGCACGCTCGTTCAACAGGGTCTTATAGTCTTGTTACTCAGCAACCATTGGGTGGTAAAGCACAATTCGGTGGTCAGCGTTTCGGTGAGATGGAGGTATGGGCATTAGAGGCTTATGGTGCGGCTTATACCTTACAAGAAATGTTGACAGTAAAATCTGATGACGTGAATGGACGTACCAAAATGTATAAAAACATTGTGGGCGGCACGCACGAAATGGATCCGGGTATGCCAGAATCTTTCAATGTATTGTTGAAAGAAATCCGTTCATTAGGGATCAACATCGATTTAGATGAAGAATAATGGTGCTTTAAGCCAATGAATACGCCCAAGTGCGGTGAGTTTTTAAAAAATTTTTTAAATTTCGACCGCACTTGAATTAGTTTAACTCCGACGGGAGCAAATCAGTGAAAGACTTAGTGAAGTTTTTAAAAGCGCAAGCAAAATCAACAGAGGATTTTGATGCGATAAAAATCGGTTTAGCCTCACCAGATACGATTCGTTCGTGGTCATTTGGTGAAGTGAAAAAGCCTGAAACTATTAATTACCGTACCTTTAAACCAGAACGTGATGGGTTGTTCTGTGCTCGTATTTTTGGGCCAGTAAAAGATTATGAATGTTTATGTGGTAAATATAAACGTTTAAAACACCGTGGTGTGATTTGTGAAAAATGCGGTGTTGAGGTAACACAAGCCAAAGTACGTCGTGATCGTATGGGACATATTGAGCTTGCTTGCCCAGTAGCTCATATTTGGTTCTTAAAATCTTTACCGTCCCGTATTGGTTTATTATTGGATATGCCATTACGCGATATTGAACGAGTACTTTATTTTGAAAGCTATATTGTGATTGAGCCGGGTATGACTGATTTAGAAAAAGGTCAGTTATTAACCGAAGAGCAATTTATGGATGCGGAAGATCGTTGGGCGGATGAATTTGATGCCAAAATGGGTGCTGAAGCTATCCAAGCCTTATTACGCAATATGGATCTTGAACATGAATGTGAAACCTTGCGTGAAGAATTACAAGAAACGAATTCTGAAACCAAGCGTAAGAAAATCACTAAACGCTTGAAATTATTAGAGGCTTTCATTCAATCAGGCAATAAACCAGAATGGATGGTATTAACCGTATTACCTGTATTACCACCAGATTTACGTCCGTTAGTGCCATTAGACGGTGGACGTTTTGCCACTTCGGATTTAAATGATCTTTATCGCCGTGTGATTAACCGTAACAACCGTTTAAAACGTTTATTGGATTTAATTGCGCCAGATATTATTGTGCGTAATGAAAAACGTATGTTACAAGAGTCTGTTGATGCCTTATTGGATAATGGTCGTCGTGGTCGTGCGATTACTGGCTCAAATAAACGCCCATTAAAATCTTTGGCAGATATGATCAAGGGTAAACAAGGTCGTTTTCGTCAAAATCTCTTGGGTAAACGTGTTGACTATTCGGGACGTTCGGTAATTACCGTTGGACCATATTTGCATTTACACCAATGTGGCTTACCGAAAAAAATGGCATTGGAATTATTCCGTCCATTTATTTATGCCAAATTAGAAAGTCGTGGCTTTGCTTCGACCATTAAAGCGGCGAAGAAAATGGTTGAGCGTGAAGATGCGGTGGTTTGGGATATTTTAGCGGAAGTTATCCGTGAGCATCCAATTTTATTAAACCGTGCACCAACCTTGCACCGTTTAGGTATTCAGGCATTTGAGCCAATCTTAATTGAAGGTAAAGCGATTCAGTTACATCCATTAGTTTGTGCGGCATTTAACGCGGACTTCGATGGTGACCAAATGGCGGTACATGTGCCATTAACCTTAGAAGCTCAATTAGAAGCTCGTGCGTTGATGATGTCAACCAATAACATTTTATCACCAGCCAATGGTGAGCCGATTATCGTACCTTCGCAAGACGTGGTCTTAGGGCTTTATTATATGACCCGTGAAAAAGTCAATGCCAAAGGTGAAGGAATGTTATTGCAAGATCCGCGCGAAGCTGAAAAGGCTTATCGTACGGGACAAGCAGAATTGCACGCTAGAGTAAAAGTACGTATTACGGAATACAATAAAAATGAGGCGGGCGAATTTACTCGTGAAACCAATTTGGTTGATACCACCATTGGACGTGCGATTTTATGGATGATTGCGCCTAAAGGTATGCCATTTAGCTTATTTAACCAAACCTTAGGTAAAAAAGCGATTTCAAAATTAATTAATGAAAGCTATCGTCGTTTGGGTATGAAGCCAAGTGTTATTTTTGCAGACCAAATTATGTACACTGGTTTTGCTTATGCTGCACGTTCTGGTTCATCAGTAGGTATTGATGATATGGTGATCCCAGAGAAAAAATATGAAATCATTTCCGCAGCTGAAGAAGAAGTTGCTGAAATTCAAGAGCAATTCCAATCTGGTTTGGTTACCGCAGGCGAACGCTATAATAAGGTGATCGATATTTGGGCTGCCGCTAATGAACGTGTAGCTAAAGCGATGATGGAAAATCTTTCTACGGAAGAAGTGATTAACCGTGATGGTTTACCAGAAAAACAAGCTTCATTTAATAGTATCTTTATGATGGCGGATTCAGGGGCGCGTGGTTCAGCGGCTCAGATTCGTCAGTTAGCGGGTATGCGTGGTTTGATGGCTCGTCCAGATGGCTCAATTATTGAAACGCCAATTACGGCAAACTTCCGTGAAGGGTTAAACGTATTACAGTACTTTATTTCTACTCATGGTGCCCGTAAAGGTTTGGCAGATACGGCATTAAAAACAGCGAACTCAGGTTACTTAACTCGTCGTCTCGTTGATGTGGCACAAGATCTCGTTATTATTGAAGAGGATTGTGGTACTCACGAAGGCATTACTATGACCCCATTAATTGAAGGGGGCGATGTTAAAGAAGCCTTGCGTGATCGTGTATTGGGTCGTGTTGCAGCGGAAGATATTTTAAAACCGGGTACAGAGGAAGTATTAATTCCACGTAATACCCTGCTTGATGAAAAACTTTGTGATCTGATTGACGCAAATTCGGTAGATAGCATTAAAGTACGTTCAGTGGTAACCTGTGATACGGACTTTGGGGTTTGTGCGAAATGTTATGGACGTGATCTTGCTCGCGGTCATCTCATTAACCAAGGTGAAGCCGTTGGGGTTATCGCCGCACAATCTATCGGTGAGCCAGGAACTCAGTTGACCATGCGTACCTTCCATATCGGTGGTGCAGCATCTGCGGCAGCGAAAGAATCAAGTGTACAGGTTAAAAATACAGGTACATTGAAATTAGCTAATGTGAAATTTGTTACCAATAAAGAAGATAAATTGGTCTTAACTTCACGTAATACAGAACTTACTATTGTTGATGCCTTTGGACGCACCAAAGAACATTATAAAGTTCCTTATGGTGCTGTATTAAGCAAAGGCGATGGACAAGAGGTTAATGCTGGCGAAACTGTTGCTAACTGGGATCCACATACTATGCCAGTGGTATCAGAAGCAACTGGTTTTGTGAAATATGTTGACATTGTTGATGGCTTAACAGTAACACGTCAAACTGATGAACTGACAGGCTTATCTTCTATTGTGGTACAAGATGTTGGGGAACGTGCAAGTTCAGGTAAAGATCTTCGTCCAGCCTTAAAATTAGTTGATGCCAAAGGTAACGATATTTTAATTCCGGGAACCGATGTTGCTGCGCAATATTTCTTACCGGGTAAAGCCATTGTGACTTTAGAAGATGGGGCAGAGGTAAGAATCGGTGATGCCTTAGCGCGTATTCCACAAGAATCAGTTGGTACGAAAGATATTACTGGTGGTCTTCCACGCGTTGCGGATCTCTTTGAAGCTCGTAAACCAAAAGAAGCGGCCATCTTGGCTGAAATTTCAGGGGTTGTTTCTTTCGGCAAGGAAACTAAAGGTAAACGTCGCTTATTGATCACCCCAACGGAAGGTGATGTTTACGAAGAAATGATACCAAAATGGCGTCAACTTAACGTCTTTGAAGGTGAAATGGTACAACGTGGTGATTTAATTTCTGATGGTGCAGAAACACCACATGATATTTTACGTTTACGCGGTGTGCATGCGGTAACAGAATATATCGTTAATGAAGTCCAAGAAGTTTACCGCTTACAAGGGGTAAAAATTAACGATAAACATATTGAAGTTATCGTACGCCAAATGTTGCGTAAAGCCATTATTACTAACGCCTACGACAGTGAGTTCTTAGAAGGAGAACAAGTTGAAGTGGCTCGCGTTAAGATTGTGAATCGCAAACGTGCAGCAGAAGGTAAGCCATTGGTTGAATTTGAGCGTGAATTACTGGGTATTACCAAAGCCTCACTTGCAACAGAATCCTTCATTTCTGCGGCATCCTTCCAAGAAACAACGCGTGTGTTAACGGAAGCTGCAGTGGCGGGCAAACGTGATGAATTACGTGGCTTGAAAGAAAACGTTATTGTTGGTCGTTTAATTCCAGCAGGTACTGGCTTTGCTTACCACCAAGGTCGAGCAAAAGATCGTATGGTTGGTAATACAAAAGTCGCAATTTCTGATGAAGAAGTAGAAGACTTCTTAAATGAAAATGCCGCGGAAATTGCAGCAAATAACTTGACTGAAATGTTAAATATGGCTGCGGAAGAAACAGAAGAATAGGTTATCTGTTTACTTCAATTTAAAAAGATCTAGCATTAGCTAGGTCTTTTTTTATATCAATTTTGTGATCTAGTTCAAAGATAAACAAATTTTATTTGTTGAATTGTGGTAATCATTCATATAATCTTGTTCTAATAGATGCCTTATATGAAATCTAAATTTATATGGAGTAATTTTCTTATTTGAGAGGAACTTATATGTTAGAAAGTACGAAAAAATTTTTTCAATCAGAATCCGCAGGTGGGATATTGCTACTTGCCTTTGCATTATTAGCAATTATTTTTGCTAATACAGGATTTAATTCTGTTTATTTTGCTTTCCTTAATATTCCTGTGAGTGTGCAATTTGGTGCATTTTCTATTGATAAAACCTTGATTCATTGGATCAATGATGGATTTATGGCGGTCTTTTTTCTCTTAGTTGGAATGGAAGTGAAGAAAGAACTGCTTAAAGGATCGTTATCAAGCTATCAACAAGCAATTTTTCCTGCCATTGCGGCAATTGGGGGAATGGTAATACCCGGAATTGTTTATTATTCAATTACCAGTGTTGAGCCAAGTTTACAAGGAGGATGGGCAATTCCTATGGCAACAGATATTGCTTTTGCCGTTGGTATTGTGGCGTTATTGGGTAAACGTGTTCCCTTAGCCTTAAAAGTCTTTTTATTAGCTTTAGCAATTATTGATGATTTAGGTGCAATCGTGATTATTGCTTTATTCTTTTCCTCTGGGTTAGATACATTATCTTTAGTGATTGCTGCTTGTGCTATTGCTGTGTTGGTCATTATGAATCGTTATAAAGTATCTTCACTCTGTGCTTATATGGTTGTGGGGTTAGTACTTTGGGCGGCAGTGTTAAAATCGGGCGTGCATGCAACCTTAGCAGGCGTGATTTTAGGCTTTTGTATTCCGTTAAAAGGAAAAAATGGGGAAAAACCATTACATGATTTTGAACATATTTTAGCACCTTGGTGTTCATTTTTTGTGTTACCTTTATTCGCTTTTGCAAATGCGGGGGTTTATTTAGGGAATATTAACTTAGCTATGCTTACTTCACCTCTGCCATTGGGGATTGCATTAGGGTTGTTATTAGGTAAGCCTCTAGGGGTATTTGGATTTAGTTTTTTATCCGTAAAACTAGGGATTGCAAAACTACCTCAAGGTGTCAACTTTACTCAAATTTTTGCGGTCGCTGTGCTTTGCGGTATTGGTTTTACGATGTCAATGTTTTTAGCGGGATTGGCTTTTGGTGAAGAAGCAGGTGATATGATTAATACGTTATCACGTTTAGGGATTTTGTTAGGCTCTTCATTATCTGCTGTGATAGGTTACGTTTTGTTGAGAATGAGTACAAATGAAGTGAGTAAATAATTTTATGTTACTCAATTTTAATCAGCTTTATTATTTTTGGGTAGTTTGTAAAAGCGGCTCGGTTAGCCAAGCCGCTCAAAGTCTGTCTTTAACTTCTCAAGCAATTACTAGCCAAATTAGAGCGTTAGAAAACCGTTTTAATGGAAAATTATTTAAACGACAGGGGCGAGGTATTGAACCTACGGAATTAGGCAAAATTGTTTTTCGTTATTGTGAAAAAATGTTTTCTCTAAGCCAAGAAATGCTTGAAATTATTGATTCTCATCAAGAACAATATTTATCCTTTAATGTCGGTGTTGCGGATGCTTTATCAAAGCCATTAGTTAGTCAAATTTTACAAAAAACACAACAACAAAATAATCGAATAAAATTAAGGTGCTTTGAATCTACGCATGAATTATTATTAGAACAGCTTGCTCATCATCAAATTGATATGTTTCTTTCTGATTGTCCAGTAGATTCAGCACAACAAGAAGGAATTTATTCTATTAAATTAGGTGAATCTCCTCTAAGTTTCTTTGCATTATCGCCTGATCTCTCAAAACCCTTTCCGTATTGCTTAGAAGATAATCCTATGTTACTACCGAGTGCAAAAACCGCATTAGGACG
Organism: Volucribacter psittacicida; assembly: GCF_004339025.1. GTDB lineage: Bacteria > Pseudomonadota > Gammaproteobacteria > Enterobacterales > Pasteurellaceae > Volucribacter > Volucribacter psittacicida. Next base: position 32,513 of record NZ_SMFT01000006.1, read on the forward strand.
TAAGTTACAATCTTGGATAAACCTAAAAGGGCTACATATTCAGGTCTTAGGGGAATTTGATGATGCAGCTTTAATGAAAGCCTTTGCTTTATCACAAAATGCTATCTTAGTTTTACCTTCGATTTGTAGTAATGAGCGTGAACATTTAATTGAAGTTGGTCAGACTAAAGAAATAAGCGAATCATATTATGCGATTTTTGTTGAGCGAGTTATTCAACATCCTGCGGTAAAGGCAATTTGTACGGAAGATTTTACGGATTTATTTTATTTAGAATAGAATATCATATTAAAATCATGAAATTTTTATAATTTCCTTTGACTATTTTGTCCGCTAAGGGTAATATTCTCGCCCTATGCAGAAGGTAAAATTACCCTTAACCGTTGATCCGGTTAAAGACGCTCAACGAAGATTAGATTATGTGGGTTATTACGCACAGGATCAACTCGTACGTTTAACTGAATCAGTAAGTCAAGTGCTCAGTAATGTGCAGGTGACTTTATCATTTTTTATTGATCCACAAAAATTGGTGGTAATGGAAGGAAAAGCGAACGTTGATGTAGAATTAATTTGTCAACGTTGTCAACAACCTATGGTTAAAACTTTAACCGCAGCGTTTTGTTATAGCCCCGTTGCTAATTTGGATCAAATTGATGTATTGCCTGAAATTTATGAGCCAATAGAGTTTAATGAGTTTGGCGAAATAGATTTAATTGGTACTATTGAAGACGAGTTAATTCTTACGTTGCCGTTAGTACCAATGCATGAACCTGAACACTGTGAAGTGTCCGTGGCGGAGCAGGTTTTTGGTCAGTTGCCAGAGGAGTTGGCAAACAAACCAAATCCGTTCGCTGTATTAGCTAGTTTGAAGCAGAAGTAAATTTAGGAGTATAGCCAATGGCTGTTCAACAGAATAAAAAATCTCGTTCACGTCGTGATATGCGTCGTTCACACGATGCCTTAACCACTGCTGCATTATCTGTAGATAAAGCAAGTGGTGAAACCCATTTACGTCACCACGTTACCGCTGATGGTTACTATCGTGGTCGTAAGGTTATCAATAAATAATTGTTGATTTCCTCATAGGTGATCATTTGAGCCGTCTAACCCTTGCGTTAGATGTGATGGGCGGGGACTTTGGTCCCCGTATTACTATCCCTGCATCAATATTAGCGTTGGAACAAGATCCAACGTTAGAGTTCTTATTATTCGGCGATAGCCAGCAAATTACCCCATTATTGCAAAATATCCCAACATCAATTCAACAACGCTTGCGTATTTGCCATTGTTCTCGTGAAATTAATAATCAACAAGGTTTATCCTATGCTTTGCGGCATAGCAAAGGTACATCTATGCGATTGGCTATTGAAGCGGTACAGCAAGGGGACGCTAAGGCTTGTGTGAGTGCAGGCAATACGGCGGCTTTAATGGGGTTAGCAAAAGTTTTATTACCTTGTTTACCCGGTATAGATCGTCCTGCTTTATTATCGCTTATTCCAACGGTAAATAAGGGATGTTCTGTTATGTTAGATTTAGGGGCGAATATTGAATGTCGTGCTGAAAATCTTTACCAGTTTGCCTTAATGGGATCAATTTTTGCAGAAAATACTTTGAATATCCTTTATCCTCGCGTTGCCTTATTAAATATAGGCATTGAAGAAATTAAGGGATATAAGTCTATTCGTGAAGCGACACATTTAATTGAACAAAATGCAAACCTACAATATATTGGCTTTATTGAGGGGAATTTATTGTTAAATGGTGTTGCGGATGTCATTGTGTCTGATGGCTTTAATGGGAATATTGCCTTAAAAACTTTAGAGGGGGCAATGATGAACTTAATGTCTCTCTTGAAAGAACGGACTTTATTGAGTTATCCTCCTTTGAATAAAATGGTTGCTTGGTTAGCAAAACGTCTCTTTAATCGCAGTTATCAACAATTAGCACATTTTAATCCAGAACAATATAACGGAGCATCGCTTGTTGGTTTAAATGCTGTGGTGGTAAAGGCACATGGTTCATCTACGGTAAATAGTTTTGCTTATGCGATTAAAGATGCGGCATTACAAGCTCGCCAAGCTATCCCAAATAAAATATTGATGGGTTTAGAAAGAAACTAATAAGTAGAGATTATGTATAGCAAAATATTATCTACTGGTCGTTATTTACCAGCACAAATCAGAACAAATGCTGATTTGGAAAAAATGGTTGATACCTCTGATGAGTGGATTACTCAGCGTAGTGGTATTAAACAGCGCCGTATCGCTGCTGAGCAGGAAACTGTGGCGACAATGGGGGCGGAGGCGGCTAAACAATGCCTTACAATGGCACAGTTACAGGCAAATGACATTGATTTAATTGTCGTGGCAACTACAACCAATTCTCATGCTTACCCAAGTGCCGCTTGTCAGATTCAAGGTTTATTAAATATTCAAGATGCTATTGCATTTGATTTGGCGGCGGCTTGTACAGGCTTTGTTTATGCCTTAAGTGTGGCGGATCAATTTATTCGTACAGGTAAAGTACGTAATGCCTTAGTGATAGGATCTGACTTAAATTCTCGCCATTTAGATCCACAGGATCGTAGTACATTGGTGTTATTTGGTGATGGTGCTGGCGCGGTGATTTTGACGGCAAGTGAGCAACAAGGGATCATTTCTACTCATTTACATTCTTCTGCAGAAAAAAGTGAAATGTTAATGTTACCACAAGCAGAACCAGAGCATAATCGGTCAGGGTATATCCTTATGCAAGGCAATGAAACCTTTAAATTAGCGGTGCGAGAGCTATCTAATGTGGTGGAAGAAACATTAACGGAAAACCAATTAGATAAAAAAGCCATTGATTGGCTAGTTCCTCATCAAGCCAATTTACGGATTATTACCGCAACGGCAAAAAAACTGGATATGCCAATGTCGCAAGTAGTGGTAACTTTAGATCAATTTGGTAATACGAGTGCGGCGAGTATCCCAACCGCATTAGATATTGCAGTGCGTGATGGGCGTATTCAGCGTGGGCAATTATTATTATTAGAAGGTTTTGGTGGAGGCTGGACTTGGGGATCAGCCTTAGTGCGTTTTTAATGATTTAAGCATAAATTAGGATATAACATGAAAAAATTTGCAATGGTTTTTCCGGGACAAGGTTCACAATCGGTGGCGATGTTAGCGGAGTTGGCAGAACAATTTCCTTTGGTAGAACAAACCTTTAAAGAGGCATCAGAGGTTTTGGGTTATGATTTATGGCAATTAACCCAACAAGGCCCTGCGGAAGAATTAAATAAAACTTGGCGAACTCAACCCGCACTTTTAGCGGCTTCAGTGGCTATTTATCGTGTATGGCAACAACAATATCCACAGTTAAAACCTGCGTTAATGGCAGGGCATAGTTTAGGGGAGTATTCTGCTTTAGTGTGTGCTGGGGTACTCAATTTCCAAGATGCCATTCAATTAGTGGAATTACGCGGAAAATTAATGCAACAAGCTGTGCCAGAAGGAACAGGGGCGATGTATGCCATTATTGGTTTAGATAATGACAGTATTATTAAGGCTTGTGAACAAAGTGCGGAAGGTGAAGTTGTATCAGCAGTGAATTTTAACTCACCGGGACAAGTGGTCATCGCAGGGAATAAAGCGGCGGTAGAACGTGCAGCGGCAGCTTGTAAAGAAGCAGGGGCTAAGCGTGCATTGCCTTTAGCGGTTAGTGTGCCTTCCCATTGTGCTTTAATGAAGCCAGCAGCAGATCAGCTAGCGGTGTCTTTAGACAGTGTCGCTTTTAAAACGCCAGCTATTCCTGTGATAAATAATGTGGATGTTAAAGCAGAATGTGAAAGTGAGTCTATTCGTCAAGCACTGGTTCGTCAATTATATAACCCTGTGCGTTGGACAGAAACTGTTGAAAAAATGAATGCACAAGGTATTGAATACCTCGTTGAGGTCGGACCGGGTAAAGTATTGATGGGCTTAACCAAAAGAATTTGTGATAATTTGCAGGCAACGGCTGTCAATGATAGTGCATCATTTGCTGCCATTGAACAATTATTAGCTTAATCGGATTAGAGGAAACATAATGCAAGGTAAAATAGCATTGGTAACAGGGGCAACACGTGGCATTGGTAAAGCCATTGCTCAAGAGTTAGCGGCTAAAGGGGCAACGGTTATTGGCACAGCTACCTCGCCACAAGGGGCGGAAACCATTTCAGCCTATTTAGGCGAGCAAGGTTGCGGTATGGTGCTTAATGTAACGGACATTGAAAGTATTAATCAGCTATTAGCACAAATTAAACAACAATATGGCGAAATTGATATTTTAGTGAATAATGCAGGTATTACGCGTGATAATTTATTAATGCGTATGAAAGATGAAGAATGGTTTGATATTATGCAAACCAATTTAACCTCGGTTTATCATTTATCTAAAGCTATGTTGCGTAGTATGATGAAAAAACGCTATGGCAGAATTATTAATATTGGCTCGGTGGTCGGCTCAATGGGCAATCCGGGACAAAGCAATTATTGTGCCGCTAAAGCAGGATTAATTGGTTTTAGTAAAGCCTTAGCGAAAGAAGTCGCTTCAAGAGGGATTACGGTCAATGTGGTCGCACCCGGATTTATTGCAACGGATATGACAGAAGTTCTAAATGACGAACAAAAAGACAGTATTCTTGCGAATGTCCCAGCAGGACGTTTAGGCGAAGCACAGGATATTGCTAAAGCCGTTGCATTTCTTGCTTCTGATGATGCAGGCTATATTACAGGTACAACATTGCACGTTAATGGCGGATTATATATGAGTTAATCGCAAAGTGCGGTGTGATTTATAAAAATTTTGTCCCTTTAATTATTATAATTAAGGGGATTTTTTTCGTCTTATAGCCCGCCTGCCTTGTCTTATTATCGGTCGTTTCAATTTACAAGGTGGTACGCTGAGATTGTTAAAGTGCGGTTGGTTTTTTAAATTATTTTTCACCGTTCAGAGGACAGAATCAATATCAACAATCATGTTTTGATTGAAGTTAAGTAAATCATCTTGCTATTTTTTATTTTTCTATATTAAAATACCCCCCCCGCGGGAGTTTGAATTTTAAACAGTCGTTCTATCTTAATCTTTTAACTCAATTTTAATAAGGGGTAAATTATGAGTCATAAACCAGAAATCATGACCAATCCGCTCACTAACAAAGGCACCGCTTTTAGTTATGAGGAGCGTAAAAAATACGGTTTAATTGGGCGTTTGCCTTCTGCCGTAGAAACCTTAGACCAACAAGCCCAACGTGCTTACCGCCAATTTTCTTCCTACTCTAAAAACCTTGATAAATACATTTTCCTTGACCAACTCCATAATCGTAATGAAGTGCTTTATTACCGTTTATTGGTAGATCATTTAGCGGAAATGTTACCTGTGGTTTACGATCCAACCATTGGCGAAGCCATTAAAAAATGGAGTCGTGATTATCGCCGTAGCCGAGCAGTGTATCTTTCCATTGATCACCCAGAAGACATTAAAACCGCTTTTGAAAGCCTTGGATTAGGCAAAGATGAGGTTGATCTGATTGTTTGTTCTGATGCTGAAGCGATTTTAGGCATTGGCGATTGGGGTGTCAATGGCACCGATATTTCTGTGGGTAAATTGGCGGTTTATACGGCTGCCGCAGGTATTCACCCTGAGCGTGTGATTGCGGTAAACCTTGATGTAGGGACAAACAATGAACAATTATTAAATGATCCTGATTATCTTGGTAATCGCCATTCTCGTGTACGTGGGCAACGTTATGATGACTTTATTGCCGCTTATTTAAAAACCGCCGCAGAATTGTTCCCAAATGCCTTATTGCATTTTGAAGATTTTGGGGCAGGCAATGCACGCCGTATTTTAATGCAATATCGTGATCAATATCGTATATTCAATGACGATATGCAGGGAACGGGGGCGATTGTGATGTCGGCGGTTATTGCAGGTTTAAAAGCGAAAGGGCAAGGTTTTGCTGAGCAACGTCTTTTAGTCTATGGTGCAGGGACGGCTGGGACAGGTATGGCGGATCAGATCCACGCCGCCATGGTGCGTGAAGGACTCTCTTCTGAGCAAGCCAAATCACAAATTTGGTTAATTGATGTGAATGGTTTAGTCAGTGAACAAATGCAGAACTTGCCTGATTATCAACAAGCCTATGCACGTCCTCAAGCTGAGGGACATTCAGGCGATAGCCTATTAGACACAGTAAAACGTGTGAAACCAACCATTCTTATTGGTACTTCAACTGATCACGGTGCCTTTACCCAACAAGTTATTGAGGCTTTAGCCGAAGGCTGTGAACGCCCAATTATTCTGCCATTATCTAACCCAACAGAAAAAATTGAAGCAATGCCAGCGGATCTCGTGCCTTGGACAAAAGGAAAAGCCTTAATTGCGACGGGTATTCCTGTGGAGCCTGTGCAATATAATGGTGTGAGTTATGAAATCGGACAAGGGAATAATGCCTTGCTATACCCAGGTTTAGGGTTAGGCGTGATTGTTTCAGGGGCAAAACAGGTAACAGACAATATGTTACAAGCGGCGGCAGAGGCTGTGGCATCACAAGTTAATGCCTCAACCTTAGGTTCAGCCATTTTACCGCCTGTGGCAAATTTAAGAGCCTCTTCGGCAACGGTGGCAGTGGCGGTCGCCAAACAAGCGGTAGCGGACGGCGTGGCTACAAAACAATCCGATGATTGGATTCAAACTGTACACGAACAAATGTGGCAACCTGTTTATTGATCAGAAGACAGAGAACTGAAGACAGAGGACAGAAGATTTAGTTGATCACTACGGAGAGCAAAAATTTCTTCCTCTGTTTTTTTTTAAGGAGTATCAAATGGTTTTTTTAACTGCCATAGAAAGTGTATTATCCATTCTTTTATTGATTAGTTTGGGCTTTTTGCTTGGTTATAAGCAATATTTTTCCGCTGATTTTGCTGAAAATATCTCCAAGTGGATAATGAATATTGCCCTGCCAGCCTCAATTTTTACCGCCGTACTTAATTACCTCAGCCTAGATAAGCTCCTTGCCTTATCCGAAGGCTTAGTTTATGGTGCTATCGCCATTATTCTTGGTTATGTATTGGCTTGGTTACTGGTAAAGGTATTAAAGGTACGAGCGGGGCGACGTGGTGTTTTTATTAATACCATTGTGAATGCGAATACGATCTTTATTGGTTTACCCCTAAATATTGCGTTATTTGGCGAAGTGAGTATGCCTTATTTTCTGGTGTATTATGTGCTAAATACCATTTCTACTTGGACATTTGGGGTCTATTTGATCAGTATTGATAGTATGGAAAAGCAAAATAAAAAACACCAATTTGATTGGCATAAATTATTGCCTGCACCATTAATGGGGTTTTTAGTGGCTTTGGTTTTCCTCTTTGCGAGCATACCTGTACCAAAATTTATTTTTTCTTCGTTACAGTATGTAGGAGCAACCGTTACGCCATTGTCATTGCTATACATCGGTCTTACCTTGTATCGAGCAGGGCTAGCCAGTATCCGCTTTGATAAAGATACCGTTGCGGCATTATTGGGTAAATTCGTCTTATCGCCCCTAATTATGCTTACCGTTATTTTATTAGGCAGACATCATTTCCCATTAAATTATCTTGAAGAACAAACCTTAATCATTCAATCTGCTGTTTCTGCGTTAGCGGTATTACCTATTTTAGCTAACGAAGCCAAAGGCGATGTGCCTTTTGCCACCAATGTGGTTACCGCAAGTACGGTATTATTTATTATTGTGGTACCGATTGTGGATGGGTTATTGCAGTTTTTGTAGGTGTTATTAAAAATAGACAAAAAATAAACCGCACTTTTTAATAAGTGCGGTTCAATTTTAACTTATTTTTTCCTAAGCAATTTAAGCATTGCCAGTGTTTCTATTAGCACGTTTACGTTCATTTTCTGTCAGTAATTTCTTGCGAATACGCACAGAAGTTGGTGTCACTTCCACTAATTCATCATCATCAATAAATTCAATGGCTTGCTCAAGTGAATGACGTACAGGTGGCACTAATACGACAGCTTCATCTTTACCAGAAGCACGCATATTGGTGAGTTTTTTCCCTTGTAAGCAGTTCACCGTAAGATCGTTAGAACGGCTATGAATACCAATCACTTGCCCTTCATAAACTTCCACACCATGTTCAATCATTAATTTACCACGTTCCTGCAAACCAAATAGGGCATAAGCAAGGGCTTTACCTGTGGCATTAGAAATTAATACCCCATTTTTACGTTGCCCAATTTCACCAGGTTTAACATCATCATAGTGACTAAAACTGGAATAAAGTAACCCTGTACCTGAGGTCATCGTCATAAATTCGTTACGGAAACCAATTAAACCACGGCTTGGGATAATATACTCTAAACGTGTACGCCCTTTGCCATCGGGTACCATATCTTTCACTTCGCCTTTGCGAATACCTAAGGCTTCCATCACTGCACCTTGATGTTGTTCTTCAATATCAATGGTTACTTGTTCAAAAGGTTCTTGTTTACGTCCATCGATTTCTTTAAAAATAACTTTAGGACGGGATACGGCTAATTCATAACCTTCACGACGCATATTTTCAATAAGGACAGAAAGGTGTAATTCGCCACGTCCAGAAACCTTAAACTCATCAGGGTTATCGGTTTCTTCTACCCGTAATGCCACATTATGTACTAACTCTTTTTGCAGACGTTCTAAAATCTGACGTGAAGTGACATATTTGCCTTCTTTACCGCAGAATGGCGAGGTATTGACGCAGAAAAACATGGTTACCGTAGGTTCATCAACGGTTAAAGCTGGTAAGGCTTCAACCTGATTTACATCACAAATCGTATCGGAAATATTCAGCTCGCCTAATCCAGTAATGGCAATAATATCGCCAGCATTCGCAATATCTTCCTCAAAGCGATCTAAGCCTAAATGCCCTAATACTTGCCCTACTTTACCGTTACGGGTCTTACCCTTGCTATCAATAATAGTAACCTGTTGATTAGGTTTAATTGAGCCACGTTTAATCCGCCCAATACCAATCACGCCAACATAACTATTATAATCAAGCTGTGAAATTTGCATTTGGAATGGGGCGTCAAGTTCCACTTTTGGTGGTTCCACATATTTTACAATGGCTTCAAATAATGGGGTCATATCTGATGCCAAATCTTCGTGATCTAAGCCAGCTACGCCGTTTAAAGCGGAAGCATAAATAATTGGGAAATCAAGTTGTTCATCTGTTGCCCCAAGATTAACAAATAAATCAAACACTTGATCTACAACCCAATCAGGACGCGCACCAGGGCGATCCACTTTATTAATAACCACAATCGGTTTTAATCCATGAGCAAAGGCTTTTTGTGTAACGAAACGTGTTTGTGGCATTGGACCATCAAAGGCATCAACAATTAATAAAACGCTATCCACCATAGAGAGTACACGTTCTACCTCGCCACCAAAATCAGCGTGTCCCGGGGTATCTACGATATTAATACGATAATCTTGCCAATTTATCGCGGTATTTTTCGCTAAAATGGTAATGCCGCGCTCTTTTTCCAAATCATTGGAATCCATCACACGTTCATTTTGATCGCCATTACGCGCGGCTTCTAATGTACCAGATTGTTGTAATAATTTATCAACCAAGGTTGTTTTACCATGGTCAACGTGAGCAATAATTGCGATATTACGCAATTTATTAATATCTAAAGTATTTTTCATTGAATCTATCTTAACTCTGTATCAATAGGAAATCCTGTTAAAAAGGTTGCAGATTATACAACTTTTTCAAGGTATGAGCTATCAAATAATATAAAAAGTAACGATAAGAGATGATTACTAATAAAACATTCAAAAACTTATTAAATTAATTAAATAAAAATCATTCATTAATGAAATTCATAAATTATTTTCAAAAATATATTGATTTTATTAGATGATATGTGTATCTTTTACCACATTGATTAAATCACTAATAAGATTAGTCATAAAGTAGAAAAGTTAAATTTTAATCAAAAAGAGGAAGTATTTATGTCAAACACAGCTATTGATCGCGTTTTTAGCCTGATTGAAGAAAATGATATTAAATTTGTACTATTGCGTTTTACCAATATTAAAGGTAAAGAACACGCCGTTTCTATTCCTGCTAATCTTGTTGACGAAGATTTATTTGAAGAAGGAAAAATGTTTGATGGTTCATCTGTGGAAGGTTGGAGAACCATTAATAAAGCCGATATGTTGCTAATGCCAATTGCAGAAACAGCGGTTGTTGATCCTTTTGCTCAAATCCCAACCTTATCTATTCGTTGTAGTATCTATGAACCAAATACGATGCAAAGCTATGATCGTGACCCACGTTCTATTGCAATGCGTGCAGAAAATTACCTAAAAAGCACAGGGATTGCAGACAGTGCCTCTTTTGGGCCAGAGCCAGAGTTTTTCTTATTTGATGATGTACGTTTTAGCACAAAAATGAATAACGTAAGTTATCATATTGATGACCAAGAAGCGGCTTGGAATACAAACACAAGTTACGATGAAGGCAACAGTGCTTATCGTCCTTTAGTGAAAGGTGGTTATTGTGCTGTGGCACCAAATGACACAGGGCATGATATTCGTTCTGAAATGTGCTTATTATTAGCAGAAATGGGCTTAGTTATCGAAGCACATCACCACGAAGTGGCAACCGCAGGACAAAATGAAATTGCAACACGCTTTAATACATTAACCTTAAAAGCCGATGAAACCCAAATTTATAAATATGTAGTACAAAATGTGGCCGCAGAACACGGCAAAACAGCCTGTTTTATGCCAAAACCTTTTGCTGGCGACAATGGCTCAGGTATGCACTGTAATATGTCTCTAAGTAAAGAGGGTAAAAACATCTTTATGGGAGATAAATATGCAGGCTTATCAGAAACAGCCCTTTATTACATCGGCGGTATTATCAAGCATGCGAAAGCCCTTAACGCTTTCACTAACCCGTCAACCAATTCTTATAAACGCTTAGTGCCAGGATTTGAAGCGCCTGTATTGCTTGCTTATTCTGCCAGCAACCGTTCCGCTTCAATTCGTATCCCAGCGGTAACATCGCCAAAAGCGACACGCGTTGAGGCTCGCTTCCCAGATCCACTTGCCAACCCATATTTAGCTTTCTCAGCCTTATTAATGGCGGGGTTAGATGGCATCATCAATAAAATTCACCCAGGTGAAGCAATGGATAAAAACCTCTATGATTTACCACCAGAAGAATTAAAAGATATTCCTGCGGTATCAAGCTCATTAGGCGAAGCATTGAGTGCCTTAGAACAAGATTACGAGTTTTTAACCCAAGGTGGCGTATTCAGCAAAGATTTCATTGATACCTATATTGAAATGAAACGCAAAGAGGTAGAACGTCTCAATATGACACCACACCCAGTTGAATTTGAAATGTATTATGCGTAGTAACTTCATGTTACATTTTGGCGACCTAAGGTCGCCTTTTTTATGATTGGGGAAAAGTGCGGTGAATTTTTACAATATTTTTACCTCTCTTTGTAAATAAAACTTTCCAAAAATCATTTGTCAATTTTACAGTCGTGCCGTATTATGCTAGAAAGTATGACAAAGATAATAGGGGACGAAATGAAACAAGATAAACGCCAACATAATTTTTCAGAGATCATTGCCAATAGTCCTAAAATGATCGCATTAATTAATAAAGCAAAAAAATTTGCTTTGTTAGATGCCCCCTTATTAATTCAAGGCGAAACGGGGACAGGAAAAGAATTATTAGCTAAAATTTGTCATCACATTAGTCCTCGCGCTACACAAAAGTTTATCGCAGTAAATTGTGCAGGCCTACCTCAAAAAGAAGCCGAAAGTGAAATGTTTGGCTCAGCCCTTGCAGATAAGCAAAGCACAGGTTTTTTTGAATACGCGCATAATGGTACGGTGTTATTGGATAATGTGGCTGAATTGCCATTAGAGTTACAAGCTAAACTTTTGCGTTTTCTCAATGACGGTTCTTTTCGCCGAGTGGGCGAGGAACAAGAGCATCACGCCGATGTTAGAGTGATTTGTACATCACAAATTCCGTTACAATATTATGTTGAACAAGGAAAAATGCGGAGTGATTTATTTCACCGTTTAAATGTTTTAGCTTTAACCATTCCGCCCCTGAGAGAGCGTAAGGAAGATGTGCCAGCCTTACTGGACTTATTTATTCAGCAAATTTGTCAACAATTAGAAATTGAGCCGCCTCGTTATGACCAAGCCTTTTTGCAATATCTGATTAATTATCCTTGGGCAGGTAATGTTAGAGAACTCTATAATGCCCTTTATCGTGCTTGCACCTTAGCGGAGAATCAGCAACTTTCCATCGCCGGCTTGAGTTTATTGGAAAATGATATTCAATCTATGGATATTGAACAATTTGGCGAAGAAACCCTTGAGCAAATTATGGGCAATTTTGAAGCGGCAATCTTACGTAAGTTTTATGAAAAATATCCAAGTACGCGTAAACTGGCAAATCGTTTAGGGATTTCTCATACTGCTGTCGCCAATAAGTTACGCCAATATCATATTACCAAACCTTGATTTAGTTAATAAATAGGGGAAATGGATAAAAGAGTGACTAGAAAGTGGTTTCAAGTCCGTTGAGAAAACGATTATTAGTTACCATTTTTTCCATTATATTTCTTTTTACAACGCCAAAATCTCTTTCACAAAGGGAATGGTTAATTTACGTTTTGCTTGTAATGAAGCCTTATCTAAACGTTCAAGGACGTTAAATAAGGTGTGATTATCACGTTCTAACCGTTTTAATAAAAAATTAGCGGTATCATTGGGTAACTCAATACCTCGGCGTTGCGCTCGTTGTTGTAATACCTCAATTTTTTGCTCATCATTTAAAGGCTGTAATTGATAGGTTTCTCCCCAAGTTAATCTTGAAGCTAAATCTGCTAATTGAATAGGAAGTGCTTTCACAGGGTGATCTGCACTAATCAATAATAGGGTTTTGCCGTTTTCTTTGATACGATTGATTAAATCAAAAATCGCCTCTTCCCATTGCGGATCGCCAAGTACGCTCTGAATATCATCTAAACACACTGCCGCCTGTTGTTCTAAATTATCAAGTACCGCGGGGGAAAAATAGCGAGATTCTTTGAGTGGTACATAAATAGCAGGGCGTTGAGCCAAGAGAAAATGATTAGAAATGGCTTTGAGAAAATGGGTTTTGCCGCTGCTTGCTGTGCCCCAAATAAAAAAGAACGGCTGGCATAATTGATGAAAGTTAGCTTGCACAGAATTGAGTAGCAATAAATTATTGCCACTATAGAAATTTTCCAAAGTATCATCATCAATTTGATGAATCGGTAACGGAAGTTGTTCGGTCAAAAACTCACCTTAAATATTATTATGCCTAGCCCAAGCATTTTATTTTATTTCTTGGTTTATTTCCTGATCTTTTGCTTTAGGTAAAATTAAATTGAGTAAAATGGCTACTACGGCACATAAACTAATGCCTTTTAAGGAAATTTCACCCACATTAACAAACATTCCACCAATGCCAAAGGTCATTACCACGGAAATAATACAAAGATTACGAGCCTCAGTTACATCAACTTTTGCCCGAATCAGCGTGCTCATTCCCACAACCGCAATAGAGCCGAAGACTAGCATCATAATTCCGCCCATAACAATGGTTGGAATGGTTGAAAGAAATGCCCCTACTTTACCACAAAATGAAATAGCAATCGCCCATACTGCCGCCCAAGTCATAATATTCGGATTGAAATTACGGGTCAGCATCACTGCGCCTGTTACCTCTGCATAAGTGGTATTTGGTGGTCCACCAAGAAACGAAGCGGCTGAAGTGGCGATACCATCACCTAACAATGTACGGTGCAACCCCGGTTTTTTTAAGAAATCTTTACCTGTTACCGAGCTAATCGCCATAATACCGCCCACATGTTCCACCGCAGGGGCGATAGCAATAGGTAATAAATAGAGAATTGCCTCTAATTTAAATTCTGGTGTGGTAAGCTGTGGCAAGCTAAACCAAGGAGCATCAAAGACAGGTTGAAAATCAATTAAACCAAGACATAAACAAAGAATATAGCCCACCAAAATGCCAAACATAATCGGCACTAATTTCATCATTCCCTTGGCAAAGACTGCAACGGCTAAGGTGGTAATCAGGGTAACCATTGAGACCAAAATGGCATCATTATAAGCATAACTACTGTTTTTGCCCAATGCCATATCCACTGCTACAGGGGCTAAGCCCATACCGATAATAATAATCACAGGCCCTACTACCACAGGAGGAAAAATACGTTGTAATGCCTCAGCCCCTTTCACTTTCACTAAAGCACTCAAGGCAAAATAGACCAACCCCGTAAACACCAAACCGCCCATGGTTACCGAAATTCCCCAAGTTTGGATACCATATTGAATGGGAGCAATAAAGGCAAAAGAAGAGGCAAGGAAAATCGGCACTTGGCGACCCGTACAAAATTGGAATAATAAGGTACCAATGCCCGCGGTTAATAATGCCGTATTCGCATCAAGCCCCGTAATTAAAGGAACAAGCACCAATGCCCCAAAGGCAACGAATAACATTTGTAAGCCTACGAAGGCTTGTTTTGGCTGGCTTTGTATCGCCACATTTTGTTCATTTTGCATAAAGTTTCAACTCTCTGACTGAATTAACTTTGTTAATAGAAAAAGTGCGGTCAATTTAGCAAAAATTTTTGTAAAATAGACCGCACTTCAAATTATTTTGTCCCAAAGATTTTATCGCCCGCATCGCCCAAGCCCGGCACAATATAACCTTTCTCATTTAAACATTGATCAATAGAAGCGGTATAAAGCTCAATATCAGGATGAGCCTGCTGTAATGCCTCAATTCCCTCAGGGGCAGCCACCAGCACTAACACCTTAATTTGATGACAACCCTTTTGTTTTAACAAATCAATGGTCGCAATCATTGAACCACCTGTGGCGAGCATAGGGTCAACCACAATGGCTAAACGCTCAGACAAATCACTTGCCAGTTTTTGGAAATAAGGCACAGGTTGCAAGGTTTCTTCATCACGATAAATCCCCACCACACTAATTCTCGCACTTGGAATATGTTCCAACACACCATCCATCATACCCAAGCCAGCACGCAAAATAGGCACAACAGTGACTTTTTTGCCCTTAATGCGATCCACTTCCACTTGGCCACACCAACCATCAATAATCACTTTTTCCGTTTCTAAATCCGCTGTCGCTTCATAGGTTAATAAACTCCCCACTTCAGTGGCTAATTCTCGGAAATGTTTCGTATTAATATTTGCTGCACGCATTAAACCAAGTTTATGCTTTACCAAGGGATGTTTCACTTCCACAATTTTCATTGTCCGCTCCTTTTTGTCTTATTCAACACAAATTAGTGAATTTTAAATCAGAATAAGCATAATGAACAGTGAAAAAAGAAATTTCTGTGAAAATTCACCGCACTTTTGCCCTAAATATTGACAAAGCATATTTGAATGAAAATTCCTATCGCAAACGATTGCTTAAATCGGTATAATTTCCCGCAATTATTTTTTATTCATCGTAAAGGAAACCCTCTGTGAGCAAACAATCATTAAGTTACAAAGATGCTGGTGTGGATATTAACGCTGGTAATGAATTAGTGGAACGCATTAAAGCGGATGTTAAACGTACTACTCGTCCCGAAGTGATGGGGGGATTAGGTGGATTTGGGGCATTATGTGCCATTCCAAGTCAATATAAAGAGCCAATTTTGGTGTCTGGAACTGACGGCGTGGGAACAAAGTTGCGTTTAGCCATTGATTTACAACGTCATCAAGGCATTGGTCTTGATTTGGTGGCAATGTGTGTGAATGATTTGGTGGTACAGGGGGCAGAACCGCTGTTTTTCCTCGATTATTACGCCACAAGTAAACTTGAGGTTGATGTGGCAGCAGAAGTGGTAAAAAGCATTGCCAATGGCTGTGAGCAAGCTGGTTGTGCCTTAGTGGGCGGTGAAACGGCGGAAATGCCGGGTATGTATCATCAGGGCGATTATGATCTGGCGGGCTTTTGTGTCGGTGTGGTAGAAAAAGCGGAGATTATTGATGGTAGTAAAGTAAAAGCTGGCGATAGTCTTATTGCTTTAGGCTCAAGTGGCCCACATTCCAATGGTTATTCCTTAATTCGTAAAGTGCTTGATGTGGCTGGTGTTGATCCTCAAAACGAACAATTAGCAGGGAAATCCTTAGCCGATCATTTATTAGCGCCAACCAAAATTTATGTGAAATCCATTTTAAATTTGATTAAACAGACTGAGGTTCATGCCATTGCCCATCTCACAGGCGGTGGTTTCTGGGAAAATATTCCACGTGTTTTACCTGCCAATGCCAAAGCGGTGATTAATGAACAAAGCTGGCAATGGCCTGCGATTTTTACTTGGTTACAACAACAAGGCAATATTTCTCGCCACGAAATGTATCGCACCTTTAACTGCGGTGTGGGTATGGTAATTGCTTTGCCAAGCGAGCAAGTAGAAAATGCCCTTGCATTGTTACAACAAGCAGGCGAACAGGCTTGGTTAATTGGCCACATTGAACAAGCGGAAGCTGGCGAACCACAGGTCATCATTAACTAACAGCCTATCAAGCTAGGGGGAAACAATGTTTAATTGGCAACAATTATTACATTCACAACGTATCGGCGGCGAAAATCGTGGTAGCAAGGAGTTTGCCTTTGACAGTGATTACAAGCGAATTGTGACTAGTCCCGCCTTTCGCCGTTTACAAGATAAAACCCAAGTGTTCCCCCTTGAACGCCACGATTTCGTGCATACTCGGCTTACCCATTCTATTGAAGTCGCTATGTTGGCACGAGAGTTAGCCACTAATATCATACAATATTACAAAGGCGAGGACGCGCCTATTTTAAATGAAAGAAAAGAGGACATCTGCCGTATCTTAGAATGTGCCAGTTTGCTTCATGATATTGGCAATCCTCCTTTTGGGCATTTTGGTGAGGATATTATTCGCCACTGGTTTGCTAGCCATTTAGCCCCAATGTTGCAACAAAAAATGCTAGAAAATATTAATATAGAGTATTTTCTTGCCCATTATTTATCCGACTTTATTGAGTTTGATGGCAATGCCCAAGCATTGCGTATTATTACCAAATTGCATAATTTTTCTGGCGATCCCGGTATGCACTTAACGGCGGCAACCATTAATACCATGATTAAATATACCCGTTCTTCTACTGAGGCTTATGATAAACAAAATGCCAAGTTGGTAGAGAAAAAAATGGGATATTTCCAAGCGGAACAAAAAATTTTTGAAAAAGTAACCGCACTTACTGGGGTAGAAAAAGCAAGACACCCTCTCACCTTTATTTTAGAGGCGGCTGATGATATTGCTTATTTAACAGCTGATATTGAAGATGCCCTTAAAAAAGAATTATTTAGCTTTGATTTTTTTAAACAAAAATTAACAGAATTTAATCAGCAATGGGAAAATTTAAAAGATCCAAAAGACAATGATAAAAATAAATATTTAAATGAGGTGCATAAGCAACAAACTAAAAATCAAGAAGACGGTAACCAAGAAGAATTGATTAATCAATGTTTCTTTGATATTCGGAAAAAACTGATTTATGCCGCTTCTTTTTCCTTTAATCATCATTATTCCGCCATTATGCAGGGCAATTATAATGCGGATTTATTTAAAGGTAGTTGGGCGGAAACCTTGCATAAATTCCTCCGTCAATTCGCTTTAAAACATATTTTTTCCAATAAACATATTCTGAAACTAGAAATTTCAGGGCATAGCGTACTCACCTTTCTACTAAATAAATTTGTTGCAGCCGTATTACCTTATGCTGATTTAAATAATATTCATAATAAATTAGATAAAAAATTAGTGGCATTAATTTCTGAAAGTCATAAACAAATTTATCAACGTTTTGCAACGAAACATCAAGATGATCCACATTATTTATTATATCTTCGCTTACTGATGGTTACCGATTTTATTTCAGGTATGACCGACAGCTACGCACATGATCTTTATACCACCTTATCGGGCTATCATATTTAAATGACTATGAAAAAAATTGTTGTATTAATTTCAGGACAAGGCACAAATTTACAAGCCATTATTGAGGCTTGTACTGAACAAAAAATTGCTGGCAAAATTGTGTCGGTAATCAGTAATAAAGCAACGGCATTCGGCTTACAGCGTGCTAGCCAAGCCAATATTCCTACCCAAGTTTTTTTACGTAAAAACTTTAGCGATAATCTCGCGATGGATATGGCGATTGCCGATTATATTGAGCAACAACAGGCGGATTTAATTGTATTAGCGGGTTATATGAAAATTCTTACCCCACAATTTACCCAACGCTTTGCCGGTAAAATCTTAAATATTCATCCTTCGCTATTACCGAAATATCCGGGATTGGATACTTATCAACGAGCCATTGAGGCTGGCGAAAAAGAACATGGCACCACCGTTCATTTTGTCAATGAAGAGGTTGATGGTGGGGCTATCGTGTTACAAGCGAAAGTGCCAATTTTTGCCGAGGATAATGTGCAAGATGTGGAACAACGAGTCAAACAGCAAGAATTTGCCATTTATCCTTTAGTGATCGATTGGTTTGTAAAAGGTCGCTTAGTATTGCAAGATAACCAAGCCTATTTAGATGGAAAACCCTTGCCTCAACAAGGCTATGCTGCCGAGTAAGGATAAAGCAAGGGGAACTATATCGTTTTACCCCAATTTATGCTATTCTGACCTGAATTTTGGCTTATTGAGATGAATTATGAACAAAATCATCATTGATGAAAATCAGTTTCAACGCACAATTTCACGCATTTCTCACGAGATTATTGAAAAACATCAAAACCTAGATAATATTATTATCGTGGGGATCAAACGTCGTGGGGCAGAAATTGCTCAATTTATTAAACGCAAAATTTTTGATCTCACCCAACAAGAACTTCCCTCCATGGATTTGGATATTACCTTTTATCGTGATGATCTTGAATATGCTGAGCCTGCAAGTCAATCACCCGTTTATCACGGTGCTTCCGAATATCTTAATATTCAAAATAAAATTGTGATCTTGGTTGATGATGTTTTATTTACAGGACGAACTATTCGTGCTGCATTAGATGCTCTCGTTGATTTCGGGCGTGCGGCGAAAGTGGAATTAGTGATTTTTGTGGATCGCGGTCATCGAGAATTACCTATTCGTGCAGATTATGTGGGTAAAAATGTGCCTACCAGTAAAACAGAGAAAGTACAGGTACGCACAGCAAAATACGATGGCTGTAATGAAGTTGCCTTAATCACAAAATAAGGGAACCTTTTAATAAACCAACGCTCTAAATAACGTCTAATTCTCATAATAAAAGGAATGGAATAACACAATGAAAAAGCCTTTTTTTAATTCTATTTTATTTAGTTTAATCAGCTTATTAATGATTTCCACCTCAACCTACGCTCAAGAGCGTGTGGTGGCAACAGTTGATGGAATCCCTGTGTTAGAAAGCCAAGTTAAACGTGCTTTAGGCAAAAAAGCCAATACCGAGGCAAACCGTCAAGTAGCATTAAATTCAGTGATTGATGATATTTTAGTACAAAAAGCCATTCAAGATTCAGGGGTAAAAATTACCAATGCCCATATTGACGCAGTGATTGAAAATATTGCGGCTCAAAATGGCTTAACCTATGGTCAATTTCTTGATGCGGTGGAATATCAAGGTATTGATATTCATAGTTATCGCCGCCAAATTGCCAATCAATTATTAATGGACGCCGTACGTCAACAAAATTTTGGGCGTAATCTTGATGTCACAAGAGAGCAAGTAGAAAACCTCGCGGATAAAATGCTAAGTCAAGCCAAACAGGAAGGCAAACTTAAAGAAGTTACCGCACCAGAATATGAAGTACGCCATATTTTATTAAAATTAAATCCTTTACTTAATGATAATCAAGCGAAAGCACAATTAAATCAAATTCGTGCCGATATTTTGGCAAATAAATTAACCTTTGCCCAAGCCGCTAAAGATTATTCTAAAGATTATCTTTCGGGAGCGAATGGCGGGAGCCTTGGTTATGCGTTGCCAGATATGTATGTCCCAGCTTTCCAACAAGCTATTCTTAATACCAAGCAAGGTACAATTTCCCAACCCTTTAAAACAGAATTTGGCTGGCATATTTTAGAGGTTATTGGCAAACGTCAAAGTGATGTTACCGAAAATGCCTACCGCCAAAAAGCCTATGAACAATTAGTCAATGCCCAATTACAAGAAGAAGCACAAAATTGGGTTAAAGGCTTACGCCGTGGTGCGGATATAAAATATATCAATGATTAATCAAGAGATCCCAGCTTAGCTGGGATTTTTATAGTCGCCCCACTTTGACATGATACAGCGTTGGTACGCTTCGCCATACTACTTGTACTGTCTTCGGCGTGCCGCCTTGTCTCATTTTTAATTGAAACGACTCTATTTCCCCTCCCCAACGTTTGTCAGCCGCCAGACTTTTGTTTTATAATTCAGCCCAAATCAATGAAGAAAAACTTATCATATTATGAATACAAAAACCCATTTAGGTCATACCGCCCGTAAACGTTTTGGGCAGAATTTTTTACATGATCAACAGATTATCCAAAGTATTGTGGCGGCGATTTATCCGCAACCTGATCAGTTTTTACTTGAGATAGGCCCAGGTTTAGGGGCATTAACTGAACCTGTGGCAGAGCAGGTGAATCAACTTACGGTCATTGAATTAGACCGAGATTTAGCCAAGCGTTTACGTCATCATCCGTTTTTACAGCAAAAATTGCAGGTTATTGAAGCTGATGCGATGCAATTTGATTTTGCCCAACTGTTTGAACAACAGCAACTTGCCAGTAAGCAACAAAAAATTCGGGTATTTGGTAATTTGCCTTATAACATTTCTACGCCCTTAATGTTTCATCTTTTTCAGTATCATCATCTTATCCAAGATATGCATTTTATGTTGCAAAAAGAGGTAGTAAAACGTTTATGTGCAAGTCCTAATAGCAAAGCATACGGACGTTTAACCATTATGGCACAATATTATTGCCAAGTAATGCCAGTCTTGGAAGTGCCACCTTCTGCCTTTAAACCTGCTCCGAAAGTGGATTCTGCGGTGGTGCGTTTGGTACCACATCAACAATTACCTTACCCTGTAAAAGATATTGCTTGGTTAAACCGCGTATGTAGCCAAGCCTTTAATCAACGGCGTAAAACCTTACGCAATGCTTTATCCCATTTATTTTCTGCGGAAAATCTGACCGCACTTGGTATTGATTTAAATGCACGAGCGGAAAATTTAAGCATTGCGGATTATGCAAAATTAGCTAATTGGTTGGCGGATAATCCCCCTACTGAACAAGTTCAAGGGGCTTTGGAGGACTAATGGCAACTTATTTTGTTGGCGATCTACAAGGTTGTTATGATGAATTACAATGCTTATTAGAGCAGGTCAAGTTTGATCCCAACCAAGATAAACTCTATTTAGTGGGCGATTTGGTGGCTCGAGGCGATAAATCCTTGCAATGTTTACGCCTAGTAAAATCCCTTGGCAAATCGGCTCAAACTGTATTAGGCAATCACGATTTACATCTTATTGCCACCGCATTAGGTATTAAAAACATCAAAGCCAAAGATCGGGTTGAGGCGATTTTCGCTGCCCCTGATTTTGCGGAATTAATAGATTGGTTACGTCAGCAACCTCTGTTAATCCATAGTCCACAACAAGATTTTGTGCTTAGCCACGCTGGTATTAGTCCACAATGGGATTTAGCCACAGCCAAAGCCTGTGCCAAGGAAGTGGAGCAAGTGCTACAACAAGGCGATTATCAACAGCTTATTGCCCAAATGTACGATAATCAGCCTGATTATTGGTCACCACAATTAACGGGCATTGAACGCTTACGTTATATTATTAATGCCTTTACCCGTATGCGTTTTTGTTATCCTGATGGTCGCCTTGATTTTGCTTGCAAATTGCCGCCCCAACAAGCCCCTGCGCCTTTGCAACCTTGGTTTAAGCTCGCCAATCCTTTATATCAACAAACCAACCTTATTTTTGGGCATTGGGCAAGTTTAGCGGAAGTGGCAACCCCTAGCCATATTTATGCCTTAGATACAGGCTGTGTCTGGAATAATAAAATGACGATGCTACGCTGGGAAGATAAACAATATTTTGTGCAACCTGCATTAAAAGATTATAGCCATTAAATTAAATAAGGAGGAAAGCGATGTTATCCGCACAATCTTGTGAACTCTTTAATCAACCTTTCTTCCAATTTGCTCAAATCAAAAAATTCCAACCCGAACGGCTACAATCCCTCAAGCAAGAGTATCAACAGGCTTGGCAACAATGGAAAGCTCTTATTCAACAAGTTTCCGCACAATTAGGCACACCTTTTACTAAGCCACATATTGAAAGCTGGACAAATGGCTGGCAAGTGCGGTCGCATTTTTTTGCGTTTTTTAAATATGAATATTATCAACATTCTGCCGCCATTTTATCGGTTATCCTGAATCGTCGCCGTTTGCAAGTTTGCCTAGATTGGCATAGCTATCGAGCTAACCGCTCACAATTTACCCTTGAGCAATATAATCAATGGCTTGAACAACTGGATTATCAACAATATGGCGATTTTGAAATTTGGCGAGGCGATGACAGTGAATATAATGATTTTCCTCTGGTAAAAAACCTTTCGCCAGAACAGTTCATTCTGCCCCAACCCCAAGATTTTTATTGTATTGGCAAAAATTGTGAAAAAGCCCAATTAGATCATATTGATAGCCAACAATTTATTTGCCAGACCATTCGCCAATTATTGCCCTTATATGAAAAATGTCATCAAGCTGTTCGTTAGCTTTCACAGGAAGTATTATGTTAAACAACATCGCACAACAAAAATTTCATCAACTGTTACAACATCATTTTATTGAACCTGATTGCCTCGCCTTGCTCACACCGCAGGCAGAAACTTCATTTATTTATGCCATACAACAATCCGACTTTGTGTTTGATTGTTTACATAAACAAGGGGATTTTTTCCGCCAAATTTTACAACAGCCCATTCAATTTGAAGATTGCCAACATTATTTTGAACGCTTGCAAAAACAGCTACAACCGCTTACAGAGGAAGAGCAACTCGCTCGGTTATTACGCCAATTTCGTTATCAAGAATTAGCAAAACTCAGCTATTGTCAAAGCCTTAACCTTGCCAGCGTTGAACAAATTTTTATTCGCTTATCTGAATTGGCAGAAGCTTGTATTATCGCTTGTCGTGATTGGTTATATCAGCAACTTTGCCAACAATTTGGCACACCTACTAATGCACAAGGCATAGCTCAACCGCTACTTATTCTTGGTATGGGAAAACTGGGTGGCAAAGAGCTAAATTTTTCCTCCGATATTGACCTGATTTTTACTTATCCAGAAACAGGAGAAACACAAGGGGCAAGACGGAGTATAGATAATCAGAAATTTTTTACCAAATTAGGGCAACGCTTAATTAACGCCCTTGACCAACGTACACCCGATGGTTTTGTTTACCGCACAGATATGCGGTTACGCCCTTTCGGCGATAGCGGTGCTTTGGTGCTTAGTTTTAATGCGATGGAAACCTATTACCAAGAACAAGGGCGAGATTGGGAACGCTATGCTATGATCAAAGCCAGAATACTGGGAGCAGATAAAAATTGCCCTTATCAAGGGCAACTACGCCAATTATTACGCCCTTTTATTTATCGCCGTTACATTGATTTTAGTGCCATTCAATCGCTACGAGAAATGAAAGGCAAAATTGAACGAGAAATTAGACGGCGTGGTTTAACCGACAATATCAAATTAGGGGCAGGCGGTATCCGAGAAATTGAATTTATTGCTCAAGTATTCCAATTAATTCGTGGTGGGCGAGAGGTAAGCCTGCAACAACAAAGTATTCTGGCAATTTTACCGCAACTGAGTAAACTCGGTTTATTAACCCCTGATGAAAGCCAACAATTACAACAAGCCTATTTATTTTTACGCCACGTGGAAAATGTGCTACAAGCCATTAATGACCAACAAACTCAAACCTTACCAAGCAATCCACAGGATCAACAGCGTTTAGTGCGAGCCTGTGCCAAATTCAAACAGGGCAATGAATCACAAGGCATTATTGAGCAACAATATCCTATTTCGGATTGGCAGAGTTTTTACCAAGTATTACAACAGCATCAACAAAAAGTGCGGTCGGTTTTTGATCAATTAATTGGTAACGAACCGCAAAAACCTGAGCCTGATAACCTTGCCCCTTGGCAAGATGCGTTTGAAGAAGAGCTTGATCCGCAACAATTTCTCCAGTTATTACCCACTGATGAAAGCCAGTCCCTTGAGGATATTCAACCATTACTTAACCGACTTCATCAATTTAAACAAGAAAGCGAACGCCGCCCAATGGGTAATCGAGGTAGAGAAGTGCTAAATCAGCTTATGCCTAAATTGTTACAACAAATATTTAGCCATAAAAACTACCGCACTTTATTGCCACGTATTCTCAACATTATTGAGAAAACCCTTACTCGCACCACTTATTTAGAATTATTATTGGAAAATCCCGCCGCACTTCACCGTTTATTACAACTTTGTGCAAAATCCCAACTGATTGCAGAACAAGTGGCACGCCACCCTATTTTGCTTGATGAATTATTGGATCAAAAAGCCTTACTCAATTTGCCCGCATTTGAACAATATCCTGCTGAGTTACAACAATATTTACTCCGCTTACCGCAAGATGATGAAGAACAATTTATTGATGCCCTACGTCAATTTAAAAATGCCGCATTATTTCACGTTGCTTGTGCAGATATTCTTGCCATTTTGCCTGTGATGAAAGTGAGCGATCATCTCACCTTCTTAGCGGAAGCCATTATTGAAGCGGTAGTCAATCTCGCTTGGCAACAACTGAGCCAACGCTATGGTGTTCCTGATCATTTAACGGATAACCAACGCCAATTTTTGGTTATCGGCTATGGCAAATTGGGCGGGATTGAATTGGGCTACAAATCCGATCTGGATTTAGTCTTTCTCTATGATGCCCCTACTGACGGGCAAACCATTGGCGGCAAAAAATCCATTGATAGCACCCAATTTTATCTAAGACTGGCTAAAAAAATCATCAGTATTTTTAATATCAACACCAGTGCTGGTGTGCTTTACGATGTAGATATGCGATTGCGTCCCTCAGGCGAATCAGGATTATTAGTTAGCAGCCTCAATGCCTTTGAACATTATCAACGCCACGAGGCTTGGACATGGGAAAGCCAAGCCCTTGTGCGGAGCCGAGCCGTTTATGGCGAGCCTGAATTACGCCAACGCTTTGAACAAATTCGTACCGCCGTCTTGGCGATGCCTAGAGATCAAAACAAACTCAAACAAGATGTACGAGAAATGCGAGAAAAAATGTATCAGCATTTAGCCAACAAAGATCAAAGCCAGTTTAACCTGAAAAAAGATCCTGGTGGGATAACCGATATTGAATTTATCGCACAATATTTAGTGCTAGCCCATAGCCCACAAAACCCAAGTTTAGCTCAATGGTCGGATAATGTGCGTATTTTTGACATTATGGCACAATACCAAGTGATTAGCCTTGATTGTGCGGAAAAATTGAAAGAATGTTATACCAGCTTACGCAACCAAATTCATCATTTGAATTTATTAGGTTTACCCTCTATGGTGAGTGCGGAACAATTTGTCTGGCAACGTGATTTTATCCAACAACTTTGGCAACGGCTGTTTAATGAATAAAATTCTGCTTGCAAAACCATTAAAATGAATATAAATTCAATTTTAATGAATAAATATAAAGATAGAGGATCTTATGCGTAGTACAGAATTAGTACAATGGTTTCGTCAATCCACCCCTTATGTCAATATTCATCGTGGCAAAACCTTTGTGATTATGCTGGATGGCGACAGCATTGCAAGCCCCAATTTTATTAATATCATCAATGATATTAGCTTATTGCATAGCTTAGGGATCAAATTGGTGATTGTCTTTGGGGCAAGACATCAAATTAACCAACAATTAGCTCAACAGGGAATAGATTGCCTTTATCATAAAAATATCCGCATTACCGATCATCAAACCCTCACATTCGTCAAACAAGTGGTGGGCAGTTTACAATACGACATTACCGCTCGTTTATCCCTACGCCCCCATAATGCTCCTCTCATCAATGTGGTAAGCAGTAATTTTATCCTTGCTCAACCTATTGGCGTTGATGACGGCGTAGATTATATGCTCACAGGCAAATTACGCCGCATTAACAGCGAAAGTATCCAACAGCAACTGGCACAAAACGCCATTGTGTTGGTTAGCCCAATCGCTCCCTCAGTAACAGGCGAAACCTTTAATCTTCCCTTTGAAGAAATTGCCACCCAAATCGCCATAAAAATCAAAGCCGAAAAATTGATTGGTTTTTGTGAACAACAAGGCATTTTGGATCAAAATCAACAAGTTATTGCCGATCTCTTACCGCAACAAGCGGAATTACACTTACAACAGCTTATTCAACAAGGGCAATATCACAGCTCACAAGCACGTTTTCTTCAATCCGCCATTGAGGCTTGTAGAGCAGGGGTCAAACGTTGCCATTTACTCAGCCACGCCGAAGACGGCTCCTTATTGCAAGAGCTATTTTCACGAGATGGGATTGGGACTCAGCTTTCTATGGAAAGCTCAGAAACCGTCCGCATTGCCACCGCTCAAGATATTGCAGGTATGCTTGAACTGATCCACCCACTAGAACAACAAGGTATCTTAGTCAAACGTTCTCGTGAGCAATTAGAAATGGAAATCGGCCATTACAGCATTATTGAACGTGATGGCACAATTATCGCCTGTGCCGCCTTAAATCTTTATCCGCAAGAAAAAATGGCAGAAATGGCTTGTGTTGCCGTCCACCCCGATTACCGCAATTCCGCTCGTGGCGATATTCTCCTTGAAGCAATCCAAAAACGGGCCAAACAACAGGGCATAGAACACCTCTTTGTCCTCACCACTCGCACCGTCCACTGGTTCCAAGAACGAGGTTTCCGCCTCGCCAACCTCAACGATCTTCCGGAACAAAAACGCCAACATTACAACCACCAACGGCGTTCAAAAATCCTGATTAAGCCATTATTTGAGCAAGAAAATAATTGAAAAACTGACCGCACTTTTTATAGACAAAAGTGCGGTCAGTTTTTGAAAAATATAAAACCCCCTATTATTTAGCAAATAAAGAGGAAAACTCTTCGTATAGGTTTGTATCATTTGAGTTTTCAACTATTGCGTTGCTTAAATCAACTTTCTTATTAAGCAGGCGATTTAACTGTAAATCAAAGGAAATAGCATTAGGATGTAATGCCATTGGTAAATAAACATTAACCGTTTTTGTTTGACCAATTCGATAAACCCTATCGGTGGCTTGTGCCTCTTTCGCTGGATTCCAATGCCTTTCTAGGTGAATAACATTATTTGCTCCTACAACCGTTAAACCAACACCTGCAGCAATAGGAGATATAATTAAAATATTAAACCCTTCTTTTGCTTGAAAGTTATCAATAATAGATTTTCTTGTTTTTTTATTTGCTTTTTTAGATACTGCTTGAATTTCACCATTAATTATATCAACAATTATCTTATATTTTTGAGCAATAAGTGCGGTTAAATATGACTGAATAATTTTAGTTTCGACAAAAATAATCGCTTTTTCTTTTTTCTCTCTTATTAAATCTAAAATTGATAACAAAGTTTTTATTTTTACGGAAGTGAATGCATTATTAACAATATTTTTATCATTAATATTTAGGTGATGATGAATACTTGTTACTTTTAACTCTCTTAAACTTGATAAAATTAACTTTCTTTTATCCTCAATATCACATTGGTTAACTTTCTCAATGATTTCATTATAAGCATAAAGTTGTTGGCTTTTCATTTCTGTAGCAAGAATTGGAAGAAAATGTTTATCCTGATCTTGCTCATCACCAGTATAAATTATTTTATTTGGCAAGCCTTTAAGATTTTCCTCTTTTGTTCGTCTTAGCATAAAATTTCCAACTTTATGTCTAAGCCGCTTACCTATTTCAATTTTCTTAGCAAAAACTTCTTCATTTTTAGCGGAAATAATAGGTTGAATATATTGTTCTCTAAAATCTTGCCAGGCACCTAAGAGCCCTGGTGTAGCCGTATCCATTAAACACCAAAAATCTTTTAAGCTATTTTCAACAGGTGTACCTGTGGCAAGTAATTTAAAATCCGCTTTTAACCCTTTTGCGGCTCTTGTTGCCAAGGTATTTGGATTTTTTAAATTTTGAGCTTCATCAAAGATCACCATTCCCCAGTCAACCAATGCAAGGGAAAATTGATAATCTCTTAAAGTTTGATAGGTTGTAAGTACTAAACGAGATGGCATATCTAATCTATTGATAGAATAACCATTACCTATTTTTAAAGAATAAGTTAATTTTTCTAAATCAACATTATTATCTTCTTCTAAAATAGCCTTTGTTTCTTTTTGATTATGTACTTTAAATCGTTTTAAATCAGCTTCAGCTTGTAAAATAATAACATCTTTAAAAGGCGATTTAATAAAAGTTTTATCAATTTCATCTCGCCAATTCTCTAATAAACTTAAAGGGGCGACAATAAGAATTGGCTTTTTAGTTTTATCCTGTTTTTCACATCGGCAATATTGTTCGTGTATGGCAACTAAGGTCATATAAGTTTTTCCTAGCCCCATATCGTCTGCCAATAATGCGCCTTTGGTATTTGTTATGTGTGCTAATAACCAATGAATACCTTCTTCTTGATGAAGATAAGGTGTTCTTTTTAAATTATCTCTCTCAAAACGTTGTTGTTGAATATCTAAGTTATGCCTATGTTCATAATCAGAAAATCCCATTTCATCATCATTCTTTTCTATATCTATAACTATCGTTTCTTTTTTGTGGTTGTTTTCTTGGTTCTCTTGATTATCTAATTGGGAATCAAATGAAAATTTATTTTTTAATTTATTAAGTGTTTCTTCTACTTCTTCACGATCTGATATATCAATCTCACGATTTTCTACCTTTAAAATCTGAGCATTTGCTTCATAGGTTTTTGTAATATCATTTTCAATGTCATTTAATTGTGCAATATCTTTGATAATATTATTTAATACTTTGACTGATTCTATTTTTCCTTGTTGATAAAACCAGTCAATATTTGATTTCTCTACTTCGCCAGCATAAAAATGAGAAAACTTTTCAGCACCATAGGCTCGTAAAGAAAAACCTAGATCTAAATCAATCAAGGAGGCATCTAAATAAGCAGAAGGTGAAGCAATAAAATGTGTTACTTGCTCTTTTGTTATTTGCTTTTTACTTAGAATCTCCTGCATTGCTTCTAACTGTTTTGGTTCAAATAAGACTATCTTTTTATTTACCCTTAATAGGCAAGTATTATTTTGTGATAATTGTCCTGTACGCTGTCTTATTTCTTCAATATCAATATTTCTTATATTAGGAATTAATTCTAAACTACCATCAGGTAAAGTTTGCATCGCAACACCAATAGAATTGGGTTTAAGTACTTCAATATCATTATTATCAAAATGTCGAAGATCTACCGGCATTCCGTTCTTTCTTGCTAATTGTAATTGATACACTAATTGAGCATTTTCATATTCATTATATTGAGATAAGGGTAAATTTTGATGGCAATGTAAAGCATATAGTGCTTGCCAATCAGCCAAATTTAAGCGATAAATTTCATTGTCACTGATTTTTAAGAAAGGACCTGTTAATTCATACTGAAAAATTTTTTGTCCATCTTCCATAATCAAAATATAGTTTACTCTGAAGGAAGCCTGTGAAATTTTATTGTGAATATTTGCTTCATATTGCCCTTTAAATAGAGGTGGGAAATCGAATAACTGAGCAAAATCATCACTTAATGATGCGATTGTTTCAGAATTTACTGTAAAACCATTAGGTATTTTAGTAGCAAGTTCTCGATCATAGAGATCTTTTAAATAAGCATATTGTGCTGCAAATAATGAATTATTAAGAATATAGTTTTCTAGAGAATCATTGACTTCAGGTGGTAAAACAAAATTTATTCCCTCAGCAATATTAATCTTATCAATTTTCCATTTAATATTATTTAAATGACTATGTTTATCAAATAGTTCTTTAATCCACTCTAATACTTTCATTTAATACCGTATTCCAAACTTATGTTTATAAATATAATAATCATCATCAGATAGAACATCGCTAGGATCAATTTTTATGCCTACATTTTTAAACTCATCGATAGCTTTTTTCTGCCAATTTAGATGAATATCATGTGTCAGTTCTATAGGAGCTATTCCATAAAAATTATTTAAGTCATAATATTTTTTGCTGTAATCTGTAATTCTCATCTCGGAAGGTAGATAAGACATTAATTTTAATTTAAAGCTATGAGTCCCTTCAATTAAATGGAAGTATTGATTATCTCTTGAGGTTTTTAATTTTAAATAAATAATTGATGCATGACCACTAACATTGGCAAAAGACATTAAACGTGCTTGCTGAGGATAGTATTGCTTTACATAATGAGAAGCATCTTGAGTTAAAAATAATCTTGATTCTAAAATTACTCCCGACCTTAACAGCCCTTCCATAAAACACTTTCTTGGTTTAAACATTCTTTCCATATCAGAATTATGTTTATCTTTTGCACTTTGTTCTAAAATACTGAGGAATACTTTTAAATCATCGCCACTTAACCAACTTTTCATAAGCTGGATACGTTTTTCGCCTAAAAAACTCCACCAACGCCGATATTTTTCGCCCTGAATACGCGGATCACCAGCAATTTCAAGTACAATATTTTTCCAATATGCACTTATACCTTTATCTTCATAAGCAGAGCGATCTATTAATATCTCTAATATTTTATGCCCCAATAGAGAGTTTTCATCGTATTTTGCTATAACGACTTGCTCTTTCACAATTTCTGCTAATACTGAATGATTTTTTCCTATTGGTATAGATTTTAACTTCTCAAGATAATATTTATGGTAACAACGTTCAATAAAATCACCATCTCTCACATTTTCAAGCCCAAATTTTTGAATAATTTGTTCAAAATCAATATTATGCTGTTCAGCATAATTCACTAATTTAAGATCGGCATCTCTACAAAATAATAAATGTGCATTATCATAATAACAGGATAATGTTACCAATTTATTTTTAGATGATTCAATATGCAAGTTAAGTTGATTAACAATAAAATCACATACTAAATTAAAATTACCTTTATTTTTAAAGTAATAATGATTATAAAATTTGAAAAATGAATTAATTAAGTTAATTAGTGATAACTTGCTAATAGGATTACTAATAGTTAATAAATGTTCTAATAAAATATGATTGATGTGAATTCTCTGAACAAATTTTAAATTTAAGCATAATAGTTTTGTAATAACTCTAATATCAGCAGAGTTTTGTAAGATATGAGTAATATCCTCATATCTATTTAATTTTTCAATTATTTTCTGGCTATATTCTATTTCATCATGATTAAAATTTAATACTTTTTGATTAAGTTCTTTTAATTTCACGATTGATTGCTTAATTTGAGTAAAATCATTTTCTGACCAAGGTCTAATACTAATTGATAATTTAGGCAATTTCATAGGCTAAAATTTTTCTTGAATCGCTTGAAAATCAATAATAGAGGGCTTTTTCACCGTAATGCGGATATCAATACGCCGATTTTTTTTATGGCATTCTTCGTCATCGATGGCACAATCCATTCTAGCTAATCTAGTATCTGCATAACCACTGACTGAGAATAAATTATGGCCAGTATGATTTTTCATTTGTTTTAATTGTTCTCCCATCTCAAGTTTTGTTGTCCAGTAATACCAAACAGATACTGCTCTTGAAGTAGATAAATCCCAATTTCCTCTCGGATTAAAACGGAAAGGATTACTATCTGTATGCCCTTCAATAAAAATTGTGTCTAAATATTGCCAACGTTGTTGTTTCTGAATATGTTGATAAATAACCGTACCTATTTGCTCCACAACTTGCTCTGCCTCAACAGGAATCTCAGCGCTACTTGAAGCAAAGGCTAAGGCTTGTTCAGGAATTCTTAATACCGTATCATTATCTGCAATTTCTACAGGAATATTGTTTTGAATAAGTTCTTGTTCTATTTCTCTTAAGAGATCTTGGCGAATACTTTCAGCCTTTGTTAAATCAATAATATCTTGGCTAATTTCATCTCTTTTGTTTTTTAATTCTTCCTGTAAATGTGTTAATTGCAAAATTAAGGTGGCAGTAGCAAGGATAAAAATCACTAACAAACTTGCCATAATATCCGAAAAAGACATCCAATATGGATTCTCTTCATCAACCGATACTGCTGATTGACTTCTTCTTAACAATCCCATATAGCCCCATTATTTTTTCATTCTATTTTTAGTGTCAATTTCATCAACAACTGCACTTAAAGTCTGAACAGCAGTTGTCATCGTAGAAGTATATTCATTGGTTTGACTATTCCATTGATTAAGTCGATCATTAATTTGAGCTTCAACTTGGTGAGAATATTTTGTTAATAAATCGCTTATTTGATCATTTAATTCCGCAAGATGTTGTTTTAACTCTATCGGTAAACGACTAAAATGTTGGCTCACTAAGTTAAAACCTTCTTTAGAGCTTTCAGCAGCTTGTCTCATTTTTTCTACGGAGTTTTCCATTTCCGTATTAGTTATAGATAATTTATCTATCACTTGATTAAACGTTGTTGAAGTTTGATGATTCTGCTGAGTAACTTGACTAACCATCGCGAATATTTGAGAAAGTTCTTGTCCAAATTGTTGAATACTTGAAGTTAAATAGCGAGATAATGAAGAAAATTCACCAGAAGATGAGTGAATGTTCTCGGATAGGGTTTTAAACTCTACCAACATTTTACCATTGCTCTCAACCAAGCCTGCAAAACTTTCTGTTAATTGAGTAAGGCTCATTGATAACTGTTGATTTTGTTGATCCTGTATTTGTAATAAAACATTCACATCTTTTAATAAGCTAGATTGTGATTGTTGTGATTGAGATACTAATTCTGTCAACTGGCGCTGACGTTGTTCATTTTTATGTTGTTGAGACTCAATGCTTGCAGTTAATGCTGTTTCAACAGATTTCAACATTTCTCCCTGTTGAGTATTTAAATTCTCCAATAAATTTACTAATTTATTAGAAAAGGCTTCATTAGCTTGCGTTAATTGCTCTTGATGCTTCGCTTCTCTTGAATGTTGCTGTTCCTGTTGCTCTCGTAGGTTTTGGCTTAACATTTCTGTCATACTTGCATTTTGTTGACTAAAATTATCCAGTAAATTCATTAAATTATTAGAAAACGCTTCATTGGCTTGCGTTAATTGTTCTTGATGCTTCGCTTCTCTTGAATGTTGCTGTTCCTGTTGCTCTCGTAGGTTTTGGCTTAACATTTCTGTCATACTTGCGTTTTGTTGACTAAAGTTCTCCAATAAATTCACTAATTTATCAGAGAATGCTTGATTAGTTTGTGTTAACTGTTCTTGATGCTTCGCCGCTCTTAATTGTTGTTGAGTTAATTGTTCTCGTAAGTTTTGACTTAGCGTCTCTGTCATATTTGCATTTTGTTGGTTAAAATTATCTAACATCATCTGCAAATTAGTCGTAAATTTCTCAATCGTTTGAGTTATTTCCGATAGGCTGGTTGAACTACTTTGTGACTGCTGTTCTATATGCTTACTTAAACTTAATTGCATTTGTTCAACCATATGGCTATTTTGTGAGGTTATTTCGCTAAATTGCCCTTTGAGGTCTTGAGCAAAATTGCTTAAATGTTCCATCATCATTTCTGAACTTTTTGCTAATGTGGAACTTGCTTGATGAATCGCCTCTTTTTGTGTTTCTCCAGCAGAGCCAAATTTATCTAAGAAATTTTCAATTAAAGTACTTAATGCTTCTTGAGAACCTTGACTTGCATTATTGGCTATTTTATCTAAAGTGGTATGCAAACTAGATACGATACTCTCACTAATGGTTTGTGAAGCTGTATCCATGACTTTTTGCATTTCATTTCCAATTTTTTCACTTAACCCCGCTAAGATATCCTTGCTTGCTTTTGTTTCTAGTTCTAAATTGAGCAGGCTTTCTTCTGCCATTTTATTTCTAAATAATGCTGAAGCTTTATTCTGTAATTTGGTAATTTCTTTACGAATGACTTTCTCACATACTTTTTCAAAGAGATTAAATATAAAGCTAGTAGCAACGCCCCAAACAGAGGTCATAAAAGCCACAGTAGCGCCATTAATCACCGTTGCAATACCTTGTTGAATTTTATCCGCGTCAGATAATTCGATCCCAGCAAGCCCTATTTGTAAACCACTAAATGTCCCCAATACCCCTATTGCAGTCAACATTCCTGGCACAGCAGCAAATAATCGACTTTCAATTAATCCTTGAGCTAGGGTATGACTGTTGAAGAAATGACTTGCATCTAATGATGAGTAAATATTACCTGATTCAGTTTTAATTAATGAATTATCGTATTCACGCCAAAGATAAAGATATTTTTGCCACTTTTTATTACTTTCTATCTCTCTGGTGATTTCACGCACTTTATTCGCTTTCTCATTAATATTTACTTGAGAGATTTCATCTATTCTTTTCTTATAAAATCTTATTTTTCCCAAAATGCTATAACTTTTATGTATCACACATAGTCCAAAGAAAAGCATAACGCCTAGAGTGATAGCAACAATCAATGCACTAAAGCCATCAGTGGTTGTCCACCCATTAGTAAATAATTCAGAAAAATTTGGAATAAGAAGGTTAAAATCAATCGTAGTGTTACTAGACATAATTCTTTAAGTTAAGGTTAGATAAAGTTAATTAAAGAGTATTTGTAAAAATTCTACACATTAATTGCAATTCATACAAGAGTAAAAATAAAAGATCATATCTAAAAAAGCGTAGTGGAAGGTATGAAGGCAGATGGCAAAACTAGTTGCAGTGGATATTGATAAAGCAATAGGAAAAAGAATTCAATTAAGACGTAGAGAGTTAGGTTACTCCGCTGACAAACTCTCTGAGTTAATAGGTATATCTCAACAACAATTATCACGTTATGAGCGTGGTGCCAATAAAATTAATGTTGCTCACTTAGTTAATATTGCTGTTTACTTAGATACTCCCATTAGTTGGTTTTTTCTGGATTGTAAAATAGAAAATAATAATATTATTAACCCCCAGCTCAGTCTCAACAATGATGATTTAAAAATACGTTTACATCAACATTGGGAAAATTTATCTAATGAACAAAAAAAGAATTTCATTAAATTTTTAGATTCAATTTCTCCAATTATATAATAATAAAAATCCTATTTCTTATTAGTCAACGCTCTTTCTAATTAATACCATATAACTATAAACCTGTCCCTTATTCACATTATAGTCTCTCCATTTTAGAATATAGTATTCTCAATTAAAAATGAGATAAGGTGGTATGTTGGAAGATAGTACAGGTAGTACAGTGAGGCGTACCAACGCTGTATCATTTTAAAGTGAGGGGGTATAGTACGGTGTGAGCACGCTTTGCCATAGAATTTTCAGTCATTTTATCTTATTTTTAAATTGATACATTGAAACAGTTATAAAGATCAAAAGAGCGGTCATTTTTTAAAAAATTTTTCTTTTTCCCTTGAATTATGCTTATTAGTACCCACTTACATAAACAAAGTCAATGATAGGATTGATTTAATGAATATCATTATTTAACGGAATAGTAAGACAGAGAGGAAAAACAGATGAATATAGAAAAATTTACCACCAAATTTCAACAAGCCTTGGCTGAGGCGCAATCTTTGGCATTAGGCAAAGATAACCAATTTATTGAACCTGTACATTTAATGCTGGCGTTGTTAGATCAACAAGGCGGCTCAGTTGCTCCGATTCTGACTGCAAGTGGGGTAAATGTTGCTAAGTTGCGAAATGAGCTTACACAAGCATTAACAAAATTGCCGCAGGTATCGGGTTCGGGGGGTAATGTTCAGGTATCAAATAATTTAGTTAGATTATTAAACTTATGCGATAAAATCGCACAGCAACAACAAGATAAATTTATTTCTTCTGAGCTATTCTTATTGGCAGCCTTAGAAGAAAAAGGAGAATTAAGTTCAATTTTACACAGAGTCGGCGTGCAAAAAGCACGTTTACAACAAGCTATTGAACAAATTCGGGGAGGACAAAACGTGAATGATCAAAATGCGGAAGAAAACCGTCAGGCTTTAGAAAAATATACTATTGATTTAACCGCTCGTGCAGAAGCGGGTAAGTTAGATCCTGTGATTGGGCGTGATGAAGAAATTCGCCGAACCATTCAGGTATTACAACGCCGTACCAAAAATAATCCTGTATTAATTGGTGAACCTGGGGTAGGGAAAACGGCGATTGTGGAAGGCTTAGCTCAACGTATCGTTAATGGTGAAGTGCCAGAGGGATTAAAAAACAAACGCGTGTTATCCCTTGATATGGGTGCCTTGATTGCAGGGGCAAAATTCCGTGGCGAATTTGAAGAACGTTTAAAAGCGGTATTAAAAGAGTTAGCCAAAGAGGAAGGGCGTATCATCTTATTTATTGATGAAATCCATACGATGGTGGGTGCGGGTAAATCTGATGGTGCGATGGATGCAGGTAATTTATTAAAACCGTCTTTAGCACGTGGGGAGTTACATTGTGTTGGTGCTACAACACTAGATGAATACCGCCAATATATTGAAAAAGACGCTGCACTTGAACGCCGTTTCCAAAAAGTATTTGTAGGCGAACCGAGTGTTGAGGATACCATTGCGATTTTGCGTGGTTTAAAAGAGCGGTATGAAATTCATCATCATGTACAAATTACCGATCCAGCGATTGTAGCGGCGGCAACCTTGTCTAACCGTTATATTACCGATCGTCAATTACCTGATAAAGCCATTGATTTAATTGATGAGGCGGCGAGTTCCATTCGTATGGAAATTGATTCTAAACCACAGCCATTGGATCGCCTTGATCGCCGTATAATCCAATTAAAATTGGAACAACAAGCCTTGAAAAAAGAGGAAGATGAGGCAAGCCGTAAACGTTTAGCCATGCTAGAACAAGAATTAGCAGAAAAAGAACGTGAGTATGCGGAATTGGAAGAAGTGTGGAAAAGCGAAAAAGCCGCGCTTTCTGGTACACAACATATTAAAGCTGAACTAGATAATGCGAAAACTCAAATGGAGCAAGCTCGCCGCGTGGGTGATCTCAATAAAATGTCAGAATTGCAATATGGCGTGATACCGTCCTTAGAGAAACAGCTTGCTCAAGCGGAATCAAGTGAAGGCAAAGAGATGAAATTACTCCGCTATCGTGTTACTGATGAAGAAATCGCAGAAGTGCTATCAAGAGCAACAGGGATTCCAGTGGCAAAAATGATGGAGGGCGAAAAAGAAAAATTATTGAGGATGGAGCAAGAATTACATAAACGCGTTATTGGGCAAAATGAAGCGGTTGAAGCGGTTGCAAATGCAATTCGCCGTAGCCGAGCAGGCTTAGCGGATCCAAATCGCCCTATTGGTTCTTTCCTATTCCTCGGGCCAACAGGGGTAGGTAAAACAGAGCTTTGCAAAACTTTAGCCAATTTCTTGTTTGATGATGAAAACGCAATGGTGCGGATTGATATGTCTGAATTTATGGAAAAACACAGCGTTTCTCGTCTTGTGGGTGCTCCACCGGGATATGTGGGCTATGAAGAAGGGGGATATTTAACTGAGGCTGTACGCCGCCGCCCTTATTCTGTTGTCTTGCTTGATGAAGTAGAAAAAGCTCACGCTGATGTGTTTAATATCCTATTGCAAGTGTTAGATGATGGACGTTTAACTGATGGGCAGGGGCGTACTGTAGATTTCCGTAATACAGTGGTGATTATGACTTCTAACTTAGGCTCTGACTTAATTCAAAATCATCAGCAGGAAAGCTATGATGAAATGAAAATGCTAGTGATGTCAGTGGTAGGACAACATTTCCGTCCAGAGTTTATTAACCGTATTGATGAATGTGTGGTATTCCATCCATTAGCGAAAGAGAATATCAAAGCCATTGCAACTATTCAATTACAACGGTTAAGTAAACGAATGGAAAGCCATGGCTACCATATTGTGTTTAGTGAGGCATTATTAGATTTTATCAGCGAAGTGGGTTACGATCCTGTTTATGGGGCAAGACCATTAAAACGAGCAATCCAACAAGAAGTTGAAAATCCATTAGCACAACAAATTTTATCAGGTCAGGTTCTACCAACAAAAACTGTAACGGTAGATTATGAACAAGGTAATGTGGTTGTTAAACAATAAATCATATAAATGAAGATTAAGCGGGCGTTTGCCCGCTTTTATTTTTATCATCGTCCTACTTTAAAATGAGATAGCGTCGCTATGTCTTGCTGTATCGCTTTGTTCTATTTTAAATTGAAATAAATATATCAAAAGTGTTTCCGTTGTATCATTTTTAAAGAGGGATAACTATGAAATGATGATATTTTTAATTACTTTTATATTTTATTTTTCCTAATCATGCTAGAATTTTGGCGATTTAAGTAATATAAAAATATTATGTCTTTATAAAATTTGAGGATAAAAAATGAAAGCAATTATTCCTGTTGCAGGATTAGGAACCAGAATGTTGCCAGCGACTAAGGCAATTCCTAAAGAAATGCTGACCATTGCGGATAAACCGCTTATTCAATATATTGTGAATGAATGTGTTGCAGCAGGTATTAAAGAAATTGTCTTGGTAACCCATTCATCAAAAAATGCTATAGAAAATCATTTTGATACTTCTTTTGAATTAGAAACAATGCTAGAAAAACGGGTTAAGCGTCAATTACTTGATGAAGTGCGGTCTATTTGCCCTAAAGATGTTACCATTATGCACGTGCGTCAAGGCAATGCTAAAGGACTAGGACATGCCGTATTATGTGGGCGCCCATTAGTGGGTAATGAACCTTTTGCTGTTGTATTACCTGATGTATTGTTGGCAGATTTTAGTGCTGATCAACGCAAAGAAAATCTCAGCGCAATGATTACTCGTTTTCAACAAACACAAGCAAGCCAAATCATGGTTAGACCGGTAGAAATGCAAGAAGTCAGTAGTTATGGCATTGCAGATTGTAATAATGTGCCATTGAGTGCGGGAGAAAGCGTCAAAATTAAATCTATTGTTGAAAAACCCGCTATTGAACAAGCTCCCTCAAACCTTGCTGTTGTAGGACGCTATGTATTCTCAGCAAGTATTTGGGATTTATTGGAGAAAACACCTGTGGGTGTTGGTGATGAAATTCAATTAACCGATGCCATTGATATGTTGCTTGAAAAAGAACCTGTTGAAGCCTTTCATATGACAGGTGAAACCTTTGATTGCGGTGATAAGTTAGGTTATATGCAAGCCTTTGTTGAATACAGTTTACAACATGATAAATTAGGTAGTGAGTTTAAACAGTATTTAAAATCTTTGTCTACTAAGTTATTAGATTAATAGTATTGACGATAAATTACCCAACTTATTCGTTGGGTAATTTTTAAAGTAATTTTGTAAGACGATTCAAATCATTAAGAATTGCCCCCGCACTCATTGCTTTACCTGAGCTTGGACCTTGGATAATAAGAGGGTTATCGCGATACCATTGGCTTTTTAGCATAAAAATATTTTCTCCGGGAAGCGTTTTGGCGAGGGGTTCTTCAGGATCAAGTTGTGCTAAGCCGATATAAGCTTGATCAGGGGCGTGAAATTGAGCGATATAGCGTAAAATTTGTCCATCTTCTTTAGCATTCTGATATTGTTGTTCAATTTGTTGATCAATAACGCTAAGTTGTTCAAAGAAATCATTGAGAGAACATTCTGCTAAATGTGCTGGGATCAGAGATTGCACTTTTACTTGATGATTATCAATATTATAGCCTGCAGAACGTGCGGTAATGACTAATTTGCGTAGGGCATCATAACCAAATAAATCTTCTCTTGGATCTCGTTCAGTAAGCCCTTGTAACCAAGCCTGTTCCACTAATTGTGAGAAAGGCGTTGTACCATCATATTGGTAGAATAACCAAGCGAGAGAATTGGAAAAATTTCCTTCAATGCTGATAATTTTATCGCCACTTTCTACCAGATCATGGACGGTATTATTAATGGGTAGCCCACCACCTACAGTGGCATTATAGAGCCAATAACTGCCTGACTGTACAAAAGCGGCTTGAATGTGTTGGAACTGAGTTAAAGGAAAACCGGCCGCCCGTTTGTTAGCACTGACAACATGAAATCCATATTTGGCATAATCAATATAATGATGAGCAACGAAATCACTGGCGGTAATATCTAAAATCACTAATTCATCAAAAGGATGGTAACTAAGCCATTGTAGCAGTTGATCGGGAACTAATTCTTTAGCCTGTTGGGCAAATTGTTCATCAAGTTGATTAAAACTTAATGAGGGTAATCCTTGATAATCAAGCCAAGCCTTTTGGCTAGAGACTAAACCGATTAAAGCAAAGTCAAAATGGCTTCGTGCTGCCATTTTTTCTTTTTCTTGTTGATAAAGTTGAATCCAAGTTTTTGCAATTTCGCCTTTACCAAGTACCACCAATCCAATAGTTTTATGGGCTCGGAATAAATCATCATGCACTTTATTTAATAATTCTCTGCTTACCGGCTGGCGTAAAATAGCAATGACACTGATATTTTGCGGAGATTGCCAAATTAATTCTATAGGCTGGTTTTTAATTTGTTGGAAGAAACGCATCATTTGCAGGGAATTTTGGCAAATATTCGCTCCAATAATCCCAATCATACTGAGATCATAGCGTATTGATATGGATTCCAAGGGCAAAGGTAAGGCTTTGAATTGGATAAAAATAGGATCAATAATCTCATTTGGATAAACCAACTTGATACGATATTCCGATTCATTAACTGACAAAGCTAAAGGAATAAGTTGCTGTTGTTGTAACCATTTTTCAAGCTGTTGTTGCCATTGCGTGATATTCTGGTTTGGGGCAATGGTCAGTTCAATAAGACCAATTTGGTTATGATGAGTCACAATTTTACCTTGTGCCGAAGAAGCTAACATATGTTCCACTTGGGTATAGCCCTGTTCGGCTTGGGCATAGCTACGCAAACGTAACTTTAATTTCTGTTCATTAACAGGTTGCAAGCTGTTTGGATGCAAAATGGGGGCGGAAAGGCGAGCCAGTTCACTCGCCTCATCAACACGCAGTAAAGGCAATAAATTGGCATTTTTTACTAAATTTGGATCAGCACTATAAATCCCCGCGATTTCTCCCCAAATGGTTACTTGTTCAATATCGGCAAGTGCCGCAATTTGAGTGGCAGAATAATCCGAACCATGGCGTCCTAATAATAGACTATCGCCTTGTTGATTGCGACAAATATAGCCAGTAATAACCAAGCGTTTTGATGGATATGCTTGTAAAATAGGTTGTAAATTTTGTTTACTAAGATAAGAATTAATGATGGGCAAAATGCGTTGTTCTGCCACCAAAAAAGTACGGGCATCAATAAATTCAGCCTCAATATTTTGCTGATTTAAGTAAGCCGTTAATAAACGAGCCGACCAAATTTCCCCATGCCCCACGATTTCAGCATAGACTGCTTCTGTAATATTTTGATCCAAAAGATGAGATAAATGCAAAATTTCTGCAAGAAAAGGCTCTGTAACGCTTTCAGGATTTTTTAATAAATGGTTAGCCTGAGTTAAATAATGGTGGCGAATAAGTTGTAAAGTGCGGTTCGCTTCAACAGGATTTTTTTGTGAAAATGTGACCCAATCAATCAAGAGATTGGTGGTTTTTCCCATAGCAGAAACGACAATCAGATCATTAGGTTGGCTATATTGTTGAATTAATTGGCTTACTTGCTTAATTCCATGGGCATCAGCTAATGCGTTTCCACCAAATTTATGTAACTGCTTGTTCAATCCCT
This sequence comes from Volucribacter psittacicida, assembly GCF_004339025.1. Lineage (GTDB taxonomy): Bacteria > Pseudomonadota > Gammaproteobacteria > Enterobacterales > Pasteurellaceae > Volucribacter > Volucribacter psittacicida. The sequence continues at coordinate 74,655 of NZ_SMFT01000006.1, forward strand.
GTCTCCTTACCTATGCACCAAATGGAGGTTTATTGTACCACTTATTTTCCCAATGATGAAAAAATAAGAAAAAGAAATCTAGACGGCTAGATTGTGATTTATCGGGTTTTTCTTTAAAATACCCACAAATTATGTAGAGGATCAGGATCGAATAATATGGCGGATTGGGACGGAAAATACATTAGCCCCTATGCAGAGCATGGCAAAAAAAGTGAACAAGTAAAGAAAATTACAGTGTCTATTCCTATTAAGGTGTTAGAAATTTTGACCAATGAACGCACACGCCGTCAAATTCGTAATCTTCGCCACGCCACCAATAGTGAATTATTATGCGAGGCATTTTTGCACGCTTTTACAGGGCAACCATTACCTACCGATGAAGATTTATTGAAAGAACGGCACGATGAAATCCCCGAAACAGCAAAACAAATTATGCGTGAAATGGGGATTGATCCTGACCAATGGGAATATTAATAAACCGCCCCAAAAGGGCGGTTTGTTTTTAGGCTTTTTATGGTTTACTCTTTTGGTTTAGCTAAGCGGTTTCGTTGTTACCAACATTGGAAAAATAATTTTAAAACTCACCGCACTTTGTTAAACAGCAAATCTCTTAATTTACCCCATATTGCTGGCGGTATTGTTGCATTGCGGTTAAGTGTTGCTGATAAGCGGGGTGTTTAGCGATAAAATCAATTAAGTCGTCCACATCAATGATTGAAAAGACTTGGCATTGATAATCTCGTTCTACTTCTTGAATGGCGGATAATTCCCCTTGCCCTTTTTCTTTGCGGTTTAAGGCGATAAAGACGGCGGATAATTGAGCTTGATGCTGTTGGATTAAGGTCATTACTTCACGAATTGCGGTGCCTGCGGTAATCACATCATCAACCAATAGCACTTTGCCTTGTAGTGGGCTGCCAATTAATTGCCCGCCCTCGCCATGATCTTTGATTTCTTTACGATTAAAGCAAACTGGAATATCAAGTTGATATTGTTTGGCTAAGGCAATGGCGACGGTTGTGGCAATGGGAATGCCTTTATAAGCTGGACCAAAAATAATGTCAAAATCCACCGCACTTTGTTGAATAGCTTGGGCATAAAATTCGCCGAGTTTGGCTAAATCTGCCCCGGTGTTAAACAAACCTGCATTAAAAAAATAGGGGCTTTTACGCCCTGATTTTAGGGTAAATTCGCCAAAGCGTAACACTTGGCGAGAGAGGGCAAATTCAATAAATTGTTGTTTGTAATCTTGCATTATTTTTCTTCCTTTTGTGCGAGGGCTTGGCGTTGTGCTTGGAATAGGGTTTCACAACCTTGTTTGGCTAAATCTAATAGGGTTAATAATTGTTGGTGGCTAAAAGGCTCGCCTTCGGCAGTACCTTGTACCTCAATCATTCTTCCGTCTTCCAGCATTACGACATTCATATCAGTTTCCGCAGCGGAATCTTCCACATATTCTAAATCGCAGACTTCCTCACCATTGACAATGCCTACGGAAATAGCCGCCACTAAACCTTTGATAGGATTGGTGGTTAATACGCCATCGGCGATGAGTTTATTGATGGCATCGGTTAAGGCAACACAAGCCCCTGTAATGGCTGCGGTGCGTGTACCGCCGTCTGCTTGGATCACATCGCAATCTAAGGTAATGGAACGCTCGCCAAGAGCATTTAAATCCACCATTGCTCGTAATGAGCGTGCGATCAAGCGTTGAATTTCCATAGTACGCCCACTTTGTTTTCCTTTGGCGGCTTCACGTTGCATTCTGCTGTGAGTGGAGCGAGGTAACATACCATATTCAGCGGTAACCCAACCTTGCCCTTGTCCTTTTAAAAAGCGAGGTACAGTGTCATCAACGGAGGCGGTACATAACACTTTGGTTTCGCCAAATTCCACTAACACTGAGCCTTCGGCGTGTTTGGTGTAATGGCGTGTTAATTTAATCGGACGAGATTGATGGGCTAAACGATTTTGTGGACGCATAATATTTCCTTGTTTGTTATATTATTGCTTTAATCAATACTGATTAGTGCATAAAAAGATTTGCCATATTCTAGCACGCGGTGCAATTTATGGGTAGAATGGACAATCAATTTCACTTTTCATTATAGTCGTCCCACTTTAAAATGATGCAGTGTTGGCACGTCTCGCCGTACTACTTGTACTGTCTTCGGCGTACCGCCTTGTCTCATTTTAAATTGAAACGACTATACCTTGCCAATAAAAGAGAATATTGGCTTAAACAACGCAAGGATATCAAGATGATTTATAGTATGACCGCTTTCGCTCGTTATGAGTTAAAACAGGATTGGGGAACGGCGATTTGGGAAATTCGTTCGGTTAATCAACGTTATTTAGAAACCTTTTTTCGCTTGCCTGAGCAATTTCGTGGTTTAGAAAATACCTTGCGTGAAAAATTACGTCAGCGATTAACGCGTGGTAAAGTGGAATGTAGTTTGCGTTTTGAAGCGGAACAAAAAACGCAGACGGAATTACAACTTAATACTGAGTTTGCGCAAAGTGTGATTAAATCCTTACAATGGCTAAAACAACAAGCTGGCGAGGGCGAGATTAGTCTTACGGAATTATTACGTTATCCCGGCGTGGTGGCAACCCCTGAGCAGGATTTAGATCAGATAAGCCAAGATTTGCTTATGGCATTTGATCAACTGTTAGAGGAGTTTATTGCTATGCGAGGGCGTGAGGGCGAAAAATTAGCTCAAGTGATCCAACAACGTTTAGATTTGATTGATGTTGAAGTGGCAAAAGTGCGGTCAAAAATGCCAGAAATTTTACAATGGCAACGTGAACGCTTATTACAACGCTTTGCTGATGCCCAATTACAAGCAGATCCGAGCCGATTAGAACAAGAATTAGTGTTGTTGGCACAACGTATTGACGTGGCAGAAGAATTAGATCGTTTACAAATGCACTTAAAAGAAACCCAGAATATTTTACGCAAAGGTGGGGCAGTTGGACGAAAATTGGATTTTATGATGCAAGAGCTTAATCGTGAGTCCAATACTTTAGCGTCTAAATCCATTAATGCGGAGGTAACCAATTCCGCAGTGGAATTAAAGGTATTGATTGAGCAAATGCGAGAGCAAGTGCAAAACTTAGAATAAGGAAACGCAAATGTTAATTGAGTTAAGCCATTATGTGATTATTGATATTCAAGGCGAGGACAGTCGCAAATATTTGCAAGGACAGCTCACTTGCGATATAGAAAAATTGGCGATAGGACATTCTACCCTGACTGCCCATTGTGATCCCAAGGGCAAAGTACAATCTTTGTTTCGATTAGTCGCCGTTGAGGAACAGCATTTTTATGCCATTATTGATCGCAGTTTATTGCCGAGTGCGTTAGAGGCATTGAAAAAATATGCGGTGTTTTCTAAGGTGAGTTTCCAACAGCTTGAGGCACAAATTATTGGGGTAATTGGGCAAACTTTGCAAGCGGATTATGTGATTAACCTTGCTGATCAGCGTCAAATCGCTATTAATTTATCGCCTCAAAGGCTTACCTTTGATGGGCAACTTGCTGATTGGCAAGTGGCAGATATTCAAGCTGGGTTGCCAAGTTTAACTGCACAAACGCAACTGGAATTTTTACCGCAAGCCTTAAATTTACAAGCCATTGAGCAAGCCATTTCATTTCAAAAAGGGTGTTATATTGGGCAAGAAATGGTGGCAAGAGCAAAATATCGTGGCGTGAATAAACGGGCGATGTTGAGTTTTTCTGCTCAAACTGAGGCTTGTCCTGCTATTGGTTCCGAACTGGAAATGGATTTAGGGGAAAGTTGGCGAGCCACTGGGGTTGTGATAAGTGCGGTCAATTTTGCTGGAAAATTATATTTGCAAGCGGTGTTGAGTAATCAATTAGTACTTGAAACAGGTTTTCGTTTACCGCAAGATCATAGCCCATTAACCCGATTACCTTTGCCTTATGAAATATAGTTGCCCCAATTTAAAGTGGGATGACTAGAAAAATAGAAAAACCATTGCACGCAAGCAAGGGTAATGATAAAACTAACAAATCTTTTTTATTATAGGAAGTGGTCATTATGTCAGATGTTTTTAATTTTAGTGCTGGGCCAGCAATGATGCCCAAAGCTGTATTACAACAAGCACAACAAGAATTGTTAAATTGGCAGGGACAAGGCACCTCAGTGATGGAAGTAAGCCATCGTGGTCAATATTTTATGGCATTAGCTCGCCAATCAGAGCAAGATTTACGCCAGCTCTATCAAATCCCTGATAATTATAAAATTTTGTTTTTACAAGGTGGTGCAAGAGGACAATTTGCCGCCATTCCGATGAATTTAATCGGTTGCCGTGGTAAAAATAAAGCCCTTTACCTTAATAGTGGGCATTGGTCAGCTACCGCCGCCAAAGAAGCTCGCCTTTTTGCTGAGATTGACGAAGTGAGTATTGTGGACGAGCAATTAGCCATTACTCAGTTAGATTTTCGCCAAGTGGCAGATCAATATGATTATGTGCATTATTGCCCGAATGAAACTATTAGTGGCGTGGAAATTTTTGCGATTCCTGAGGTTGGGGACGCGGTATTAGTGGCGGATATGTCCTCTAATATTCTTTCTCGTCAAATTGATATTAGCCGTTTTGGTATTATTTATGCAGGGGCACAGAAAAACCTTGGTCCAGCAGGCATTACCTTAGTGATTATTCGTGAAGATTTAATTGGCAAAGCCGCGGCAACCACACCAACTATTTGGAATTATGAGGTTCAAGCGAATGCGGATTCAATGATTAATACACCGCCTACCTTTGCTTGGTATCTTTGTTCTTTAGTGTTCAAATATATGTTGCAACAAGGTGGTTTGTCCGTTTATGAGCAACGTAATGCAGAAAAAGCCAAACGCCTTTATGATTATATTGATAACAGCAAGTTATATCGCAATGTGGTAGCAAAGGCTAACCGTTCAACCATGAATGTGACTTTTGTTACAGGTAATCCAGAATTAGACGCACAATTTGTTGCCGAAGCCACCGCCGCAGGTTTACACGCCTTAAAAGGGCATAAAGTTCTAGGCGGAATGCGAGCTTCTATTTATAACGCTATGCCAATAGAGGGTGTTGAGGCGTTAATCCGCTTTATGCAACAATTTGAACAACAACATAGTTAATGGTTAATCCAAGATGAAATTTATTAATATTGCTAACGAAGGGGTAAAACATTTATCGCCTTATCAAGCTGGGAAACCCATTGAAGAATTAGAACGTGAGTTAGGCATTGCTAATATTATTAAACTTGCTTCAAATGAAAACCCTTTTGGTTTTCCTGAGTCCGCGAAACAAGCGATCCAAGCTCAGCTAGCGGATTTAACACGTTATCCTGATTCCAATGGTTTTTATTTTAAACAAAAAGTGGCGGATAAATTTGGTTTATCGGCGGAACAAATTACTTTAGGTAATGGCTCAAATGATTTATTAGAGTTGATTTTCCAAACCTTTGTGAGCGAACGAGATGAAGTGATTTTCTCACAATATACCTTTATCGTTGCTCCTTTAGCCACGCAAGCACGCAATGCCAAAGCGGTGGTAGTGCCTGCGGTTAATTATGGGCACGATTTAAGCGGTTTCTTAACGGCGATTAGCCCTGCCACCAAATTAATTTATATTGCCAATCCCAATAACCCAACAGGGACATTTTTATCACACCAACAGATCGCCGATTTCTTGGCACAAGTGCCTGAACATATTTTGGTGGTCTTAGATGAGGCTTATACGGAATTTACTCAGCCACAAGAACGCGTAAATGCCTTTGCCTTATTGCAACAATATCCTAATTTAGTGGTGTGCCGCACCCTATCAAAAGCCTATGGCTTAGCAGGTTTACGCTTAGGTTATGCGGTGTCTTGCCCTGAAATTGCAGGCTTATTTAATCGTGTGCGTCAACCGTTTAATTGCAATAGCCTTGCTTTAGCCGCAGGTATGGCAGTATTAGATGATGAGCAATTTATTGCTCAAGTGGCAGAAAATAATCAACAAGGGTTAGCCTTATTACAGCAATTTTTTGCCGAGAAAGGGCTAAATTATGTGCCGTCAAAGGGCAATTTTGTGTTACTTGATGTAGGACAACCTGCCCTACCGATTTACCAAGCCTTATTGGAACAAGGGGTGATTGTACGCCCTGTGGCGGGTTATGGCTTGCCTCATCATTTGCGTGTAAGCATTGGCTTACCTGAAGAAAACCAACGTTTCTTAACCGCGCTAAGCAAGGTACTAGGATTATAATATGCAAGATGTTCAATCAATTACCCTCAATCCCATTGCCAAGGTGGAGGGCGTGATTAATTTACCTGGCTCAAAAAGTCTGTCTAATCGTGCGTTATTATTAGCCGCCTTAGCCAAAGGCACTACCAAAGTAACCAATTTATTGGATAGTGATGATGTACGTTATATGTTAGCGGCGTTGGCACAATTAGGGGTAACCTATCAATTATCCGCCGATAAATCAGAATGTGAAATCACTGGCTTAGGGCAGGCCTTTGATTGGCAAGATGGCTTAAGCCTATTTTTAGGCAATGCTGGAACGGCAATGCGTCCCTTAACGGCGGCATTATGCCTCGCCAATCCTTACGGTAAGCAGAATGAAATTATCTTAACGGGCGAACCTCGTATGAAAGAACGCCCAATTAAGCATTTGGTGGACGCATTACGCCAAGCGGGGGCTGAAATTGATTATTTAGAACAAGAGGGCTACCCTCCCTTAGCCATTCGCAATGTGGGATTGAAAGGGGGCAAGGTCAGCATTGATGGCTCAATTTCTTCTCAATTTTTGACCGCACTTTTAATGGCAGCTCCGATGGCAGAGCAAGATACGGAAATTGAAATTATTGGCGATTTGGTATCAAAACCTTACATTGATATTACCCTCAATATGATGGCAATTTTTGGTGTTGAGGTTATCAATCAAGACTATCGCCGTTTTAAGGTAAAAGGTCAGCAACAATACCAATCACCACAGCATTATATGGTTGAGGGCGATGCCTCTTCTGCCTCTTATTTTCTTGCCGCTGGAGCAATTAAAGGCAAGGTAAAAGTCACAGGTATTGGCAAAAATTCCATTCAAGGCGACCGTTTATTTGCTGATGTATTGGCAAAGATGGGAGCAAAAATCACTTGGGGCGAGGATTTTATCCAAGCGGAACGTGGGGAATTAATCGGCGTGGATATGGATATGAACCATATTCCTGATGCCGCTATGACCATTGCGACTACTGCTTTATTTGCTCAAGGTGAAACCGTTATTCGCAATATCTATAATTGGCGAGTAAAAGAAACGGATCGCTTGAGTGCTATGGCGACTGAGTTACGCAAAGTGGGGGCAACAGTGGAAGAAGGCGAAGATTTTATTCGTATTCAGCCTTTGCCATTAACGGATTTTCAACATGCACACATTGAAACCTACAATGACCACCGTATGGCGATGTGCTTTGCCTTGATTGCCTTATCAAATACTCCAGTGACCATTTTAGATCCAAAATGCACCGCAAAAACCTTTCCAACCTTCTTTGATGAGTTTTTGCGGATTGCACAGTCTTAATCTTTTTGCCATAGAGTAATATCGGACAACAATACAATGGCGATTTTTCTATGGCAAAACATCACAAAAAGAGCAAAAAATGTTGAAAAAACTGACCGCACTTAGTCTTGCTATGGGCTTAATGGCTTGTACAACCACCCAATCCGAGCTGAAATGGATAACTTATAAAGACATAAACGGCAATCGCCAAGCCCTTACTTTTACCCAACAGGCCAAGACAGATTTACAACAACCGCAGGGCGAAGCGTTACAACAAAAGGTTTTTGGCAATCCTACTGAATATGTGAGCTTAGGGGATATTTATCTGCTTGAAGTGGGCAGTAACCAATATATACGCATTATCCTACAACAGGGGCAACAATCTATTAATCCTTATGATAAAACCGCGTTAGCCCAGCTAGGCAAGGCAAAGCAATTTGAGGTTTACCAATTTTCTCAAGGACGTATTAGCCATAGCCGCTTTAGCGCTGAACAGGGTATTTGCCACAGTTTTCAACGGAAAAAACAAGGGGTAAGACTTGAGGCAAGCAGTAATTACTACGCCACCTCAAAGCAATTTGTAACCAGTTTAATCAGTGCCACGCTTAACCAAAAGCAAGATCCAACCCTGCTCAACTACCGCTCAGAATTTAACCTTAATGACCCTCATCTCCGTCAACAAATTGAGCAAGATGAAAAACAACAAGGCAACCAAACCGCCCTAAACTACGCTAAACAACAAGCGAGTTTATTGCGGAATGTGGTGTGTTTTTTATTAATTAAATAAGCAGTAGATAAAATGTTACTTCTACGAAATAAGTTACTAGTATTGATCGTTATATATTTTTGTGTATAATGAATTAAAGTTTGTTTCACAGGGATGCCAAATGACTACACAATATGAACTATTAAAAGATAGATTTCAGTATTTTTCTAAACACCGTTCTAAAGAAATATTTTTTGATAACGATCTTAACTCTCACATTATCTTAAATTTCAAAACAGCAGTTGAATTCTTAAAGATGCCTGAGATGTCTTCTAATAGAAAGAAACAACAATTTTCTAATTTATCCACTTGTCCTTATTCAAGTAAAGTATTAGATTTCTATAGTAATTGGTTAATGTATATGGACGGAGATATCCATAAAGAATATAGGCAATTAGCTGTAAAAGCATTATCCTTTTCATCAAAAAATTTAGACAATATAGTTATTAATAGCTTCAATAAATATATCCGTCCTTATATTACAACTAAACAAAATAATATTGAATTTGTGTCTAATGTTTTACATCCTTTTACAATCGATATTTTATCAACCATATTCGGTATCGATAGAGATATATATAATAAGATTATACTGTCATCTAAACCTATCGTATCATTTATAACCAACGGTGAAATAGGTAGTTTAAATGAAAGAAAAAAAGTATTAACTTCGTTAGAACTTACTCAGAATATTTTAGATGATTGTATAAAATCATGTAAATCAGAAAACAGTTTTATTGGATATTTGTTAGATAATAAAATTTCTATTGAAAAAATTCGTCCGCTATTAATTAATATACTAATAGATGGTTATGATCCTTTGATATCAGTTATAAATTATTATTTTTACATATTAGCTAAAAAAATTCATGTACCAAAAGATATTAGTAATGTTGGATTGTTTGATGAGTTAGTCCGTTTAGAACCATCTTTCCAATACTGTGCAAGAGTAGCAAAACAAGATGTTTACATTAATAATTATTTGATTAAAAAAGGAGAAAGGGTTACAATGTTTATATCTTCAGCTAATAGAGACCCTAGTGTTTTTATGGATCATAAACAAATAAAAATTAGAATGAAAAAAGATAAACATATATCTTTTGGAGCAGGTAAACATAGGTGTTTGGGGGCTAATATAGCCCAAAAAGTTGTTACTATGCTTATTTCATCTATGAAAGAATTGGAAACACTAGGTATCAAATTAATTGATGAAAATTGGATCAATAATGTTGGATTTAGAGCCATAAATAAATTATATATAAAAGTAGAATAATATGCCTAAAAAAATAAAAACATTTATTTTTGATATTGATGGAACAATTTCAATGTCAGGGAAAAGAGTTGATAAGACTATTTTAACTGAAATAGAAACTCTTATTGAGAAAAATAGTAATATTATTTTTGCCTCAGCAAGACCAATTAGAGATATGTTACCTATGATTAATGATAGTTTAAGTCATCATTGCCTATTTATTGGTTGTAATGGTGGTATGGCTTATCAGAACAATAATTTCTTATTTCACAATTTATTAAACAATATATATGTTGAGAAAATTATCTCTTTATTAAAGTTGAGAAATATCCCTTATGTTTTAGATGGAACTTGGAGTTTTTCTTTATCAAAACAACCTCACGATTTTCATAATTATATACAGTCTTTAAGTTGTGAAAAAGTAGATGAAGAAAAGTTAATTAATGGAGGAGTAAGTAAAATACTTGTGCTAAATGATAGCATTTTGCAAGAAATTTCTACGTTGTTTGGTGAAAACGTAAGTATACATAAACATAAGTCTGAGAATTTTTTTGATATTACACCGATTAATAATAATAAGTTTTATACAATAAATAAATTGATCAATAATACCCCCTATGTAGCTTTTGGTAATGATCAAAATGACTTTTTAATGTTAGATAATGCAGAAATATCTGTATTTGTTGGTAATAAAAGAGACTACCTTAACGCTAATTACTATGTTAATTTTGATAATATTGCTCACTTTATTAAAAAATTAGGAAGTGATCTATGATCGATATATTAGGTTATATTGGGACAACATTAGTGATTATTTCTTTCCTATGTCAATCAATAATATTATTAAGATTACTAAATATCTGTGGAGCAATGCTTATTACTATATATGCCGTAGTTAATGAAGCTTGGCCTGTTGCAATATTAGATGGACTGATTGTGGTTATTAATGTTATACAAATCATTAGATATTATTCAAAAATAAAGGTATAATTCTGATTTATTAAATATTAATTAAATGTAGATAATTAAAACTCAAATTTTTGAGTTCTTTATAGAAAAGAATTAACGATGTATTCCTTAGCTATTATAGACTATTCATCGTTATCAACAAATGAGCAAGATGAAAAACCAACAAGCGAGTTTATTGCGGAATGTGGTGTGTGGGGGAGAGATTTAAAATATCATCGTCCAGCTTTAAAATAATACTGGGGCCGTGCCCCCAGCTTATTTTAAATTGGAACGACTATCCTTTGGTTTGAGAGTATTTTTTATTGTAACCATCCCAACTGATACACAATAAAGAATAAACTAAATAACACCAAATAAATCATACCAATAATAGAAAGCCATAATAACCAGCCTCGTACTTTGTGTTTGCCTTGGAGTACCAATAATAAATTAAGTAATGCAAAAAATGGGGCTAAAACAAATGAGCCAATCATTGCAAAGGTTAGCATTGCGCCTAATGAATTATTAAGGACAAAAATCATTATTCCTGCCCCAATAAATGATAATAGTAAGGCTAAATTAATATAAATGGGTTTGCGTTGTTGTTTATTTAATAATAAACGTAAACTTTCAATATTGGTGCGTGCGTAACCGTCAGCAATGGTAAGGGTTGTGCCAAAAATACACATAAAAGCAATGACGGCAATTAATCCTTTTGACCATTCACCAATGGTGGAAGCATACATATTAATTAGTTGGGAAACGTACTGTCCTCCTCCCATTTGAATAGGAACATTTTGACCATATTGGACTAATACCCCTAAGGCTAAAAAAATAACCGCCAAAACCGCTGTGCTAATATAGCCAACATTAAAATCAAAAATGCCATCTTGATAAGAGACAGGAGTATTACGTTTTTTGGCAATTACCCACATAGAGCTCATTGCTGAGATTTCAATAGGGGCAGGCATCCAGCCCATTAAAGCCACTAAAAAAGCTAATTCAGATAATTGCCAAGGGCTTGGAGCATGATAATCTACCGTAGTGGGTGCGCCTTTAAATAAGGCAATGATGACAGCCACTATTGTGGTAAGACTGATGGTAATCATCATAAGTTTGGATAATGAATCCAATAAACGGTATTTGCCTAAGAGTAAAATCGCAAAACTCAGCAATAGCACGCTCCAAGTTAAAATGGGCATAGGAATGGGGAGGACAAACGAAACTATTGCGGCAGATAAAATCACCACTGCGGCGACACAAATTACGGTGGAAAAGACGTTTAAAATGAAAAATACCCATAAATAGAACCGCCCTTTTTCTAAATAGCCTTCCAATAGGGTTTTATTGCTATCAAGGGTGTAGTGCATTCCAAAGCGGATAAAGGGATATTTTAATAAGTTGACTACAATGACAAGTAACACAAGTTGCCAGCCATATAATGCCCCTGCTTGAGTTGAGGAGATTAAATGAGAACCGCCGACTGCGGCAGAAGCCATTAGTATTCCAGGACCTAAGGCGGATAAATTAAATTTTTTCACTTTTTGTTGATTCATGGTTTTTCCTTAGTAATGTTATTATTATGTTATGCTAAATAGCGAATATACACTACGCTATTTATTGTACTATTACAATAGTATATTTTAATAAAAATGATAAACAAGATTTCCTCGATCCCCTTGACTAATCGCACTTTCAGGCGTAACATTCGCCACGATTTAGCAATATGAGGACATACACTTTGGACAGTCACAGTCGATACCGATTTAAGTTTTTTGCCTAACTATTACCTCATTTCTCCTATTATCGGTGATAGTTATCGCTGATAATTCATTATCTAGCCACTTATCGGCATCTCTTTTAAATGTTTTACGACAACTAGTTTTACTAACTGTTTATACATTTAAAAAATAATTCAAAAATAGACCGCACTTGTTGGTTATTTTGTTTCTTTGTTCATTGCGTTGTTCAAAACTATGGGAACGATGAAAAATGATAAATGTATTCGCACTAGAAGATGCGCGCCTTAGCCGTATTGATGAAAATAGTAATGAACTTAATACCGCCATTTGGATTGATTTGCTTGAGCCTACCTCAGAAGAGCGTGACCTTATACAAGAAGGATTGGGACAAAATCTCGCTTCCTATCTTGAATTAGAAGATATTGAGGCATCTGCCCGTTTCTTTGAAGATGATGACGGTTTACACTTACACTCCTTTTTTTATTGTGAAGACGAAGATGATTATGCCGACATTGCCACCGTCGCTTTTACCTTACGAGATGGGCGTTTATTTACCCTAAGAGATCGTGAGTTACCTGCATTCCGCTTATATCGTATGCGTTCTCGCAATCAGCGTTTAATCGAATGTAATGCTTATGAATTATTATTGGATTTATTTGAAACCAAAATTGAGCAATTAGCGGACGTCATTGAAACCATTTACGCGGATTTAGAGAAATTAAGTCGTGTGATTTTAGAAGGGAAACAAGGTGAAGCCTTTGATGAAGCCCTTGCCACCTTAACAGAACAAGAAGATGCCAGTTCAAAAGTCAGACTTTGTTTAATGGATACGCAACGAGCTTTAAGTTTTTTGGTACGCAAAACACGCTTACCCGCAAGCCAGTTAGAACAAGCTCGAGAGGTTTTACGGGATATTGAATCATTACAACCCCATAATGAATCTATCTTCCAAAAAGTAAACTTCCTTATGCAAGCGGCAATGGGTTTTATCAATATTGAGCAAAACCGTATTATCAAAATCTTCTCGGTAGTTTCTGTGATTTTCCTACCGCCAACATTAGTCGCCTCTAATTATGGAATGAACTTTGCGGATATGCCAGAATTAGGCTTTCATTATGGTTACCCTATGGCATTAGGCTTAATGGGATTAGCTGCCTTTATGCCTTATTGGTATTTTAAACGTAAAGGGTGGTTGTAATAAGGTGCAATAAATAAAAAGTGGCAATCAATGCAAACTTGATTGCCACTTTTTCATTTATAAGAAAAAATTATTTCACACGTGAAACATATTCACCTGAACGTGTATCCACTCGAATGACTTCGCCAATTTGTACGAATAATGGCACTCTTACTACTGCACCTGTGCTTAATGTTGCTGGTTTACCCCCTGTGCCAGCGGTATCGCCTTTTAAGCCTGGATCGGTATCTGTTACTTCTAACTCAACGAAATTTGGTGGTGTAACGTTGATTGGTGCACCGTTCCATAATGTGATAATACATTCTGCTTGGTCTAATAACCATTTCGCTGAATCGCCAACCGCTTTTTCATCCGCTGAATATTGTTCAAAGGTTTCTGGGTGCATAAAATACCAGAAAGCATCGTCTTTATATGAATAGATAAGGTTTAAATCCATTACATCAGCAGCTTCTACTGATGTGCCTGATTTAAAGTTAACATCTAACACTTTACCAGAAATCAGTTTACGAATACGGGTGCGTGTAAAGGCTTGTCCTTTACCAGGTTTGACAAATTCGTTTTCAATGATGACGCAAGGCTCACCGTCTTGCATGAATTTTAGACCTGGTTTGAAATCAGTGGTAGTATATGTAGCCATATTTTCCTCAAATTGATTAACTTAGTTGTATATAAAAGTGTGTATTTTAACTCAAAATCCCTTAAATAGAGAAGATCAAAATTGGACAGATTATCTTGCTAGTGCAATTTCCGACCCTAAGCAATTATTAAATACGTTGCAATTACCCTTAGCCCCTTTTTTAGCGGGGATTGAAGCACGTAAACTTTTTCCTATGCGTGTGCCTTTGCCGTTTGTGGCAAAAATGAAAAAAGCTGATCCGCAAGATCCGTTATTTTTGCAGGTTATGACATTACCACAAGAATTTCTTTCCGCTGAGGGATTTAGTGAAGATCCCTTAGAAGAACAGCAATCGCCAGTCCCCAATATTTTGCATAAATACCATAATCGTTTGTTATTAATGGTCAAAGGGGGGTGTGCGGTAAATTGTCGTTATTGTTTTCGCCGCCATTTTCCCTATGCAGAAAATCAAGGAAATAAAGCAAATTGGACAAAGGCAATAGATTATATTGCTCAACATCAGGAAATCGAAGAGGTTATTTTTTCAGGCGGTGATCCTCTTATGGCGAAAGATCACGAATTAGCTTGGTTAATAAAAAAATTGGAAAACATACCGCACTTACAACGTTTGCGTATTCATACCCGTTTACCTGTGATGATCCCACAACGTATTACTCACGAATTTTGTCAATTATTGGCACAAAGTCGTTTTGCTTGTGTTCTGGTTACCCATATTAATCACGCCAATGAAATTGATCAACGCTTTAAACAAGCGATGTTACAGCTCCGCCAAGCGGGGGTAACCTTGCTCAATCAATCGGTATTATTAAGGGCGGTAAATGATGACGCTCAAATTTTAAAGCAGCTTAATGAAAAACTCTTTGATTGTACCATTTTGCCCTATTATTTACATTTATTGGACAAGGTAGCCGGCGCAAGCCATTTTTACCTTGAGGATCATAAGGCATTACAAATTTATCAAGAATTACAACGTATTAGCTCGGGATACTTGGTGCCAAAATTAGCCAGAGAAATTGCCCATAAGCCAAATAAAACCCTGTATTCTGATTAGAAAAATCAATAAAAATCCGTTAGAATGTTTGCATTTGTCATACAGCATTTATTTTATTGAGGTACATTGTGGATTCCGACAAAAACAAAGCACAGCAACAGCCAGAACAAAACCAATTAGATTTAGAATTTAATCAAATGGAGCCTATTACGCCGAAAAAAGTCGTTGAACCAACGCCGTCCTTTTTAGATAAAATAAAGGGCGTTGTGGCAGGTTTAGGACGTAAGAAGCAAGAAAAAACACGCCAAGAGCCGACTCTTACCCAAGCTACTAATGAGGGACAAGCAGACTTGGTAGAGAATGAAACTTCCCTTGATGAATCATCAGAAACCTTGCAACATCAAGAGGAAAATACGCCATTGACCGAACCTAAGCCAAAAGGGTTTGATTGGAAACACCCAGAAAATTGGGCAATTTTACAAAAATTACCGCAAAAACATCGCCGTATTGTGGCGGTATTATTTGCCTTGATTATTTTGCTTTTATTATTTTTATGGTTAAAACCAAGTTCAACCACAGTAGATTCATTTCATCAGCAAAGCCAAAATCAGTTGCCGATTGAGTTTCAACCTTTGGATCAAAGTTTAATCGTGGAAGAAAATGAGCCAGAAATAGAGATGGTGGTAACAGAGCAAGTACAATTTACTGCCCCTTCATTAATGACAACCGCAGCCAATATTGCCAGTGGGGTTGTGTTACCTAAAGCCGAAGTGAATCACGTCGTGGCGGAGGAAGTGGCACCACAAGCCAAAACGGTGACATCGCCAGTCCGTCAAACTGAAAGCGTGAAAACTGCCCCAAGTCAAGAACAAAAACCTGCCACAAAAGTGGTACAAAATACAGCGAAAAGCACACCTCGTCCAGCGACAAATCGTCCTGCGGAAAGCAAACAAAGTGCTAATAAACCTGCGCCAGTGGTAGAAGCGAGTCGAGCCAAAGCAAGTAGTCGCTCAACAGGCACAAATAAAACCCTTACCATTAGCAAAGGCGTTTCCTTAATGCAGGTATTTCGTGATAATAACTTGAATATTGCGGATGTGAATGCTATGACCCGAGCGAATGGAGCTGGCAATGTGTTAAGCAGTTTTAAACCCGGCGATAAAGTTCAGGTTTCTGTGCAATCTAATGGACGCGTTGGCGAATTACGTTTACAAGATGGCTCACGTTTTATTCGCCAAGCAGATGGTAGCTATATTTATCGTAAATAATGGCTCTCAAGCTAAACAGGAGAAATCCTGTTTAGCTTTTTATTTATTTTGATGATAAGGAAGCTAATATGACAATCCCAATGCTTGGCATTACAGGGTATAGTGGCAGCGGCAAAACCACATTACTGGAAAAATTATTACCTCAATTACAAGCAAAAGGCATTAAGGTTGCGGTAATTAAGCATACTCATCACAATGTTGAATTAGATAATCCACGTAAAGATAGCGGACGTATGACACAAGCGGGAGCAAGCCAAGTGATTATGGCTTGCGAACAACGTTGGGCATTAATGACCGAAACCAAGCAACAATCCCTTGATTTAACTTATCTTGCTCATCAATTTGATCCCCATTTAACCGATTTAATTTTAGTGGAAGGTTTTAAGCAAGAACCCATTGCCAAAATTCTATTGCATCGCCACAATATGGCTAAGCCTTTACCCGACCTTGATCCTTATGTTATTGCATTAGCCACAGATTACCCCGTAAAAAGCGAAAAAGTGCGGTTAGATTTGAATAATATTTTGCTAATAACCGAATTTATTTGGCAATGGTTTACGATGATAAAGAATAAATCGTTATAATTCATATAATTTTAATCTTTCAAGCTCGCACAATTTTAGGATATCTTTAACTCTGAATTCATCCGTCAGCATAGGAGAAACCCATGAAATTAATTACCAAGTTTTCATTAACCGCATTGGCTTTATCAGTTACCACTTTGGCACAGGCTGAAACCACCTTTGTAAATTGTACAAGCCGTTCACCAACAGGATTTAGCCCAGCATTAGTGATGGACGGTATTTCTTATAACGCCAGTTCTCAACAAGTTTATAACCGCCTCGTTGAATTCAAACCCGGCACCACTTCCATAGAACCTGGGCTGGCAGAAAGTTGGGAAGTCAGTGATGACGGATTAACTTATACCTTTCACTTACGTCAAGGGGTAAAATTTCACAGTAATAAAGTCTTTAAACCAAGCCGTGATTTTAATGCCGATGATGTAATCTTTTCATTTCAGCGTCAATTAGATCCAAATCACCCTTACCACAAGGTATCAAATGGGACTTACCCATATTTTAACGCAATGAAATTTCCTACCTTATTAAAATCGGTAGAAAAAGTTGATGATCAAACGGTACGCATTACCTTAAACACGCCTGATGCCACATTCTTATCAAGCCTTGGTATGGATTTTATTTCCATTTATTCCGCCGAATATGCCGATAAAATGTTAAAAGCAGGCACACCAACTAATATTGACTCCCAACCCATTGGAACAGGCCCTTTTGTTTTTGCGGGCTATCAAGTGGATCAAGCCATTCGTTTCTTGGCGAATAAAGATTATTGGAAAGGCAAAGCGGATATTGATCGCTTAATCTTTAGCATTACTCCCGATGCCACCGCTCGTTATGCCAAAGTGCAAAGTGGGGCTTGCGATATGATGGATTTCCCAAATACCTCTGATATTGCAAGAATGAAACAAGATCCGAAAATTCAGCTATTAGCTCAAGAAGGCTTAAATGTCGCCTATGTTGCGTTAAATACCGAGAAAAAACCGCTTAATGAGGTAAAAGTACGCCAAGCGTTAAATTATGCCACCGATAAAAAAGCCATTATTGACGCAGTTTATCAAGGCGCAGGCATTGCAGCGAAAACCCCATTACCACCAACCATTTGGGGATATGATGAACAGATCGAAGATTACCCTTATGATCCTGCGAAAGCCAAACAACTTCTTGCCGAAGCAGGGTATCCAGATGGCTTTGAAGTGGAATTATGGGTACAACCTGTAGTGCGTAACTCTAACCCAAATCCACGCCGAATGAGCGAAATGTTACAAGCAGACTGGGAAAAAATTGGGGTTAAAGCCAAACTTGTCAGCTATGAATGGGGCGATTATATTAAACGCTCTAAAGCAGGAGAACTTGAGGCAGGCACTTATGGCTGGTCAGGGGATAACGGCGATCCTGATAATTTCCTCTCGCCATTATTAGCTTGTTCCAACGTAGGCAACAGCAATTACGCACGTTGGTGTAATAAAGATTATGATGCACTATTAAATCAAGCAATCCGTTTAACAGATCAAAATGAACGTGCAGAATTATATCGCCAAGCTCAACAAATTATTAAACAACAAGCCCCTTGGGTCACCATTGCTCATTCGATAACCTATATTCCAATGAGCCAACGCGTACGCAATTATAAGCATAGCCCATTTGGTTATACCGCATTTTATGGGGTGAGTGTTGAATAAAAATTCTCTCCATTAATCTTGTTTTAAATAAGTGTCGGCACACCTTACTTTTTATATTGTCTTGGTGTGCCGCTTTGTTTGATTTTATGACTATATTCTGCCCCCAAGTTGGTAACAGCATATCAGGGGGCATTATTGTGGCAGGGGTGGAATTGACTAAAATAATTTTATAGCTTTTCTCACGCAAAGCCCAATAGTGATTGTTTCTGCAACGATAATTAAGATCGGTTTTTTGGGATACTATTACTGAAGTTATTTAATATCTTTTAAATCGTCAATCGCATCTAATGGGTCATAATCAATATTTGCTAATTTTTTATTCAATAAATCAATTAAACTAAAAATACTGACTTCTTTAATACGAATATCAGTTATGCCTCGATGCGTTTGAAATAACTCTGTTTTATCTTTGGTAATGACCCAAATTTGTTTATTGGAATTACTATTTAAACCAATTCTTTCTTTGTTAATGGTAATAGATTGCTGCTGTATTTGATTAATATAATTTGAAATTTGATTTTCTTTGTATTCTTTAAAATTTTTAGATAAAGTGCAATCGTAAATCACTTCTAAATTTTTATACTTAAATAAGCCATCAAACAACCCTGCTTGCTTATCACGTGGGCTAGTATAGACCTCGGGAACAAGCATTTTCAAAACAGTGTGTGCATAATCCTCAAAGACAAAAGGATCATTAATGTTTTGCGCATTATGTTTCATCACTTGAATAATAGAATAAATAATGCTGGAAAAGTTATCTTCCGCCATTTCATTTGTTTGAGAAACACTCTTTTCTTCATTTGATTCAATCAGTTGAATTTTATTAGCAAACGAACCATGTTGTTCAAATTGAACGACCATACCAATTTTTAAGTCATCATATTGAATATTACATAATTCTTTTTCAACAAAGAATAAATCTTTTTCATCAGCTTCACTAAGCTTACAAATAAAACCATTGCGCTTTTCTGGATTTAAATATTTAATTTGAGATTGAACAAGTTTTTTTGTCTGATTAACTTCAGGTAATGTTACCTTATTGGCAAAATGACCATGTATCTCAAATTGCACTTCCATTCCTTCAGTCAAATCGTCAAATTTCAGATTAATTAATTCTTTTTCAACAAACAAAAAATCCTTTTCATCAGTTGCGTGAATTTTATGAATAAAACCACTACGTTTTTCAGGGTTTAAATATTTGATTGTGGAAATTTCCGTCATTGGTTTACTCCAAATACATAAAATAGTAAACATAGATTTATTTACAAATTAGATTTTAGCTCTAGTTGATTAAAATAACAATGATATAGTGTTAACAACACTCTTATGTATATTGTATTAATATGTTATTTACTGTTAATTAGAGTGGCCTCAATTTAAATAGCAATAAATTGATAAAATAAGCCTGAAACCCCTGTTTCCATATACATAAGGCTTTTAGTATATCTTGCCTTTTTGTTTTACTTATTACTTATTGCTTTTTCGTATATTAACAAAACTGTTACTATATGATTATTATCATATTTTTCAGATTGGGAATACAGGCTACTCAATATCCTATAAAAATATTCCCAAAACCCACCGCCCTTTTACGCCAATAAATTATCGCGCAATTTACATATCGCTTTTTGCAGTACGCGGATTTCTTCAAGGCTTAGGTCAAATTTTTGAATAATGTTCATACAAATCAAACTTTGCTCGCATTTTTGTTGCCCTTGCTCGGTTAAATTTAGCACCACTTGGCGTTCGTCTGTTTTGGCGCGTTGTCGCTGGATTAAGCCTTGTTGTTCCAAGCCTTTTAACAGGGGGGTTAATGTGTTGGAGGCAAGAAAGACTTTTTGCCCTAATTGGTTGACGGTTTGATTTTCGCTTTCGCTTAAGGCGAGTAGCACAATCCATTGGGTATAGGTTAATCCCAGTTCATTGAGGTAGGGTTTATAGGCTTTGCCAAAGGCGAGGTTGGCGGTATAGACGGCAAAACAGAGAAAGTTCTGTAATGGGGGGAGTGATGTGTGCTGGTTAAGTGGTTGTTTTTCTGTCATTTTTGTCCTCTTTGTTTGAAATAAAAAATCGTATGCGATTTTTTTTTGAAAAACCGATTGACAAGGCGATAAGCCTTATCTATAATTTGCATTAATTTAAATCGCATGCGATATAATCATTAGCGATTTAGTTAATTATAGGGTAAAGTGAGGGTATTGACCATCACATTTTTCAATAATAGGAGCAAAATATGAAAATTTTTTATCAAACTCAAGCCACTGCGACGGGTGGACGTACAGGTAAAACGGCGTTAGACGATGGTTCTTTGGCTTTTGATTTGGCGTTGCCTAATGGCGAGCAACAAGGCACAAATCCTGAACAGTTATTTGCGATGGGGTATGCCGCTTGTTTTGATAGCGCGTTAAATTTAGTGGCGCAACAGATGAAATTGCCGTTAAGCGAAAGTCATACTTCTGTACAAATTGGGATTGGGCAAGTGTTAGGCGGAGCATATCGTTTGAGCGCCAAAATCAGCGTGAAAACGCAAGGGTTAAGCCAAGCGCAAGCGGAAAGTTTGGTGGAAAAAGCTCATCAAGTTTGCCCGTATTCTAATGCGGTGCGTGGCAATATTGAGGTGGAATTGGTTACGATAGCGGCGTAAGTGCGGTCTGTTTTTACGATATTTTTGCGAGGGAAAGGGAAATGATTACTTTGTATTTGTTAAAGCAATCTCGCGCGCAACGGATTGGTTGGGCGTTGGAAGAGTTGCAATTGGATTATCACATTGAAATTTTTGAACGTGATGCGGTAACCCATCTTGCGCCAAGCTGCCTGAAAACGGTGCATCCGTTGGGGAAATCGCCGATTTTAACGGACGGCAATTTCACTTTGGCGGAAAGTGGCGCGATTTTACAGTATTTGGTTGAACAATATGGTAAGGGGCGTTTACAACCTTCACCACAAAGTGCGGATTATTATGCGTATTTGCAATGGTTGCATTATGCGGAGGGGTCAATAATGCCTGCGTTAATGTTGTCTATAATGGTCAATCGCATTGAAGATTGCGCCAGTAAACAGGCGCTTAAAGCGGTTTATGTGGATGCGCAGGTGCCGTTGCATTTGGGGTATGTGGAGCGGGCGCTTGAGCAACGGCAATGGTTGGTCAACGATCGGCTTTCTATGGCGGATATGGCGATGAGTTTTCCTTTGCAAGTGGCGATGTGTCGTCCTGAATTGGCAAGGATTTATCCGAATATCGCACGATATGTTCAACAGATTTATCAACACCCAAGTTTTATTAAAGCTGAGCAACGCTTGGGAAAACTCGCTTTAGACAGTTTAAACATTTAAAAGGAAAAAATAATGAAAGCAGCAATTTTTCAACAATTTGGCGAACCTGAACAGGTTATGCAATTTAGTGAACAGCAAGATATGCCCAAAGCAAAAGCGGGCGAGGTGTTGGTTAAAATGCGGTTGTCGCCCATTCATAATCACGATTTATGGACCATTCGTGGCACTTACGGCTATAAGCCTGAACTTCCTGCCGTGGCAGGCAGCGAGGCGGTGGGCGTGATTGAAGCCTTAGGCGAAGGGGTAAGCCATTTGCAAGTGGGGCAACGTATCAGTGTTGCCAGCGCCAAAGGGGCGTGGGCGGAATATTTTACCATACCAGCCAATCAAGCGGTGCCTGTGCCTGATGAATTAAGTGATGAAATGGCGGCGCAATTAATCGCTATGCCGTTTAGTTGTTTGACGTTATTGGAATTTATTGGTGCAAAAGCGGGCGATTGGCTTGCCTTAAACGCGGCAAGCGGTGCGGTAGGCAAAATGACCGCTTTGTTAGCTAAAGCGCGTGGTATCAACGTCATTAATTTGGTTCGCCGTCAAAGCGCTATTGCAGAACTGAATGCCTTAGGCATTGACCATGTGGTGAGCACAGATAGCGCCGATTGGCAGCAACAAGTGCGCGCGATAGTGGGCGAACAAGGCATTATGGCGGCGGTGGATTCTATTGGCGGCAAAGCCAGCTTGGAATTAAGTCAATTATTGGCGCAAGGCGGCAGTTTGATTTCTTTTGGCACCATGGGCGGCGAGCCAATGCAAATTCCAACAGGCGATTTGATTTTCAAACAAATTCACGTCAAAGGCTTTTGGGGCGCTTTAGTGAGCCAACAAATGCCTGCTGAGCAACGTAAACAGTTAATGCAAGAGTTAATTGGCTACGCCATCGGCGGCAAAATCCCAATGCCTGTAGAGGGAATTTATCCCCTAAGCGAAATTAAACAAGCCTGCCAAGCGAGTTTAGCGCAAGGGAAGAAGGGGAAGGTGTTGCTTAGAGGATAAAAGTGCGGTGTATTTTTCAAAAGTTTTATCCTTAGATTATTAACTTATAGTTATAACTGTTTTATCAAAAGGACTATTTTTTGATAAGGATAAAATCATTATCATAAGCACCAGTTACCCGTTAAGGGAATTATTAAAATCTCATTTAAAGGTATTTTATTTTGAGATTTATTAGTCATGTTAAATTTTTATTTAGAAAAAAGGAAAGCAAAATGAAACGTAATTTAATCAAAACAATGTTAGTATTAACCTTAGGTTTTTCCGCATTAAATGCTATGGCAGATGATAAAACCAGTATTGAAATTGAACGTGCAATTAGTCAATTACCTGCTAGCCCAGCGACTCAACCGACTGAACGTTATACCGCAGTGAGAAAATTACTTGATCAAAAATTAGATCAGTTATCCCAAACATCGGATAAAGCACAATTTGACCAGTTATTACAACAAAGTCGTGATCTTGCGCAACAAGCAAAATTGTACAGCAACGATTTATTAGTGGATATGGGCGATAGTAGCGATAATCGCCGTTTAGAAGATGATGTGTTTTATAAACAATATCGTTTAAGTCGGGTGATTAAATCTTTAGACCAGATTGAGCAAGCAAGCCAAAATAACCAATTTGCTCAAGCACAACAACTGGCGAAAACATTATGCTAAACCATTGTTGATTAAAGCAAGATAAATAAGCATTACCATAAGGTAATGCTTATTTTATGGCGTAATAATTAATATTGTCGTCCAGCTTTAAATTGAAATAACTATAAAATTACATATTTTTAGCTAATTGTTATAAAGTGTAAAAGCTCTCATTTATTAACTCACTTAATAAGTTTAAATATTATTTCGTTCTCAACCTATTCCAATATTTTTCATAAATATCAATGGCTTCACCCACATCAGACTGTAAAATACCTTTTTTTATTTCTTGTTCTGGTGGGAATAAAATAGGATTATTGGCATCTTCTTCACTAAGCAGGGCTTTAACGCCTTCATTTGGCATAGAAAATCCCATTGTATCAATAACAACTTTGGCATTCTCTGGGCGTAACATAAAGTCAATAAATTGATATGCTTGCTCAACATTTTTGGCATTTGCTGGAATTGCATAATTATCCATCCAGAAAATCGCTCCCTCTTTAGGATAAATAAATTGGAAATTTGGGTTTTCTTTTGTGGCTCGAAATGCCGATCCATTCCAGACCATACCAAAATCGACTTCGCCTTGTAAATAAGGTACTTCTGGGGAATCTGAGTTAAAGGCTAATACATTAGGAATAAGGTTTTTTAATCGTTCATAAGCGGATTTTATTTCTTGTTCATTGGTGGTATTTGGCGAATAGCCTTCGAGTAATAAAGCGAAATGAAAAACTTCGCGAGAATCGTTAGTTAATAACAATCGTCCTTTATATTCAGGTTTCCATAAATCAGCCCAGCTGGTAATACGGGTTGGATCGACAACAGCACTGTTTACGCCTAATCCAGTTAAACCATAAATATAGGGCAAGGAATACTGATTATTGGGATCAAAATCTTTGTTGAGCAAACTTGGGGTAATGTATTTGATATGATGTAATTTATTGTGATCTATTTTTTGTAACATACCTTCTTTTGCCATTTTCCCGACATAATAGCTTGAAGGAAAGACAAGATCATAGCTTCCACCTGTAAGTTTAAGTTTTGAATACATTTCTTCATTACTTTCAAAGGTGGAATAAATAACTTCAATGCCTGTTTCACGGGTAAATTGATTTAATAAAGTGGTGGGAATATATTCTGTCCAGTTATAGACGTAGAGTTTTTGATTGGCAAAGCTAGTAAAGCTCAATAATGTTAACATAAGAATAGATAAGGTTTTAACAATTCTGGTGAGTAATGCTTTCAATTTTCAAGTCCTCCTAAGCTCTAAATCTTAAAAGAGCGGTTAAATTTGCGTGAGAATTCAAATAAGCTCGGGCTTATTGATGATTTTAAAGGAAGCTCAGTATAGCAAAGTTAATATTGTAAAACCACTTAGACCGACAAAAGCTAAACAAATTTTCTTTTGATGATAATTAGGTGATTTTTTGTGCTTGGCTATAAATCCCTTCGATTTCCCGATATAATAGCCCCATGTTTTCTTTTTATTGTTAAGGTGTAATGTGTTTAAGAAATTTGTATGTGGCTTGACGGCGATAGCCTTTGTTTTTGTATTAGTGGCTTGTGAAAAACAGCCTAAAATTATCAATTTAACAGGTAAAACCATGGGGACGACTTATCATATAAAGTATATTGATAGGGGCGAAGTGAAATTATCTGCGGAACAATTACAGGCGCAAGTGGAACAACAATTACATTTAGTGAACCAACAAATGTCCACTTATATAGCTGATTCTGAAATTAGTCAATTTAATCAATCACAAAATGTGAATCAGCCTATGCCAATTTCTGCGGCTTTTGCCACGGTTGTTGCCGAGGCGATCCAGTTAAATCAGCTTACGCAAGGGGGACTAGATATTACCGTTGGGCCGCTTGTCAATTTATGGGGATTTGGGCCAGAGCATCGTCCTGATAAACAGCCGACACCAGAGCAAATTGAACAGCGGCGTGCTTGGATTGGGTTAGATAAATTACAATTAACTCAACAAGCTGAGCAGGCTTATTTAACCAAAACAGTACCGCAACTTTATATTGATTTATCTTCTATTGCGAAAGGCTATGGGGTAGATTTGGTGGCAGATACCTTAGAACAAAATGCGATTGTAAATTATATGGTTGAGATTGGTGGGGAAATTCGTGCTAAAGGAAAAAATATTGAGGAAAAATCTTGGCAAATTGCTATTGAAAAACCAACTAATATAGGAGAAAGATCGCCACAATTAGTGATTGGTTTAGAAAATATGGCAATGGCAACATCGGGAGATTATCGTATTTATTTTGAAGAAAATGGTCAGCGTTTTTCCCATGAGATTGATCCGACAACGGGTTATCCAATCCAACATAATCTTGCGTCAATTACTGTATTAAATCCATCAGCAATGACTGCAGATGGTTTATCCACAGGGTTGTTTGTTCTGGGGGCAGATAAAGCCCTAGAAATTGCTGAACAACAAGGCTTGGCGATTTATTTAATTATGAAACAGGGAGATCATTTTGAAAGTAAAATGTCCAGTGAATTTAAGCGTTTAACGGGAATAAATGAATAATAGAGGAAATAAATATGAAAACATTTTTAATTACATTAGTGATTTTTTTACTTATTATTTTAGCGATGGCATTAGGTTATATTTTTAATCGTAAAGAATTAAAAGGCAGTTGTGGCGGAATGAGTGCTATGGGGATTGAGAAAATGTGCGATTGCGAAGAGCCTTGTGATAATCTTAAAGATAAAGTTGAAAAAGGTGAGGTTGATCCTTCAGAATTAGCACGTTTTAACAATAAACAAGAAGCCTTTTATGAAGTAAAATAATGCTAAACCCGATACTATTAAATATTATTTATTGGGCTAATTTATTAGCCCTTTAATTATTGTCGCTTTTCCCTCTCCTTTTCTGTACAATTTGCCCCAATTTTTTATTAGAGTGATTATTGAGAAACAACAATGAGAACAACACCCAATATTGGTTTTATTAGTTTAGGTTGCCCTAAAAATTTAGTGGATTCAGAACGTATTTTAACGGAGTTGCGTTCTGATGGTTATAATATTATTCCTCGTTATGAAGATGCGGATTTAGTGATCGTCAATACCTGTGGGTTTATTGATAGTGCGGTACAGGAATCTTTAGAGGCGATTGGTGAGGCATTACGAGAAAATGGCAAAGTGATCGTGACGGGCTGTTTAGGGGCTAAAGAAGATCAAATTCGTGAAGTTCACCCCAAAGTTTTAGAGATTACAGGACCTCATAGTTATGAGGCGGTAATGACCCATGTACATAAATATGTACCTAAACCTGCTCATAACCCTTATGTGAGTTTAGTGCCTAAACAGGGGGTAAAACTCACACCAAAACATTATGCCTACTTAAAAATTTCAGAGGGCTGCGATCATCGTTGTACCTTTTGTATTATTCCTTCTATGCGTGGGGATTTAGATAGCCGTCCTATTACACAAGTGCTTGACGAGGCAAAACGTTTAGTGGATTCGGGGGTAAAAGAATTATTAATTGTGTCACAAGATACCTCAGCTTATTCTCTCGATCAAAGCAAAGAACAACAAAATCGTACCGTCTTTTGGAATGGTATGCCGATTAAAAATGATTTAATGACGCTGTGTAAACAGTTAGGTTCATTAGGTATTTGGATTCGTTTGCACTATGTTTACCCTTATCCACACGTTGATGATCTGATTCCTTTAATGGCTGAAGGAAAAATCTTGCCTTATTTAGATATTCCATTGCAGCACGCTAGCCCTAAAATCTTAAAAGCCATGAAAAGACCGGGAAAAATTGACCGCACTTTAGAACGGATCAAGCAATGGCGTGAAATTTGCCCAGAACTCACTTTGCGTTCAACCTTTATTGTGGGTTTCCCCGGCGAAACGGAAGAGGACTTTCAATTATTATTAGATTTTCTTGAGCAAGCACAATTAGATCGCGTCGGTTGCTTTAAATTTAGCCCAGTAGAGGGAGCGGTCGCGACAGATTTACCTGATCAAGTGCCAGAAGAGATCAAAGAGCAACGTTATCATCGTTTTATGCAGGTGCAACAACGCATTTCGGCACAGCGTTTACAGGCAAAAGTAGGTAAACAACTGGCGGTTATTATTGATGATATTGACCAAGAGGGAATGATTGGTCGTTCAATGGCGGACGCCCCTGAAATTGATGGCGTGGTGTATGTGGATAATCTTTCTGGTCAAACAATAAAGGTCGGCGATATTATTCAAGTTACCATTACGCAAGCTGATGATTATGATTTATGGGGGACTTGTTAAGTTTTCATCTGGAACTTACTATAGTCGCTTCAATTTAAAATAAGACAAGGTGGCATACCGAAGACAGTACAAATAGTACGGCGAGGTATGCCAACACTGTATTATTTTAAAGTGGAGCCACTATAACACAGAAGAATAAGGAGAATATTATGCTTTCATTTTTTGCTAACCCTTGGCTTATTAGCACAATGAGCTTGCTATTATTATGCCTTATTCTGTTATTTGTTAATGCAAAACGTAAAGCCAATAGCCAAGCGTTGACGCAGGATTTAAACAAAACGGTTACGGAATTTAATCAACTATTGCAAAAATACGAGGGATTGGTCCAAGCAAAACATCAAGTGGATCAAGCCCTCGTTAAAGTAGAAACCCATGGGGAAAATTTGCAATTACGTTTACAAGAACGTGATGATAAAATGCGATACCTTACCCAAGAGCTTGATGAAGAGCAACAACGCCATCAACAAGCTAATGCCCAATTAGCCAGTTTAAAAGAAAATATGGGCATTGCTTCAGCTCAGTTACAACAACTCAAGCAACAACTGGATTATAGTCAAAGCCAAGTTAGTCTCAAAGATCAAGAATTATCAAAATTAAATGAAAAACTGACCGCACTTTCTCAACAATTTACTGAATTAAAAACCACATTAGCCCAAAAAGAACAGCATTTTGTCAGCCAACAACAGCAATTTGAACAAAGTAAACAACAATTAAGCCAAGAATTTCAAAATTTGGCTAATCGTATTTTGGAAGAAAAAAGCCAGCGTTTTAGTCAAACCAATCAAACGGCATTGGACAATTTATTAAAGCCGTTTCGTGAACAAATTGAGGGGTTTCAAAAGCGAGTTAATGAAATTCATTCCGAAGCCTTAAAAGGTAATGCTGGATTAGAAGCCGAAATTAAAAAAGTCTTACAAATCGGATTAAATATGTCGCAAGAGGCAAATAATCTTACCTTAGCATTAAAAGGGCAGAAAAAAACCTTGGGCAACTGGGGCGAAATACAATTAGCCACCGCCTTACAACAAGCGGGCTTAATTGAGGGCGAACATTATCTTGCTCAAGCCCATTTCAAAGACACGCAAGGGAAACATAATTACCCTGATTTTGTATTGAACTTGCCTGATAATAAACATTTAATTATTGACAGCAAAATGTCGTTAAATGCCTATGAACGTGCGGTAAGTGCCGAGCTGGAAGGAGAACGAGAGGCGTGCTTACAAGAACATATTAAAGCCATTAAACAGCATATTGAAGATCTCTCACGCAAGGATTATAGCAATTTAATTGGTATGAGCAGCCCAAATTTTGTGTTGATGTTTATTGGCATTGAACCTGCTTATATTGAAGCCTTGAAACAGGATAAAACCCTGTTTAACTACGGTTATGAACGCAATGTTATCCTTGTATCCCATACCACCCTAATGCCGATTTTGCGTACCGTTGCCAATTTATGGCGAATTGAACGGGGCAATAATGAAGCTAAAGAAATCAGCGAGAAAGCAGGCGAAATTTATAATCAAATATGCTTAGTCGCAGAACGCTTACTAAAATTAGGCAATAGTTTATCTGCTGTAAGCGGGCATTATAATAATACGGTAACAGCATTAGTCGGACAACAAGGCTTAATCGGCAAAGTAGAACGCTTTAAAGCCCTCTCCGCCAAAGCCAATAAAACCATGCCAAATCTTGATGTATTACATAATGATCTTGATTTAGAGAAGTTAGGGCTTTATCAACAGAACAAAGAAAAACCTTAGTGTTTATGGTCGCTTTAATTTAAAAAGGTGTAATGAAAAATAGGTTAATACTTATACTATAGGGTATTATGTAGTAGTTGCATAAAGACTGTTTAATTAAATTTTATGATAGCCTAATCCTTTTTCAATTAAGCAAGGGATTGCATTGATAAAATTAACAAACCTTTGGATTTAAAGTATAATTTGTTTAATCATTAGACTGTCGTTGTTTTACTTTGTAATAATATTGTGTTATCTCGTCTTGCCTTATTTCAAAGTGAACAATAATAAAAAGTGCGGTCAATTTTTGTAACGTTTTTATAAGGATTATTTATGTTTGAGAATTTATCGGATCGTCTTACTAAGACTCTGCGTAATATTACAGGTAAAGGACGATTAACCGAAGACAATATTAAGGATACCTTGCGTGAAGTGCGTATGGCATTGCTTGAGGCGGATGTTGCTTTGCCAGTGGTACGTGAGTTTATTAATCGGGTGAAAGAACGTGCCATTGGGGAGGAAGTAAATAAAAGTTTAACACCGGGGCAAGAGTTTCTAAAAATTGTGCGTGCTGAGCTTGAATCTGCAATGGGGGAAGCTAATGAGAGTTTGAATTTAGCCACCCAGCCGCCTGCGGTAATTTTAATGGCGGGTTTGCAAGGGGCGGGGAAAACCACTTCGGTAGGCAAATTGGCGAAATTTTTGCGTGAACGCCATAAGAAAAAGGTCTTGGTGGTTTCTGCTGACGTTTATCGTCCAGCGGCGATTAAACAATTAGAAACCCTTGCTCAAGGGGTAAATGTGGACTTTTTCCCTTCTGATGTGCAACAACAGCCTGTGCAAATTGTACAGTCGGCATTACAGCACGCGAAGCTAAAATTTTATGATGTGTTAATTGTGGATACCGCAGGGCGTTTGCACGTTGATAGCGAAATGATGGAGGAAATTAAACAGGTTCATCAGGTATTAAATCCTATTGAAACCTTGTTTACTGTAGATGCCATGACAGGGCAAGATGCGGCAAATACGGCGAAAGCCTTTAATGAAGCCTTGCCATTAACGGGGGTTATTTTAACCAAAGTTGATGGTGATGCTCGCGGTGGTGCCGCCTTGTCTATTCGTCAAATTACTGGGAAGCCTATCAAATTTTTGGGGGTAGGGGAGAAAACTGATGCCCTTGAGCCATTCCACCCTGATCGTATTGCTTCAAGAATTTTGGGAATGGGCGATGTTTTATCCTTGATTGAAGATTTAGAACGTTCCGTAGATAAAGAAAAAGCGGAAAAAATGGCACAAAAATTCAAGAAAGGCGATGAGTTTACGCTTGAGGATTTTCGTGACCAGTTGATCGAAATGAAAAAAATGGGCGGTATGATGTCTATGTTGGAAAAATTACCGGGCGCCAAAAATTTGCCAGATCATATTAAGGGGCAGGTTGATGATAAAATGTTTAATCGTATGGAAGCAATGATTAATTCTATGACCCCAAAAGAACGTCGTCGTCCAGAAATTATTAAGGGATCACGTAAACGCCGTATTGCTATGGGATCAGGCACGCAAGTACAGGATTTAAATCGTATGCTTAAACAATTTGATGAAATGCAACGTATGATGAAAAAAATGCGTAAAGGGGGTATGGCGAAAATGATGCGTAGTATGAAAGGTATGATGGGCGGTGGTTTTGGTGGTATGTTTGGCCGCTAATGATGCCTAAGCAAAGTGCGGTGAAATTGAGGAAAATTTTGCTATAACAAGGAGAAAAATTGCACCGCATATTTAAGCCTTAATCAAAAGAAAGGGGGGAACAAATGAGAAAATATGTTGTTACAGTCATGATGTTGAGCTTAGTTGCTTGTAGCCACAGTGAAAATGTTGATTTAGCGAGACCTCAACAAGTAGAAACAGGTTTTGTGCAGGTACTTAATCAGCCAGGTTACTACATTGATAGTGCCTCTATTTGGATTGATAGCAAATCCCCTGCGGTAATTAATTTTGATATGGTAACCAATTTAAGCCAAGGACAACAAGGCTTTAAACATTATCCTACGGAAATAGCTAAGTCCGTGCGTAGCCACAAAAAAATCAATTGTCAAACCAATACTTATTCAAGAGCTGGCGAAATTGTTTACTCTGATTTTTGGGGAAAAGGTATTGCATTAAGTCAACATCGCCAACTATCGAGAACGATAACAATTCAACCCGATACGCGACTTGATACGGTAGCAAAAGTGCTTTGTGCGAATTTCTATAAAGATTAATTAATGATTTATTGTGGATTAATAATGAAATTGGCGGAATGGACGGGACTCGAACCCGCGACCCCCTGCGTGACAGGCAGGTATTCTAACCAGCTGAACTACCACTCCGCATAAAGAGGTTATAGTCAATATTGACTATCTCGCTGAAATGAGAGTGCATAATAATCTTTCTAACGGAGATGGTCAATATTTTTCTTTTGATTTGTTTTTAAGTGATGATTTAATCATCATTATGGTTATTTAGGGATTATTTTTCCTGTTCCTCCAAAGCATCGCGGGCTGAGCGGATGCTTTTTTCTAATAAAGGGATACGAGGATCGTTTTCGGGGAGCAGTTTTAACATGGTTGCCCAAGAGACGATCGCCATTTTATAGTCTTCTTGTTCAAAATAGTGGAATGCCAGTAGGCTTAGGGCTTGTACATTGGTGTGGTTAGCGCGTACTAAGGCTTTTAATAATTCTTCCCCTTTAAATTTATCCGAAGGATCTTCGGAAAACATTAGAATACGTGCGTAGCTGAGTTTGTATTCTTCATTATCAGGAGCTAGCTGATAGGCTTTTGCGTAGCTGTCGTGAGCGAGTTGCCCTTGATTGAGGTTCATGGCAAGTTGTCCAAGTAACCACCATTTGCTGCTGTCTTGCGGATGATTGTGTAAATATAAGCGTAGTGCGGTGGCAAATTCTTGCAATTCGCTGTCGCTCATTGGATTTGTCTGTTCTTCGCTTAAACGCTGATAAAAATAAGGCAACTTTTGCTCTGTTTGGGCGAAATGGTTTTGAGTTTGCCAAGCTCCTACATGAAAATAAGCAAGGCTTGCGATGATAGTGATAACTAACAAGGCGGAGCTAAACCAAATCTTGTTGATTTTTGTATGTTTTGATGATGTTGAATTGGTGTTTTGTGCTGGAATATCATCAAGTAACGCTTGTTGTAATTCGAGTTTGAGTTGTTGGCTGCTATTGTGTAGACCTAATGCTTCTTCTCGTTCTAACTCTTGTAGTCGATCTAAGTAAAAGGCTTTATTGAGAGCATCACGTTGATGTGCTTTTTGTGTTTTTTCTTTTGTTGTGTTGCTTTTTAATAATGGGTAAAAGCAGATAACAGCAATGATAAGGGTAAATACTAAGGCGATAATCCAAAAGCTCATTGTTTTTCCTCATTTTTTAGGATATTGGCTAAACGTTGTTGCTGTTCTAAATTCAGCTCAGTTGTTGAGGAGGGATTGGCGGTATGACGAGATTTTTTGAATACCAGTAGTATCCCTAATGCAATCAACAAGATAGGAGCGATCCATAGGATAATGGTTGAAAAGGTTATGGGCGGATCATAACTGACAAAATTACCATAACGTTGCACCATATAATCAACGACCTCTTGTTTGGATTGTCCTTGTTTAAGTAATTCGAGTACCTTATGTCGCATATCTACGGCGATGGTGGCATTGGAGTCGGCAATATTATTATTTTGACACTGTGGGCAACGTAGTTGTTGAGTTAGGCTATGATAGTCTTGTTGCTGTTGGGCGGAGTCAAACTCAAGCACATCAATGCTTGCCCAAAGGGAGAGGCTAAACAGTAAGCAAAAAAGTGCGGTCAGTTTTTTCATTATTTTTGTTCCCTAACATATTGTTGGTAAATGGGTTGGAGCTTTTGTTGCCATACTTGTGCATTAATGTCACCTGTATGACGATAACGAATAATGCCTTGACCATCAATAATAAAGGTTTCGGGGGCGCCATAAACGCCTAAATCTAAGCCAAAAGAGCCTGTTTCATCAACCAATACCGCTTGGTAAGGATTTTTGAGTTGTTTTAGCCAATCAATGGCTTTCTTAGGATTGTCTTTATAGTTGAGACCGATAATGGTTATCCCCTCATTGGCTAGTTGGTTGAGGTATTGATGTTCAGCGTAACAGGTTGGGCACCAAGTGGCCCAAACATTGAGCAAAATGGGCTTACCTTGTGCAAATAATTGTTGATCATATTGTTGTTGGGCAAAGAGATCCTGTAAGGGGCGTGTTGGTACAGGTTTACCAATTAAGGCGGATTCAAGGGCTTTTATATCTTCTCCGCCCGCATTGCGTTGAAGTTGGACGAAGAAGGTTAGGGCTAATGCCAGAAAGAGGATTAATGGAATATAAAGTTTTTTCTGCATAATTGGCTTCACTTATTATTTTTTATTGGACGAGGCGGTTAAGCGATAACGGCGATCAAAGAGGCAAAGTAGTCCACCTAATGCCATACTCACGCCACCAAACCAAATCCAACGCACAAAGGGTTTATAATATAAACGTAATGCCCAAGAACCATCGCCAAGGCTTTCGCCTAATGCCACATATAAATCTCGGCGTAATCCCCAGTCAATGGCGGCTTCAGTCATAGTCATTTTACTGACGGTATAAAAGCGTTTTTCCGCATAAAGGGTGGTGATATATTTACCTTGGCGTGAAATCGCTACTTCTGCTTTTCCGCCTTCATAGTTTGGGCCATTGGCTTCGTGAATGCCTTTAAATTGGAATTGGTAATCGGCAATGTTAGCGGTATCGCCAATTCGCATACGCACATCACGTTCTACACTGTAATTTTGGCTAAAAGCAATTCCCCAAACGGTCATGGCTACGCCAAGATGGGCGATGATCATTCCCCAATGGGAACGAGATAATTTGGTTAAGCCGTAAAAAAAAGTGGTGCGGTGTCTGGCACGTTGGTGCAATTCATACAGGCTTAGTAATACAATGAAAACCGCCATCATAACGCCAAGTACCGCACTGGTTTTAACTTGATCTTGTAGCCAATAAGGGAGTACAAAGCCTGCAATTAACATTATCACTAGGCTAATTATCACAGGTTTAACAATGGCTGAAACCTGATCACGTCGCCATTTCACTAAAGGCCCAATGCCTAATAAAAAAGCAAATGGGATCATTAATATCAGGAACATCTGATCGAAAAAAGGTGCGCCGATAGAAATTGTGCCTAGACCTATTTGTTTATGGACTAACGGTAATAATGTGCCGAGTAACACAACACAAAGTGCGGTCATTAATAAAATATTATTGAGTAGTAACATTTTTTCTCTTGAATAAGGCTCAGCATTATCCATAGAGCGAATTTGGCTACCTTTATAGGCGTATAAGGCTAATGATCCGCCAATGACGACAATTAAGTAAGCAAGAATATATAAGCCTCTTGTGGGATCGGAAGCAAAGGCATGTACTGAAACTAAAATGCCCGAACGGACTAAAAATGTGCCTAATAAACAAAGGGAAAATGCAAGAATGGCTAATAGCACTGTCCAAGCCTTAAAGCTACCGCGTTTTTCGGTAACAGCGAGGGAGTGAATTAATGCTGTTCCTGCTAACCAAGGCATTAATGAGGCGTTTTCCACAGGATCCCAGAACCACCAACCGCCCCAGCCGAGTTCATAATAAGCCCACCAAGATCCCAGTACAATACCCAGTGTAAGAAACAGCCAAGCTGCCATCGTCCAAGGTCTAGACCATCTCGCCCAAGCGGTATCTAATTTGCCACTCATTAGTGAGGCAATGGAAAAAGCAAAAGCCACTGAAAAGCCCACATAGCCCATATAAAGCAAAGGGGGGTGGAAGATCAAGCCAATATCTTGTAATAGTGGATTGAGTTCTCGACCGTCAACAGGGAAGTCAGGGAAAGTACGAGTAAAAGGATTGGAAGTAAAAAGAACAAAGACTAAAAAGCCTACACTAATAATCCCCATAACACCCAGTACACGAGCAATGGCTTCTTGGGGTAATTTACGGCTAAAAATCGCTACCGCTGCTCCCCAGAGGGTTAATAACCAGATCCATAATAATAATGAGCCTTCATGTGATCCCCAAGTGGCGGAAAGGCGATAATACAGGGGTAATTTACTGTTTGAATTGTTGACCACATATTGTACGGTAAAATCATTTACCGTAAACAGATAAAACAAGCATAAGAAAGATACTGTTAAGCTAATAAAAAGCCCAAAAGTCATTGGGCGAGCCAATGACATCAGTTGTGAATGTTGTTTCTCTGCTCCCCATAATGGGAAAATTGCCAACATCATGGCAATGGCTAAACTTAAAGCAAGGGTATAATTTCCTAATTCGGCAATCATTGTATTGCCTCTTGTTGTTTTATCATACGATCACGTTCTGATTCTTGGGTAAGATCAGAAATACCCATAGGTTGATGTACTTTTTGCATTTGTTCTTCTAATTCGGGCGGCACATAATTTTCATCATGTTTAGCAAGCACTTCCGTTGCTTGTAAGGTTGTTGGCTCAATAAGTAATCCTTGGGCAACTATCCCTTGCCCTTCACGAAATAAATCAGGCAAAATTCCTTCATATTGTATGGTAACGGCTGGGCCAATATCATTTAGATCAAATTGCACTTTTAAACTATTAGGATCACGTTGCACCGAACCCGTTACCACCATACCACCAATACGGATTCGTTGTCCTACTTGGGGTTTGGTGCTAGCATCATTATTTTTGCCGTAAACCACTTCTGTTGGGGTATAAAATAAATCAATATTTTGTCGTAAAGCATAAAGCATTAAACCTAAGGTGATCGCAATGCCCACTAATACGAAGATCACAATAGCCAGTCTTGATTTGCGTCTTGGAGTCATAGCTGATTCTCCCTAGCTTGGGCTTGTTGTAAACGTTGTTCACGTTGCTGTTGACGCTGAATTTCGGCAAAGACTTTGCGTTTTCCCGCCAGACTTTGGATAAATAAGATTAAAATTGAAACAAAACAAATGCCATAGGAAAGCCAAACATAAAAGCCATAGCCCCCCATATTAAGAAAATCACTCCAACTAGAAAAAAACATACTTTCTCCTTAATCAGCCTTAGATGTTAGCTTGTTGTGCTAAATTTTTTACCCACGAACGTTTAGCATCTTCTTGTAATAATGCGTTGCGATAACGTATTAACATAAGCCAAATAAATAAAGTTAAAAAGCCAAATATTGCCAAAATAAGCGGAATTAACATTGGGGTTGCAATGGAGGGTTTTTCAAATTTAGTAATGCTTGCCCCTTGGTGTAACGTATTCCACCATTCCACTGAAAAATGAATAATAGGCAAGTTAATTACCCCCACTAAAGCTAGCACACTCGCTGCTTTTGCCCCCACATTGCGATCTTGAAACGCAGAATAAAGTGCCAATACACCTAAATAAAGAAAAAATAAAATTAATTCAGAGGTTAAGCGTGCGTCCCATACCCACCAAGTTCCCCACATAGGCTTGCCCCAAATAGCTCCCGTTACCAAAGCTAAAAAAGTAAAAACCGCCCCGATAGGTGCCATCGCAATCATCACAATATGGGCTTGCTTAATTTGCCAAACTAACGCAATCAGTGCAGCTACCGCCATTGAACCATAAACCCCCATTGACCAAATGGCGGTAGGCACATGGACATACATAATGCGGAAACTATTGCCTTGCTGATAATCCGCAGGTGCAAAGGCTAATCCCCAAATTAAACCAATACCAAGTAAGAGCATGGTTAATAAGGCAAATAAAGGGATAAATTTACCACATAAATGATATTGAGTTTCTGCTTTGGCATAAGGATGTAGCCATTTCCACATAATTTGAATATCCTTTGAATATCAACAAGTTTAACAGGTTTGTGATGAGCCGACATTCTAGCATAATAGCCACAGATAAACCTTTGAGTTATCTACCTCTTTAGGTGTAATTCGTTATAACTATTGATCTATCTCAAGGTTATCTTAAAAGTGTATTTTAAATTTAATTTTTCCATATAGAAAAATTAATTGATTGCTTTTTTAACCAATTTACTTATCCTATCTATTCAATTAACCATAATAACAATTTGAGGTGAAGTGTGAGTTTATTGAAAACAAAGGGATTTTTACCCTATCTTGCGATTGCGTTTTTGAATGCGAGTGTGGATTTAGCCCATAAAATTACTATTCAAAATGTATTATTGAAAAGTTTTGATGGCACCACCTTAGTGGTGTTGACAGCATTGATTAATGCGATGATTTTATTGCCCTTTATTCTACTGTTTTCGCCATCAGGTTTTATCAATGATAAATATTCTCACACTAAAGTTATTCGCCTTGCCAGTGTGGCGGCAGTGGTGATAAGTGGTGCTTTATTTCTTTGTTATGTTGCTGGGGCATTTGAGCTAGCTTTTATTCTGACACTTGTGTTGGCGACGCAGAGTGCTATTTATTCGCCAGCTAAATATAGCATTATTAAGTCCATTGTGGGCACCGAGAACCTTGGGCGAGCCAATGGGGTTATTCAGGCATTGACTATTGTTGCCATTTTATTCAGTTCGTTTGCTTTTTCTTTTGTATTTGAACGGTTTTATGTGGTTGGTGATCGTCCAGATGCCATTTTGGCGAGTATGTATGTGATTGGCTTCTGTTTGGTATTGTTAAGTGCGTTAGAAGCCTTTTTTGCCTTTAAAATTCCGTTTTTTGCAGTTCAACATAGTGATGAGCCGAGTGAGAAATTTGATATTAAGCGTTATTTCACGTTGTCATATTTAAAGCAAAATATGCAAATTGTTCGCCATAATCATAATATTTGGTTAAGTATCATTGGGTTAAGTGTATTTTGGGGCGTGTCGCAAGTGATTGTGGCGGCATTTCCAGCCCATTATAAAGCGATTTTTGCTGATGATAATGCCATTGTGATTCAAGCAATTTTAGCGGTAAGTGGTTTGGGGCTGATTGCCGGTTCAGCCTTTGCAGGGGCGATGTCAAAAAAACATATTGAGCATGGGATTGTACCTGTGGGGGCATTGGGGATTTTCTTTGCCATTTTCTTTATTGCTTCTTCATCAAGTCTGGCGGTAATGACGTTATGTTCGTTTTTGTTTGGTTTCTTTGGCGGGCTATTTATTGTGCCATTAAATGCGACCATTCAATTTTTTGCCCCTGAAAAGAGTAGCGGTAAGATTATGGCGGGTAACAATTTTATGCAAAATATTGCGATGGTTGCCTTTTTATTATTGAGCATAGCCTTTGTTTCTGCCAATGTTTCAACACGAGGATTGTTGTTATTTGCTTCTGCGGTATGTTTAGTCGGCTCATTTTATGCCGTATTGCAATTACCACATTTGTTTACCCGTTTATTGTTATTACCTGTGTTAAAAACAGGTTATCGCTTTAATGTAGAGGGATTGAATAATCTTCCGCAAAGTGGTGGCGTATTATTGCTAGGTAACCATATTAGCTGGATTGACTGGCTTGTTTTGCAAGCAGCAAGCCCACGAGCAATTAAATTTGTGATGTATCGTGGCATTTATAATAAATGGTATCTCACTTGGTTATTTAAGATTTTTAAAGTCATTCCGATTGGTGCAGGTTCAAGCAAAGAATCCATTACAAAAATTCGCCAATTACTTGCCAATGGTGAAGTGGTGGCATTATTCCCAGAAGGGCATATTAGTTATAACGGACAGATTAATGAATTTCAGCGTGGTTATGAATTAGCCATTAAAGATCTTGAAGACGTGTGCATTGTCCCCTTTTATCTACGAGGATTGTGGGGTTCAAGTTTTTCACGAGCGGAGCAACATTATCGTGCGATTTCTAAAGTAAGGGGGAAACGTGATATTTTGGTGGCTTTTGGTAAACCTATTCGCCAATTTATTGATCGTGCTGCAATGAAACAAAAAGTGGTGGAGTTGTCTTTCTCTTGCTGGGAAAACTTTATCGATCGTCAACAACCTTTTATGTATGAGTGGATTGATAGTGCCAAAAAACGCTTATTTAAAACCTGTAGCGTTGATAGTATGGGAATGAACTTAACCAATTTGAAGTTTATTACGGCGGTATTGGTGTTTAAAAAATTATTAACTCAACAGCTTCAGCAAGATGATAAACATATTGGGGTGTTGTTGCCGAGTTCCTCTATTGCGGCGATTGTGAATATGGCGTTATTTATTAGTGGCAAAGTACCTGTAAATCTCAATTATACCTTGAGTGAACAAAGTATGACTGCGGCATTGAAAAAAGCCAATATTCGCTATGTTATTACCTCTGAAAAATTTTTAGCTAAATTACAAAATAAAGGTTTTGATTACCAAGCCTTATTAGCAGATAAAGCCCTGTTAGTAGAAGATCTATCAAAACAAGTGAAAAAATCACAGAAAATATTGTCATTATTGACCGCACTTTTATTGCCAGCGAGTTGGTTAAAGCTGACTTTTGCACATACACCATTGCAAGATACCGCCGTAATTTTATTTAGCAGCGGTAGTGAGGGCGAACCTAAAGGCATTGAACTTAGTCATAAAA
The DNA here is from genome assembly GCF_004339025.1 of Volucribacter psittacicida. Classification (GTDB taxonomy): domain Bacteria; phylum Pseudomonadota; class Gammaproteobacteria; order Enterobacterales; family Pasteurellaceae; genus Volucribacter; species Volucribacter psittacicida. The sequence continues at coordinate 114,790 of NZ_SMFT01000006.1, forward strand.
ATTTATTGACCAATATTAAACAAATCAGTGAATTATTAAACTTTAAACAAAGTGATGTGATTTTAAATTCATTACCTGTATTCCATTCATTTGGTTTAACGGTAACCACCTTATTGCCTTTGTGTATGGGCATAAAAATGGTAAGTGTTCCTGATCCGACAGACAGTGTCGCCGTTGGAAAAATGGCAGCACGTCATAGTGCAACCATTTTATTTGGCACTTCAACCTTTTTCCGCCTTTATATTCGCAATCGTAAATTGCACCCATTGATGTTCCAATCCATACGTATGGTTGTCGCAGGAGCTGAAAAATTAAAAGCCGATGTGAAAGAGGGCTTTAAACTGAAATTTGGGCTTGAGGTTTATGAGGGCTATGGTACAACGGAAACCGCCCCAGTTGCCTCAGTGAATATGCCAAATATTTTAGATCCAGATAGTTTAAAAGAAATGGTGTTTAATAAAGTCGGTTCGGTGGGAATGCCATTACCAGGAACAATCATTAAAATAGTTGATCCACAAACCTTAACGGAATTACCGCTTGGTGAAGATGGCTTAATCATTATTGGTGGTGGACAAGTAATGAAAGGCTATTTAAATGATCCTGATAAAACGAAGGAAGTGATTACAGAAATTGAAGGGGTTCGCTATTACAAAACAGGCGATAAAGGGCATCTTGATGAACAAGGTTTTATCACCATTGTGGATCGCTATTCTCGCTTTGCCAAAATTGGTGGCGAGATGATAAGTCTTGGCAGCATAGAAGAACAAATTGGTCTTATTCTTGGCGAACAAGCCACCTTTGTTGCTGCCAATGTTCCTGATGACAAAAAAGGAGAGGCAGTGGTTTTATTGGTTAAATCGGAGCTTGAAGTTACTCAAATTCAAGACTTACTAAAAAATGCCAACCTCCCACCGTTAATGCAACCGTCGGCAATTTTTATGGTAGATGAAATTCCAACATTAGCGAGTGGTAAAGTTGATTTTAAAGGTGCGAAAAGTTTAGCCACAGAATTATGGCGAGGCTAATACTTATAAATTATCGTGATTGGAGATGTTGATAAAGTGCGGTCAAAATTTATTATTTTTTCGCCAGAACGCAGAAAAGCTCACTAAATTTGCCGTAAAAATGTTCATTTAAGCAAAAAATACAAAAAAGTTGCAAAAAAGCACTTGCAAGGCGAAATGAAATCACTATAATACGCCCCACACAACGACGCTGTAGTTGATAAGATGAAAAATCAGCGTCGTTTTTCTTTCTGAATAGAAAGTTGTTCT
>NZ_SMFT01000007.1 GCF_004339025.1 Volucribacter psittacicida
GTAACAATCACGATCACGGATAAAGATGGCGATACTGTAACAGCGACTACAACAGTCAATGAAGATGGTACTTACAGCCTAGAGGATATTGATGTCAGCAGCTTAACGGATGGCGAATTAACCATTAAAGTGGAAACCACCGATAATAACGGCAATACCATCAGTGAAACTGATGATAGCCAAGTATTAGATGCGGTAGAAAGCAGCATTAGTGTTGATGGTACGGTAAATAATGAAAACGGTACTGTAAGTGTGACAGGTGAAACAGATGATGTTTCAGCAGACACCGTAGTGACAGTGACTATTACAGACAGTGATAAGAATACGGTTACTGCGACCACTACAGTTAACGAAGATGGTACTTATAGCTTAGAAGATGTTGATGTTAGCAGCTTAACGGATGGTACTTTAACCATTACTGCGGAGACTACCGATAACAACGGTAACACTATTACTGCAACCGATGAAAATACTGCGGATAATGTGTTAGAGCTAACAGAAAGCAATATCAGTGTTGAGGTTAGCGTAGATAATGACAATGCAACAGTTGATGTAAACGGTAGCACCACCGATGTGGCAACTGGTGAAACTGTGACAGTGACCATTACGGATAAAGATGGTAATACAGTAACAGCTACAACGACTGTGGGCGATGACGGTACTTACAGCCTAGATGATATTGATGTTAGCAGCTTAACGGATGGCGAGTTAACCATTAAAGTGGAAACGACCGATAATAACGGTAATACCATTAGTGAAACTGATGATAGCCAAGTATTAGATGCGGTAGAAAGTCGCATTAGCGTTGATGGTACGGTAAATAATGAAAACGGTACTGTAAGTGTGGCAGGCGAAACAGATGATGTTTCAGCAGACACCGTAGTGACAGTGACGATTACAGACAGTGATAAGAATACGGTTACTGCGACCACTACGGTTAACGAAGATGGCACTTATAGCTTAGAGGATATTGATGTTAGCAGCTTAACAGATGGTACTTTAACCATTACTGCGGAGACTACCGATAACAACGGTAACACTATTACTGCAACGGATGAAAATACTGCGGATAATGTGTTAGAGCTAACAGAAAGCAATATCAGTGTTGAGGTTAGCGTAGATAATGACAATGCAACAGTTGATGTAAACGGTAGCACCACCGATGTGGCAACTGGTGAAACTGTGACAGTGACCATTACGGATAAAGATGGTAATACAGTAACAGCTACAACGACTGTGGGCGATGACGGTACTTACAGCCTAGATGATATTGATGTTAGCAGCTTAACGGATGGCGAGTTAACCATTAAAGTGGAAACGACCGATAATAACGGTAATACCATTAGTGAAACTGATGATAGCCAAGTATTAGACGCGGTAGAAAGTCGCATTAGCGTTGATGGTACGGTAAATAATGAAAACGGTACTGTAAGTGTGGCAGGCGAAACAGATGATGTTTCAGCAGACACCGTAGTGACAGTGACGATTACAGACAGTGATAAGAATACGGTTACTGCGACCACTACAGTTAACGAAGATGGTACTTATAGCTTAGAAGATGTTGATGTTAGCAGCTTAACGGATGGTGAGTTAACCATTAAAGTGGAAACCACCGATAATAACGGTAATACCATTAGTGAAACTGATGATAGCCAAGTGTTAGACGCAGTAGAAAGTCGCATTAGTGTTGATGGTACAGTAAATAATGAAAACGGCACCGTAAGTGTGACAGGCGAAACAGATGATGTTTCAGCAGACACCGTAGTGACAGTGACTATTACAGACAGTGATAAGAATACGGTTACTGCGACCACTACGGTTAACGAAGATGGTACTTATAGCCTAGAAGATATCGATGTTAGCAGCTTAACGGATGGTACTTTAACCATTACTGCGGAGACCACAGATAACAACGGCAACACTATTACTGCAACCGATGAAAATACTGCGGATAATGTGTTAGACCTAACAGAAAGCAATATCAGTGTTGAGGTTAGCGTAGATAATGACAATGCAACAGTAGATGTAAACGGTAGCACCACTGATGTGGAGAAAGGTGAAACCGTGACAGTGACCATCACGGATAAAGATGGCGATACTGTAACAGCGACCACAACAGTCAATGAAGACGGTACTTATAACCTAGATGATATTGATGTTAGCAGCTTAACGGATGGTGAGTTAACCATTAAAGTGGAAACCACCGATAATAACGGTAATACCATTAGTGAAACTGATGATAGCCAAGTGTTAGACGCAGTAGAAAGTCGCATTAGTGTTGATGGTACAGTAAATAATGAAAACGGCACCGTAAGTGTGACAGGCGAAACAGATGATGTTTCAGCAGACACCGTAGTGACAGTGACTATTACAGACAGTGATAAGAATACGGTTACTGCGACCACTACGGTTAACGAAGATGGTACTTATAGCCTAGAAGATATCGATGTTAGCAGCTTAACGGATGGTACTTTAACCATTACTGCGGAGACCACAGATAACAACGGCAACACTATTACTGCAACCGATGAAAATACTGCGGATAATGTGTTAGAGCTAACAGAAAGCAATATCAGTGTTGAGGTTAGCGTAGATAATGACAATGCAACAGTTGATGTAAGCGGTAGCACCACCGATGTGGAGAAAGGTGAAACCGTAACAATCACGATCACTGATAAAGATGGCGATACTGTAACAGCGACTACAACAGTCAATGAAGATGGTACTTATAGCTTAGATGATATTGATGTTAGCAGCTTAACGGATGGCGAGTTAACCATTAAAGTGGAAACGACCGATAATAATGGCAATACCATCAGTGAAACTGATGACAGCGAAGTGTTAGATGCGGTAGAAAGCAGTATCACGGTTGAAAGTAGCGTAGATAATGACAATGCAACAGTTGATGTAAGCGGTAGCACCACCGATGTGGAAAAAGGTGAAACCGTGACAATCACGATCACGGATAAAGATGGCGGTACTGTAACAGCGACCACAACAGTCAATGAAGACGGTACTTACAGCCTAGATGATATTGATGTCAGCAGCTTAACGGATGGCGAGTTAACCATTAAAGTGGAAACCACCGATAATAACGGCAATACCATCAGTGAAACTGATGATAGCCAAGTGTTAGACGCAGTAGAAAGTAGCATTAGCGTAGATGGTACGGTAAATAATGAAAATGGTACTGTAAGTGTGACAGGCGAAACAGATGATGTTTCAGCAGACACCGTAGTGACAGTGACTATTACAGACAGTGATAAGAATACGGTTACTGCGACCACAACAGTCAATGAAGATGGTACTTACAGCCTAGATGATATTGATGTTAGCAGCTTAACGGATGGTACCTTAACCATTACTGCGGAGACTACCGATAACAACGGTAACACTATTACTGCAACCGATGAAAATACCGAAGATAATGTGTTATCTATGGGAACCCCAACCATCGACATCACAACGATTGCTGGTAGTTCAGAAAGCGTTGATGAAAGTGGTAACTATATTGATAGTGATGACTATGCAACTATTACTGAAGCATTAAATAGCTCGGGTTATAGTATTGCGGGGGTAACTGAAAATGTTGAAGCAGGACAAACTGTGACAATCACGATCAGTGATGGAGACAGCGTACTTTATACAACAACGGCATTGGTTGAGGAAGATGGTTCTTGGACAGCAACAGTAACAAGTAATGCAATTAGTAATTACTCTAATACAACCTCTTATACCATAACGGCTTCTGTTGAAAATACAGCAGGCGAAACTGCCACAGATAGTGATACAACAGATATACCTATTATTGTGAGTATCAGTGTTGCCACAACATCAACAGATACAAGAGGTAATGCGATGACAGCTTATGCCACAGTTGATGGAGAAACCACAGAAGTACCAGCAACAATGGAAGATAGCGATTCATCAACGGGTTTAGTTTATACTGTAAGTTTAACGGAAGCCTCTGATGAAGATATTGAGGTCACTATTAATTTAGGTTCTTATACCAATGCGGATGACTATTCTACGGTATCAGGTTCTCAATATGATGGTTCAGTGAGCTTATATAGTGAAAAAGGCACTGTAACCTATGATAGCGAAAGCAATACGATTACTGTCGTGATCCCAGCGGGCGAAACCAGTGTTTCGATCTTATTGGATCCAACACTAGAACAAAATGAAGAAGCCTTCTATTCTGAAGGGGCTGAAATGGTAGTGGCAACTATTACCGCTGTATCAGGGGGTAATGCTGAGGCTGAAACCACAACCACAAATAATTCTGGCGCATCGGCAACAGGGGTTATTTATGATGGTAATGCTATTTCATTAAGTTCATTAGATGGTGATTTAACCTTGAAGTATGCAATATCTGCATCTTATTCAACCAGTAAAAGCTCGGCTGCAGGTGGTAATGCTTATGTCGTCAGTTATGAGTCATCGCCTTATGATCCACTTGTTACCACTAACTATGATGATACGGTATATGTGGGGTATTATCAGAATGGTACAGCAACCAGTACCTACGGTAATATTGCAGGAAGATTATCGGTATTAAATGAAAATGGCCCAGATGCAGCTAAAGCTGATGGCTCAGAGAGTTTAACAACAATCGACTTAGCCGCAGGTGATGATGTATTGAAAGTGCGTGGTAACCAATATACTTGGACTAGAGTATATTTAGGCGAGGGTAATGATACCTATGAACTTGATGTAGAAAATACCGCTATGCGTGCAATGTATGCTGATTCCTTTGTCTTTGGTGAATCAGGAGATGATACGGTAATTATTGCGAAAAGTGGTATTACTAATGCAGGGCAAATTTACTTAGGCTCAGGTAGTGATACCTTTATCCAAGGCGATGCGGATACCTATAACAATATTTCCTTCTCAGGCTATTTAGATCTGGGTAGTGGTACTGAAAATGGCAGCAATATGCCTGAGGAATACTTAGCAGAGTATCAAGATGGTAGCGGTTTAAGCCTAGGTAATGATGACAATATTGACTCCGAAGAGGATGTGAATAATGCGACTATTTATGGCTACACAGATGGGGCAACCATTGTGGCAGGTTATGGTCAAGATAACATTACTATTACAGGAGATGCTCGTTCAACCACAATTTCAACAGGGGCTAATGACGATGTGATCGTGATTGGTGGCGATGTTAGAAAACCAACGTCTTTAGAAGATGTGAATGCACTTACTGCGGCAGCTTCTAGCATTGATATGGGCAATGGTAACGATACTCTAACCATTGGAGGCTCCGTTGAAGATAGTACAACCATCTCAATGGGGGCTGGTGATGATACTGTGAATATCGGTGTTAATTTGGATAGCTCAACATTAACTGCAGGTACAGGAGATGATACGATTATCGTTGGTCAGGATATTGAAGATTCAACCTTAACATTAGGAGATGGAGATGATATTCTTCGTGTTGGTCGTCATCTTTCAGCTTCTACGGTAACTACTGGTGAGGGCGACGATCAAATCATTGTTACTCAAGATGTATTTAGAACAAATATTTCAATGGGGGCAGGTGAAGATAGCTTAACCATTGGCGGAAACCTCTATAGTGGTTTATCAAGAACCGTTGATCTCGGTGATGACGATGACACCTTAAGTGTAACAGGTAATGTTTATGGGCCAGTTACTGTAGAAATGGGATCAGGTAATGATATTATTACCATCGGTGGCAATGTCACCAATAATGGCTTATTAGGCTCGCCAACCATTAATCTTGGCGATGGTAATGATGAATTAACCATTACTGGCACTATGAGTAGCGGAACCATCAATGCAGGCTCTGGTAACGACATTATTACTATTGGCACAGTAAGCGGTGGAACCATTAACGCAGGTGCGGGTGACGACACCATCACAATTACCACTGCAAGTGGCGGTACAATTAATGCAGGTACAGGTGCTGACACCATTACCATTAGTACCGTATCAGGGGCAACGATTAATGCCTCAGATGATGATAGTGCTGTAGATACCATTACCATAGGTACAATGTCATCAGGAACAGTCAGCATTGGTGCAGATGATGTTTTAGCTATCACGAGCTTATCAGGCGGTACGATCAACCTAACAGGTAGCAACACCACTGTTACAATTAATAGCATTACTGGTGGTACAATTAATGGTACTTCTGGCGTAACGGATACGGTAATTACCACTTCAGGATCAACATTATCAATGAGCAACTTATCTAGCATTGATATTTTAGATCTTGGTTCAAACAGTACATTAACGGTAACCGCAGCGACTTACAGCTCATCCACTGATGGAGAAAGTATGTATGTTCGAGGAGATTCTACAACAACCGTAGATTTCTCAGGTCTTATTAGCTGGACAAACAGTGGTACTACCACCGTAGATGGTTATACTTATAATGTCTATACCAGCTCAAGTTTAATATATGGTACACAAACCATCTATATCCAAGAAGGTATTACGATTTCTTAATTCGTCAATCTAAATCAATAGCCGATATTCTTATCGGCTATTTTTTTATTTAGCATTGTTTAATCGTAAAAAAAGTGCGGTAAAAATTACCGCACTTTTTAATCTTATAGTCGTTTTAATTTAAAGTGGAACGACTATATTAAGGATTACGCTTAAACTTACTAAAATCAGGGGTGCGCTTCTCATTAAAGGCATTACGACCTTCTTGCCCTTCTTCTGTCATATAGAATAACATCGTCGCATTACCTGCTAACTCCTGTAACCCCGCTTGCCCATCGCAGTCCGCATTTAACGCCGCTTTTAAACAACGTAACGCAATTGGACTATTACGCAACATCTCACGACACCAACGTACCGTCTCACGTTCTAACTCGGCATAAGGCACAACAGTATTCACTAACCCCATCTCTAATGCCTCTTGAGCATTATATTGACGGCACAAGAACCAAATCTCACGGGCTTTCTTCTGCCCCACTAAGCGAGCCATATAAGAAGCCCCCCAACCGCCGTCAAAGGATCCGACTTTCGGGCCTGTCTGTCCATAAATGGCATTATCGGCGGAAATGGTAATATCACATAACATATGTAACACATGCCCACCACCAATCGCATAACCAGCCACCATCGCCACCACAGGTTTAGGACAAGTACGAATATCACGTTGAAAATCTAATACATTTAAATGATGTACCCCAGCCTCATCTTTATAGCCACCATAATCGCCACGCACTTTCTGATCGCCACCAGAACAAAAGGCTTTCTCCCCCTCACCAGTTAAAACAATCACACCAATTTTTTCATCAAAACGAGCATCAGAAAAGGCTTGGATCATCTCTTTTACTGTTTGCGGACGAAACGCATTACGCACCTCAGGGCGATTAATCGTAATCTTAGCAATCCCATCGCTAGATTTATGATAACGAATATCCGTATAGCCCTCGCTATGATCCACCCATTCCACAGGTGCATAAAGAACATCATCTTTTGGATTTTGCATAATTCATACCTTTAATTAACAATGAAATAAGTGGAAGTGATTATATACCATAGTGGGGAATGCAATCAAAGCGAATGGGATATAACTGTAAGATTTATATCTAAAAGTGCGGTGGGTTTTGGATTATTTTCGTACAATCCCTACCCACAACGCTCAAGCACAAAAAAGCGTAAATCATAAGCATTTTGCTCATCTGCTGGGCGATATAGTTCTGATTGAATATGCCATTGCGTCCAATCAAGTTCAGGGAAGAAGGTATCGCCTGCTAACTCGGTTTGTATTATTGTGAGATAAAGACGATCAACCTTATCTATATATTGTTCAAATAATTGCCCACCGCCGATTAACATAGCTTCAGGGTAATCTTTGCTTAAAGCGAGAGCGGTTTCCATATCCTGCACCACTTGTATATCTTGATGATGAAAGGCTGAGCGAGATAATATGATATTTGGGCGTTTGGGTAAGGCTCGCCCAATGGATTCAAAGGTTTTGCGTCCCATAATCACTGGCTTGCCAAGGGTATGTTGTTTAAACCAAGCAAGATCCGCAGGTAAATGCCAAGGCATTTGATTATCTTTGCCGATAACTCGATTTTGGGTCATTGCTACAATCATACTTAGGGTCATAATCCTATCCTTGTTTGTGATATTAGAGTCGTCGCCTTATCTTATTTTAAATTGTCGCGACTATAATCATTTAAAAGTCAAAATTATAGCGACTTTCACAAGAAAAAACACTAAAGCATAAAAGTGCGGTTAAATTTTTTATTTTTTTATGCTAATTTATCTTTCATTTTTATTTGATTTTGTCCTTTTACTGGATAAGGATAATTTTTATGTCAACTCATTCAATCCAAAAAACCATTGTGGTGAAATTTGGTACAAGCACCTTAACCCAAGGTTCAACGCATTTGAATTTACCTCAAATGCTTGATTTTGTCCGTCAATTTGCCCAGTTGCACCAGCAAGGTATGCGTATTGTTATTGTTACTTCAGGTGCTATCGCCGCAGGGCGTGATTATCTTGGGCAGCCTGATTTGCCACCAACTATCGCTTCAAAACAATTATTAGCTGCGGTGGGGCAAAGCCAGCTTATTCAGGCTTGGGAAAAATTATTTGCCATTTATGGTATTCATATTGGGCAATTATTGTTGACTAGGGCGGATATTGAAGATCGTGAGCGTTTTTTAAATGCGAGAGATACTTTGCACGCTTTATTAGATAATCATATTATTCCTGTGATTAATGAAAATGATGCGGTTGCTACCAGCGAGATTAAGGTGGGCGATAATGATAATTTATCGGCATTGGTGGCAATTTTGGTGCAAGCAGATCAGTTATATTTATTAACAGATCAACAGGGCTTATTTAATGAAGATCCGCGTAAAAGTGCCAATGCTACTTTGATTTCACAAGTGGAAAAAATTGATGCGCATATTCGTGCGATTGCGGGGGGGAGTGGCACCACCTTAGGTACTGGGGGAATGAGTACCAAAGTGAATGCCGCCGATGTGGCAACACGCTCTGGGATTGAAACCATTATTGTGCAAGGCAATAAACCGAATGTCATTGTTGAACTTGCCCAGAATATTGCCCATGGCACAAAATTTATGGCACAAACTGATCCCTTGGAAAGCCGTAAACAATGGCTATTTGCCGCGCCTTCTGCTGGGGTTATTGTGGTGGATCAGGGGGCTGAACAGGCAATTTTATCTCAAGGAAAATCGTTATTGCCCGCTGGGATTGTGCAGGTAGAGGGGAATTTTTCACGGGGTGAAGTATTGCGTATTCGTACTCAAACGGGCAAGGATATTGCATTGGGAATGTGTCGTTATAATAGCGATGCGTTGTCATTAATTAAGGGTAAAAAATCGCAACAAATTGAACAAATTTTAGGTTATGAGTATGGACCTGTGGCAATTCATCGTGATGATATGATTATTCGCTAAAGATAAAGTGCGGTTATTTTTTTGAAAATTTTTAAAATAATGATTTTTGGTTAAATAAAATTTAATTTTTGTGCGTTTTTACTCTTGTTATTTTTGAAGTGATTGTTTTCGTTTAAATATCTTGTAAAACTAAGGTAACTTTGCACTTAATGTTTTGTTTAACCAAATAATGTAGAGGTCTTTAATTATGTGGGTCTATAAATATTCTTTTTCTTTATTGGCATTATGCTGTTCAGCAGGGGCATTAGCTGCCCCTAAAACCCTTGTTTATTGTACAGAAGCCTCGCCTTCTTATTTTAATCCACAACTCGCAAGCGATATGGTAAGTATTGATGCCTCAGGGCAACAAGTGTTTAATCGTTTAGTGGATTTTAAACAGGGCTCAACGGAGCTAGTTCCCTCTTTGGCTGAACGTTGGGAAGTGTCGGAGGACGGCAAAACCTATACTTTTTATTTACGCCAAGGGGTAAAATTCCATAGTAATAAAGATTTTCGTCCAAGCCGTAATTTTAATGCCGATGATGTGTTATTTTCTTTTTATCGTCAGCTTGATCCAAATCACCCTTATCATCAAGTTTCAGGCGGGTCTTATCAATATTTTGTGGGTATGGATATGCAAAATATTATTGATAAGGTTGAAAAACTGGACGATTATCGGGTGCAATTTCAGTTAAAAGTGCCTAATGCGGTTTTTTTATCTAATTTAGCTATGGATTTTGCTTCTATTTTATCGGCGGAATATGCCGATAAAATGGCACAAGCAGGCACAAAAGAAAAAGTGGATAATTTTCCCATTGGAACAGGCCCTTTTGAATTTGTTAATTATCAAAAAGATTCCCTTATTCGTTTTAAAGCCTTTGAGCAATATTGGCAAGGTAGAACGCCTGTAGATCGCCTTGTATTTAGTATTACGCCTGATCCTTCAGTGCGTTATGCCAAATTAGAACGTGGCGAATGCCATGTTATGGTGTCGCCAAATCCGATGGATTTAGACAAAATTCGTGCCAATGAAAAAATCACTTTATTAAGCCAAGCAGGTTTAAATATTGGTTATGTGAATTTTAATGTGCAAAAACCGCCTTTTGATAACCTTAAAGTACGCCAAGCCTTAAATTATGCGGTAAATAAACAAGCAATTATTACTTCGGTTTATCAAAATACGGCACAAATCGCTAAAAATCCAATGCCACCAACTATTTGGAGCTATAACGACGATGTGGTGGATTATGAATATAATCCAGAAAAAGCCAAACAATTATTACAAGAAGCAGGATTTGCCGAGGGATTTGAAACTGAACTTTGGGCAATGCCTGTTTCTCGCCCTTACAACCCTAATGCTCGCCGTATGGCAGAATTAATCCAAAATGATTGGGAGCAAATTGGTGTGAAAACCAAAATTGTCAGTTATGAATGGGGCGAATATTTAAAACGTATGCGTGATGGCGAACATTCTGTCGGTATGATGGGCTGGATTGGTGACAATGGTGATCCTGATAATTTCTTAAATATTTTGTTAAGTTGTGCTTCTGTTCAACAAGGCTCGAACTATGCAAAATTCTGTTATCAGCCCTTTGATAAATTAGTGGTAAAAGCTGCTCAAATTAGCGATCAAGCGGAACGTGCAAAATTATATGAACAGGCACAGGTCATTTTCAAAGAACAAGCACCTTGGATTACCATTGCGCATTCTACGATTTATGAACCTGTTTCCAAAAAAGTATTAAATTATCAATTAAATCCCTTTGGTTTGCACCCTTTCTATGGCGTGGACTTAGCGGACTAAGGGTAAACTAGACTTATGTTTTTCTTTATTTTTAAGCGAATATTCATGGTTATTCCCACCTTTTTGGCGATAACCTTGATCACTTTTGCCTTGGTGCATTTAATTCCTGGCGATCCTATTGAGATTCGTATGGGAGAACGTGGGGTAAGTCCAGAAGTACACGCACAAATGATCCAACAATTAGGTTTAGATAAACCTTTGTATCAACAATATCTTAGCTATGTGGGCAATGTGCTACAAGGGGATTTTGGGCAATCTTTTCGCAATAATGAACCTGTGCTAAAAGAGTTTTTCACCTTATTCCCTGCCACCGTAGAATTGGCGTTTTTTGCCTTATTATGGTCATTAATTCTTGGAGTGATATTAGGCGTGATTGCTGCGGTTAAAAAAGATAGCTGGATTTCTCATTTAGTTACTTCGCTTTCTTTAACAGGCTATTCTATGCCGATTTTTTGGTGGGGTTTAATCTTAATTTTGTATTTTTCCACGCCTTTGGGGTTACCTGTGGGGGGACGCTTACCCGCTGAATATTGGATTGATGCGAAGACAGGATTTATGCTTTGGGATACTTGGCATTCCGATGAACCGGGTGCTTTTGTGGCGGCAGTAAAATCCTTGATTTTACCCGCTATTGTCTTAGGCACCATTCCCCTTGCGGTGGTAACAAGAATGACAAGATCCTCAATGCTAGAAGTGCTTGGCGAGGATTATATTCGTACCGCCAAAGCCAAAGGACTTAGTGTAACGAGAATTGTGATTGTTCACGCTTTACGCAATGCTTTAATCCCCGTAGTAACAGTTGTCGGTTTAATTGTGGGACAGCTTTTATCAGGTGCGGTACTCACTGAAAATATTTTTTCTTGGCCGGGTATTGGTAAATGGATTATTGATGCCATTAATGCGAGAGATTATCCTGTTTTACAAGGCTCTGTGCTGATTATTGCTACCATTATTATTTTGGTTAATTTAACTGTAGATATTATTTATGGTGTGATTAATCCACGTATTCATCATAAATAATCCTTGGAGTGTCGATGTCAACAAACATAGAAAAGCAAACCTTGCTTGAACCTATCCCTAAAACCCCTTGGCAAGAATTTTGGTTTTATTTTTGCCAAAATAAAGGGGCGGTTATTGGGCTTATTTTTATTAGTTTTGTGGCTATAGTCTGTATTTTTGCTGATTATATCGCGCCATTTAGCCCTATAGCACAACATCGTGCGGACTTATTATTACCGCCTGCTTGGTTTGAAGGCGGCGTAAGCACCTATTTCCTTGGTACCGATGATATTGGACGCGATATTTTATCGCGAATTATTTATGGGGCACGTTTGTCCTTATTTATTGGCTTGATTATTGTTGCCTTATCTTGTATCGGAGGCGTTATATTAGGCTTGCTTGCAGGATATTATGGCGGAATTTTGGATACCCTCATTATGCGCTTAGTGGATATTATGTTAGCCATTCCTAGTTTATTGCTGACCATTGGCGTGGTAACCATTTTAGGCCCTTCCTTAACCAATGCCGCCATCGCTATTGCCATTGTGTCTATTCCCAGTTACGTCCGCTTAACACGAGCTTCGGTGTTAAGTGAAATTAATCGTGATTATGTGGTAGCATCTCGTGTGGCAGGTGCAAATGTTTTTCGCTTAATGTTTATTGTGATTTTACCTAATTGCCTTGCCCCTTTAATTGTGCAAATGACTATGGGGATTTCTAACGCCATTTTAGAGCTTGCCGCCTTAGGCTTTCTCGGTATTGGGGCTCAACCACCTACACCAGAATTAGGCACAATGTTGGCAGAATCTCGAGGTTTTATGCAATCAGCAAATTGGTTAGTCACGATTCCAGGCTTAGCCATTCTATCCTTAGTGCTAGCCTTTAATCTTATGGGTGATGGTCTGCGTGATGCCCTTGATCCAAAATTAAAGCAGTAAGGAGAAACAAATGGCATTATTAGATGTTCAACAATTATCCGTACATTTTGGCGATGAAAAAACACCTTTTAAAGCAGTCGATCGTATTAGCTACCAAGTAAAAGAAGGAGAAGTTTTAGGTATTGTGGGCGAATCGGGGTCAGGAAAATCGGTTAGCTCGCTTGCGATTATGGGGCTGATTGATGCCCCCGGGCGTGTTAATGCACAGGCTCTGTATTTTTTACAAAATGATTTACTCGCCATTGATAAAAACAAAAGGCGCAAGTTAATCGGCTCGGAAATTGCCATGATCTTCCAAGATCCTATGACCAGTTTAAACCCTTGCTATACCGTTGGTTTTCAAATTATGGAAGCCCTCAAAGTCCACCAAGGCGGTAGTCGTAAACAACGCAAAATGCGTGCATTAGAATTGTTGGAGATTGTAGGTATTCCTGATCCAGAATCTCGCTTAAATGTTTACCCGCACCAGCTTTCAGGCGGAATGAGCCAACGGGTAATGATTGCCATGGCGATTGCTTGTAAACCGAAATTATTGATTGCCGATGAACCCACGACAGCCCTTGATGTTACTATTCAAGCGCAAATTATGGATTTATTGTTAAAGTTACAACAAAAAGAAAAAATGGCGCTTATTCTCATTACCCACGATTTAGCCCTTGTTGCCGAAGCGGCACAACGCATTATGGTAATGTATGCAGGACAAATCGTTGAAGAAGGAAAAGCCGAAGAAATTTTTACCTTGCCTCGTCATCCTTATACTCAAGCCTTATTACAAGCCTTGCCTGAGTTTGCCGAAGGAAAATCACGATTACAGTCCTTATCAGGCGTTGTGCCGGGTAAATATGATCGCCCACAAGGTTGTTTATTAAATCCTCGTTGCCCTTATGCCACAGAAAAATGTCGCCAAATTGAACCGCACTTACAACAGATTGGCGAACGCCGTGTGAAATGCCATACCCCATTAAATGATCAAGGAGTACCAAGCAATGCTTAATTCACAAGCCCCCTTACTTGATGCCAATAACTTGAAAAAATATTACCCTGTTAAAACTGGATTTTTAGCAAAAGAAAAACAGGTTAAAGCCCTAGATGGGGTTTCTTTTCGCTTAGAAAAAGGCAAAACCTTAGCGGTAGTGGGCGAATCAGGCTGTGGTAAATCCACATTAGGGCGATTATTAACAATGATCGAAACACCTACCGATGGTGAACTTTACTACAATGGACAAAATTTTTTGGTAAACGACAAAGCCACGCAAAAATTACGCCGTCAAAAAATCCAAATTATTTTTCAAAACCCTTATGCCTCACTCAACCCACGCAAAAAAATAGGCACAATTCTGGAAGAACCTTTAATTATTAACACCAATCTTTCCGCCCAACAACGTAAGCAACAAGTGTTAGCTATGATGGAAAAAGTGGGTTTAAAGGCTGAGTTTTATCATCGTTATCCCCATATGTTTTCAGGTGGACAACGGCAACGTATTGCCATAGCAAGAGGCTTAATGCTCAAACCTGATATTGTCGTAGCGGACGAACCCGTATCCGCTTTAGATGTGTCAGTGAGAGCGCAAGTGCTTAATCTTATGATGGATTTACAGGCGGAATTAGGACTTTCTTATGTTTTCATTTCCCACGATCTTTCTGTGGTAGAACATATTGCCGATGAGGTAATGGTTATGTATTTAGGGCGTTGTGTTGAACAAGGCAGCGTACAACAAATCTTTAGCCAGCCACGCCACCCCTATACCCAAGCCTTATTATCCGCCACCCCAAGACTCTCGCCACATTTACGGCGTGAACGCATTAAACTCACTGGCGAATTACCAAGCCCACTCAACCCACCCCAAGGCTGTGCCTTCCACGCACGTTGTCATTTAGCCAATGACTATTGTAAACAACAGCAACCACCGTTACGCACAGCCGCTGACGGCAGTAAAATTGCCTGTTTTATGGTGGAGTAGATAAATATAGTCGTTTCACTTTAAAACACAATTTTGGCACGCCTAGCTTTACTATGTGTACTGCTTTCGGTATGCCACTTTGTCTTATTTTAAATTGAAACGGCTAAAACTTTTAATCACTTCTCCGCTTTAAAAATCCCCGAAGCCTTGTCTGAATAATCTTTAGGTGGATTATCATTGTTTTTTGCCTCAATAGATTCTTCTGTTTTAATAGCGTCTAGCTCAGTAGTTGGATTATTATCAGGAAGTAGTGTTGGGGTAAATAAGGCTTTATTTTCTGTTTCAGGAAGTAAGGTTGCGGAAGTTGTCGCAAAATGTTGGTATAGCTTTTGATAGTCTTGAGCCAGCATTTTTAATAACTCCGCACTTTCAGCAAAATGTTTTTCTAATTCTTGCTGTTGGGTAGCAACTTGGTTTTTTAATTGTTTTAATTCGGTTTCTGTTTGTACCTGTTTTTTCACAGAACCTTTAGTAAAACGTAGGATAATATAACCAAGAATTGCACCAATAACGAAACCAATTAGTGCGCTTTGCCACATTTCTGATGTCCAGCTTTGCATAAATTCACTCCTTAATGATTGTTAAATGGGATTGTTTGTATTGTTTATTAATCATATAGAGAAATCCTGTTTTTGTCTTGTACAATATTAAAAATATTTGCATCAGTTCACAAAAACTGCGTTGATTTTATGCTGAGCATAAGCCATTTTGCATTGATTTTTCTATGTATATTGCGTATAATCCACGCCCTCAATCAATATGAATTGAGAGTATTTAGGGGAAATCGCTGGGTCGCCTGCGGTTTTTTATGAAAAAGAGCTTATGCTCAATAGTTAAGAGAAAATTAACATGTCATTTAAATTTAACGCTGAAGTTCGTTCTGCGCAAGGTAAGGGTGCGAGCCGCCGCCTGCGTCATAATGGTCAAATTCCTGCTATCGTGTATGGTGGTAGTGAAGCACCAGTATCTATTATTTTAAATCACGATGATTTAAATAATGCACAAGTTCATGATTCTTTCTATTCTGAAGTGATTACTTTAGTGATCGATGGAAAAGATGTTGCTGTTAAAGTTCAAGCAATGCAACGTCACCCATTCAAACCAAAATTAGTGCATATTGACTTCAAACGTGTATAAGATTTTATCTAAATAAACCTCCTACACCAATCCTTGTGATTGGTGTTTTTTTATTAGCATATTAATATTGAAAGAGTAAATGATGACCACAAAAATTGCCCTAGGTATTGAGTATAGCGGACAACAATATTTTGGCTGGCAACGTCAACAGAATGTGGATTCTGTACAAGCACGATTGGAGCAAGCCTTGTCTTTTGTGGCAAATGAAGATATTCAGGTTTTTTGTGCAGGGAGAACAGATTCGGGAGTGCATGCTACGGGGCAGGTGGTACATTTTGAAACCTCAGCTAATCGCCCTGAGAAGGCTTGGTGTTTTGGGGTTAATGCGCATTTACCTGATGATATTGCGGTCGTTTGGAGTAAAACGGTCAGTGAGGATTTTCATGCTCGCTTTAGTGCCACTGCACGCCGTTATCGTTATGTGATTTATAATCATAGGTTACGTTCGGCAATTTTACCGCAAGGGGTGAGCCATTATCATCTTCCTCTGGATCATCAGAAAATGCACCAGGCTGGACAATTTTTATTAGGGGAACAGGATTTTTCTACTTTTCGTGCCGCACAATGTCAGTCTAAAACACCATGGCGTAATGTGCATCATCTTCAAGTCATTCGGCAAGGGCATTATATTATTGTGGATATTAAAGCTAATGCGTTTGTACATCATATGGTGCGTAATATCGTAGGAAGTTTGCTGGAAGTGGGCAGTGGTTATCGCCCTGTGGAATGGATTGGGGAAATTTTGGCGAAAAAAGACCGCACTTTAGCGGCACCAACAGCAAAAGCCGCTGGGTTATATTTAGTCCATGTGAGTTACCCAAGTGAATTTGCATT
Source organism: Volucribacter psittacicida (assembly GCF_004339025.1). Classification (GTDB taxonomy): domain Bacteria; phylum Pseudomonadota; class Gammaproteobacteria; order Enterobacterales; family Pasteurellaceae; genus Volucribacter; species Volucribacter psittacicida. The sequence continues at coordinate 17,072 of NZ_SMFT01000007.1, forward strand.
ACCACAAAAAACCTTAGGCCCATTGTTTTTGGCGGATCATTTAGCGTAATAATGTTGTTATTTCCTGAGAGGGGATAAGCCCTTCGTATTTTGTAAAATAAAATAATACATCTTTAAATAAAAATAGCCCCTCCCCATCTATTCTTATTTCTCGCAAAGTGCGGTACACTTTGCTAAAATTTTTACTGATTAAAGGGGGATTATGCTAAGTTATCGTCATAGTTTTCATGCAGGCAATCACGCTGATGTACTAAAACATTTTGTTTTAATGTTGATTATTGAAAGTTTACAACAAAAAGATAAAGGCTTTTATTATTTAGATACCCACGCAGGTACAGGGCGTTATCAATTAACGGGAGCACAAGCGGAAAAAACAGGGGAATATAAAGAGGGGATTGCACGTTTATGGGATAAAACAGATTTGCCGCCTGAATTAGCAAGGTATGTTAACTTAATTCAGCGTTTAAATGGTAGCAAAACGCTACGTTATTATGCGGGCTCATCCTTAATCGCAGCAACGTTGTTACGCCCACAAGATCGTGCTTTATTGACGGAATTACATCCCACCGATTTTCCTTTATTACGTCATAATTTTAGTCAGTTTACTAATGTGAAGGTTAAGCGAGAAAACGGCTTTCAACAATTAAAATCCACATTACCACCTAAAGAGCGTCGAGGATTGATCTTAATTGATCCGCCTTATGAACTAAAAGAGGATTATGAGTTGGTCGTTAAAGCCGTTGAAGAAGGCTATAAGCGTTTTGCTACAGGAACTTATGCGATTTGGTATCCAGTGGTTTTACGTCAGCAAATAAAGCGTATGATAAATGGGCTAAAACAAACAGGTATCAAAAAAATCTTACAAATTGAGCTTGCGGTTTTACCTGATAACCAGCAACGTGGAATGACAGCAAGCGGTATGATCGTGATTAATCCACCTTGGCAATTAGAATCTCAAATGAAACAAATTTTGCCTTATTTAGTTAATTGTCTAGCTCCTACAGGTACAGGCAGTTGGACGGTGGATTGGATTGTGGGGGAGTGAGTAGCTTCTTTTAAATTGAATTTTATTGAATGATAAAATTTTTTAAAAATATACCGCACTTTTGAAGTAGGTATGATTCAATAATATGTATTATAATTATTGATAATACCAATCAAACTAATCTATTCAATCCGTTTGCCTTATAAGCTAATTTCTAGCACAATAAGGCAAAATTTTTTTAATATTAAAAAAGGATAAGAAAATGACAAAACATTATGATTATATTGCTATTGGTGGTGGTAGTGGCGGTATTGCCTCTATTAATCGTGCAGCAAGTTATGGTAAGAAATGTGCCATTATTGAAGCTAAGCATTTAGGTGGAACTTGTGTCAATGTTGGTTGTGTGCCTAAGAAAGTAATGTGGCATGGGGCTCAAATTGCTGAGGCGGTGAAACTTTATGCGCCAGATTATGGTTTTGATCTTGAATTGAAATCCTTTAATTACGCTAAGTTAGTGGAAAGTCGTGAGGCTTATATTGGGCGTATTCATAATTCTTATAATAATGTTTTAAGCAAGAATAATGTTGATGTTATTCAAGGTTTTGCCAAATTTGTGGATAGCAAAACCGTTGAAGTCAATGGCGAAAAAATTACGGCTGATCATATTTTGATTGCAACAGGTGGTCGTCCATCTCGTCCAAATATTGAAGGCGCGGAGTATGGTATTGATTCTGATGGTGTCTTTGCTTTGCAAGAATTACCAAAACGTGTTGCTATTGTGGGGGCAGGTTATATTGCTGTAGAGCTTGCTGGGGTATTCCATAGTTTTGGCGTGGAAAGCCATTTATTTGTGCGTAAGCATGCTCCTTTACGTTCAATGGATCCGATGCTATATGAAACCTTAATAGAAGTTTTTGAACAAGAGGGTATTCAATTACATACTCAAGCAATTCCTCAGCGTGTAGTGAAAAATGACGATGGTTCATTAACCTTAATTTTAGAAGATGGGCGTCGCACTGAGGTAGATTGTTTAGTGTGGGCGATAGGACGTGAGCCTGCTACAGATGTGATTAACCTTGATGTAACGGGCGTTGAAACCAATGAGCGTGGCTTTATTAAGGTAGATAAGTTTCAAAATACCAATGTGCCGGGTATTTATGCGGTAGGGGATATTATTGAAGGTGGTATTGAGCTTACTCCAGTGGCAGTAGCCGCAGGACGCCGTTTATCCGAGCGTTTATTCAATAATAAACCGAATGAACATTTAGATTATCATTTAGTGCCAACGGTGGTCTTTAGCCATCCTCCTATTGGTACCATTGGCTTAACTGAGCCTGAGGCTATTGCACAATATGGCGAAGAAAATGTTAAAGTCTATAAATCTAGCTTTACTGCGATGTATACCGCAGTTACTCAGCATCGTCAGCCTTGCCGTATGAAATTAGTTTGTGTAGGTAAAGACGAAAAAATTGTGGGATTACATGGTATTGGTTTTGGCGTTGATGAAATGATTCAAGGTTTTGCTGTTGCCATTAAAATGGGGGCGACGAAGGCAGATTTTGATAATACGGTGGCAATTCATCCGACGGGCTCTGAAGAGTTTGTAACGATGCGTTAGTTTTTTTAATCGTTAATAAAAAGAAATACGGTATATTTAAGAAACTTCAAAAATATACCGTATTTTTATTACCCTTCACAGCTACTACAACTCAACAAATTACGATTAAACACCTGTGCCGCACTCATAGAGTATTGATAATAAATGGATTTCAGTCCTAATTCTTCTGCGGTAAGGTAAAGTTTATTTAGATCCCTTGCTGGTGTTGCTGGGTGGATCATAATGTTAATACTTTGCCCTTGGTCAATGTATTTTTGTCGTTGTGCCGCTTGTTGAATCACGCTTAATTGGCTAATTTCAGAGAAAGTTTTGAAGACTTCTTTTTCTTGTTGAGATAACTCCTCAAGATGTTGAACTGAGCCATCATTAAGTAGGATACTTTCCCAAATTTGTTCATTATCCAAGCCTTTTTCTTGCAATAATTTTTGTAAGAATGGGTTTTTATAAACGGTTTTAATTTTGGCTAAATCTTTTACATAATAGTTAGATTTAAAAGGCTCCACTGATGGCGATACACTACCCAAAATAAAACTACTGGATTTGGTTGGTGCAATACTCATTAAGGTGGTATTACGGCGTCCATAGCCTTTTAATAACTCAGGTTCACCAAAGCGTTTCGCTAACTCTTGTGAGGCTTTTAAGGTTTTTTGTTGCAAGGTTTTAAAAATCAAATTATTTTTTTGCATTGCTTCAAAGCTATCAAAAGCAATATTATTGGCTTGCAAATAACTATGCCAACCTAATACCCCTAATCCTAAGGCGCGATGACGGCGTGCAAAACGGTTAGCCCGATCTAAGAATGGAATTTCAGCACTTTTCTCAATAAACTCTGACATCACCACATCTAAGAAATAGGTCAAGACTTCTGGTGCATCCGTATCTTTCCACTCATCAAAATAAAGTAGGTTCATTGAAGATAAGCAGCAAACGAAACTTTCATCATTGCTGGCAGGTAGCATAATTTCGGTACATAAATTAGAGGCGTGTACCACCATATTTTTATCTTTATAGACATCAGGACGCCCTGCGTTAGCGTTGTCCTTAAAGAAGATATAAGGAATCCCTGTTTCGGTTTTACGCTGCAATAATTTTGCCCAAAGCTGGCGTTTATAAGGATCACCGGCTTTCATTGATTCTAGCCATTCATGCCCAACACAAACCCCATAATACATTAATTGAATAGGGTTGCCCTCAGTATGAATATCTAACCATTCATTAATATCGCCATGCTCAATATCAATGTAGCCCGCAAATTGCCCTTTGCGTGATGTGCCTTGTGAAATTACATCAATAACGGTATCAAATAATTTGCTGAAATTGAATGAACCATCGGATTTACCATTGTTTTTAATGGTGCTTCCACGTGGACGAATATCGCCAAAATAGGCTGATGTGCCACCACCAATTTTACTCATCATACCCACTTCGGCGGTGGTAAGCATAATTTCATGAATGGAGTCGCCAATATAGCTACCAAAACAAGAAATCGGTAAGCCACGATCTAGACCGAAGTTTGACCAAATTGGCGAAGATAAGGAAAAATAACCTCTCGCCATATAATAGTAAAATTTATCGGCATAGCCCTCGATACCTAATTTTTTTTCAGCATAATCCGCAATAAAGCGAATACGATCAATGGCAGTGGTACCTTCCAATAAATAGCCACGTTGCAAAAACAAACGGCTATCATCATTAAGCCAGTGGAAGTCTGGGCGTTCAGTATTAGAATAAGTCATCGGCAGTAATTTGTTTCATTTTTTTACTATAATCAGTACTACGTTTGTTAAAGAAATCTGTTTCTTTAGTTGAAAGAATTTCTATATCAAACCACTCAGTTTGTTTTAATTCCTGCTCATTTACAGAATAAATCGGCTCCAAACCTAAAGCCACTAAAGAGGCGTTATAGCGATTGGTAATATAATTTTCTACCGTACTACGCTTAATAAAACTTAAATCTCCTTGCTCAAAAATCCAAGCCAGAATACTACGCTCTGCCTCAAGTGCTTGATTAGCAAGTGTTTTTAATTCAGCATAAAATTCAGCGGTAAAGAGATCGCTATGCTCTTTAGCCAGAATATCATAAAGGGCAATACCAAAACGCCCATGAATTTCTTCTTCTTTTGAAGTGGCTTCTACCGCATTAGAAATGCCCTTAAATAAATTTTTATGTTTATTAAAAGACATCATAATTAAAAATTGTCCAAATAAGGAAATATGTTCCACAAACAGCGAGAAAAGCACCAAAGAAAGCACAAAGCGATCCTTGCCTGCATCTTTATCACGCATAAAGTCTTCCATATAACGAATACGATTCATTAAAGGTTCAATTTCAGTAATTTGTGAAAACATTTGATTTAAGCCGAGCTTTTCTAATAAGAAAGAATAAGCATCTTTATGGCGTACTTCACTTTCCGCAAAGGTGCCGCCGACATCATCAATTTCAGGCTTAGGAAAATAACGGTAAAGATCGCCCCAGAAACGTTTCACATTTACTTCAATTTGTGAAATCGCGAGCATGGTGCGGGTTAATACTTGACGTTCGTGATCATCAATGTTGGTGTGATAATCTTGTATATCTCCAGTGAAGTTAAATTCAGTATGTAGCCAGTAAGAATGGCGGATAGCATCTTTAAATTCAAGGAGTTCTGGGTATTCATAGGGTTTAATTTGAATACGTTTTTCAAAGAGATTGCGAGCCATAGTTTTTGTTTAATAGATTGATAGTTGATGAAACTCTATATTGTATTCATATTTTTTTGCAGTGCAATTCTTGACAAAAATATTAGATTAAGTATTGAACTGAGAGTGCTTGATTTTTAAAGAAAAATTTTTATTATTTTTTATCAGTATATAGTGTTATAGATTGGCTTACTAACTAGATATAGTAGTTATTAAATAGTAATGCGAAATCTCGTCGCATTTTTATAGTGCGATTTGCTTTAAAATACCTACCACATCGTAGACTTTGTGCCATTTTAGACATCTCCTCTTGCCTAATTTTAAATTGAAACGACTACAGTTTATAAAACCTTAAATAAAATAAATGTAAAACTTACCGCACTTAATGATAAGTGCATACCTCTTTATAGGTATAAACCTATTATAAATTAAACACTTAGCTTAAAAAAATTGATCAAAAACAAGGAAAGTTCACATAATTGAGCAAGCTATAGGGGTTTTTGGTATTTTAGCTTTGCATAAATTTAAATTAATTATTTATCTTATTGTTTTTAATGATAAATATTCTCATTTCTAAATGACATCTTATCCATTAACCATGGTTAAAATTTATGGAGTAATTATCGTGAACGTCCTAACTAAGAGCCTTGCTATAACAACAGCTTTGTTAGCTTATATGTTGCCATCACAAGCTATTGCAGAGTTTAAATATACCCCGATTGAACAAGAAGTTAAGCCTGCTAATCCTGAGTTGGTTGTGGAGTCTGCAAATCATCAATTTGCGGAAAAATATCCAAAACAATATCAAACTTGGGCAGATACTGCGCAATCTGATGCCATTGATTCGGTAAATGTGGAAGATCCTCGTACGGTGATTTTATGGGCAGGATATGCTTTCGCTAAAGAATATAATAAACCGCGTGGGCATTTCTATTCTGTGATTGATGTGCGTAATATTTTGCGGACAGGTGCACCTGGTGTAACAGGCGATGCGCAGCCTATGGCTTGTTGGACTTGTAAAGGCCCTGATGTGGCTCGTTTAATTGCAGAATGGGGCGAAGAGGGCTATTTTAGTGGTAAATGGTCAAAAGGTGGGGCTGAAGTGGTAAATGCCATTGGTTGTGCTGACTGTCACGATACAGGTTCAGAGGAGTTTGCTCAAGGTAAACCTGCTTTAAGAATAGCTCGTCCTCATGTATTAAGAGCCTTAGATAAATTAGATATGTCTTTTAATGGTTTAGATCGTACGGATCAACGTGCGGCAATTTGTGCTAATTGCCATGTGGAGTATTATTTTGCGGGCGATTTAAAACAAGTGACCTTCCCTTGGGAGAAAGGGGTAACGGCTGATGCCATTGAGCAACATTATGATGAAATTGGCTTTACTGACTGGACGCATAAGATTTCTAAAGCCCAAATGTTAAAAGCGCAGCACCCAGATTATGAAACTTGGATGTTGGGGATGCATGGGAAAAATGGGGTAACCTGTATTGATTGCCATATGCCAAAAGTTAAAGGGGCGGACGGTAAAGTCTTTACCGATCATAAAATTGGTAATCCGTTTGATTCATTTGAGAACACCTGTGCAAATTGCCACGATCAGAGTAAAGAAACCCTACAAAATATTGTGAAATCTCGTAAAAAAGAAATTAAAGACGTGATGGTACGTTTAGAAGATCAGTTGGTTCACGCACATTTTGAAGCACAAGCCGCTTGGAATGCTGGGGCGACAAAGCAAGAAATGGAACCTGCTTTAGTGGATATTCGTCATGCACAATGGCGTTGGGATTATTCTGCCGCTGGGCATGGTGGGCATATGCACGCACCTGAGGTAATTTTACATGTGTTAGGCACTGGCTTGGATAAAGCGGCGGATGCTCGTGTGAAACTCGCTCGTGTTTTAGCCAAACATGGGGTAACAGAGCCAGTGAAAATCCCTGATATTTCTACGGCGGAAAAAGCCTGGGCAGCCACAGGTATTGATATTGATGCTGAACGTAAAGCAAAAGATGAATTCTTAAAAACAGTGGTACCTCAATGGGATAAGGAAGCAAAAGCGAAAGGCTTACTTCCAGAGGATAAAAAATAATTTAAAAAGCGACCGCTCTTTTAGGTTGTATAAAGTGCGGTCTGTTTTCCCCCTATTTTTGAGGTAAAAACAATGTGTAGAAATAAGATGATTCATTCTATTAAGCAGGTTTGGTATGCCTTGGGCTTAGTATTCATGGCATTGTTATCTATGAATAGCCAAGCAAATGATGGATTAAGCTATGAGCCTTCCTTAGAACATCAGCGTGATCCTAATCAATATTGTGCTAAATGCCATAAATTTGAAGGCGAGGAGGGGCAATCTGGTGGTGTTTTTCACGCAGGTAAATTTCATGGTATTCATTTAAGCAAACAAAGCCCAAATACTGGTGAGCCGATTACTTGTGTAAGTTGTCATGGCAATATTAGTGAAAATCATCGCCGCGGTGCAAAAGATGTGATGCGATTTGAGGGCGATATTTTCGGCGAGAAATTGCCGATGTATAGTGCGGAACAGCAAAATCAAGTGTGCTTTGCTTGTCATCAACCTGATAAATTACGCGAAACCCTATGGGCACATGATGTACACGCGATGAAATTACCTTGTGCAAGTTGCCATACCTTACACCCGAAAAAAGATGCGATGTCTGATATTCCTCATCGTGATCAAGTGAAACTTTGTGTGGATTGTCATGGCAAACAGCAACAGCGTTTAGAACAAAAACTGGAACAACAAAAGGATAATCAATGACTTGCTCACGCCGAAACTTTATTGCTGGCATGGGAGCCTTAGCTGTTGTGTCAGGTATTGCGGGGAAATCCTCTGCAAAGGAAAATCAATCCAGTCAAAAGATACGCTATGCCATGGTGCATGATGAAACCGCTTGTATTGGTTGCACCGCTTGTATGGACGCTTGTCGTGATGTCAATAATGTACCTGAAGGGGTATCTCGACTAGAAATTTTACGCAGTGAACCCTATGGCGAGTTTCCTAATCAGAAATATCAATTTTTCCGCCAATCTTGTCAGCATTGTACCAATGCCCCTTGTGTGTCCGTTTGTCCTACAGGGGCGTCTTTTATTGATAAAAGTACAGGTATTGTTGATGTGCATAAGGATCTGTGTGTGGGTTGTCAATATTGCATTGCAGTATGCCCTTATCGTGTCCGTTTTATTCACCCTGTGCATAAAAGTGCGGATAAATGTAATTTCTGCCGAGATACCAATTTAGCCCAAGGTAAACAACCTGCTTGTGTGGAGGCTTGTCCAACCAAGGCGCTGACCTTTGGCGATATGAATGATCCACAAAGTGCGGTGGCAAAAAAAGTAAAAAGCAATCCTGTTTATCGCACCAAAGTGGAGCTTGGTACACAACCTAATTTATATCATATTCCATTCCAATATGGGGAGCCAAGACGATGACCTTAGATTATCCTGTTCCTTTTCATACCCCTAATTTAGTTTGGGATTCAACCATTGCCATTTATTTGTTTTTATTAGGCATTTCCTCAGGGTCATTATTATTGGCGGTTTTATATAAACGTCATCGTCAATTAGCCAAACCTAGCGAAAATTGGATTATTCGTAGTGCAGCGATTTTAGCCCCAAGTACAGTGATTATTGGATTATTGTTGTTAATTTTCCATTTAACCAAGCCTTGGACGTTTTGGTATTTAATGTTTAATTACCAATTCAATTCTGTAATGTCTATGGGGGTAATGCTATTCCAAATTTATATGGCATCGGTATTTGTTTGGATCGGCATTATTTTTCGGCAAGAAATTGGTGCGCTGTTGCAACGCTTTATACCTAAATTATCCTTTGTGGTAAATTGGCTTAATGTTTTACAGCGGTTTGAGCGTTGGTTAGAGTCATTATTATTGGTTTTGGCAGTATTGTTAGGGGCTTATACGGGCTTTTTATTGTCCGCCTTAATTAGCTATCCAATGTTAAATAACCCTGTATTGCCTGCTTTATTCCTTGCCTCAGGTTCGTCATCAGGTATTGCTATGGTGTTTATCCTGATTTTAACCCTAGGCAAATTGAAAGGACATTCTGACGAAGTCCATTTTATGCATAAATTTGAAGTGCCAATTATGCTGGCGGAGCTATTCCTAATTGTGTGCTTTTTTGCTGGCTTGCATTTTGGTGGCGGACAAAAAACCGTTGCCATGTACAATGCCTTGAGCGGATTTTGGGGCGGTATTTTCTGGATAGGCATTATGTTTATCGGGATTTTAATTCCTTTGCTGGGAAATCTCGCTGTCAGCGATAAATTAAAATATAATCGCCATTTTATTATTTTTGTCTCCATTTGTGATTTAATTGGCGTATTATGTTTGCGTTACTTTATTCTTTATGCGGGACAACTCACCATCGCATAACCACTTAATCAATGGATAACGAAATGATTGCAGAATTAGGTTTTATTGCATTAATTTTTACCACTCTGTTTGCATTATTGTTATCCATTTTGCCCCATATCGGCATTTATAAACATAATGCTCAACTTATCAGTAGTGCGTGGAATTTAAGCTATTTAGTGGCTTTATTTAGCATTATTGCCATTGCCTGTTTAGTTTATGGCTTTGTGGTTAATGATTTTTCCTTAGAATATGTTGCCGCCCATTCAAATTCTCAACTCCCCCTGTTATTCAAAATCGGCGCAACTTGGGGCGGGCATGAAGGTTCAATGCTTTTTTGGCTATTTTCTCTGAGCTTATGGCTAACCGCCTTTGCTTGGCAAAGTCGCCGTTATGATCCCCTTATTGCCGCCCGTTCTCTGGCGATTCTTGGGCTAATTTGCCTCGCTTTTTGCCTATTTATCTTATTATTATCCAATCCCTTTATCAGATTATTCCCTTCCCCTTTAGAAGGGCGTGATCTCAATCCAATGTTGCAGGATATAGGGTTAATCTTTCATCCGCCATTACTCTATTTTGGCTATGTGGGCTTTGCCGTTAATTTTGCCTTGACCTTGGCGGGCTTACTCAGCGGACATCTTGATGCCGCCTTAGCACGTTGGATACGCCCTTGGGTACTGGCATCTTGGCTATTTTTAACCTTAGGTATCGCCTTAGGATCTTGGTGGGCTTATTACGAACTCGGCTGGGGCGGTTGGTGGTTCTGGGATCCTGTGGAAAATGCTTCATTAATGCCTTGGTTAGTAGGATTAGGCTTATTACATTCTCTGATTGCCACCCAACAACGCGGGATTTTTAGTTATTGGACAATTTTATTATCCATTTTTGCCTTTGCTTTAAGTGTATTAGGCACATTTATCGTGCGTTCAGGGGCATTAACCTCAGTACACGCCTTTGCCATTGATAGTGCCAGAGGCGGTGCGTTATTATTACTGTTTTTCTTATTGTTAGTCATTGCTCTCAGCTTATTTGCTTTTAAAGTCAGACTCGTCAAAAGCTCTGCTCGTTTTCCCTTACTCAGCAAAGAAAGCCTACTTCTCTTTGTCAATATTTTATTGAGTATCTCCACCCTTTGCGTTTTCCTTGGCACATTCTACCCTATGCTATTTAGCATCCTAGGCTTAGGCTCAATCTCCGTAGGAGCACCTTATTTTAATAGCCTATTTACGCCCCTTATTTTTCTCGCTTTATTGGGTATGTTATTGGCATTATTGGCACATTGGAAAAAATTTGCACAACGCCGTTTCATCAAATTAAGCCTGCTATTATTGCCAGCATTAGGATTAAGCACCACCATTATTATGCTGCAATTATGCCAAGAAGCGAGCTTAAGATTTCATTTCTCCGCCTTTATTTTCGTCAGTCTAGCCTTTTGGTTATTGCTGGCTTGTTTATGGCAAAATTGGTTTAAGTTGCCTTTACAACGTAAAGCGATGTTGGTGGCACATCTAGGCGTGGCGGTTGCTGTTATCGGTGCCGTTATGAATAGTTACTATGGTAGCGAAATTGGCGTAAGATTAAAGCCTCAACAAAGTGCGGTGTTAAATGGTTATGAATTTCGTTACCTCGGCTTTCGCAATGAATTGGGCAAGAATTTTACCAGTGAAAAAGCCATTTTTCATATTTATAAAAATAACCAAAAACTGACCGCACTTTATCCCGAACGCCGCCATTATGATGTAAGAACGATGAATATGAGCGAAGTAGGTTTACAACGAGGCTGGTTTGGCGACCTTTATATTGTGATGGGCGATAAACTTGCCCCCAATGAATTTGCCTTTCGCTTACATTATAAACCCTTTGTGCCTTGGCTATGGTTTGGTGGATTATTAATGGCAATAGGGGCATTACTTGCCCTATTGGCTTTATGGAAACAACCTAATGAATAGAAAACTTTTATTTCTGCCACTTATCTTGGTTATCGCCATTTGTGGCTTATTATTGGCAGGCTTACAACAAGATCCCCGAAAAATCAGTTCGGCATTAATAGATAAAGCCGTTCCCGAGTTTTATTTAGCGGATTTAATTGAGTCACAACAACAACTCACTCACCAACATTTGCCCCAACAATGGTATATTCTCAATGTTTGGGCGAGTTGGTGTACCGCTTGCAAAATAGAACACCCTTTTTTAACCCACTTATCACAACAAAATATCGCCATTGTGGGGTTAAATTACCGAGATAAACGACAAAATGCCTTAGAAATGTTAGCCAAAATGGGCAATCCCTTTACGCTAAATTTATTTGACCCACAAGGTCTATTCGCCTTAAATCTCGGCGTGGACGGTGCCCCTGAAACCTATTTAGTGGATCAATATGGCATTATTCGCTATCGCCATTCAGGTTTACTGGATCAACAAAGTTGGCAACAACATTTTGTACCTATTATTGCAAAATGGACAAAAAATGAAGAATAAATTACTGATTATACTCGGGTTATTACTCAGTATCGCTGTTCAAGCTGAAATGGTGGACACTTTCCAATTTTCTAGCCCAGAACAACGCACAAGAGCGGTCGCCTTAGCCAAATCCTTACGTTGCCCCCAATGCCAAAATCAAAACTTGGTCGAGTCAAATTCGCCTATTGCTTATGATTTACGTTTAGAAGTGTATCGTATGATTGAAGAGGGCAAATCTAATCAGCAAATTATCCAACTGATGACTGACAGATTTGGGCTTTTTGTGCTATACAAACCGCCCTTACAATGGAATACCCTATTATTATGGGGCTTGCCCTTATTGCTATTAGCCTGTGGTCTAATGATGATGATTTACCATATTCGCCGTAAATCCAACATAACGCAAACATCATTAACGCCGCAGCAACAACAAGCCCTCGCTCAATTACTTGCCCAAAAGGATAAACAATAATGCTATTTTGGTTTGTGCTTATTTTATTTAGTTTATGCACTTTTGTTTTGCTCTGTGTGCCAATGACCAAGTTTATTGATTGGCAAAAAAATCATCGCCAACAAACTAACATTGCCCTTTATCAAGCCCAACAATCCGCTGATACTGAACTCAGTCAAGAAATGGCACAACGTTTACTGCAAGATGAACAATATAATGCGACCCATCGCCCCCTAAGTGCGGTGCGTTTTCGCCCAATTTTTTCATTTTGCTTAGCCTTATTAGTATTAGCTACCGCCTTGACTTATTACTTTAGCCTCCCTCGCTATCAACAGGTACAACAAGGATTACAAGCCAATAAAGCACAACAAGCCGAATTAATGCAAAGCAATAGCCAACAAAAAAATGATAGACACCTCATTAACGTACAAAATCGGCTAAGACAAAACCCCAACGATGGCGAAAATTGGTATCAATTAGGGCAACTTTATTTATTTAACAATGAATTTGCTAATGCCTTAGAATCCTTTCAGCGAGCAAAACGCTTACTGGGCGACAAACCCTACATATTAGGCGCAATCGCAACGGTTTTATATTATCAAGCAGGGCAAAAAATGACCGAACAAACGGAGCAAGTGCTTCAACAAGCCCTTGCCCAAGATCCGCTAGATACCGCTAGCTTATCTTTACTCGCCTCAGAAGCCTTTTTAAATGCCGACTATGCACAAGCCTTAACCATTTGGCAACAAATTTTAGATAGTGGACGCAGTACAGTGGAACGGCGTAGTATAATCCAAAGTATGCAAATGGCAGAAGGATTACAACGAGCAAGACAACCATGAACAGCGAAATTATCATTATTGGCGCAGGTGCCGCAGGTTTATTTTGTGCTAGCCAACTGGCAAAAGCAGGTAAACAGGTTACCATTTTAGATAATGGCAAAAAAATTGGACGTAAAATTTTAATGTCAGGAGGCGGCTATTGTAATTTCACCAATCTTGAAATAAGCCCACAACATTATCTGAGCCAAAATCCCCATTTTGTAAAATCCGCCTTAGCGGGGTTTAACCAATGGGATTTTCTCGCCTTAGTCGCCGAATATGGCATAGCCTATCATGAAAAAGAACAAGGACAATTATTTACCGATCAAGGGGCGGAACACATTGTCGCTATGTTACAACAAGAATGTCAAAAGGCAGGTGTAAGTATTTGTTTACGTCAAAAAGTAGAACAAGTTACCGCCACCGCTCAAGGTTTCCAATTACAAGCCAATGGACAACGATGGCAAACGCCACATCTCATCATCGCCACAGGCGGGTTATCTATGCCAGCCCTAGGAGCAAGTGCCTTTGGCTATCAAATTGCCGAACAATTCGGCTTAAACGTCATTACCCCAAGGGCAAGCCTTGTTCCCTTTACTTGGCGAGAAAAAGATCAATATTACACCGCACTTTCTGGCATATCCTTACCTGTCAGCGTAAAAAGCCAAGTAGGACAATCTTTCAATAACCAACTGCTATTTACCCATCGAGGGCTATCAGGCCCCGCCATTTTACAAATTTCCAACTACTGGCAACCAAATGAAAGCATTGAAATTGATTTACTCCCACAACAGCCTATTGACCAGTATTTAAGCCAATTACGCCAACAATCGGCAAAATTACAATTAAAAACCGCCTTAAACCGATTATTCCCCAAAAAACTGGTGGAATTATGGTTACAACAAGGACACATTCAAGATCAAAGCCTCGCTAATTTAAGCAACATACAATTAAAAAATCTGGTTAATCTTATTCATCATTGGCAAGTTACCCCAAATGGCACAGAAGGCTACCGCACCGCAGAAGTCACCCTCGGCGGCGTGGATACCCACGACATCTCCTCAAAAACCATGCAAGCCAACAATGTAAAAGGGCTTTATTTTATCGGCGAAGTGCTAGACGTCACAGGCTGGCTCGGCGGCTACAATTTCCAATGGGCATGGAGCTCAGCTTATGCTTGTGCTAAGGGGATTATTGGGGAGTAAAGATTTTTATTCCTTTGATTCAAAAGGGCGGTGAGTTTTAAATTAATTTTTTCTACCAAGTCCCTTGAAAAAGGGCTTTGTAGTTTATTTCATTATACATAATACTTCTTCAACAATTTTGGTTTGACAAACTCCACACCTTTATCAATATAATCAATATGCTCAAGAGCGAGTAATTGACGTTTAACAGGAAGTCCGCCTCCAAATCCCGTTAAAGTACGATGTTTTCCCAAAACACGATGGCAAGGAATAATAATACTAATTGGATTACTTCCTACCGCACCTCCCACGGCTCGAATGGCTTTAGGATTATTAATTTTTTCAGCAATACTGGCATAACTCGTGGTTTCACCATAAGGAATTTGTTGTAATACTTGCCACACTTGCTGTTGAAAAGGTGTACCTTGTGGAGAAAGAGGAAGCGCATTAAAATTAACTTTTTCTCCAGCAAAATAGCGGTCAAGACATAATTTTGTTTGAATAAAAACAGGTAATTGATTATTTTCTTGCCATTTGGGATTTAGGTCGCTTTGTTCAAGCTGAAAATCTAAATTGGTTAGCTGATTATGCTGTGCCAACATTAATAATTTACCAACGGGAGAAGGATAATAACTGTAATAAATCATAATGATCTCACTTTAAATAAATAGAAAAAGCGTATTTCTAGGAAATACGCTTATTATCTTATATTGATGAGCAATTAGAAAAGATAATTTAAATTTAAGCCATATAAATTAGCACTTGCTTTTGAGGTATAGTTGGCTTGTACTGTAAGGGTATCAGCAATAGTGGTTTGTTCAATAAATTGAACTTTTTTACCCCGTAAATGAGCATAGCCAAAGTCTATTGAAAGTGTTGGAGTAAAACGATAGGTAAAGCCAGCACTATACCAAGTTCTATCTGTATCTGGGATAGAAGCACTTGCATGAGAGCGAGGTGCTGCAGCTTCATCATAAGCAATCCCTGCTCGAACTGTTAATTTTTCATTAATATCGTAACTTGCCCCTAAAGCTATACGTGTATTATCTTGGTAATTTTCGGTTTTTTGAAAAGCTTGCTTACCATCATTATAGACCCCTCTTAATTGATTAAAACGGCTCCATTCCGTATATTTCCAACTATAATGCACCGCAAATTTATCCGTTAACTTATGGTAACCCGAAATTTCCCAATAAGCCGGTAGTTTGAGTTTTAAACGACCTATTCCAGTGTAATTGATATCGATACCTGTGCTAGTTAGTTGTACACTCTGGGCTGAGTTATCTTTAAAATTAAGATCATAAGCGGAATGATAAGCAAAGCCAATGCGGTTATTTTCGTTAAATTCATATAATAGCCCCGCATTCCAACTTGCTCCCCAAGCATCGCCTTGTAAACTAACCAATGAGGATTCAGGAGTTACTTGAGAATTAAGAGAATTTAGTATAGCGAGTCGTTCTCTACTAATATTTTGTACCAATGTTGGATTTTGAGCTGCAATGCCCATTGCATTATTTAAAGCTGTATCAATAATCCCCGCATTACGTTCAATTTTTGCTTTTGCATAAATGACATTTAGCCCTAAACCTGCACTCCAACCTTGAGAAATTTTATAAGCCCCACTTAAATTAAGATTAATGGCAGTTAAATCCGTAGTTCCACCAAAAATCCCTGCATCATAATCATCAGCATATTCACTTTTTAATCCAAAATTTACATTCATACCACCACCAACACTAAAACGATCATTGATAGGGGTAACAAAATACAGGTTAGGAACAAAGGCTCCGGGAACAACATTTTTCTGGCTAGCATTAGCATTAGCTAGGGTAATTGAGTTTCCAGCAAGGTTTGCTTGGGCATTAATTTGACCATCTAAATGAATACTTGAATCAATATAAACGCCCCCCACTGAAAAAGCATTTTGTTTAAATTTAGTCATTAAAGCAGGATTAGTGGCAACAACGCTCGCACTTTCGGCAATGGCAGCCTCCCCAGCATAAGCTCGCCCTAATCCCTCCGTTGAGACTTCGGCGAGTTGGAAAGCAGCAGAAAAAGCACCACTTGAACTGGTTAACAATGCAGTGGCAAATAATGTTTTACTAAATATGCGAGTCTTATTCATATTTTTGACCTTAAAATAATTAATGTAACTTTTTCTAATTTTATTAATATGTGTTATTAAAGGCTCGGATTGTAAATAAGCTGTTAGCTTGGTGCAAATTTATTTTATTGATTTTTATGCTGTTCCGACCAGTGAATACGCCACAAGAAAATGTTTTCATCTTCACATTGCTTTGATATGGATCAAAAGCCAAGCATAAAAAATAGCAAAATATTATTAACTTTTGCTACACTAAAAACCATTTTTCAGCTATTAAGGGAGCCTTATGAGTGATTTAAGATGTAAAGCAGAAGAAGCAAAAGCCTGCTGTTGTGTCGATGTTGGTACAGTGATTGATAATGAGGATTGTGGCGTTGATTTTAGTCAAATATATGATACTCAACAACAAGCCGAACAAGCATTAACTTATTTAACAGAAAAAGCAAGACAAGCAGAAACGGATCCTTGTGAAATTCATAGTGAAATTACGAAAGTGGAAAACGGTTATCAATTAACCGCGCATTTTCTCTTTTCCTGCCAAGCTGAAAGTATGATTTTTCAGTTGTCTACGCGTTAAATAGCCTTCCACTTTAAAAATAATACGGCGTGGGAATTTTCGCCGTATTATTTGTTTTTCTTTAGCGTACCGCCTTGTTTTATTTTAAATTGAAATGACTATTATAAACGGAAAATATACCGCACTTGGTTTTGTAAGATAGATGGTGTTGCATATTTGTTTGTTTTGTTACAGACACTTTAAAATAAAAAGTGTATAATTATCAGTTTTATTCATTCTCGGAGCAAACTATGTTATCAAAACAACAAGCACAACGTATAGGCTATTATCGTGTGATTGCATTTGCTTGTGCGGCATTTATTTTTAATACCACAGAATTTATCCCAGTGGCATTATTGTCGGATATTGCACAAGGCTTTGCGATGCCCGTATCACAAACAGGTTTAATGATAACGGTTTATGCCTGGATTGTGTCTTTAATGTCCTTACCCTTTATGTTAGTAACCGCTAAACTAGAGCGGCGGCGTTTATTAATCAAAATCTTCTTATTATTTATCGCTGGGCATATTCTGACGGTGTTTGCTTGGAATTTTTGGATATTATTACTAGGACGTATAGGCGTTGCATTGGCTCATGCCTTATTTTGGGCGATAACGGCGTCATTGGTAGTGCGAGTGGCGCCAAAAGATAAAAAAACACAAGCACTCGCCTTATTAGCCCTCGGCACCGCATTAGCCTTAGTGTTAGGTTTACCTCTTGGGCGTATTGTTGGGCAATTATTTGGCTGGCGAATAACCTTTGCCCTTATTGGAGCTTTTGCCTTGCTGATTATGCTTGTTATGATCCGCTTATTACCTAGTTTACCGAGCAAAAATGTAGGTTCAGTCAGCAGTATTCCTGTATTGTTTAAACGTCCATTATTAGTGGGATTATATTTATTAACGATGATTATCGTGACGGCACATTTCACTGCCTATAGCTATATTGAACCCTTTGTGCTGAACATTAGCCAAATGTCAGGCACAATGGCAACCTCTTTATTACTGGTGTTTGGTTTATCAGGCATTACCGCTAGCCTTATTTTTAACCGTTGCTATCGTTTTAGCCCCAATAAATTTTTATTGTTGTTATTAGGCTTATTAGTTGTTTCATTATTGCTGTTATTGCCATTAAGTCATCATAGTTTTGCGATGTTTATTCTCATTTTTCTGTGGGGGATTGGCATTTCTGGTATAGGCTTAAGTTTACAAGTCAGAGTGTTACAACTTGCCCCCGATGCCACTGATGTGGCAATGTCCATTTATTCAGGGATTTACAATATCGGCATAGGAGCTGGAGCATTAGTGGGTAATCAGGTTATGCAACATCTCGGCTTAGGGCAAATTGGTATGGTGGGGGGCATCACTGCCAGTATTGGTATCCTGTTATTTTTATGGGTGAATTGGTATTATAATAAGTAATTTTATGTATTTTTGGTAAAATTAAGTAAACTTAATTTACGCTTTTCTTGGCAAAATCCTGTCAGCTTGACAGGATTTTTACTTTAGATAAAAAACTTTATTAAAATCCACTTTGCTTTAATTACAAAAATTATCTCAATTCTGTTTTGGGATAATACTTCATTGGTACACACCTTGTAGTGTTATTTGTATATTATTTTCAGCGTATTATCTTACTTTATTTCAAATTTAAACGACAATAAAATATCTGGCTATTTATACAGTTTTTATTTATCATATAGCCCATTATGCCGATAAATTGGGGAAATGTATGATAGGTCGTTTACAAGGGATTTTGCTAGAAAAACAGCCGCCTGAGGTGTTGCTTGACGTACAAGGGGTGGGGTATGAATTATTATTGCCGATGACGAGTTTTTATAGCCTACCCGAACTGGGGCAGCAAGCCACATTATTTACGCATTTAGTAGTGCGTGAAGATGCCCATTTATTATTTGGATTTGCACAAAAAACAGACCGCACTTTATTTCGTGAATTAATCAAAACCAATGGGGTTGGGCCTAAACTGGCTTTAGCTATATTATCCGCGATGTCCGTTGATGAATTTATTTATGCCATTGAGCGAGAGGAGCTATCCAAGTTAGTGAAAATCCCAGGTGTTGGTAAAAAAACGGCAGAGCGTTTGTTGGTGGAGTTAAAAGGTAAGTTTAAGCAACAAAAAACAGAATTTTTTGTGCAAAGTAGCCATTTACCAAGCCCGAGTATGGATTTTTCCCTTGATGATAAGCCATGTGATGAGGCGATTTCAGCTTTAGTCGCTTTGGGATATAAACCTGCCGAAGCCGAAAAAATGGTGAAAAAAGTGAATAAACCGGATCTGAATAGTGAGCAGTTAATTCGTCTAGCCTTAAAAACCGCTTTATAAGTTTAAAATAGAATAAAAATTATGATAGAAGCAGATAGAATTATTAGTCCTTCGGCAAAACTTGATGAAGAATATATTGATCGTGCGATTCGTCCCAAACTATTAGAAGATTATGTTGGGCAACCGCAGGTGTGTGAGCAAATGAAAATTTTTATTGAGGCGGCAAAGTTAAGACAAGATGCCTTAGATCATTTGTTAATTTTTGGCCCGCCGGGATTGGGAAAAACCACATTAGCCAATATTGTGGCAAATGAAATGAGCGTGAATATTCGCACGACGTCTGGCCCCGTTTTGGAAAAGGCGGGGGATTTGGCGGCAATGCTGACTAATCTTGAGCCTTATGATGTGTTATTTATTGATGAAATTCATCGCTTATCGCCAGCCATTGAGGAGGTGCTTTATCCTGCGATGGAGGATTATCAGCTTGATATTATGATTGGCGAAGGTCCAGCAGCACGTTCTATTAAATTAGATTTGCCACCATTTACCTTGATTGGGGCAACCACAAGAGCGGGTTCATTAACTTCACCATTGCGTGATCGTTTTGGTATTGTTCAACGTCTTGAGTTTTATTCCATTGAGGATTTAACTTCGATTGTAAGCCGTAGTGCAAAATGTTTAAATTTGCAAATATCCTCTGATGCCTCGCAGGAAGTGGCTCGCCGTTCACGAGGTACGCCAAGAATTGCGAATCGTTTATTAAGACGTGTGCGAGATTATGCTGATGTTAAAAATAATAGTGTTATTTCTCAACAAGTGGCGCAGTCTGCTTTAGCTATGCTTGAAGTTGATGAGGCTGGTTTTGATTTTATGGATCGCAAATTATTATTAACCTTAATTGAGCGTTTTAGTGGTGGCCCTGTGGGCTTGGATAATCTGGCAGCAGCTATTGGCGAGGAACGGGATACCATTGAAGATGTGTTAGAACCTTACTTAATTCAACAGGGATTTTTACAACGTACGCCAAGAGGACGTATTGCCACCTCAAGAACTTATTTGCATTTTGGGTTACAGCAAATTAAGGAGTAATTTTGCATCAATGAGCAATATAGTCATCTCGTTTTTAAATGATAAAGCGTTGTATTTGTATTGCTTTCTGCTATTTTAAAGGGGAAATAACGATAATAAACCGCCAAGAGCGGTTTATTTTTGTCTTATTTTTGCGAAGATAAATTCACAGGCGATTTAAACACCGCAATAAGCTCATTGACTTTTATACGTTTTTGGGCGGTATGGCTGATGGAGCGTTGTACTTTAATTTTTTTTATTTTTGCGCCTTGATAGATTTCTCGAGTGAATGCCGTATCGTGATTGGAAATAATCACAGGAATATTATGTTGAATAACGGTTTTTTTGGCTAAATCTGCTAATTCGCGTTGATTATGTAGGGTAAATTCTTTTTCTGAATAATGGGTAAAATTGCTGGCTTGCTCCAGTGGGGCATAAGGTGGATCGCAATAAATGACAGAATCTTTATCTGCAAGTTGGAAAGTTTCACGAAAATCTTTGCAAATAAATACCGCACTTTGGGCTTTTTGGGCAAAAAAACGTAGCTCTCGTTCTGGAAAATAATGAGTTTTGTAAGCACCAAAAGGGACATTAAATTTATTTTGTGAGTTATATCGGCATAAACCATTAAAGCCAAAACGGTTAAGGTATAAAAATAAAATGGCTCGTTGGTAAATATCCTGTGTTTGGTTAAATTTGTCCCGTTTCAAATAATAATAGCTAGCGGTATTTGCCTCAGGGTGAAAAAAAATTGGTTTGCAATCAGTAATATATTGCTCAACATCTTGTTTCACAATGTTGAATAAGTTAATTAAGTCAGGATTAACATCTGCCAAAATATATTGTTTAAAATTGCTATTGAGAAAAACTGAACCTGCGCCGACAAAGGGTTCAATTAAACAGCTTTTTCGTTTGGGCAATAATTGGCTAATTTGTTCGGTAAGGCGATATTTCCCCCCTGCCCATTTGAGGAATGAACGTGATTTTAGTGCAGGTGGGGATACAGCTTTGGTCATAGGAAAGGTAAGATAATTTAGTTTTGTGGGCTACAACAATGGATTGTTTCTAGCACTAATTCTTTATTAGCATCTTTTGCCACATAAGCCTGACCAAGTTGTTTAAGTAACACAAGGCGTAGTTTGCCAGCGAGGACTTTTTTGTCACGCATCATAAGAGGGAGGTAGTCTTGTGCCTCCATACCATCTGGCGATTGGGTTGGCAAATTCGCTCGAGCAAGCAATGTTTCAAGGCGAGCCACATCTTGTGATGAAATATCGCCTAATTTTTGGGAGAATACAGCAGCCATCATCATTCCTGCTGCCACTGCCTCGCCGTGTAACCAGTTACCATAACCTAAATGGGCTTCAATAGCGTGTCCAAAGGTATGTCCTAAATTTAATAAGGCTCGATCCCCTTGTTCTGTTTCATCACGTGCGACAACATCCGCCTTAATTTGGCAACAACGAGCAATACAATGTTGCAAGGCATTATTTTGTAATGCAACCAGTTGATCAATATGCTGTTCTAGCCATTGGAAAAAATCAATATCTAAAATCGCTCCATATTTAATGACTTCGGCGAGACCGGCATTCACTTCCCGTTTAGGTAGAGTATTGAGAGTTAGGGTATCAATAATTACAGCAATGGGTTGATAGAACGCGCCAATCATATTTTTACCGAGTTTATGATTGACAGCGGTTTTTCCGCCAACGGAAGAGTCCACTTGTGCAAGTAGGGTGGTAGGAATTTGAATAAAAGGAATGCCACGTTGATAACTGGCAGCAGCAAAACCAGCTACATCGCCAATGACACCGCCTCCTAAGGCAATCAAGGTGGTATCTCTACCATGATTACCTGCTAATAAAGCAGTAAAAATAATATTGAGCGAGTCCAGATTTTTATATTGTTCGCCATCAGGGATTAAGACATGATCAACGTGACAACCTATTTTCTCTAATGTTGCGGTAACGCTGGCAAGATAATATGCGGCGACAGTCGGATTACTAACAATCATGACTTTTTGCCCTGCTTTTAATGGATAAACTTGTGTATCAGACAACAAGTTTTCCCCAATATGAATAGGGTATCCACGATCTTTTAATTCAACATTCACGCACAACATAAGAGTTTCCTTTTGTTATTGGAGATTAATGGCTTAAGGGTGGAAATTTTCGATTAAATCCACGATTTGATTTGCCATTACTTTTGCACTTTGTTCATCGGTTGGCAGGGTAAAATCGGCGATTTCTTCGTATAATGGATTGCGAATTTTGGCTAATTCTTCCAATACGGCACGCGGATCTTCAACATCTTGCAGTAAAGGGCGTTTTTTATCACGCTGAGTACGTTGAAATTGTTTTTCAACGGTTGTTTGTAAATAGATAACAATGCCGCGTGCTGAGAGATGGTTGCGGGTATCCTTTGATAATACTGCACCACCGCCCGTAGAAAGCACTAAGCCTTGTTTTTGGGTAAGTTCATTAATGACACGTTCTTCACGTTTACGGAAACCTTCTTCACCTTCAAGGTCAAAAATCCAGCTAATATCAGCACCAGCACGTTGCTCAATTTCTTGATCAGAGTCGATAAATTCCATATTTAATTGCTGGGCAAGTTGACGTCCAATGGTGCTTTTACCTGCACCCATAGGACCAATAAGAAAAATATTACGTTTTTCAGCCATTGTGATGTTCTTTTTATTCAATATCTAATTATTCATTAATCTTAAATCATTATATCGCTAATTTATGGCAATATTATTTAAGATCAGCCAAACCTCGAATTTTAACAAATTTTGAGATGGGGCGTATTATCTCAATAAATGCCCCTATTTTTCAACCTCGCATAGTGGCTTTTTTCGCTTTTTATTTTGCGCAACAAAAAATGCGATTTATTGGGCGGTGGTTAAAATATGGGGTGTAACAAAAATCACTAATTCTCGCCGTTGTTGCCGTTCCATTTCCTTGGAAAATAAGCGTTTGATTAAGGGGAGATCACCGAGTAATGGCACTTTATCCACTTGTTTGGCAATACTATTATGAAAAATCCCCCCTAATACGATGGTTTCGCCATCTTGGGCAAAGACTTGAGTACGAATTTCTTGTTTATCAATGCTCACTGCGTTACCTGTTCCTGCCACAATGGGATTACCTGCTGAGTTTTGTGTAACCACTAAATCCAGCAAGATATGATTATCTCGGCTGATTTGTGGGGTAACTTCAAGCCCCAATACGGCTTCTTTAAATTCAATGGAATGATGATTGTTTTTGTGATCAAAAATTACATAGGGAATTTCTGTCCCTTGCTTGATATTTGCCATTTGTTTATTGGTGGTAATTAAACGGGGGCTAGCAATAATTTCCACATTGTTTTCTCGTTCAAGTGCGGTTAATTCTAAATCTAATAATCGACCGTTAATTTTTGCTAATTGTAATGCCATTGAGGCGGAAGGATTGAGGGTGGCGAAATTGACATTTAATTGATCGGTTAATTGGCTAAAATTATTGGCTTCTAATTGTCCTGTAAAACGATGAGCTTGTTCTGTTGGATTAAATATTCCCCAGCGTACACCGAGTTCTTTAAGGCTTTCATCGCTGATGGTAACAATCCTTGCTTCAATGGCGATTTGTTCAATGGGCTTGTCCATAGCTTGGATCAGCTTTTTGATATTTTTGATGGTGGCTTTTTCATCTTGCAATAAGATAAGGTTGCTACGGGGATCAAAGGATAAACTTCCTTGTGGTGAAAGCAAGGAGCCAATTTGAGGCGTAAGGGACTTTACCACCTCTGAGGCTTTGGCGAAATGTAATTTAATGGCTTCGGTCTGTTGTTGCGAAGAAGAGGACGTTATCAAATCTGGTGCAATAATAGGATCTTGGGGTAAGGGTGTGTAATTTATTTGGCGAGAGAGATAATAAACCTGATTTTCTTGCCATAAGGAAAGGTTTTTAATTTGTGCAATAGCCGTTAATAATTCAGGGAAATGGGTTTGTTGTAATTGTAGGGAAATTGTGCCTGTTAATTCATCGTCAATCACTAAATTAGTTTGGTAATCATAGGCAAGGCGTTGTAATGTTGCCACTAAGGGCGCTTGTTTGAGTTGAATTGAAAAAGGTTGTTGACCGAGAGACGAGGAATGGTTTGTATTTTGTGCCAGCCCGATAGAGGACAGCAAAAAAATACTGAAAAATAGACCGCACTTTATGATGCTTTTTTGTATTATGGGTTTGAGATTAACGAAAATCCATACTGGCATTTTTACCCCCTAAAAATGAATGAAAAGTGTTTTAGGTTGTTCACAGCTTAGGCTTTGTTGCCAATCAAATAACTGAATGTGTTGAGCTGAAATTTGTTGAATTTGTAGCCGTTGTTGACTAATAAAATCCCCTTGTTTGGCTTGAAATACCTGTTGTGTAGGTTCACTAAATAATATAAGCCTATTTTCTCCACGTTGTATCATTCCCACAAAGCGTATATCTACAAATGGGATATGCTCGGCAATAATCCTTTGTTGTTTATGACAATTTAGATGTGCCAAATTATGAGGGGGCGGCGTGGCTGATCCTGTGTTATTAAAGGGATCGGAGAAAGCCTGAGCGAATAGGCTTAATGGCAGAATGAGAAGTAAAAAGCGTGCTTTAAACATATTATTTCCTTTGTAGGCGTAATTGGATTTCACTGATAATTGAACTTTGTGGACTTTTTTCGCTTTGTTGTTGAATTTCTAGGCTAATAAGTTGTATGGCATGATCTTGCAATAAGTGAAACAAAAAGGGGGCTAATTGTGAGTAATGCCCTGTTAGTTGTAATTGTAAGCTGGCTTGGGGAGCGAATAGCCAGCGTTGATGTTGAATATGTAGTTGATATTGTTGACTAAGCTGTTGAATTTTTTGATTCGCTAAGCTGAGATCTTTACCTTTTTCTAGTCCCATAGTGGGCGTTTGTTGCTGGCGTAAGTGATGTAACAGTTTTTGCTGATAAATAAATTGTTGTTGTAATTGTTCTACCTGGTTTTGTTGTGTGATTAAGGTATGCTGATATTGCAAAAATGGCTTTGTTATCAAATAGATAATGGGTAATAACATAATGAGTAAGGGAAGATAGCGTTGCCATAATGGTAAGGCGAGCCATTTGCCAAAAGGATTTTGGGGTTGATCAAAATAATGGCGCAGATTAATTCCCATTCGTTTCCTCGTGAGTTATTTGTAGCGAGAGTTCAAATTGCACCGATTGATCGGGGTGCGTAATAAAATCCGTTAATTCCAGATGTTGTAGCCATAATTGTTGATGTAATTGTTGTTCAATGGCATTAAATTCTTGATGAGATGTGTGTCCTTGCAAGATCAAGGTCAGTTGTTGGGCATTATGTTCTAATAAAAGTCGTGTCAATTCGCCTTGGCTTAAGGGAAATTGCTGAATGGTTGAGAGGATTTGTTCAAGTTGCTGAACAGGAATGACGCTAAATGATTGAGGATTGGCTTGTTGCCGAAGTTGATGTAACTGTTGCTGACTTTTTGCCAGCTGTTGTTCAATATGCTGTTGTTGGCGTTGTAATTGATGATACTGAAGCTGGTTTTGTTTATGTTTAGTGCTAATGATTTGATGATATATCCCCGTAGCAAGCATTATGGCGAGCAAAGTGAATAGCATTTGATGACATTTTTGGCGATGCGCATAAAGTCGCCAAGGGAGTAGATTAACTTCTTGTTTCATTGACATTTTGGTAATTTCCTTTTTTGGTGCTCATTGCGGAACCATTTCCCCATAAAGCACAGCCTAGCGGAATAAGCGGTAAGTGATTATCAAGTAATTGCCAATCATATTGCTTGCTTAATGGGCTTGAAAGATTGGCAGTACGGTACAACACATAATGCTTGATATTGGGGGCATAATATTGTTGGTATTGATCAATAAGTGCGGTCAAATTTTCAGATGTTTTTTGCAATAGTTGGCATTGCTGTGGTTTATCTTGGATTGCAATGGTGGTTTGATGATCTTGGTATAACCATAATACTTCATTGTTATGTTGTAATTCAGGGCAAAGGTAATAAAAAGCACGCAATAGGACATAAGCTAGATGATCTAATACATTGATTTTTATTGGTAAAAATTGTCGGATATGTTGTTGGGCGGACTGTTGATGAATTGCCACAATATCAAGCTGGCTCGCTTGAGGATTTTGTTCCGCTTGTATTGGCTGGTAACGATAATCAAACCAAATATGTTCATAAGCTAAAGGAAATTCTTTTTGTAAAGTATAGTGGCATTGTTGTTCACATTCTTGTGAGCTAAGTAAATGTGGTAAAATCAAACGCTTTGACCAAGTATGCTGTGGTAATATGGCGGTAACCCATTGTATTTTGGTCATTCTGGCTTGTTTATTAAGATATTGCCGAGCTGATGACATTGAATGAAGAGGTAATCTTTCTACGCGGGGGATTTGTTGTTGATCGAACCATAGCAATTCAAGGGCTTGATCTTGCCATATCCCTACATTAAGCGGAAGCGGAGATTGTGGAAACAGGCAAAATTTTTGTTTAATTTGATTTATCATTTTCGTTAGATTGTTGTCCATACAGATAACATTCATAAAATTGCGATTAAATGGTATAGTTAATCAATTTTTATCTTTATGCACTAATTGAGAGAGAATTTCGCGATGAGGATCGTAAAATTAATATTTAGTACCCTATTAACCTTGATGATTTTGGGTTGTGTGGCGGTTGGTATTCTTTATGTACAAGTAAAATCAGATTTACCTGATGTGCAATCATTAAAAACCGTTGAATTGCAACAACCTATGCAAATATTTACAGCGGATAATAAATTAATCGGTGAAGTAGGGGAGCAACGGCGTATTCCTGTGAAATTGGCGGATATACCTCAACCCTTGATTGATGCTGTACTTGCTACGGAAGATAGCCGTTTTTATGAACATCATGGCTTAGATCCGATTGGGATTGCAAGGGCGTTAAAAGTGGCGCTTGAAAATAGAGGGGCATCGCAAGGGGCAAGTACCATAACTCAGCAACTTGCACGTAATTTTTTCCTTACCCCAGAACGCACTTTTATGCGTAAAGTCAAAGAAGCGATTTTAGCCATTGAAATTGAGAATACCCTGAGTAAAGATGAAATTTTAGAGCTTTATTTAAATAAAATTTACTTAGGTTACCGTTCTTACGGCGTGGTGGCAGCGGCAAGAACCTATTTCGGCAAAGATTTGGATCAGCTGAGTTTATCTGAAATGGCGATGATTGCAGGCTTGCCAAAAGCCCCTTCAACAATGAACCCTTTATATTCAGTAAAACGTGCGGAAGAACGGCGTAATATTGTGTTGGCACGAATGTTAGATCAAAAAATGATAAGCCAACAACAATATGAAGACACCATTAAACAGCCGATTGTGGCGTCTTATCATGGCTCGCAACTTGATTTTAGAGCCGATTATGTTACCGAAATGGTACGCCAAGAAATGGTAAGACGTTATGGCGAAGAAAATGCTTATACTAAAGGTTATAAGGTTTATACCACTGTACAATCGCAAGATCAGGCAGCCGCACAAAAAGCCTTGCGAGATAACCTGATTAATTATGATATGCGTCATGGCTATCGTGGTGGGGCGCCTTTGTGGAAACAAGGGGAAGACGTTTGGGATAATGATCGCATTATTGGCTTTTTAAAACGCTTACCTAATGCCAATCCATTAGTGCCTGCTGCTGTGCTTGCAGTGAATAAAAATCAGGCTGAATTATTATTAGCTAATGGCGATAAAATGTCATTACCAGCCAGTGCTATGCGTTGGACAGGGCGAACAATGCCTATTAAGACAGGCGAACAAATTTGGATTAGACAAACAGATAATGGCGATTGGTTGCTCGCACAAATTCCAGAAGCAAACTCAGGCTTGGTTTCAATTAACAGTGATAATGGTGCGATTGAAGCGATTGTGGGCGGTTTTAGTTTTGAATTGAGTAAATTTAACCGAGCAACACAGTCTTTAGTGCAAGTGGGATCATCAATCAAACCTTTTGTGTATGCAGCCGCTCTAGATCGTGGCTTATCCCTTTCGACAATTTTGCTTGATTCTCCGATTATTATTCATAAACCCGGGCAAGCGGTATGGAGCCCCAAAAACTCTCCAAATCGTTTTGATGGGCCTTTGCGTTTGCGGGTTGGACTTGGTTTATCAAAAAATATGATTGCGGTACGAGCCATTCAAATGGCTGGCGTGGATTATGTGGCAGATTATCTACAACGTTTTGGTTTTCAACGGGATCAATATTATGCCAGTGAAGCCCTCGCTTTAGGGGCGGCGTCTTTTACGCCTTTAGAAATGGCACGAGCTTATGCTGTCTTTGATAATGGCGGATTTTTAATTGATCCTTATTTAATTGATAAAATTGTGGATAATAACGGCAATGACATTTTTGTGGCTAACCCAAAAATTGCTTGTCCAACCTGCGACAATATCCCCGTAATTTATGGCGAAACGCAAAAACTTGATGCCTTTAATGTGGAATTGCAAAATAGCCAAGCCTTAGCCCAAGATCATCAAGTCACCGATGAATATGCTGAAGATCAACAACAAGCTGTCCCGGACTTGCCTGAATTGGCACAGGATAATAAGGTGTTAGATGACAACGTATTAAACCTTATGGCACAAGCGAAAAGTGAAAATGATCAAGTGATTTATGCCCCAAGAGTTATCAGTGGCGAACTTGCCTTTTTAATGCGAAGTGCATTAACCTCAGCGGTTTTTGGCGAAGCTGGACAAAGTTGGCGTGGTACCAGCGCGCGTATGGCAAAAGATTTTAAACGGCGTGATATTGGGGGGAAAACAGGTACGACCAATAACAATAAAGTGGCTTGGTATGCGGGGTTTGGTGCAAATCTTGCCACTGCAGTATATATCGGCTTTGATGATAATAAATTGGTGTTGGGACGAGGAGAATCTGGCGGCACCAGCGCAATGCCAGCTTGGATTGCTTATATGAAAACCGCTCTAAAGGATATTCCTGAGCGTAAATTACCAATCCCTAACAAGATTGTTGAACGTCGTATTGATCCCCATTCTGGTTTGCTTGCCACTGATGGCGGTATCACTGAATACTTTATTTCAGGCACCGAGCCGACAAAAACATATACGCCTGAACGTGGTTATCAAATTGAAAGCCTGATGCCCACAGAGGGAGAGAGTCAAATGGAAGAGTTGTTCTAGTTGGAATCTTTCCTTTGCGAATAAAAAAGTGCGGTGAGATTTGTTGGTATTTTTAAATTGAAATGACTATTTTTACAGGTATTTACTAATTCCTCATAAAACTTTTTGTGAGTGGTAAAAATTAAATGGATAGTAAGTATAACTTCAAATTAGTCATTAACATTATTATCTCTATCGTATTTCAGCTTTTTATGGTCGCTTTATTTTGAAGCGACCATACGATCACAAATAAAAAACCGCCTTTTATAGCGGTTTGAGTGTTAGTTTTGTCCCTTCATTTTTCTTAGATTACGCCTTATTTTGCTAAGCGCGTCCATAAATATTCTTTTTGTTTCTAAGTCTTTTGCATTTTTGATAGCTTCTATGTAAAATTTTTCCGTCTTTTCTAAACTTTTAATATACCAAAGAATAATAGGAACCATGATAATAACACTAATTAATATTGTTTTTAATGATAGCATTTTATTCCTCCTAGCTTAGCGTATAACCAAAAGTCTGAATTCTTTTTGACATAAAAACTATAGTTCTATTCTAATAAAATACAAAGGCATTTTATCATCCTTAATCCCCTTTGGATATAAATTAATCATTCTATTAGGGGTTTCTGGATTTGTTAGTCGTTTCAAAATAAAACAAGGCGACACGCCGAAACGGTACAAAGAGCACAGTAAGGCGTGTCACGCAGTATGGGAGGGATTATATAACAGCTATTATTCTATAATATCGCAAACACCTTATCCGCCGCCGCTAGTGTTTTTTCAATATCTTGTTCCGTATGAGCTAAGGACATAAAACCTGCCTCAAAGGCGGAAGGGGCAAGGTAAATGCCTTGTGCGAGCATGGCGTGGAAAAATTGTTTAAAGCGTTCGCTGTCGCAACGCATTACATCAGCATAACTGGTGATTTGGGCTTTATCGGTAAAGAAAAGACCAAACATACCCCCTACATAATTTACGCTAAAAGGAATTTGATGTTTATCTGCAAGCTGTTTTAATCCGATAGCGAGTTTTTCAGTGAGTTGGGCGAGTTTTTCTTGGTTGCCTGCTTTTTTCAGTTCTGTTAAACAAGCTAAGCCTGCCGACATGGCAATGGGGTTGCCTGATAATGTACCTGCTTGATAAACACCGCCTAATGGGGCAATATGCGACATAATTTCTTTTTTACCACCGAAAGCTCCCACTGGCATTCCGCCACCGATGATTTTACCTAATGTGGTTAAATCAGGGGTAACCTTGTAATGGGCTTGTGCCCCACCTAATGCCACCCGAAAGCCTGTCATCACTTCATCAATAATAAATACTGCGCCATATTGATCGCAGAGCTGTCTTAAGCCGGGTAAAAAGTCAGGTTGTGGTAACACACAATTCATATTACCTGCTACAGGTTCCACAATCACGCAAGCGATTTCATCAGGGTATTGCTCAAAGGCTTGTTTTACTGAAGCCAAATCATTATAGCTACAAGTGAGGGTGTGCTTAGCAAAATCCGCTGGGACACCAGGTGAGTTAGGTTGCCCTAGGGTCAATGCACCAGAACCTGCTTTTACGAGCAGAGAATCGGCATGCCCATGGTAACAGCCTTCAAATTTAATGATTTTATCACGTTGGGTATAGCCACGAGCTAAACGAATGGCGGACATGGTTGCTTCTGTGCCTGAGCTAACCATTCTTACCATTTCCATTGATGGGATTAATTCACACACTAATTCCGCTAATTGAATTTCTAATTCAGTAGGGGCGCCAAAACTTAAGCCATTTTCCACCGCACTTTTTACCGCTTGAATAATGGCAGGGTGATTATGCCCTAATACCATTGGTCCCCAAGATCCTACATAATCAATATAATCATTGCCGTCAGAATCGGTAATATATGCCCCTTTGGCTTTTTGCATAAAAACAGGCGTACCGCCTACGCCAGTAAAGGCACGCACAGGGGAGTTAACACCGCCGGGAATAACTTGTTGAGCACGTTGAAATAATTGTTCAGAATGGTTCATAAATTTTCCTAATTTAGATTCAATCAAATAACCAATATTGTACTGCAAAATCAGGTAAATTTTGCGGAAATTTTATAAAAATATTAGAGTTTTATAGGCTTTTAATGGTATTCTTTGCCAATCTTTAGCGAGCTTAAGGCAGAATTTATGTGGTTGAATTTATTATTGACCTTTCTCTGTTCATTTTTAACCATTATGTTAGTAAGACCCCTCGCCATTAAATGGGGGTTAGTAGATAAACCCAATTATCGTAAGCGTCATCAGGGGGCAATACCACTGATAGGTGGCTTAGCATTGTTTATGGGCAATTTATGTTTTTATCTTTTGGCTTGGGATCAAACACGCTTACCTTACCTTTATTTATTTTGCGTACTAGTGTTATTGGTCATTGGTGTGTTAGATGATCGCTTTGATATTAGCCCCTTATTGCGAGCCAGCATTCAAGCCTTGCTTGCCATTATAATGGTGTATTTTGGCGATATTTATCTCAATAATCTTGGACAGGTTATTGGGCCTTTTCAAGTACAACTTGGCTTTATTGGCATTGTGATTACCATATTTGTTACCATTGCAGTGATTAATGCTTTTAATATGATTGACGGCATTGACGGACTATTAAGCGGTTTATCCAGCGTATCCTTTGCCGCCATTGGGATTTTAATGTTAAGAGATAATCAGCAAGATCTGGCATTTTGGTGTTTTGCCTTGATTTTAGCGATCTTGCCCTATGCCTTGTTTAATCTCAATGTGTTTGGGCAAGCGAAAAAAGTCTTTATGGGCGACTCAGGTAGCACCTTAATTGGCTTTACCATGATTTGGATTTTATTGCTCAGCACTCAAGGGCAAGGACACCCGATGAACCCGGTTACCGCATTATGGGTTATCGCGATTCCGCTGATTGATATGGTTGCCATTATTTTCCGCCGTTTACGCAAGGGCAAAAGCCCATTCCGCCCTGATCGCTTACATATTCATCATTTAATGGTAAGAGCAGGCTTAACCCATCGACAAGCCTTTTTAGTAATAACCTTATTTTCCGCACTTTGTGCAGGATTTGGCATTTTAGGGGAAGTGTATTACATCAATGAATGGATTATGTTTATTCTCTTTATAGGTTTATTTTTCCTCTATTCATACAGTATTATGCATGCTTGGCGAGTAACTCGCTGGTTACGTCGTCTGAAACGGCGTGCATTACGGCGTAAAAATTATCAAAATATTTAAAAAAGGAAAAACAATGACAGCACAAGTTAAGCCAAAGGTTTGGCATTTAAGAATATTGAGTATGATATTTATGTTACTTATAGGAAGTGCAGTAGGGGCTTATTTGGCTTATATTCAGCCACAGCATAAGGTGTTTACAACCACCTTAGAACCGCCTCGTGTGAGCGACTTAAACAATTATTTTTCCTTGTTTACCACCTATCGCTTAGTCAATGACGAAAGCAAAATGACCGATCAACAAGTGAGCGATATGGTTTATCAAGAATTTATTAAACAGCTAAGCTCGCCAGAGTTGCTCAAAGGCTATTTGCAAGAACAAACCTTAGTGCAAAATCTTGCACATTATAACGATATTGAACTCACCCAACAGGTTGAGCAATTTGCACAGGCTTTTCGGCTTAGTCCGCAATCGCAATCTATGCAACTTACTTTTACCAGCCCCATTAATAATTCCATTTTAGCCATAGAATTAATGCAAGGTATGCTGCAAAAAGCCAACCAACAGGCGAAACAAGAACTTTATGCCGATTTAGTGCATAAATGGAAGGTATTATTTCAGCAAGTAAAATTAGCCGCAGATAATAATTTAGCAGAGAGCTGGAAAGGCAAATTGCAAATTATGCTATCGGTACAACCCCTTGATGATAAGCTCGTTAGCTACCGCTATTTACAATCGCCAAGTTTGCAAGGTTCTAGCTTAAAGCAAACTATGATAAAAAATATTGCAATAGGAGCGGCGGTTGGTTTGTTATTGGGGCTGTTGTTCAGTTTGATGGTGGTGAGAAAATCAAGGGATAATTAGATTGGGCTTATTTGGGGAAAGTGCGGTGAGTTTTAGGATTATTTTTCACTGTGTTTTCTCCGATTTCACAAATGTATTTCGTACATTGTTGAGATCTATTTCTTTGCTATTCAGGGGATAAAAAAAGAATAATGGAACGCTAATTTATTGATATTGAAGATTAATATTATATTCTGTTATCAATTTTCTGTCCTCTGAATTAGCAGAAATACCTCTATGGTTCTAAGTTTTACGCAGGGACTTTTAAAGGGGAAAAGATCGGAAATATCTATATTTTGGAAAATAATTGAAAAACTGACCGCACTTTAAATATAACATCAATACAAAACCATTATTTCCCTATCAAATTGCCATTGGCTAGCCTTGTACAATCTCTATCCACTTTGTAAAATAACGTTATTTTATTCGATATAACCATTTAATTTAGGATATAGAGGTTCTAGCTTGAAAGTTAAAGCATATTTTGAAAATATTCATAAAGTAATCCTACAATATATTGAACTTGCAGAAAAAGAAATCAATGTTGCGGTGGCTTGGTTTACGGATCACGAGATTTTTAATGCCGTATGCCAAAAAGCATCGCAAGGAATTGCCATTAATCTCGTTCTTATTGATGATGAGATTAATCGAGGTGTAGGTAGATTAAATTTTAACTATTTGAAAAATCTCAAAGCGAATGTGCATTTTATTGAGCCACAAAAATATAGCAAAATGCACCATAAATTTTGCATTATTGATCAAAAAATCGTGATAACAGGTTCATATAATTGGACACACCAAGCGAGATCTAACGAAGAAAATATCACAGTAATTGAAGATGCCCCTGTTGTGGTCAGCGATTATTTAGATATTTTTGCTAAATTGATAGCGACTAATAGTACAGCTAATAGTATTCAAATTTCTTCTGATGCGGTACGCCGCCGTTTAGAAATGATCAAAAATCTTATTTTATTAGATGAAATTGAAGATGTTACTGCACAAATTCAAAAACTTAAACCCGCTGCCGAGCCTTATAAACTCAATAACATATTGCAATCTCTTGGGACAGGTAAATATCAACAAGCCATTGAACAAATTAGTGAATATTTAAAACGCTTTTCTGCCATTGTGGTTAGTGAAGATTATGAAAGTGCCGAATTGCAATTTGAGCTTAAAATCCTTGAGCTTCGTCTTGAATCTTTAACCAATGAACAAGCGGATTTAGAGCGTAATATCTTGTTATTTAATCGTAAGCAATATGAAATTCTTGGGGATATTACCGAGCAAATTCTAGCGATTAAAAAACAATTTTTCCGTCTTCAAGCAGAAAAAGCTCGCCAGCAACAAGATAACCAACCAACAGCAGAAACAGAAGAAGAGATTGAACAAAAGGAACAAGAAGCGGAGCAAGCGGAACAAACCTATCAGGAATATACCTCAGACTATGAGGAAATAAAACAAACAAAGGTTAATCATCTCAATGAGCAACAGGAAAAAGAACTTAAACAAATCTTTCGTAAAAGTTGTAATCTTTGCCACCCTGATAAAGTGCCAGAACAATTAAAACAACAGGCAAATGAGATTTTTATTCAATTAAAAGAGGCTTATGACAGCAACGATCTTGAACAAGTGAAAACCATTTATCAACGGCTAAAATCAGGTAATTTCAGCCAAACCAAATCATCAACCTTAAAAGCCATTGATATTTTGCGTTCAAGCATTTCGGAATTGCGGTATAAAATTGAACAAACTCTTAAAGTGTTAAGAGCGTTAAATTCTGAACCCGTTGTTGTATTGTTAAATAACATTGGTTATTTAGAAAG
Source organism: Volucribacter psittacicida (assembly GCF_004339025.1). Taxonomy (GTDB): domain Bacteria; phylum Pseudomonadota; class Gammaproteobacteria; order Enterobacterales; family Pasteurellaceae; genus Volucribacter; species Volucribacter psittacicida. The sequence goes on from NZ_SMFT01000007.1 coordinate 52,713, forward strand.
TGATTGGGAAAGTTATCTTAATCAACATCGGCAAAGTTTAGAAAAACAATTCGTTGAATGGCAACAGCGTTTAGAGAATTTGATTAATAGTTCATCAGAGGATTAAGATTATTCTGTATTAACAGACTAAATAGATAGGTTAGAGGTAAAAATGACTAAGGATATTATATTATATAACCCAAAGCAAACCGCCATTGTTAAAGCCAGTAAACAAATCAGCACTGTGTTTAATCTTATTGAGGAAACCAATGAAAGGCGATTGGTGGCTATTTTAAAAGCGATAAAAGCAGAAGAGGCTTTTAAGTTACTTTCTTGTTTAGAAAATATTCCTTGGACAGAAGAGCTTATTGAGAAATATCAAGCACAATGGGGTTGGAGGTGGCTTTCTTGGAATAAAGCCTTACCTTGGTCAATAGAATTAATTGAGAAATTTAAAGATAAATGGGATTTTAGGGGGCTTTCTGAGAACAAAGCCTTACCTTGGTCAATAGAATTAATTGAGAAATTTAAAGATAAATGGGATTTTAGGGGGCTTTCTAGGAATAAAGCCTTACCTTGGTCAATAGAATTTTTTGAAAGATTTGAAGATAAATGGAATTATAGAATGCTTTCTAAGAATAAGTCTTTACCTTGGTCAATAGAATTAATTGAGAAATTTAAAGATAAATGGGATTGGGATGAGTTTTCTAGGAAAGAAGCCTTACCTTGGTCAATAGCGTTTTTTGAAAAATTTGAGGATAAATGGGATTGGAAGAGACTTTCTTGGAATAAATCCTTACCTTGGTCAATAGAATTAATTGAGAAATTTAAAGATAAATGGGATTGGTGGAATCTTTCTGAGAATAAAGCCTTACCTTGGTCAATAGAATTAATTGAGAAATTTAAAGATAAATGGGATTGGTGGAATCTTTCTGAGAATAAAGCTTTACCTTGGTCAATAGCGTTTTTTGAAAAATATCAAGATAAATGGGATTGGGAGTGGCTTTCTAGTAATGAAGCCTTACCTTGGTCAATAGCGTTTATTGAAAAATATCAAGATAAATGGGATTGGAAGAGGCTTTCTGGTAATGAAGCCTTACCTTGGTCAATAGAATTCATTGAGAAATTTGAAGATAAATGGAATTGGGATTGTCAGGGGCTTGCTGGGAATAAAGCCTTACCTTGGTCAATAGAGCTTATAGAAACATTTGAAGATAAATGGGATTGGAAGCCGCTTCTTGGGAGTGAAGCCTTACCTTGGTCAATAGAGCTTATAGAAAAATTTAAAGATAAATGGAATTGGTGGTGGCTTTCTAGGAATAAAGCCTTACCTTGGTCAATAGAGCTTATAGAAAAATTTAAAGATAAATGGAATTGGGGGAAGCTTTCAGATAAAAATGAGGTTTATTCAATATTTAACTCTTCTAAACTTTCACTTCAGTCAGTTAGCGAAGTAATGGATTTACATATTAGTAATCTAAAAGAAGATATAACTTATGATTGCTATGATTGGGATGATATTCCATTTTAATTCTGTGATACTTACAATATCTCATTTGGGGGAAATTACTTCCCCCATTTCTCTTTCCAATACCCCAACCATTCTTTTAATAATTGGGTATTGGTGTTTAAGGCACTGGCTTGAGGGATAAAGTGCATATAGGATAAGCCATAGCTGGCGGGGATTTTGCCGTGTCCTACTGGGGCAGGTAATACTTCAAAGCCCTGTTTCTCAAATAGCCATTTTGCTCGTTGAATATGCCATTCGTGGGTAACTAAAATAATCTTATGGATATGTTCAGGTAATAAAAGCTGAGCGGTAAATAAGGCATTTTGTTTGGTGTTCATTGCCTTATTTTCTTGCCATTTTACTGGGGTATGGAAAAAGGTTTGTAATTCTTGTGCCATCACTTTTGCCTCAGAATTGCCATTAGGGGCAGAGCCAGTAACCAAAATGGGCAACTGGGTAACTTGGTGTAAATAGGCAGCATAACGCAGGCGTTCTAAGCTCAGGGCTGGCAAGGTAATACTGGCAAATAATTCTTTGCTATCCCTTAATCCGCCACCTAAAACCACAATGGCTTGGGCTTGTTGATAATCTTGTTGGCTTGGAATTTCTTCGCTAATAAGGCTATCGCTTAATTTTTCTGCTGTATAGGGTAGGCTTAATATATAAAACATTAGCAATGCGGTACTGGCAAAGGCACAAGCCCATTTGGGATATTTTAATTTGTATAATAAGAGAGCAAATATTGCCATTAAGATAAGACTAAAGGGCGGTAGAATAATAGCACTAAGCAGTTTCGTTAGCTCAAACATTGTATGATTCACTCAAAAATTTTTGCTTATTATTTCCATTTTCTGCCCAAAAAGCAAATATCGCCGTTACACTTTGAAACAATAATCTGTTGATACACTTTGCCGTACTATTTTCTTGTGAGTTTAATAAATAATCGCTATGATACGCGATTTAACCTTATGGCTAAATGTGAACATTTATGAATAACGTATTGATTGAATTAAAACAGCAATTAAGCAAAATTGCTGATTTGATTGAAGATAAACAGCAGGTTTTTTATTTTGATTATCCCTTACATCTCAATGTGGGGGATTTATTAATTTATGCTGGCACAGAACAATTTTTCCAAGATTATCAGATTAATATTCGTCTTAGACGTTGTTGGCAAACCTTTGATATTGAAGAAGTTAAACGGCAGATTAAACCTAGCACCACCATTTTATGCCATGGCGGTGGCAACTTTGGTGATCTTTATCCTGCTTTGCAACAAATGCGAGAATTATTGGTAAAAACCTTTCCTGAGCATCGTATTATTGTGTTGCCACAAACCGCCTATTTTAGCGATCAAACCGCAAGGGAACAGTCCGCTGCTATTTTTGCGCAACATCAGGATTGTCATTTATTTGCAAGGGATTTTAACACTTATCAACTGATGCAATCCTTTTCCCACAAGGTGCAACTTTGCCCAGATTTGGCACATCAACTTTATGGCTTATTGCCAATTCAGCCTCAGCAAGCGGAAAGTGCGGTGCAAAATAGAAAAATTTTATATTTTTTGCGTAAAGATATTGAGGCAAGCCAGCTAGAGGAGCGTTTACAACAACATTTAGGCAACAACGCTGATATTAAGGATTGGCAAGATATTTTGTTAGCTCGTGATCATCAGCTGGAAAAATTATGCAGTAAATTGGCGAAGTTAGCCAATAAATGGCAATGGGCTTGGCTAAAAAATCAGATTAATCATTTTTGGTATGCTTATAGCCAAAGGATTATTCAACGTTGCCAACGGATTTTTAGCCAATATGATTTAGTGATAACTAGCCGTTTGCATGGGCATATTTTTTCTTGCTTATTGGGGATTCCTAATCAAATTTGTGATAATTCTTATGGTAAGAATATTGCTTATTATCAGCAATGGACAAAAGGCATAGAGTATTGTCAGCGTTATGAAGATTGAACGTCCTCTTATCCAACTGATTAGTACCACCTTATTAAGTAGCTTGCTGATTATGGCAAGTTCCTTTTTGCTGGCTCGGTTATTATCCGTTGAGGACAGAGGAACTTTATTACTCTTTGTTACCAGCACCACTTATCTCGCCACTTTAGGCACAGGGGGCGTGGGCTTTGCCTTAACCCTCAGTATGCGGCAGCGACAATATCAATATTGGCAAGGTTACATTATTGCATTTTTGCTTTATGGCTTGTTGGCGAGTTATATTGGCTTATCTTTTACCGAGTTTCAGCCCTTTGCCTTTTTATTTATCCTCAATGTTGGGCTAACGGCGATTTTTAATATCACATTGGAAAAAAGTAAAATTGACGCCAATATGGCGGTGTATCGCTTGTTGGTTTTGCAACAGCCTTTTCTTTCGGTGTTATGTTATGGGCTTTGTTATGTTATTTGGGGACAACAGGCATTGGACGTGGTGTTGGGGTTATTGACCTTCGTTGCTTTGTTACAAGCCCTGTTTTGCCTGTATTATTTAGCTCATATTGCGCGTAAATTTCAGCAACAGCATCAGCAACTTGATAAAATCCAAGCGAAATTTTTTCTTACCACTTGGGTTAAACAAAATCTTTTCCAATTATTTGGGGCAACGGTAGTCAATTTAGACAAATTTATGATTGCCCTTTTGATGAATCATTATGTGCTGGGGCTTTATGCAGTATGCCTTGCTTTTGATGCGTTAATAACGAGATTTATCAATAGCTTAGCGGATTATTATTATTCGGGCTTACTTAACCAAGTCAATCGTTTAAAAACCGTATTAGCGGTTATCTTAGTATTGACGATAGGGGTAATTGTGGTTGTGCCATTATTGGCTGCACCTGTGATTAAATTCTTTTTTGGCGAAAGCTATCTTGAAGTTGCCCCTTTATTATTATGGTTTATGCTAAATGCCATTATTGCGGGATTAGGTTGGTTATTGTCGCAAAATATGTTGATCCTAGGTAAGCAACCTGCCTTGTTATTGCGACAAATGCTATCTATCTTGGTATTTTGTGGCTTGTTTTATCTTTTCCAATCTTACCAATTATTGGGCGTTGCCTATGCGTTGCTTGGGGCGAGTGTGGTAAGGTTAATTATTTCAATCATTTATTATTATAAATATCCCGTATTATGGAAAAAATCAGCATATAGCCGTCCCACTTTAAAATGATACAGCGTTGGCACGCCTCGCCGTACTATTTGTACTGTCTTCGGCGTGTTGCCTTGTCTCATTTTAAATTGAAACGACTATAATGTTTAAAAAGAGCGGTCAAAAATGAAAAAATTTTTAATTTCCTTAGTTAAGGATAGCCAGCGGCGACAATTATTTTTTGCACAAGCAGATAGCCAAGATGTGGAAATTTTTAGTGCGGTGAATATGTTGGATCAGTCATTGCAAGATCTTACTTCAGTCTTTGATCAAGAAAAATTTCGCCAACGCTATCAGCGAGAGGTGAGCCGAGGCGAGATTGGTTGCACTTTAAGCCATTTGGCGGTGTATCAAAAAATTTGCCAAGACCAACAAATTAACGAGCAAGAATTTGTGTTAATTTGTGAAGATGATGCCTTATGGGCTGATAATTTTGCTCAACATCTTAACCAAATTGAGCAACAACAGATTGATACGGATATTCTTTTATTGGGGCAATCTAAAATTGCCAGCTTTAATGATAAAGAGCTTGAAATCAATTATCCGACAACCTTGCAATGTTGGCGTAAGCCCATTATGAACAGCCATTATGCTTATAGTTATCCTTATAAAAATTATTTTGCTGGCACAGTGGCTTATTTAATCAAAAAATCCGCTTGTCAGCGTATTCTACAACTTTGCGAACAGCAACCGCCTTATTGGTTAGCGGACGATTATCCTTTTTTTGCTCAACAAGGGCATATTGACGTTATGTTAGTGCGTCCATTGCTTTGTATTGAAAATCCGCAGTTAGCCAGTAATCTCGCCCCAGAGCGTCAAGCCTTAGATCATCATTTATTGCTAAAATTAGCTAAATATCCCCTTAAAAAAGTGATGGCGTTATGGCGAAATTGGAGGAGTTAAATGTCGGCGTTAGTTTCTTTGTTTTATCTTTATGATCCTTGGTTAAACCATATTTGGCGAATGGCGTTTGTGGTGGGCATTGTGGCTTGTGTGGCGGTGGGATATAAAGTTTATCGTGGACAATATCCCCAAGGGCTTGCCATGCCCAAAGATAGCCTATGGGCGATTGGCTTGCTCATTGGCTTAAGTGTCATTCCTTTAGTTATTCATCAAAGCCAAGATTTTTCTGTGCTAAAAATGTATAGTAAAACCTTGATTTTATTTATTTTTGCTTGGGCAATTTACCAATGGTTATATGTGCAACAAAAAGAAAAAATCATTAGGGATCTCAAAATTGGCATTGCAATTCAATGTGTTTTGGCGATGTTGGCGTTATTGGGGGTTGAGTTTATTATTGAATTTTTATTTTCAGTACATATTCCCTTACCGCGTTTTTATGGTTCAGAGCAACAATATCGCCTATATGCCTTAACCTCTTCTGCCTTTTTTCAGCTCAGTATTTTTTATTGTTTGCTTTTGCATTTTCTTTTGGCATATCACAAGGCATATTCCTCTCGTTCAGTGTGGTGGCTATTGCCGTTGTTGATTATTGGTACATTGTCAGGGCGTACATTTTTGCTCTGTGCTTGGGGAAGTTTATTGTTGTATTTTCAATGGCGTTATTTGCCGAGTTTAGTGGTATTTGTGTTGCTTATTTTAGGTTTAGCCTATTATTTCCCCGAACAACGCTATATTGCTCACGCTTTAGAACCCATAATAAATTTATTACACCAAGGACAAGAAGTGAGTTCCTCAACCACTACTTTGGTAGAAAAACATTTGTTTGTACCAGAATTTAGGCATTTTGTGATGGGCGACGGCTATTATTTAAATCAAGATGGGCGTTATTATGCTGGTTCGGATTCAGGCTTTATTCGCCAATTATTCTATGGTGGTGTGGCTTATGTGCTACTTTGTTTAGTATTTACCAGCTATTTTATTTGGCGAGTAGCACAAAATTGGTTTACAGGGCTATCAAAATGGCTATTTTTCCTTTCAACCTTAGGCTTAATTTCGTTGTTTAATATTAAAGCGGATAGCTATGCTTTCCCGGGCTTAATGCTTGTTTTACTTATGTTTTTATCGCTATTTGGTACAGCAGGTCAACAAGGTTATTTATTTAAATTTAGGAAATAATGATGTTTAGTATTATCGTGCCTTCTTATAATCGGCAAAGCGAGCTTTTATGTTTATTGCAAAGTTTGTGTGAACAAACCCTACAAAATTTTGAAGTGATTGTGGTTGATGATTGTTCTCGCCAACCGATCCGTATTGAACAATCTTATCCTTTTAAGGTTAGCCTTATACGCAATCAACATAACCAAGGCCCCGCACAAAGCCGTAATATTGGGGCGAAAAGTGCGGTCAATAATTGGTTATTATTTTTAGATGATGATGATCGTTTTGTGGCGGAAAAATGTGCCTTATTAACCCAACATATTACTCAACAACCGCATATTAATTTTATTTATCATCCTGCAATATGCCAAATGATTAATGAGGGATTTTGTTATCAAACCAAGCCTTATCAAGATATTCAGCAATTAACCTTAGCCAATTTATTAAGCGCCAACAAAATTGGCGGAATGCCGATGTTGGCGGTCAAAAAAGCCTTTTTTGTGGCTTTGGGCGGTTTAACCCCTGCGTTGAATGCCTTGGAAGATTACGAGTTTGTGCTTAAAGCAGTAAAACACAAGGATTTTAGACCGCACTTTGTGGCTGAAGCCTTGACCCTTTGCCGTTTTCAAACACAAGTAATGAGTGTGTCAAAAAATATCGCCAATACCCAACAGGCATTGAATTATATTGAACAACATTATGTGCAAAATAAACAGCAACAACAGCAATTTTCCCAAAATCGTTTAGCCATTTTGGCATATCCTTATTTGATGAGCTTATCAAGACGAGCAGCAAAATATTATTATCGTATGGCATTTGCACAAGGCTTTAAGCCAAAAATGTTGGTCATTGCTATGATTATTTTGTTATCGCCTAAATTAGCAGTGAATTTAAAAAGGTTTATCTAATGAAATTTTCGGTTTTAATGTCTTTATATGATAAAGAAAAGCCTGAGTTTTTGGCACAATGCTTTGACAGCTTATTATCACAAACCTTAGCTGCCGATGAAGTGGTTTTAGTGCTTGACGGTAGCATTAATGCGAGCCTACAACAGGTTATTAGCCAATATCAAAGTCAATTACCACTAAAACTTGTGCCTTTAAGTGAAAATGTCGGCTTGGGGAAAGCCTTGAATGAAGGGATCAAACATTGCCAACACGAATGGATCTTGCGTATGGACACTGACGATATTTGCCACCCACAACGTTTTGCTCAGCAAATGGCATTTATTCAAGCTCATCAAGTGGATATTGTAGGCACACAATTAGCCGAGTTTGAACAGGATATAGAGCATATAACAGGAAAGCGTTATGTGCCGACAACCGAAAAAGAGATCGCGATTTTTGCTAAAAAACGTAGCCCTTTTAATCATCCTACAGTGGCTTATCGCAAAAGTATGTTACAAGCCTTGGGCGGTTACCAACATCATCTTTTTTTGGAAGATTATAATTTATGGATACGTTTGATTGCACAAGGCTATCGAGTAGCGAACTTACCTGATGTATTGCTTTATATGCGAGTGGGCAAGGGTATGATCGCAAGGCGTAAAGGCTGGACTTATATGAAAAGCGAATGGCAATTAGCAAAACTAAAGCGACAATATCATTTTGATCATTGTGGCAATATTTTCTGGACATGGTTTTTGCGGAGTGTAATTCGTTTATTGCCACGAGATTTACTGAGCGTGGTGTATGGTCTGTTACATAGAAAAAAATAGAATTTTTTATTTTTAGACCGCACTTTACAAGAATAACTTAAGACGCATAAAAAAGAATGTTGTGATTTTAAGCGAATAAAGGCATAAAAATAGGCGTTTTGGATAAAATTACAACGAAAAAACAAAAAAGTGAAAAAAATTAAAAAAAACGCTAGACAAGCCAGAGAGAAATCCTTAATATACGCCCCGCAACGACGCAATACGCGTTCGTAGCTCAGTTGGATAGAGCGTTGGCCTCCGGAGCCAAAGGTCGCAAGTTCGAATCTTGTCGAGCGCGCCAGAGTCAATGCAAAATCAGTGGTGGCTATAGCTCAGTTGGTAGAGCCCCGGATTGTGATTCCGGTTGTCGTGGGTTCAAGTCCCATTAGCCACCCCAATTATCTGTCGGCGAGTAGCGCAGCTTGGTAGCGCAACTGGTTTGGGACCAGTGGGTCGTAGGTTCAAATCCTATCTCGCCGACCATTTTTTTTGTTCTTTAAAAACTAAATCAGACAATCTGTGTGGGCACTCGTGTGCTTGAGTTTGAAAATATTGAAAATTTTAGATTTAACACACCAGTGCTG
>NZ_SMFT01000008.1 GCF_004339025.1 Volucribacter psittacicida
ACCTGACCCCATGCCGAACTCAGAAGTGAAACGCCGTAACGCCGATGGTAGTGTGGGGTCTCCCCATGTGAGAGTAGGTCACCGCCAGGTTATTATATTGTAAAAGCATTTTTTCAAGTGTTTTTACAATATAAAATTTTTGGCAGCAACAGTGCAGTGGAACCACCTGATTCCATGCCGAACTCAGAAGTGAAACGCTGTAACGCCGATGGTAGTGTGGGGTCTCCCCATGTGAGAGTAGGTCACTGCCAATTACCATATTTAGCGGAGTGGTAGTTCAGCTGGTTAGAATACCTGCCTGTCACGCAGGGGGTCGCGGGTTCGAGTCCCGTCCATTCCGCCAATTCTTTTAGGGGCGTAGTTCAATTGGTAGAGCACCGGTCTCCAAAACCGGGTGTTGGGAGTTCGAGCCTCTCCGCCCCTGCCATATATTTCCTATTTTTAATGGATTATATTTCACTTTGGGTTATTAATATCCTTTTATTCTCTTTTTTATATTATTTCGTAATAATATTTTGTCTGTATACTTGAAATAAGACAAGATGATCTAACACTATTATTTGAATGAGAGTACTTATAGAATAAAGCTATACAGATTTTTAGAGTAAAGTGCGGTCAGTTTTAGAATAATTTTATGGTGAGCCATTTGAAAATAATATAGATTGCTGACTTTGCCGTATTCTTTGTACTGTATTCGGTGTATCACTTTGCCTTATTCAAAACCTTATTCAAAATAAGAAATGTGATTAGCATAATCTAATAGCAAATAAAAAAACCGCACTAAGCGGTTTTTGTGATTACTGGACTAAATTATGCTAATTTTTTAATTTGAGCAGATAATTTAGATTTATGATTTGCAGCTTTATTTTTGTGGATTAAGCCTTTAGATGCCATACGATCCACAACTTTTTGCATTTCAACGAAAGCAGCTTCTGCAACAGCTTTTTCACCAGCGGCAACAGCGGCGTAAACTTTTTTAATGTAAGTACGCATCATAGAGCGTTGGCTTGCGTTGTGTTGGCGGCGTTTTTCTGATTGTACCGCACGTTTTTTTGCTGACTTGATATTAGCCAAGGTCAAACTCCTAAGAATTTATCTAGTTTAAATAATGAAAAATAAAGGCGTAAAATATGCCTGTTTTTTATTCTTCTGTCAATCAAAAATTAAGTTTATCATTATTCGGTGAGACACAACCGATTAAGCATCGTCTAATTCCCTAATGATAAAATAAATTAGGGGGTTGTGGACAACGATGTAGGCAAGATTTTAACAGTTTTTTTGCGTAGAATACAGGCTTTATATACAATAAGCACAAATTTTTCTAATTAAGAGTGATTATTTTGAGTAAAGGTCTTTTAAAATCAGGCATTATTGTAAGCAGTATGACCTTATTATCGCGGATATTAGGTTTAGTGCGTGATGTTGTTATTGCCAATATTATTGGTGCAAGTGCGGCGGCGGATGTTTTTTTATTTGCTAATCGTATTCCAAATTTTCTGCGCCGTTTATTTGCGGAAGGGGCATTTTCACAAGCCTTTGTACCTGTGCTAGCTGAGTATCGCAAGCAGGGCGATATGGATAAAACCCGAGAATTTATTGCTAAAATTTCGGGGACGTTAGGCGGCTTAGTGAGTATAGTTACCTTATTAGCGATGATCGGTTCGCCCATTGTTGCAGCGATTTTTGGGACAGGCTGGTTTATTGATTGGTTGAATGATGGTGTGAATGCCGATAAATTTACCCAAGCCTCATTATTGTTAAAAATCACTTTCCCTTATTTATGGTTTATTACCTTTGTCGCGTTGTCAGGAGCGATTTTAAATACCTTAGGCAAATTTGGCGTAATGTCTTTTTCGCCTGTTTTGTTGAATATCGCGATGATTACTTGTGCGATTTTTTTATCTCCGCACACATCAAGCCCTGATCTTGCTTTAGCGGTAGGGATTTTCCTTGGCGGCTTACTGCAATTTTTGTTTCAAATTCCTTTTCTTATTAAAGCTGGGGTATTGGTTAAGCCAAAGTGGGCGTGGCATGATGAAGGGGTAAAGAAAGTACGCACATTGATGATCCCCGCTTTATTTGGCGTATCGGTAAGCCAAATTAATTTATTATTAGATACCTTTATTGCTAGTTTTTTAATGACAGGTTCAATTAGCTGGCTTTATTACTCTGATCGCTTGTTGGAATTTCCCTTAGGCTTGTTCGGTATCGCCATTTCTACAGTCATTTTGCCTGCCTTAGCGGCACATCATGTTAATCGTCATGATGATAGCTCAAGTATGCAACAATTCCGCCAAACAATGGATTGGGGTGTGCGTATGATTTTATTGTTGGGTGTCCCTGCTATGATTGGCATTGCGGTATTAGCTCAACCTATGTTATTGGTGTTATTTATGCGAGGCAGTTTTACCCTTAATGATGTACAAGCGACATCCTTATCATTATGGGCGTTTAATATGGGGCTATTAAGTTTTATGTTGATTAAAATCTTTGCCAATGGTTATTATGCAAGACAAGATACCAAGACCCCAGTCAAAATTGGTATTATCGCCATGATAAGTAATATGGGATTTAACCTATTAGCCATTTGGTTTAGCTATGTTGGTTTAGCGATTGCCTCGGCGTTATCGGCGACGTTAAATGCGTATTTATTATACCGAGGTCTAGCTCGTGCAGAGATTTATCATTTTAGCCGTAAAAGTGCGGTGTTTTTTGGCAAAGTTTTTTGTGCCGCTTTGCTTATGGGCGGATTAGTGAGTTATTGCAATCCTGATTTAAATCAATGGTATGCAATGGCATTTCATCAACGATTATATTGGTTAGTAGGGTTGATTGGGTTAGCCATTTTGAGTTATTTAACCTTACTTTTATTATTCGGTGTTCGTAAACATCATTTATTGGCGAAAGGATAAAATCCACGTATAATGCCTATTTTTGATAATTTTCTAACCTTGAGTGAGTAATGCAATTTATTCGTGGCATACATAATTTACCAGCACAATTTCGTGGTTGTGCCTTAACCATAGGTAATTTTGATGGTGTTCATCTTGGTCATCAAGCTATTCTAAGGCATTTGCGTGATAAAGCGAGCCAGCTTGGTTTGCCTATGGTGGTTATGTTATTTGAACCACAGCCTCGTGAGTATTTTATGGGCGATCAGGCACCAGCCAGATTAATGCGGTTGCGTGATAAATTGGATTATTTAGCCCAAGCGGGCGTTGATTATGTGATTGCGGTGAAATTTGACCAAGCTTTTGCAAAGCAAACCGCAGAGGAATTTATTCAAAATGTGTTAGTGAATACATTAAAAATCAAATTTCTCAGCGTTGGCGATGATTTTCGTTTTGGTGCTAAGCGAGAGGGCGATTTTACTAAATTGCAACAAGCGGGCGAAAAATGGGGTTTTACGGTGGAAGATAATAAAAGTTATTGTCTATCCCAATTACGCGTGAGCAGTACCGCCATTCGCCAAGCTTTAGCACAAGATGATCTCACTCAAGCGGCATTATTATTAGGCAGACCTTATTGCATACGAGGACGCGTTGTTCATGGCAATAAACTGGGTAGAACCATTGGTTTTCCTACGGCTAATATTATGTTGCATCGCCAAGTGAACCCTGTGCAGGGCGTTTATGCGGTAAAAGTGCGGTTAAAATCAGAAAAGTTTTTTTACGGCGTGGCAAATATTGGTAAACGTCCTACATTAAACGGCGTAAAACAATTATTAGAAGTCCATATTTTTGATTTTACAGGCAATTTATATGGTCAATGCTTACAAGTGGAACTATGCCATAAAATTCGCAATGAAATGAAGTTTCCTTCGTTTGAACAACTGACAGCGCAGATTCGCCAAGATGTTGAAACGGCAAAGATTTTCTTTAAAGAAAATAAGCCAATAGATTAACCCCTAAGCGTTAAACTGGATTTACCTTAAATTAATACAAGTGGAATACAACAATGTCTGAAATTGATTACAAAAATACCCTGAATTTACCAGAAACAGGGTTTCCAATGCGGGGCGATTTAGCCAAACGTGAACCGCAAATGCTTAAAAACTGGTACGATAACAACCTTTATCAAAAAATTCGTCAAGCCACGAAAGGCAAAAAATCCTTTATTTTGCATGATGGCCCGCCTTATGCCAATGGAGCAATTCATATTGGACACGCAGTCAATAAAATATTAAAAGACATTATTGTAAAAGCAAAAACCGCCTCAGGGTATGATTCGCCTTATATCCCTGGCTGGGATTGTCATGGTTTACCTATTGAGTTAAAAGTGGAAAGTTTGGTTGGTAAGCCTAATCAAAAAGTGAGTGCGGCGGAGTTTCGCACCGCTTGTCGCCATTATGCTACAGAGCAAGTAGAGGGGCAGAAAAAAGATTTTATTCGTTTAGGGGTATTAGGGGATTGGGATAATCCTTACCTTACTATGAATTTTGACACCGAAGCCAATATTATCCGTACCTTTGCCAAAGCGGTGGCAAATGGGCATTTGTATAAAGGGGCAAAACCTGTTCATTGGTGTTTAGATTGCGGTTCGTCCTTATCGGAAGCGGAAGTGGAATATGAAGATAAAACCTCGCCATCCATTTATGTACGCTTTACGGCGAGTGATGAATCTGGAGTAGAAGAGAAATTCCATTTACTGGAAAAAGGGCAAGGCAAAATTTCTGCCTTAATTTGGACAACCACCCCTTGGACATTGCCCTCTAATAAAGCCATTGCTATTCACCCTGATTTTGAATATCAATTAGTGCAGTTTGGCGATGAACGAGTGATTTTAGTGAAAGAGCTGGTTGAAACTGTGGCTAAAACGCTAGGCGTGGAAGAGTTTAAAATTCTAGGTATTGCCTATGGTTCAGAACTTGAGTTTTTACGTTTTCAACACCCATTCTATGCCTATGATGTGCCATTAATTTTAGGGGAACACGTTACCACAGACGGCGGAACAGGTTTGGTACATACTGCCCCAGATCATGGTCAAGAGGACTATGTGGTGGCACAAAAATACCATATTAGTATGGCAGGTTTAGTGGGCAATGATGGCAAGTTTATTCCGTCCACCGAATTTTTTGCAGGCTTAGGGGTTTTTGAAGCCAATGGTGCGGTACTGAAAAAACTGGAAGAAACGGGTAGCTTAGTGAAATTAGAAAAAATTCGCCATAGTTATCCTCATTGCTGGCGGCATAAAACCCCGATTATTTTCCGTGCGACACCACAATGGTTTATTGGTATGGAAAGCAAAGGGTTACGTCAGCAAGCCTTGAACGAAATTAAACAAGTACGTTGGATCCCAGATTGGGGACAAGCACGCATTGAGAAAATGGTAGAAAATCGCCCAGATTGGTGTATTTCTCGTCAGCGTACTTGGGGGGTACCTGTGCCTTTATTTATTCATAAACAAACGGAACAACTTCATCCTCGTACCGTTGAATTAATGGAAGAAGTGGCTAAACGGGTTGAGCAACAAGGTATTCAGGCATGGTGGGATCTTGAGCCTGCGGAATTATTAGGCGAGGAGGCCCAAGATTATTGCAAAGTGTTAGATACCCTTGATGTATGGTTTGATTCAGGCTCAACGTATTGGTCAGTGGTAAAAAATCGCCCAGAATTCCAAGGACGTGATATTGATATGTATTTAGAAGGCTCAGATCAACATCGTGGTTGGTTTATGTCTTCACTGATGTTATCCACTGCAACGGAAGGAAAAGCCCCTTATAAACAAGTATTGACCCATGGTTTTACGGTGGACGGTCAAGGACGTAAAATGTCTAAATCCATTGGTAATATTGTTACTCCACAAGAAGTTATGGATAAATTTGGTGGCGATATTTTACGTTTATGGGTAGCCTCTACTGACTATACGGGCGAAATGACCGTATCCGATGAAATTCTTAAACGTGCGGCAGACAGCTACCGCCGTATTCGTAATACTGCCCGTTTCTTATTGGCAAATTTAAACGGCTTTGATCCAAAACGTGATCTTGTTGCCCCTCAGGATATGGTGGTATTAGATCGCTGGGCGGTGGATTGTGCCTTACGCACTCAGCAAGAAATCCAAAAAGCCTATGATAATTACCAATTCCATAGCGTAGTACAGCGTTTAATGAAATTCTGCTCCATTGAAATGGGATCTTTCTATTTAGATATTATCAAGGATCGCCAATATACCACCAAAGCGGATAGCTTAGCACGTCGTAGCTGTCAAACTGCCTTATGGCATATTGCGGAAGCCTTAGTACGTTGGATTGCCCCAATTTTATCTTTCACAGCTGATGAAATTTGGCAATATATCCCAGGCGAACGGGCAGAATTTGTTTTTACTGAGGAGTTCTATACAGGCTTATTTGCCTTAGATAGTCAAGAAAGTATGGACGATCAGTATTGGCAGAAGGTCTTAGAAGTGCGGTCAGAAATCAACCGAGTTTTAGAGCAAGCTCGTAATGAGAAAATTATTGGTTCCTCTTTAGAAGCAGAATTAACCCTATATGCGAATGATGAATTGGCTGATTTATTACAGAAATTAGCAGATGAATTACGCTTTGTGTTGATTACCTCTAAAGCAGAAGTGAAACCATTAGCACAGGCTGATGTCGCCGAGGGAGAAATTCAAGGTCTTGCGGTGAAAGTCGTTCGTTCTCAAGCAGAAAAATGCCCTCGTTGTTGGCATTATTCCGACACCATTGGCACTAATCCTCAGCATCCAACACTTTGTGCCCGTTGTGTGGAAAATGTGGACGGCAAAGGCGAAGTACGTCATTTTGCTTAATGCTTAACAAAAGCCAGTTAATCGCTTGTTTTTGCAAGCTGTTAATTGGCTTAAATCTATTCACGATATAGTATTATTAAAGGCAATCAACAATGGAAAAACACAAATCAGGATTGGCATTTCTATGGCTGAGTCTATTGGCAGTGGTGATTGATTTAGCCAGTAAATATGCGGTGGTAACCCGCTTCCAATTATTTGAAAGTGTCAATATCTTGCCCATTTTCAATCTCACTTATGTGCGGAATTATGGGGCAGCGTTTAGCTTTTTAGCCAATCATAGTGGTTGGCAAAAATTCTTTTTTATTGGCATTGCATTGGTGATTTCTTTGTTATTGATTTATTGGTTAGCCAAAAATTCACGCCAACAGTATTTACAAAATACCGCCTATGCTTTAGTGATTGGGGGCGCATTGGGCAATATGTTTGATCGGCTTTATCATGGTTTCGTGGTAGATTTCTTAGATTTTTATTGGGATATTTATCATTATCCTGTGTTTAATTTTGCCGATGTGTTTATTTGTGTTGGCGCAGGTTTATTGATTTTAGATCAAATAAAATCAACCAAACAAAATCATAATCTGGAAAAAAAATGAAAATTATTTTAGCAAACCCTCGTGGTTTTTGTGCTGGGGTTGATCGTGCAATTAGTATTGTAGAGCTTGCCTTAGAAATTCATGGGGCGCCCATTTACGTTCGCCACGAAGTGGTGCATAACCGTTTTGTAGTCAATGGCTTGCGTGAACGAGGTGCCATTTTTGTGGAAGAGCTTGATGAAGTGCCTGATGATGCCATTGTCATTTTTTCTGCTCATGGTGTTTCCCAAGCGGTTCGGCAAGAAGCCAAAAGACGTAATCTCAAGGTATTTGATGCCACTTGTCCATTGGTAACCAAAGTGCATATGCAAGTGGCGCGAGCCAGTAAACGAGGTACCAAAGCCATATTAATTGGGCATGAAGGACACCCCGAAGTAGAAGGCACTATGGGGCAATATGACAATAGCGAGGGCGGTATCTTTTTGGTAGAAAATGTGGAAGATATTGCCAAATTAGGCTTGCAAAGCGATGATAATCTTACCTTTATGACCCAAACCACTTTGTCTATTGATGATACGGTGGATATTATTGAGGCATTAAAGCAAAAATATCCCGCCATTCAAGGCCCACGCAAAAATGATATTTGTTACGCCACCACCAATCGCCAGCAAGCGGTACGAGAGCTAGCCAAACAAGCGGATTTAGTATTAGTGGTCGGCTCAAAAAATTCTTCTAATTCCAATCGCTTAGCAGAATTAGCCTCGCGTATGGGGGTAAATGCAAAATTGATTGATGGGGCAGAAGATATTGATCCTGCTTGGTTACAACAGGTCAACACTATCGGCATTACCGCAGGGGCTTCTGCACCAGAAGTGTTAGTGCAATCTGTGGTGGCACATTTGCAACAATTAGGGGTAACCGAAGTGGAAGAATTGCAAGGTTGCGAAGAAAATACCGTCTTTGAAGTGCCGAGAGAATTACGCATTAATGAAGTCAATTAATCATACTTTAAATTGAAACAACGATATTGCTCATTAGGATAAAAAGTGCGGTTTTTTCTACCGCATTTTTTTATTTTGCGAGCTTGATCGAGAAAAGACAAGGCATATTCAGATTTTATTTGTGAACGCATTTCCTTTGCTTGCAAAATAGTTTTGCTTTTCAAAATTAAAAGCAACTTAATACTTATGCTTACAACAAGAAAAGGAAAACCTATGAAAAAATTTAATCTATTAATTGCCACCCTATTGTTCTCTTCTTTATGCTTTAGCCCAATGGGGATCGCCAATCCGTCCACCACAACAACGCCAGCACAGGCTTCATCGCTTCAGCTCAATCAGGTCAATATTAATACCGCAACAGCAGAACAATTACAAAAAACCTTGATTGGCATTGGCAGTAAAAAAGCCGAAGCGATTGTGCAATATCGAGAAAAATTTGGTGCATTTACTGCCCCAGAGCAATTATTAGAAGTATCAGGTTTCGGCAAAGTCACCTTAGAAAAGAACAGGGAACGGATTGTGTTGGAGTAAAAGGGCGGTCTGTTTTACAAAAATTTCAGGCAGCGAGGCTGCCTGAAAACACTAACCAAGTTGCTGTTGAATAAATTGATGAATGGCATTATTCAACGTTTGTAAAGCCGTAGCCTCAATAGGGTAATGCCCACCATCAGGTAACAGCACCGTTTTAACAGGCACTTGCGTGATTTTCCCTAAGGTAAGCTCACTTAATGCCAAAGGTGTCCAATGGTCTTGTGTCGGTTGGGTTAATAGAATTGGACATTGCTTAAACTGCTCAGGCTCAATGGCAGGGCAATAATTCATATAACTTTGCAAAAACCTCATAGACACCCCATTCCCAGCAGAAGTCGGATCCTTAAGCATGGTGCGTAAAACTTGCGGATCATTGACCAACGCCGACATTTTAGAGACCCATTTCATCGGAACACGCCATTTTGCCAACCCTATTTGGCAAGCAAGCCCCATAGCAGGCACGCCCATTTTTCCCATCAAGGGCGAAATCGCCGTTGCTTGGCGTACTTGAGGCAAACGTTGATCTAAAAATGTCATACCAATAATGCCTTTCACCTTAGGCTGTTGGCAAGCCACATGGTAAGTCTGCATTCCCCCCGCACTCAATCCATAAAGAAAAATAGGACGAGAATCGCGACGCGCTTCTTCATCAATATAATCACAAACCAATTGCACCCAATCATCATAACGCACCGCACCACGCTCGGCGGTTTCCGTTAGCCCATAGGTAGGCATATCCAGCATAATGGTTTCATAGCCATAACTCGCCTGTTTTGCGCCCACAATCAAACTGATTTGCCGCCCATTCGTGCCAACGCCATGTAAACAAATCAATTTGGCGGCGGCTTGTGGATTGCGAAAACAATCAAGATGAACACGATGTTTTCCCCACTGCCACCATTGTTCCTGCGGCAGCTGCTCTGAGGACAAATGATAACCACTTGGCAAGGCTTGCATTACGGCGCGCCAGTTAGGTTGTTGCTGATAAAACATAAATTTTTCTCCTGTTACATAATAAGTTTAAACATTTAAACCTATTGGATTAAAAATAGCCCCTAAAACTTAGGGGGGATTAGCGATTGTGCTGATCTTGTTCAATGGACTGCACTAAGGCTTTTAAACGCGCTAATGCCAGCTCAATATGTAAAGCATAATAGCGTTCTTTTTGCACCTTTTTTACCGTAACCAATTGTTCTGTCAATAATAATTTTAAATGATGCGATACCGCAGGACGCGATAAGGGCAAATATTCGGTTATTTGATTGACCGTCATTTCACCATAATCAAATAATAACATTAAAATTTTTTGCCGATTTTCATCTTGCAACAAGCTAAACAAGGGTATGCAATCTTGTAGCAAAGACATGGTACGTTGGCTCATATTATCTTCCTTTAAGTCAGGTTTATAAGTTTAAGAGTTTAAACCTGTAAATTATTTAAGTCAAGAGAAAAGGTCGGTCTCTTTTTAAGAAATTTCCTCACTCCCTCAAACAATCCACCACCAAACGCAAGGCGGGGCTGATGTTTCGGTTGGGGTAGTACAGATAGAAGCTGTCTAGCCCAATGCAATAGGGGGTTAATACCGAGATAAGGCAGCCGTTCGCCAGTTCGTTTTGCACCAAATCTGCTGGCTCGTATGCCAAGCCGATGCTGTGTTTTGCCGCTTGCATAATGGATTGCGAATCGTTGAACACCCAGCTTTGGCTCGGTTTATGGCGGAGGATGTCGCCGTTGTCGTTAAATTCCCAATCGTAAATCCGCCCTGTTTGCAGCCGATACGCCAAACAAGGAAAACGCACCAAATCCGCAGGGTGTTTGGGAATACCGTATTGCTCAAACAACGCAGGCGTGCCGACCACCACGCAAGGCAATTTGGGGCTGATTTTCACCGCCACCATACCTTCCGCCACATCGCCGCCGAGCCTCACGCCAGCGTCGTAGCGTTCGGCGATAATGTCCACAAAACCGTTATTTTCAATCAATTCCAGTTCAATATCGGGATACGCTTTGGCAAGGTGCGCCAATTTGGGGATAAGAATATGGTCAATGGCGTGGCGTGAGGCGTTAATCCGCACCTTGCCACTGGGCACATCACGCAAATAATCCAAACGGTTTAGCCCCTTTTCCAATAGCCCAAAACTTTGCTTGGCACTGTGAAAAATTTGCTCGCCCGCTTGAGTCAGGGATAAACGGCGTGTAGTGCGATTGAGTAGTCTTACGCCCAAATGCTGCTCAAGCCCTTTGATACTGCGGCTTACGCCCGCTTGTGCCATATTGAGTTTATCCGCCGCTTGGCTAAAACTGCCCAGCTCCGCCACCCACATAAATTGATACAAGGCACTTAAATAGTCTTTTTCCAGCATTTTTTATCCCCTTATTAATAACAAAACCGCATAAATATTATAACAATTAGGCGATTTATCCAAGCCTTTTTATTCGGCATAATACGCTCAACAAATTCACAAGAGGGCATTGAAATGAAACTAAAAACATTAACTTCCGCTTTGTTATTATCTACCACTTTATTAGGAGCAAACGCTATGGCAATTAGCCCACAAAATCAAACCGCAATAGAAATCCCAGCCCAATCTATTCAATTAACGCAACAATGGGACAAAATTTTTCCAAAAAGCGACAAGGTTGAGCATTACAAAGTTACCTTTAACATAGCTACGGCATCACCCTCGCCGCCGATTTATAGCCGTTCCACTTTGAAATAATACGGCGTTGCCACGCCTTGCCGTACTTCTTGTACTGTCTGTGGCGTGTCGCCTTGTCTTATTTCAAATTGAAACGGCTATACTATGTACCCAAAGATGCAATAGGCAAACTGCCAGCCATTGCGGTAAGCGGTCCATTTGGTGCCGTCAAAGAACAATCCTCAGGCTTATACGCCCAAACTTTAGCGGAGCGAGGCTTTGTAACCCTTGCCTTTGACCCCTCATTCACAGGCGAAAGCAGCGGCTTACCACGCAACCAAGCCTCGCCTGAAATCAACACCGAAGACTTTAGCGCAGCAGTGGACTATTTAGCCCAATTAGACAACGTCAATCCTGACGCCATCGGCATTCTCGGCGTATGCGGCTGGGGCGGTATGGCATTAAACGCCGCCGCCATTGACACCAGAATCAAAGCGGTGGCAACCAGCGTGATGTACGATATGAGCCGAGTGATGGCAAAAGGCTATCACGACAGCACCACCCCAGCACAACGCTTGGCAATCAAACAAAACATCAATCAAGGACGCGTTTCCGCCAGCGAACAAGGCTATGCTACCTTAGGCGATAACGGCTTAATTAAATATGAAAACGTTACCGCCGACACACCACAATTTGTGCGTGAATATTCACAATTTTACACCACCGAACGTGGCTTCCACCCACGCTCCGTCAATTCCAACAGCACATGGACAACGGTAACCCCATTGGCGTTTATGAATATGCCACTGCTTAGCTACGCTGATGAAATCACCGCCCCAACCCTTATCGTAGCAGGCGAAAACGCCCACTCACGCTACTTCTCGGAAGATGCGTTTAAGGCGGTAGGAGCTGAAAATAAAGAACTGGTCATCGTACCCAACGCCGTACATACGGACTTATACGACAACAGCACAGGCAAAATCCCCTTTGACAAATTTGAACAGTTTTTTAAAACGAATTTGAAATAAGGGCGGTGGGTTTTTGAAAAATTTCAGGCAGCGAGGCTGCCTGAAAATCATAGGCTGCCCCCTTACAAGCATAAAACCTTACCCCCTAACGCACCGCCCCCACAGGCGCCACCACCAACTGCTGTCCAATGCTTTGCTTATCGGTAACGCAATCCAGCATCGCCTTTGCCACATTCGCCCGCCCCACCTTTGCCAAACCATTGACCGCAGCCACCTGCGTTAAAGGCGTAACCACCACCTGATCCGACAAAGGCGCAAGATTTAATACCGTAGGCAAAACCACAGTGGTCGCCAAATCCGTGTTGGCTAACGCCTGTTCCGACAACGCTTTATCCTGATAAACAGATTTCACCAAAGTACGATACGCCAACTTCGCCAAACCATTGGCTTTAGCATAAGACTGCCCTACACCAAAAGCCGATAACAAAATCAACCGCTGAACCGCCGCCAACGCCATCGCCTGCACCAACAACGGCAAATGCACCTGCATAAACCGCACCTTGCGTAACCGATGCGTCCCCAAACAACATAACACCGCCGAACACCCCTGCAACGCCTTAGCCAAATGCGAGGTTTGTTGCAACGTCCCCTCAAACACCGTTAAATTCGCCTGTTGCAACGGCAAACGCGATCGCTCACGCACAAAAGCCACCACCTCAAACCCTCGCGCTAACGCCTGTTCCACCACCAAACGCCCTGTTTGCCCAGACGCACCAATCACCGCAATTTTCATATTCACTCCTTAAAAATAACCAAAAAAGTGCCATTATTGTACGCCCCCACCCAACAAACGCCCTGACACATTTGTGCCATTTTTCTTTTTTGACGAATGATTTATACTAATCCCACCCCAAATATTCACTGAAAAAGCAAAATGTTAGCCCAACTCACCCCCTTATTAAAGCAAATACAACAACACTGTCCACAAATCCGCCCAGACGAACTGCAACAATTTGCCAACGGCTTAACCCTATTTCAACTCCCTCACAAAAGCCACTTACTGCAAGCAGGCGAAACCCCAACCCAAATGGTCTACCTTTGCCACGGACTGATCAAAGCCTACTACAGCGACGAACAAGGCGAACTCACCAACATCAACTTTTGCCAAGAAGGACAATTCGCAGGCGACTACCTCGCCTATATGCAACAACGCCCCAGCAAATACAGCTTTCAATGCCTAGAACACTGCACCCTCATCGGCTTACCTTACGCCCACATACAACACAGCT
Organism: Volucribacter psittacicida; assembly: GCF_004339025.1. Classification (GTDB taxonomy): domain Bacteria; phylum Pseudomonadota; class Gammaproteobacteria; order Enterobacterales; family Pasteurellaceae; genus Volucribacter; species Volucribacter psittacicida. The sequence continues at coordinate 13,733 of NZ_SMFT01000008.1, forward strand.
TACAACAAAGCCCACAACTGGAACGCTTCTTCCGCCTACAACTTGAACAAGCCTTTGCCAGCTACCTACAACGCACCGAAAGTTTTCTCATCAGCCAATCGGAAAAACGCTACCGCCAATTTATGCAACAACACCCCGAACTCAGCAAACGCCTCTCCCTCACCGATCTTGCCTCCTATCTAGGCATCAAACGCCAACACCTCACCCGCATTCGGCAAAAAATGCGAGGGTAAAGGGCGGTGGGTTTTGGGAGAGTTTTCAGGCAGCGTGAATAGAGAGAATAAAGAGAAAAACGCCTTTTTCAAGGCGTTTTATTATTATTTTTGTTGATGAACAAAACTTGTGATGACATTACCATAGAAAGAATGTTGAGCCATGATTTCGGCGAAACCTTCTCCTGTTGTTTGTCGCCAATCTTGTTGTAATTCAGCGCCTGCGGCAATCCAAGTAATGGGTTTTGCCCCTGCTTGTACCATACGCTGTACCGCAATATCTCTTACCAACGTATTCCATGTTCCTGAGGCATCAATAACAGGGTAAACATCATAACCTGCTTGTAGGGCAGAGAGTACGGCAAATGCCACACAAACTTCTGTAGAAACCCCCGCAATCAATAATTTCTTACGTTCTGTTTTTGCAACAGCTTGAGCAAATTCAGCATGGTCAAAAGCGTTGATTTCACCAGGGCGGTGAATAATCGGCGCTTGAGGCAAGATAGCGGATAATCCTTCTAATAATGGACCATTAGGACCATCGGCTTGACTGGTGGTAAAAATCGTGGGTAATTGATAAAGTTTGGCAATTTTCGCTAAAGCAAAAACATTATGACGAAATTCTATTTGGCTTAAATCCGTTACACCATTACTAATACCTGTTTGATGATCCACCATTAACAATGCGGTATTAGCAGGGGTTAAACGCCCATATTCATATTGATTGTGCATAAAATATCCTTAATAGAAATAAAAAATAAAGGTTCATCATTGCCTTGAACCAAGCGTATGAAAAAACGTTTGTCTTTTCATTTGGCTTAATTATAATGTTGCAAGTTTTTTTGAATAGAGACAAAAAAAGAACCATAGGTTCTAAAAATGGAACGATAATGATTCATCATCAGCAGATTGATTTAAATGATATGCGCCTTTTTGTCGCCGTAGTACGCGCAGGGAGTTTAAGCAAAGCCAGTGAATGGTTACATATTCCTAAATCTCGCTTAAGTCGGCGTTTAACGGAATTAGAACAACAATTAGGAACAACCTTAATTGATCGTAGTCGTAAAGGGGTACGTTTAAATGAAGTCGGCGAAAAATTTTTTGAACAAGCACAAGAAATGCTAGCCTATGCTGAACAAGCCATTAATGCCGTACAAAACAGTTTAGAAACGCCTAATGGTCGCTTAAAAATCACCATTTCAACAGAAATTTTGCGTAACATACTTGCACCTTATCTGGCAGAATTTTTAGCCCTTTATCCGCAAATTAGCCTTGATATTCAAACCCAAAATCAAAACATTAATATGCTACAACAAGGCATAGATATTGCCTTTAGAATAGGCGATCCTATTCATCATGATATTGTTGCTCGTCAGCTGAAAACCTTTCAATTAGGTTTATACGCCACTCGTCATTACCTTGAACGATATGGCATACCGCATCAACCCGAAGCCCTAAATCATCATCAATTACTGCAAAAAGATGATGGTCCTGCTTGGATATTGCATAAACAACAACAAACTTTTCATGTCCATAGCCCCAAACGGGTTATCAGTAATGACTTTAATTTATTAGAACGTTTAGTCAATGATCATGCGGGCATTGCGCTATTACCTGAATACTACGCTCACCATTCAAATTGGCAGCAACTTTTGACGGATTGGCAAATTGAACCTGTGCCTTTGCATTTACTGTATTACAAAAATCGAGGGAGTGTTCCTGTTATACGCGCCTTTGTACAATTTATTATTGATAAATTGCAAGATGAAACGGGAAATGAAAAAGGGCGGTAAGTTTTGGTGAAATTTTTTCAGGCAGCAAGGCTGCCTGAAAGGTTTGTGTACGCCTAAAAGGGCGGTCTATTTTGCAAAATTCCCCCCTATCCCCCAAACACAGTTTTAAGCCCTTCTGCCAAAAATGCGGTAGCAGGGGTGGGGCGGTGTTGGTGGGAGAAAAGCAGGGTAATGGGGTATTGTGGGGTGCTTAAGTCAAAGGCGAGGTCTAAGAGGACAAGGTCGTCTAACCATTCGTCGTTTAGCAACTGGGCGGGCAGCAGGCACCAGCCGATGCCTTGTTGGGCGAGAAAGCAGAGGCTGTAGTAGCTGTTGCATTGCCATTGGCGTGGCGATAGGCGGTAATCTTGTTGATCGTCGTGCCATAATTGGCAATATTGCCCTAAGGTTTGGGCAGAAATATGGTGTTGGGTTGCCAATGGGTGATATTTGGCAACGACAGCGATAAGGCGTTCATTGCCCAATACTTGGCTGGGTAAGTGTGGGTGGAGCTGTTGTTGATAGCAAATGCCCATGTCCGCTTGTCCTTGCGTTATCCGTTCGGCAATTTGCCTGTTGTCTTCGCTGGCAATTTGCACGTTGATAAGGGGAAAACGCTGGGCAAATTGGGCAAGGAGCGTCATTAGGTTGTCGGTCATCAAGGTTTCTTCTACTAAAATCCGCAGTTGGCTTGGCTCGCCGCTGCTTAAGGCGTTGGCTTTTTGTTGTAAAAAATCAGCTTGTTGCAATAGGTCTTTGGCAAGGGGCGATATTGGCTTGGCGTAGGTTTTCGCTGGCTTGCGTTAATAATTCCACCGCGATTTTGGCTTGCTCGGCAAATTGCTTGCCCTCGTTGGTCAGGCTTAGGCTGCGCGTGGTGCGGTTAAACAGGCGCACGCCTAAGGATTTTTCTAGGGTAGAAACGTTTTTGCTCACCGCCGCTGGGGTTAAGCCCAACACTTCCGCCGCTTGGGTAAAACTGCCCGCTTGACTGGCTTGAATAAAGGAAACGATGGTGCGAAGTTCGTCGGTTTTTTGCATATTTTAAACCTTTGGTTGAAACAGTTTGTCTCATTATGGGATTTATTGCCGCTAATGGCAAGGGTAAAATGCCTTTCATCGTCAACAACAAAAGGAAAAAACAATGAAAAACATTTTAATTATTTCAGGACACCCAGATTTAGCACAGTCGGTTGCCAATCGCACCATTTTGGCAGAAGTGGCGCAGGCGTTACCGCAAGCGGAAATTCGTTATTTGGATCGTTTGTATCCTGATTATCAAATTGATGTGGCGCAGGAGCAGCAAGCCTTATTAAACGCCGATATGATAGTGTGGCAATTTCCTTTTTCTTGGTATTCCCTGCCAGGGTTAATGAAATTATGGCTCGATCAGGTGTTTTTGCATGGCTTTGCCCATGGTTCACAAGGCAAATTAGCGGGCAAAAAACTGATTTTATCCTTTACCACAGGCGCGCCAGCGGAAGTTTATCAGAGTAATGGCTTTTTTAAACATACTGTTGAGGATTATTTAACCCAGTTTGAAACCACCGCGTTATTGTGCGGTTTGGATTTGCAAGAGCCAATTTATACCACAGGCGTAAGTTATATTGGGCGTGAGGATCAGGCTGGCTTGGCTTATCAACAGCAACAGGCAAAACAGCACGCCGAGCGTTTATTGGCATTATTAACTCAATCATAAGAAAGGAAAAAATATGAATTTTGAACATAAAGTCGCACTTGTTACAGGGGGGCAACAGGGATTGGACAAGGCATAGCGGTCAAATTAGCGCATTTAGGCGCAAAGGTTTTTGTTAGGGGGAGAAATGCAACGACCTTAACAGATTGTGCGACATTGCATCAAAATATTATCCCCATTGAAACAGATATTGGTGATCCAAATCAGGTTCAAGCGTTAATTGCGCAGGTCAATAGGGCGTTTCAACGCTTAGATTTATTGGTACATAATGCAGGTATGGCACCCGTTACTCCATTAACTGAGCAATCATTAGATGAATTTGATCAAGTATTTAATATCAATGTGCGCGCAGTGGTGTACCTTACTCAACAAGCATTACCCTTATTAAGGGCTTGTCAAGGGAATATTATTAATATTGGTTCAGCTGTGGCAAATCAACCTTTGGCAAATATGTCCGTGTATTCAGCCAGTAAATCTGCATTAAAAACACTCACTTTGGCGTGGGCAAAAGAGTTTGCCAAGGAGGGGATCAGAGTTAATAACATTGCTGTTGGACCGATTGATACGCCTATTTATGACAAAACGCAGTTATCCGATGAACAAGCTCAAGCCCACAAAGAACGTGTTACTCAGCTTATTCCTTTAGGGCATTTTGGACAATCGGAAGATATTGCCAATATGGTGGCATTTCTTGGATCGCCATTAGCGAAGTTTATTACAGGCGCGGATATTGCGGTAGATGGCGGATTTAGTATTTAATCAAAAGGAGTAAACCATGTTTTTAATCAACGTTACGGTAAAAGCCCATGTGAGCGAACAGCAACAACAAGCCTTATTGCCTTCCCATGTGGCATGGATACAAAAATACATTGAACAAGGGGTATTGGTATTAGCAGGACCTTATACCGACACGCCTCAACCCTCAGGTTTGCTGATTGCCAATGTGGAGAGCCGCGCGGAATTGGAAAAGGTTTTGGCGGAGGATTGTTTTTATCCTGAGCTTGCCGATTACCAAGTGCGTGAATTTGAAATGAAATTTGTTACGCCGATTTCCTCGTGGAAAACTTTATCGCAGAATGATGATTGAGTAAAAGGGCGGTGGGTTTTGAAAAAGTTTTCAGGCAGCGAGGCTGCCTGAATGTTTGAAAGTGAAGTGGCAGACCAATCGACATTTATACCAAATTTTGATAACTGTTATCACATTTTTGGGCTTATTCTTCGCTCTCTCTAGGGATAAAATATGCCTTACCAAATTAATCTTTGATTTTATAGGAGAGAAAAAATGAGTATTCAAGTCAAAGGCTATGCGGCGCAAAGCGCCACAACCCCTTTAGCCCCTTTTGCGTTTGAACGCCGTGATTTACGCGCGGACGATGTGGAAATTACGGTGGAATATTGCGGCGTTTGCCACAGCGATTTGCACCAAGCACGCAACGATTGGGGCTTTAGCCATTATCCCTTAGTGCCGGGACATGAAGTGGTGGGGCGAGTGAGCCGTGTGGGCGAAAAAGTCAGCAAATTCAAGGTGGGCGATTTGGTGGGCGTGGGCTGTATGGTGGATTCTTGCCAGCATTGCCATTCTTGCGAACAAGGCTTGGAGCAATATTGTGAAAACGGTTTTACTGATACCTACAACGCCATTGATCGCCACGATCATCGCCCTACTTACGGCGGTTACAGCGATAAAATCGTGGTAACGGAAAACTTTGTGTTAAGGGTGCCTGAAAATTTGGACACGTCGGCGGTTGCGCCCATTTTATGCGCAGGCATTACCACTTGGTCGCCGCTTCGTCATTGGAATATTGGCAAAGGCTCAAAAGTGGCGGTTGTCGGACTGGGCGGCTTAGGGCATATGGCAATCAAATTGGCGGACGCACTGGGTGCGGAAGTTTCGCTGTTTACTCGCTCCCTAGACAAAGCGGAAGATGCTTACCGCTTAGGAGCAACGGAGGTGATTTTATCCACCGACAGCGAACAAATGAAAGCGGCGGCGAACCAGTTTGATTTGATTATTGATACGGTGCCTTATCGCCACGATTTAAACCCTTATCTACCAACCCTTGCCATTAACGGCACGCTGGTGCTGGTGGGCTTAGTGGGCAATATTGAAGATACCATTAACTCCGTGCCGATGATTATGGGCAGACGCGCGGTAGCAGGCTCCTTGATCGGCGGTATTCGTGAAACCCAAGAATTATTGGATTTTTGCGGCAAGCACAATATTGTTTCCGATGTGGAAGAGATTGAAATGCAAAACATTAACCAAGCCTTTGAACGTATGCTAAAAAGCGAGGTGAAATACCGCTTTGTGATTGATGTGAAGCGTTGGGCGGAGCAAGCGTAACAAAGCGAGTTTGCTCTTTGTTGATGTTTCACTTTTTCCGTTAGGGTTATCCAAAAAAACGGACAGGTAAGTTTGACTTACTGTCCGTTGTATATGCTGGCAACAAAGTATAGTCGTTATACTTTAAAATCATACTGTGTTGACGCGCTTCGCCGTACTATCTGTACTGTCTTCAGCGCGTCGCCTTGTCTGATTTCAAATTATAACGACTATAAGATTAATCCTCTTTGCTCAAGTTATCTGCGACCACTTCTGCTTGTTCTAAGACAAATTCAATGGCTTCAATTTGGAGATCAGGCGGATATTTATATTTCAATAAAATTCGACGGATTAATACACGCATTTTGGCGCGCACTGACTCTTTGTGTTGCCAGTCGATAGTCATTGATTTACGCAATGTATTGGTTACTTCTCGAGCTAATTGTACCAACGTTTCATCGCCCATGAGTTTTGTTGCGCTGTCATTACGGGCTAATGCGTCATAAAACGCCAATTCCGCTGAATTAAGACCTAAACTTGCCCCTTTCGTGAGTTCATTTTGCAAGGCTTTTGCCATCTCCACTAATTCTCGGATAATTTCCATTACCGTTAAATTGTGATTATGGTATTGGTTCATTGCTTGTTTTAATTTTTCTTCAAATCGTTTTTGTGTGGCAAGATTGTTGGCAGCTTTAGTGCGGATTTCACTTTTCAAGTAGCGTTCCACGCTGCTAAGCCATAAATCAGGCGTATCACTTTTCTCTACAACGCCTAAAAATTCCTCTGATAATAAACTGATATTAGGCTGTTCTTGTTGCAATAAATCAAAGAGATCAATCACTTCATCGGAAGCAACCGCTTGATTAACTAAACGTAATATTTTTAATCGCCGTTCTTTTGGGCTGTGATGACTGTGATTTTCTGATTTGATAATGGTTGCCCGCACGGCATCATAAAAAGCGATTTCCTGTTGGTACGGTTGGGTTTCAGGCAATGCACCACATAATGAAAAGCCTTTTTTTACCAATCGGATAGCTTGTAAAAAGCGATTTTTGCGAGGTGTTTTTTCTGCTGTTACCGTTTGCGAATGCTGATTTGGTTTAGTCATACGATCCAAACCGAGAATATGTGAGGCAGCGCGGTGAATACTGGCTAATAATTCTTTCGCGTCGGTTAGCGTTAAAACTTGGGTAATATCAATCTTTTTACCATCAACAGGCGTGGCAAATTGTCCACGAATGATATCAATGTATTCCAACATTTTTTGGAAAACCGTTTCAATATCGGTTTTCACTTCACTTTTACCGCCAGCGTTCGTGTATTGTCTGGTTGCTGCTTTTAACTCTTCCGCCAGACCGACATAATCCACAATTAAGCCGCCATTATCACGGCTTTTATTATGGAAGACACGATTAACCCGTGCGATGGCTTGCATGAGATTATGCCCTTGCATCGGCTTATCAATATACATCGTATGACAACAAGGGGCATCAAAACCAGTAAGCCACATATCACGCACAATCACCATTTTTAGTGGATCATCGGGGTTTTTAAAACGTTTTTCTAACGTTTTCTTATCAGAACTGGAATAGACATATTTTTGCAGTTCTTCAGGATCACTGGCAGATCCTGTCATCACAATTTTAATGGCGCCTTGATGAATATCGTCGCTATGCCAAGCAGGGCGTAAGGCAATAATTTCTTCATAGAGTTTGACGCAAATACGGCGACTCATAACCACCAGCATGGCTTTGCCGTCAAACAACGTATTACGGGTTTCAAAATGATTGACGAAATCTTTGGCTAACTGTTTTAAACGGCTGTCGTTACCCATTAATTGTTCACGCAAGCGGAAGTTGTCGCTGTTTTCGTCCTCATCAATAATATTTTGCGCTTCATTCATCGATTGGATAAAGTCAGCACTTTCTCTAAGCGGAATTTGGCGCGCTTCATAAATAATCGGCACTGTTGCACCGTCCTCGACCGCATCGTGAATATCATAAATGGAGACATATTTACCAAATACTTCTTGGGTATCTTTATCTTCTAAGCTGATTGGTGTACCAGTAAAACCGATAAAAGAGGCATTGGGCAACGCATCGCGTAAATGTTTCGCATAGCCACCAACACGATATTCGCCACTTTTATGATTTAATTTAGCATCGAAACCATATTGCGAACGGTGGGCTTCATCGCTGATCACAATAATATTATGTCGATCATTTAGGGTAGGGTGGCGGTTTTCTGTATCCAATAACGCAAACTTTTGAATCGTGGTAAAAATAACGCCGCCGCTTTCCCGTTTGGCTAATTCCAAACGTAATGATTCACGTCCGTCTGCTTGAATTGGGGTACCTCTAATCAATTCTTGTCCATTGCAGAAAGTCGCATAAAGTTGACCGTCCAAATCATTGCGATCGGTAACCACCACAATCGTTGGATTTTGCAATTCAGGTTGGGTAATCAATTTTCCAGCATAAAACAGCATTGATAAGGATTTGCCTGAACCTTGTGTATGCCAGACTACGCCGATTTTTGAGCTGTGGCTTTGGTTAGCGGCAATGGTACATTCTACCGCTTCATTCACGCCATAAAATTGATGATAGGCGGCTGATTTTTTAATAACAGAATCCTGATATCTTTCAAAAGTAATAAAATAGTGGATATAATCTAGCAGGGCATCAGGCTGCATTAAACCGTTGAGTAAACCGCTTAATTCATCTTCAAAAAGAATACGTTGGCTGCGATTTTTTTCATTGACCACTTTCCAAGGGGAAAAACGTTCCCAATCGGCGGTGAGTGAGCCGATCCGAGCAAAAGTACCATCAGAGATAATTTGTAATTGGTTATAAACAAAGAGATCGCTGATATCTTGTTGATAGGTTTGTAGTTGATTAAATGCGCGCTTTAAATCGGCATTAACATCAAGCGGATTTTTAAATTCAAAAACAATAAGAGGTAAACCGTTAATAAAAGCGATTAAATCAGGAATCCGTTTGCCACGTTTACCCGCAATCTCCAACTGATTAATCACGAGTAAGTGGTTATTTGCGACAGCTTGAAAATCAATTAAACGGGCATAATCGAGTTTTTCTTCACCTTGTGGATTGATATAACGGACAGGCACGCCTTGTTTGAGGTATTGATAAAATTGTTGATTACGTTCAGCTAGCGAGAGAATATCTGCTTGAGTAACGGTTTTTAGCACTTCTTCCACAGTATCGTTAGGCAGTTGAGGATTAAGGCGTTCAATCGCTTCACGTAATAATGGTAAGAGGACGACTTCTTTAGTGCTACTGCGATAAGGGTGTTGACCGCCTTCAATAACAGTAGCGCCGTGAACATATTGCCAACCGAGTTGTTGCAAGGTTTCAATCGCTTGGTTTTCAATGGTGGATTCGTTGATATGCATATATCACCTATCTAAAACAATTCGTTAGTGATCCAAAAATTTTTTGTACTAATGTTTTATCAAGAAAATTATATATTAATAATAAGATAGACATTATGGATATGATCCAATGATTTTTTACTGCTTCAATTATTATCTTGGGATGAATATATATCCTATCTCTGATAGGTGTTTCAGTTTTTAGCGTTTTACTTCCTAATTTGTTTAATATGTTGGAAAGAATATCGACTTTTCTAAGTGTTGATTGGTGTAATTTAACAAATTCTTTTTTAACCCATGCTTCCGCTTCCTCTTTCCCATTTAAGAAATCTTTTTTAGATATACCGTTAAGTTCAATAAATGATTCCAATCGTGGATGCTTTATATATTTTTCTCCATAAATATCAATCAATAATTTTGATAAATCAACTTTCTTCTCATCTGAAATTATAAATTTAGGCTCTCCTCCTAATACTTTATACCTGTGTTCAATAGCCTGAAACCCATAATTTATATCCCTCATATTCCAATGAATCCAGACATAATCTTGTTTTTGCTTAATGAATTCAAAAAAATCACAAAGCATAATTTTTTCTAGTTCATCATAATTGTTGATTATATCTTCAAGATTAATTTTACCTATTTCAGCAGCTTTATGTATGGAGAACGATACTGTTTGTCCTGAGTCAAAATTTCTCACTGCAATACTAGTAATTCGTGGTGTCGAACCATCAGTACGATCATAAAAGCTCTCACAGGAGTAATGAATAATTAGAACTTGTTTGGAAATAGACAATAGCTCACTGAGTCTTTTGTTAGCAGCTTTTTTCCGATTGTAACGTATTAATTCATTATTCATAATTCAATCTCCCCATTTAATAATTTAGGCAATAATGTATCTCGGGTTTGGGCTAGGGTTTGATTTTGCAATGTATTATTTTTAATTTTTTCAAAAATAGATATTGTCTGGTTTGAAAATAAATTAATTATAGCTTCTGTTGGAAATATTATTTTAATATTCCTAATGGTTTTGGAATTAACGGCTGTAGCGATTGAAGATGTATTACCTAATTGTTCAAAATCAAAATTTTTTAAATAGCAATATAAGAACTCACTAGTAATATAAGATTTTCCTGTTTTAAAATGTGCAATAGCTTCATTTGTTGTGGTTTCTGTTGTGGTAATAGACGCCCTACCAATAGTTAATTTAAAGCTCAATAAAACAGTATTTTGCGGAATGCGTTTAATGTTAAATCTATCGACCGCATCTTTAGTTAGATATTCACTGCTATTGATAACAAACATTCCATTATTCCCCATATCTTTAATTGAAATCCATTGAACATCAGTATTTTTTTTAGAAAACCACTGATTTTCTTTGCGTGGGGGAGTTTTTCCTATACCAATCTCAAATAATTCACCAACAGGCTTCACCTCCCACCCTTTCGGCACCAATCCCATTTCACTTTCCACAAACTCACTTGGGAAAGCGGCGGCGGTTTGTTGCAGTTGTTGATAGGCTTGCGGATTGCTGTTGGATAATTTAATGATTTCAGCTTCCGTTTTTCCGCTAATACTTGCCATTGTTGCCAACTCTGCTTGTTCGGTAGTTTTGCCGGCTGCAAGGGCGTTTGCTTTGGCGTGTACTGGGGCAAAATCAATAAACCAATGCTTAAAAATCGCTTGAGCCATAGCTTCTAGGGTTTGGTTAGTTTGGGTGTTGAGTTCTATTTTGTCATCTATAGTCTTTAAAATATGTATTATTTTTTCTTGGACTTCTAATTTTGGGATATATATTTCATAATTTTCCATAAAACTTTTTGTAATATGTGAAAAGATAGAACCATTACCGCCAATATTTTTTAGACTATTCGATATTTGATGTAATTTATAATAAAGAAAATATTTTTTAATATAATTTTCATTACATTGGATCTTCCATATATGATAGTGATATATACTTTTCTTTCCTTTCCATATATAAGGTCCAAATGTTGCAGACCAAGCGTATATTAAATCATCATATTCAATATATTTAGTTTCTTCTAATTTCAGATCAGAATAAACAGTTGTTCCAGCATTGTTTAAATTTTGAATTCTAACAATTGGAGTTCCTTTTGTTTTAAATTCATGATTTTTATAAGCTCTTCCATTATAGAAAGTAGCTATTTCTCCGAGTTTAAATTTATCCATCACTCACCCCCAAATATCGCCAAATTCTGTTTAATCTGTTGTTCCAACGCTTGTCCTTGTGCAAATTGCTGTTGCAAAAGTGCGGTCAAATTTGCGATTTTTTCTTCAAACGGAATACCGTCGTCTTCTTGCTCCGGTGTGCCGACATAACGTCCCGGGGTAAGCACAAAATCATTTTTGGCGATTTCGTCTAGGCTGGCTGAATAGCAGAAACCTGCTTGGTCTTGATAGCCGCTGTTGTTTTGCCAAGCGTGGTAACTATCGGCAACTTTGGCAATATCGGCAGCGGTAAAATCACGCAATACCCGATTTTTCATATAACCAATTTCACTAGCATTAATAAACAACACTTTATTTTGTTGAGTTTTCGCTTTATTTAAAAACCAAATACAGGCAGGAATTTGTGTATTGGTAAAGAGCTGACCCGGTAGAGCGACCATACATTCCACTAAATCCGCTTCCACTAAACGCCGACGAATTTCACCTTCGCCATTGGTTTGGCTGCTCATTGAACCGTTTGCTAATAACAAACCCATACGACCTTTTGGTGCGAGGTGGTAAAGCATATGTTGTAACCACGCAAAGTTGGCGTTACTTTTTGGTGGTATGCCATATTGCCAGCGTGGGTCATCTACTAAACTTTCGTTCCACCATTCGTCCATATTGAACGGCGGATTTGCCATCACAAAATCCATCTTTTTATCAATATGTTGAGGATTGGTAAAACTGTCGGCATTGCTTTTACCGAAATCAAATTCGATACCACGAATCGCCATATTCATCGCTGCCAGTTTCCAGGTGGTTGGATTAAATTCCTGCCCAAAAATAGACACATCGTTGATTTTGCCTTGATGCGCTTGAATAAATCGCTCAGTTTGCACAAAGAAACCGCCTGATCCCATTGCTGGGTCAAAAATCCGCCCTTTATAGGGTTGTAGCATTTCGACAATCAACGTAACAATGGATTTTGGCGTAAAATATTGACCGCCTTTTTTCCCTTCCGCTAAGGCAAATTGCCCTAAGAAATATTCGTAAACATGCCCTAAAATATCTTTCGCAGCGAGAGAAATTGGCTTGCCGTCATAAGTCGGACGGGTGAAATTGGTATTGGAAAAGAGATTAATCAAACCGATTAACGTGGTTTCATCGACTTGATAACCAGAAATGCGTTGAATAATACCTTTCAGTTTTTCGTTTTCTCGTTCAATGGCGGTAAAGGCGTCATCAATCAGATTGGCAACGCCTTTGAACTTTGTTCCCCAAGGCAATTCCGCCCCTTTGGCTAAGGTACTGTAATTTTTGATATTGTCCCAACGGGCTTCTTGCGGTACCCAAAAGATATTTTCCGCCGTGTAATAATCTCGTGTTTCCAATTCGGCATTTAAAATCTCTTGATATTGTTGTGCATCAAAATCAGCAGGATCAAGATAAAGTTCGTGTGCGGGATTTTGCAGTTGGGCGGTCAGTTTTTCTCGGAAACTGATAAAACTGTCAGAAATATATTTGAGAAAAATAAAACCAAGAACGATATGTTTATAATTGGCGGCGTCTAATTGTTGACGGAGTTTGTTGGCAGATTCCCAAAGTTGGGCATCAAGGTTGTTTAAAAAAGCTTGACAGGCTAATTCATCAGCAGCTACGCTGTCTGTCTGTCTGTCTGTCTGTCTGTCTGTCTGTCTGTCTGTCTGTCTGTCTGTCTGTCTGTCTGTCTGTCTGTCTGTCTGTCTGTCTGTCTGTCATAATAATTCCTTATTGTCAAGTCGTTAATTAGTGATCGTTAAAAATAAGCACGATTGTACTTGTATTTCAAACTGCTGACAAATCTTTTCATAAAAGTAGGTTTGTTTTTTTGCTTTGTCGTATTTCTCTTGATTTTCCTTTCAGATTACAAGCGGAAAATCCAAAAGAAATCAATGAATTGGTTGAGAAATTGGTTCAGGAAACAAAATAATTTTTACAAAAAACACGATTGGGTAATTCAACATTCGATAGGGTTTTTTAAAGCGCGGTCAGTTTTTAAAAAATTTTTTAAATTCACACCGCACTTTGTTTAATTGCTCGCTTAATGATTAGGTATTAAGCGGTGTATTTATCATCAATAATTAAATAAGCACATTTAATTGGGCCGTGTACCCCTACCACTTTGACCAGTTCAATATCGGCGGTTGAGCTTGGTCCTGAAATAAGGTTGATGCAAGAGGGCATACGTTCGCCTTGTTGGGCTTTTTGATGGAGGATTTCGCTGAGTTGGGCGACCCTAGGGAGAATTGTGCTACGTTTTAATACCACAATGGAAATTTTAGGCAGTAAGCTCACTGAACGTCCATAATGTGGATTTGAAAAAAGGACGATTCCCCCTGACTCCGTCAAGCCATATTCGGCGAAGACAATACCAATATCCGCATTGGTGGCAAATTCGCGGTTCTGTTGGCTTGTTTGTGTTGACCAAATATGGTGTTGATATTGCTGGCTGATTGCTTCAGTTAAGCCGTAATCCACTAGCCGTTGATCATCATTTAAGATAATGCGGTTGGCTTGGTATTTTTCACAAAGCTGGAGCAGATCTTGAGCGGCGTTTTGTGGCGTGGTGGCGACACATTCCACTAAGGTTTGCTCAGCGGTGGTAACGAATTTTTGATATAGTTCTTGTTCGCTCAGTTCTGTAAGGCGTGTGCTAGGGTAATGGTTGACCTGTGGATAATGCCCTACTACTTCTGTTCTGCTTGCTCGCCCCATTTTTTCGGCTAAACGCGCAAGGAATGCTTGGCGATTTTGTTGATCTAACATAATGTTATCCTTTGTCCTTTCTTTTATCCTTGTTGTGCTTGATGTTTTTTAAACCAGCTACGGAAACTTTCGCCATCGGAGGTCGGCAGATCTCGGGCTTCTGTCCATTGTCCGATTGCCCCAAATTTGATAGGCGCTTTGCCATTTTTAAGCATAAGGCTACTGATTCTTGCCCCTGCTTTCATACCCACTTTCCATAGGCTTGGGTGGCTATTGGCATAGGTAAAGGCTTTAATGGTAAATTGTTCCAGTTTATGAGTTAAGCCTAGCTCTGCAATGTTTTGTCGGTGTTTGAGTAACAGTTGGGCTAGGGGAATTTTCACTGGGCATACGGAGTTACAAGCGGTACAAAGTGAACAAGCATAAGGGAGATCCTTGAAGTTTTCATAACCGCCAAGAATAGGGGAAATTACTGAACCGATTGGGCCGGGATAGATTGAGCCGTAGCCGTGTCCGCCGATTTGGCGATAGGCTGGGCAAGTATTTAAGCAAGCCCCACAGCGGATACAGCGTAAGACTTCTTGAAATTCAGAGCCTAATGCTTTGGAGCGTCCGTTATCCACTATCACCAAGTGAAATTCTTCTGGACCGTCGGTTTCGCCCTCAAGGCGTGGGCCAGTGAGCCAAGTATTATAGCTGGTGAGTTTTGCGCCTACTGCACTACGAGCCAGTAAGGTAATTAAGACATCAACTTCTTTAAAGGTTGGAGCTAGACGTTCCATTCCCATAACCGCAATATGGGTTTTGGGTAGGCTAGTGGCAAGGCGTAGGTTACCCTCATTGGTTACTAAACAGACGCTACCTGTTTCAGCAACGGCAAAATTACAACCGCTGATACCAATATCCGCCTCCAGAAATTCTTTGCGTAATTGTTGGCGAATAAAGAGGGTCATTTGTTCAGGGGTGGCGTCCCCTTGATAGCCTAATTTTTGTTGTAAAATTTGTTGAATTTGGTAACGATCACGGTGAATGGCTGGCACCACAATATGGGAGGGCTTATCATCGGCAATTTGTAAAATATATTCGCCGAGATCGCTTTCAATAACTTGAATATTTTCAGCTTCAAGGGCGTGGTTTAAGCCAATTTCTTCCGTTACCATAGATTTAGATTTCACTACTTTTTTGGCATTTTTGGCTAAGGCTACTTGTTTGATGTAATGGGTTGCCTCTTCGGCAGTTTCCGCAAAGTAAACGTGCCCACCATTTTCGGTAACTTTTTCTGATAATTGGTATAAATAGGCATCTAAATTTTCTAATACGTGGTTACGAATTTCTTTGGCAAGATCTCGCCATTCTTCCCAATGCCCAAGTTCATCAACCATAACTTGGCGATTATTGCCAATGCGTTCTTGTGCCATTACTACGGCTTTACGCATAATTTGGTCGTTAATTTCTTCTTTTATGCGTGGTTTAAAGGCTGTATTACTGGTTTTTAATGACATAACTCCTCCTATTGGCTCATTAACACTTCGGCGATGTGCATCACTTTGACTGAACGCCCTTCACGATGTAAACGTCCGCCAATATTGAGTAAGCAACTCACATCCGCACCAATGAGATAATCTGGCTCAACTTCCATAATGTGTTGGCATTTTTCTTTTACCATTTCTCCCGAAATTTCTGCCATTTTGACCGAGAATGTGCCACCAAAACCGCAACAGGTTTGTTGGTTAGCGATGGGTAATAATTCCAATCCTTGTACCTTATTGAGTAAGGCGATGGGTTCACTGGTAATGCCTAATTTACGGAATAGACTGCAAGAGGGATGATACACCGCTTTACCTTCTAATTTTGCCCCTACATCTGTGATGTTTAACTGGTTCACAATAAAATCGGTGAGATCGTGAAAACGGTTTGCTACCGCTTCTGCCCGTTTTGCCCATTCAGGTTCATTTTGTAAATAATGGGCATAACTTTTTATGGCGTAGACACAAGATCCCGCAGGCGCAACGATAGGGTAATCATTGACTTCAAAGGTACGGATAAGGTTTTTGATCCCTGCCATAGCGGAATCAATATAACCGCTATTCAGTGCAGGTTGTCCACAACAATTTTGTTGTTCAAGGAAAGTTATTTGACAGCCTAACTTTTCAAGTAATAGCACAGACTGTTTTGCTACATTGGCTTTTAACGCATCGCCAATGCAGGTAACATAGAAATTGACATTCATAAATCACTCCATAAAGTCCGCTCTTTTCTATCGTCATTCCACTTTAAAATAATAGGGTGTTGGCACGCCTCGCCATACTCTTTGTACTGTCTTCGGCGTGCCGCCTTGTCTTATTTTAAATTGAAACGACGATAACTCATTAGAAAAGAGCGACTTGTCCCACAAAATTAAACATAGTCGTTTCACTTGAAACGACTAACTATAAAGATAAAGAAAATTAAAAAATCACTACGGCAACTAAGGCAGCGATAATGCCATAAATAAACATTGGAATCACGGTTTTCTTGATAATATAACCTTCTTGGTTTTGTACGTTTAATACGCTACATACTGCAATAATGTTATTCAAGCACACCATATTACCCATCGCACCGCCGACAGATTGCAATGCTAAAATTAAAGTGGTAGAAAGTCCAGCAGTTTGTGCGATGGAGTATTGGATACCGCCAAAGGTTAGGTTAGATACCGTATTTGAGCCTGAGAAGAATGCACCGATGGCACCAAGATAAGAGGAGAAATACGTCCAGTTTGAACCTGTGGCATCCGCAAAACCCTGTCCGATAATTTGTACCATAGATTTTTCTCCGCCGAGCAACATCAATTTTACCATAATTAATGCACCAAAAAGGGCGAAGAATGGCTTTTTCGCTTGGGCAAAACTGCTACTAAAAATCACTTTGGTGGTTTTACCATTGACTTTAAATACCGCTAAGCAAATCAGTACGGTAACAATAAATGGAATCAGCGAGGGAACATATAAGGTACGATAGCTGTCATTTACGCCTTGATCTAAGATATTGTTTAGGCTCAAGATTAAGGCACGACTGACTTCAAATTGTCCTAACCAACCTAAAGAAACACTAAACCATTGGGTGGTGTCATTTAATAGGCCTTTGATACCAAGTTGGTGGATACGGGTTACTACTAAAATGGATACCAATAATAGGGTTGGTAATAGGGCTTTAAATAAAGCAGTGCCTGATACTTTTTGCGGTTGTTCTGGCAAGTCAGTTTTCGCAATTCCCCAGCCTTTGTTGGCGACTAAAACGGAGATGAATAAGCCTATTGCCCCACCGAGTAAGGACGGGAATTCGTAATTGAATGTGGCTAATAATACATAAGGGATCACACAAGCAAATACGCTGATATAGATAAAGCCGAGGTTGCGTTTAATTTCTTGCCAAGACACAATAAAACGTAAACCGATCACAGGGATAACAAATGCAGCAATGCTGTGAATAATGGCGGTTTGATAGCCCACTTCTAGCAAGGTTTGTTCGCTTAAACCTAATGGGGCGAAACCGAACCAAGTTGGTGTGCCTACGGCACCAAAAGACACTGGTACAGAGTTCATCACTAAAGTAAAGATAGCGACTTTAATCGGATTAAAGCCTAATCCCATTAAGATTGGTGCAGCGATAGCGGCAGGTGTACCAAAGCCAGAAGCCCCTTCTACCATAAAAGCAAAAGCCCAACCAATGATCATAAGTTGTGCCACAGGATTAGGATTAATATTGGCGAGCCATTGGCGTAATACATTTGTTGAGCCAGATTCTTCCATCATACGGTTAAATAAGATGGCACCAAAAATAATGGTAATGGGGGTAAGGGTTGAAATTAAACCTGAAATGATATTAGCATTTAATAAAATCGCCGCTTGATCAAAATAGGTCAGTTGTAAAATGTAAACTAAGAGGGCGATGAGAGGTAATGCAATATAAGAGGGCATTCCATTACGTTTTACCATAAGATAAATCAGTAAAATAATGGGAAAAATACTTAAAAATAACGCCATATATACTCCGCTAAAAATAATAGTTTAGTTATATAGTCGTCTCATTTTTTTAAATTGAAACGACGATGTATTGTAAACATAATGTTACCGATTGTTATTATAGGGTATTTGTTGAAAGGTTTTTGTGAAAGGTTTCACAAAAAAGAAAATTTTTTGTAATAAATGCACATTTGTTAGGCAAGCGGTCAGCAAAAAGGTTGGAAAAATAGACCGCCCTTTAATTTGGGCATTAAGGGCGGTGGGAGTTTAGGGGTTATATTTAAATTAAAACCATTATAAATAGTCAATAAGATCTTCAATGGTAATCACAGGATAATCAAATTGTTTAGCAAATTTGATAATTTCAGGGGTTCTTGCCATAGTGCCATCATCATTGGTAATTTCACAAATAATCGCCGCAGGTTTATAGCCAGCGAGGCGAGCAAGATCCACTGAGGCTTCGGTATGTCCGGGACGTTGTTTTACCCCACCTGCTACTGCACGCAAGGGAAAAATATGCCCAGGGCGATGTAAATCGCTTGGTTTTGCATTGTCTTTAATGGCGGCTTGAATCGTGGTAACACGATCAGCGGCGGAAACGCCCGTAGAAACGCCCTCAGCAGCTTCAATGCTGACGGTAAAAGCGGTTTTATTGACGCTGGTATTATTAGCGACCATTGGTGGTAAGTCTAATTGTTGACAATGTTCATCGGTAAGGCATAAACAGACAATACCGCTACCATAGCGGATAAGCTGTGCCATTTGAGCCACAGTGATGGTTTGAGCGGGGAAGATTAAATCGCCTTCATTTTCACGATTTTCATCGTCTAAGACCAGTACACCTCTCCCTTGTTTAAAGGCTTCAATCGCATTTTCTACACGTTGTTGTGGATTGCCGAATTCGGCAAGTAAAGACTGATTCATTGTTAATTCCTTCATAAATAATACGTAATGAGAATGAATCAGGGGGGATTGAAAGGGTTATTTTGATAATAACAAAATCAGGTCTTGTTAATAAACAAGCCCTGCTTATTCTCTTTCATCCAGACTATTACTGTCGGCTTTGGATTTTCACCAAATCTGCTTGTCATTAACCGTTTAGTCGGTTAACCGCTCGTGGGCTTATGCCTATTGCATTTACCACCGGTAGGGAATTACACCCTGCCCTGAGAATGTGCGCATAGTATAGCGGAAAGTTTTACAAGAAAAAATGTTTTTATTTGTAGCAAGATTGCATACAATAACCAAATCTTAATGAGATCGATGAGGAAATTATGCTAAATCCGAAAAAAATTGAACAAATTATGCAACAAATTCATGATGTGTTGCCAGAGGGCGTAAAAAGTTTAGGGCAAGATGCAGAAAATAAGATTAAGCAGGTATTGCAAGCTCAGTTAGCGAAATTAGATTTAGTCACTCGAGAAGAATTTGAG
This sequence comes from Volucribacter psittacicida, assembly GCF_004339025.1. GTDB lineage: Bacteria > Pseudomonadota > Gammaproteobacteria > Enterobacterales > Pasteurellaceae > Volucribacter > Volucribacter psittacicida. The sequence continues at coordinate 33,484 of NZ_SMFT01000008.1, forward strand.
GTACAGACCCAAGTGTTAGTGCGTACCAGAGAAAAGCTCACGCAATTAGAGCAACAAGTAGAACAATTACTTGCGGCAAAAGATGAAAAAAAAGATTGATTTTTGACCGCACTTTTTATCCGATAGGTAGCCGTTATGACAGATTTTTCTTATCTTCAGCAAAAACGTAAACAGCTTAATTTACGTGTTAATGAGCTTTGTGAACAAGCGAATATTACCCGAGCTTATTTCAATCAGTTAGTGAGTGGCAAAATTAAAAACCCAAGTGCAACGAAATTGGGGGCATTACATAAGGTGCTACAAATTAATGATCTAAGCCATAAACGAGTAGGGGTAATTTTTGGTAAGTTCTATCCTGTGCATACTGGGCATATTAATATGATTTATGAAGCCTTTAGTAAGGTTGATGAATTGCATGTGGTGGTGTGTACTGATAGCGAGCGAGATTTGAAACTGTTTTATGATAGTAAAATGAAACGGATGCCAACGGTGCAAGATCGGTTACGTTGGATGCAACAAATTTTTAAATATCAGAAAAATCAAATTTTTATTCATCATTTGGTGGAAGATGGCTTACCAAGTTACCCAAATGGCTGGGCGGCTTGGGCAGATCAGGTAAAACGCTTATTTGCTGAGAAAAATGTTAATCCTAGCGTGGTATTTAGTAGTGAAATACAGGATAAAGCTCCTTATGAACAATACCTCAACCTTGAGGTGGCGTTAGTGGATCCTGAACGACGTTTTTTTAATGTGTCAGCCACCAAAATTCGTAATAACCCTTTCCATTATTGGAAGTTTATTCCCAAAGAAGTTCGCCCATTTTTTGCCAAAACCATTGCCATTTTAGGTGGCGAAAGTAGCGGAAAAAGTGTGTTAGTGAATAAACTCGCTACGGTGTTTAATACCACTTCTGCTTGGGAATATGGGCGAGAATTTGTGTTTGAACAATTAGGTGGCAACGAGCAAGCTATGCAATATTCCGATTATCCACAAATGGCATTGGGGCATCAGCGTTATATTGATTATGCGGTACGCCATGCACATAAAGTGGCGATTATTGATACGGATTTTATTACTACGCAAGCATTTTGTATCCAATATGAAGGCAAAGCTCACCCTTTCCTTGATTCAATGATTAAAGAATATCCCTTTGATGTTACCATTTTGCTTAACAATAATACCCGTTGGGTTGATGATGGATTACGCAGTTTGGGTAGCACGAAACAACGAGCACGTTTTCAGCAATTACTGAAAAAATTATTAGAAAAATATCAGGTGCCTTATATTGAAATTGAATCGCCGAGCTATTTAGAGCGCTATAATCAAGCGAAAGCCATTATTGAGAAAATTCTCAATGATGAAGACTTAGTCAAAGTGGGCGAGTCTTATCAATTTATTGATGAGGAAGTCATAGAATGATTTTATTTGCGGGCGATCCGCATGGCAGTTTTGCTCATCTTTATCCCTTTATTCAACAGCGAGAGAATATCGCCTTGATTATTTTGGGGGATTTACAGCTAACTTCCACAGAAGAATTGGAAAGGTTAGCAAAGCATTGTGATGTCTGGTTTATTCATGGTAATCACGATAGTAAGACCGCCGCCGCATTTCAGGCATTATGGGGATCGGAATGGAAAAACCGCAATTTACATACCAAAATTGTGGAGATTCAAGGCAAGCGGATTGCAGGATTAGGGGGCGTTTTTCGTGGGCAGGTTTGGATGCCGCCGAATAAACCCTTATTTTTTGATCCCATTCATTATTGTCAATATTGTCCTCCTGAGAAAATTTGGCGTGGTGGCATACCGCTACGCCATCGTAGCTCTATTTTTCCTTCTGATGTGGAAATATTAGAACAGCAACAAGCGGATATTTTAATTTGTCATGAAGCACCCAAACCGCACCCAGCAGGGTTTAAGGTGATTAATCAACTTGCTGAAAAAATGGGGGTATCGCAAATTTATCATGGGCATCATCATGATAATTTTAGTTATAACCAAATTTCGCAAGGGACATATCAAATCATCAATGTGGGGTTTCGTAGCCTTTGTGATGAACAAGGGAAGTATTTGCTTGTGGGGGTTGATGATCGTTAATCAATAGCTAATATGAGCCAGTATTTTATTCCTAAAAGTGCGGTGGTTTTTGAAGAAGAAATCAAAAAAAGCCGTTTTATTACCTATTTACGCCAAGTGGATAACCTTGAACAAGCGAGAGCCTTTTGGCAACAAATGCGACAGCAACATCCCAATGCTCGTCATCATTGTTGGGCAACGGTGGCAGGTTCGCCGGATGATAGCCAACAATATGGTTTCTCAGATGATGGCGAACCCGCAGGAACAGCAGGAAAGCCGATGTTGAGTGCCTTAATGGGCAGTCATATCGGTGAAATTTGTGCAGTGGTGGTGCGTTATTATGGCGGTATTCAGCTCGGCACAGGTGGCTTGGTCAGAGCTTATGGTAACGGTGTGCAACAAGCCTTGAAATTACTAGAAACAGAAATCAAAGTGCTGAGAGATCCTTACTTGTTGAGCTGTGATTATGGGCAAATTAATTGGCTACAAATCGTATTTGAAAAATATGATATTGTGCTAGAAAAACAAGATTTTGCCGAACGTGTGCATTTTCAATTAGCCATCAGTGCACAAAATGTTGAGGCTTTTCGCCAAGAAATCACTGAGCGTTCGGCGGGGCAATTAAGCATAGAAAAAGTGCGGTGTGAATAATGCAAATTTTATCCATCATTCGTATTATCGGAATTTTAGTGATTTGTTTCTCGGTTACTATGCTAATGCCAGCAGGCGTTGCTTTATTTTATGGCGATGGGGCAGGAACGGCTTTTGTGCAAACCTTTTTAATGAGTTCTGTGCTGGGCTTTTTATTATGGTGGACAGGTCATCGCCATAAAGAAGAATTACGATCTCGAGAAGGCTTTTTAATCGTGGTGGCATTCTGGCTAGTATTAGGTAGCCTTGGGGCAATCCCTTTTATGCTGTTTGAACACCCTAAACTCAATCTCGCCTCCGCATTTTTTGAATCTTTTTCAGGCTTAACCACCACAGGAGCCACCACCATTATTGGGCTAGACAGCTTGCCCAAAGCCATTTTATTTTATCGCCAAATGTTACAATGGTTCGGTGGAATGGGGATTATCGTATTAGCGGTAGCCATTATTCCTCTGCTCGGCATTGGCGGAATGTCCTTATATCGAGCGGAAGCCTCAGGGGCATTAACGGAAAAAATGCGTCCCCGCATTGCCGAAACCGCCAAAATTCTTTGGTTTATTTATACTTCATTGACAGTGGTTTGTGCTTTGGCTTATTGGCTCGCAGGTATGAGCCTATTTGATGCCATATGCCATAGTTTTTCTACAGTGTCTATCGGCGGATTTTCTACTCATGATGATAGCTTAGGTTATTTTGCTAGCCCATTGATTAATTGGATTACGGTATTTTTCCTGCTGATTTCAGGTTGTAACTATGCCCTACATTTCAACGCCTTTTCACGCTTAGGCGAGGGAAAATTGTGGCAAATTTACTGGCAAGATCCCGAGTTCCGCTTTTTTATCGCTATTCAATTATGTTTAGTGATGATCTGTTTTGTTTTTTTATGGCAAGGGGATTATTTTGCCAGCGCAGAAATCAACCTCGAACAAGCCGCATTGCAAGCGGTATCTATTTCAACCACCGCAGGCTATACCAGTGCCAATTTTGAAATATGGCCCTCCTTTATTCCTATGCTATTACTGGTCGCCTCTTTTGTGGGCGGTTGTGCAGGCTCAACGGGAGGCGGATTAAAAGTTATTCGTGTCTTAATGCTATTTCTACAAGGACAACGAGAACTAAAACGCTTTATCCATCCTAACCTGATTTCTTCCATTAGATTAGGCAAACGCATCTTACCTGAACGCACGATAGAAGGTATTTGGGCATTTTTCTCCGCCTATATTTTTGTCTTTATCCTCTGTTTGTTAGGGGTCATTGCTTGCGGTGTAGAAATCTTTGATGCCTTCAATGCGGTTATCGCTTGTTTAAATAACCTTGGGCCAGCCTTAGGTATGGTGCATAGCAATGTGGTCAATTTACCAGATAGTGCCAAATGGATCTTAACCTTTGCTATGATTTGCGGTCGTTTAGAAATTTTTTCACTCTTGGTCTTATTTAGCCCAGCTTTTTGGAAATCATAATGAAAACATTAATTTTATATTCCAGTCGTGATGGACAAACCAAAAAAATTGCCTTTTTTATTGCGGAACAATTACAACAACAAGCTCCTCATAAGGAAATTATCGTTGAAGCATTAAATGAAAAAAGTGCGGTGGATTTTCAAAATATTTCTTGTGTTATTATTGGTGCCTCTATCCGTTATGGGCATTTTGAACCGAAATTAAATGCTTTTATTCAACGTTATGCGGCACAATTAAACCAAATCCCTAGTGCTTTTTTTGCGGTCAATCTTACCGCCCGAAAAGCAGGCAAAGACAGCCCAGAAACCAATGTTTATACCCGTAAATTATTACAAAAAATCAGCTGGCAACCCACTTATAAAGCGGTGTTTGCCGGAGCATTATATTACCCTCGCTATAATTTCTTTGATCGCATAATGATCCAATTTATTATGCGACTAACAGGCGGCGAAACCGACACCACAAAAGAAATTGAATATACCGATTGGCAAAAAGTGAAAGAATTTGCTGAATTAATCGGCGGAAAGTGAGTAGGATCTAGCAAGATCGTTTAAGAAAAAAGCAATCGTGATTTTTTTATAAAAAATCTCTTGCAGGCTAAGAAAAGATCCCTATAATACGCCTCCGCAACGCAATGCTGTGAAGTTTAACCGATAGATAAGATTATCTTGGGTTAAACAAAACAATCAAAATAATAAAAATAGGATTGACAGCTTTTGGCGAATTGACTAGAATAGTCAGCCTTGCTTTTAGCAAGATGTTCTTTAAAAACTAAATCAGACAATCTGTGTGGGCACTCGTGTGCTTGAGTTTGAAAATATTGAAAATTTTAGATTTAACACACCAGTGCTGA
>NZ_SMFT01000009.1 GCF_004339025.1 Volucribacter psittacicida
AAAATTATTATTAACAATTTTATCCATTATAGCTGTGGATTTAGGTTTAAATTTGTAAACTTTTTCAATAACTTAAAATTTTGAGGGAACAGGGTAAGACTTAGTACTAATCTAATCCCCATTAATTAAATATCTATATATTATTAATTAATTTTAACGTAATGAATATAGATAATAAAGACTAAAATTATTAAACAACTAATACTATGAATAATATGCCAACCACAAGTAAAATAAACTAAAAACCCCACAGATAAAGAGGCTAATAAATTTAAAATATAAGTAATTAATGAATTTATTCCTTGCCATTGATATTTATTTTTTTGATTAAGTTGATTAATTAATAGAGTTCCTCCTGTAAACATCAAACTCCAACCTATACCAACAGCGATTAAGCTATATAAGAACCCACTTTCCTGTGGTAATAAATAGATAGATAACGAACCAAATAAAAAACTGATACCCCCTAATTGAATAAGATAATAAATTGGTATTTTATGTATGAAAAAAGTCAGTAATAAAGCAGGAGCATACATGGCGATAAAATGCCATTGTAATACATAAGCACTTTGTTCAATAGTATAATGTTGATGGTGCATGATTAGTGGTGTGGCATTCATGATTAAAGTCATTAACGCAAAACCTAAGGCACAGCTTAATGTACCAATAATAAATTTAGGTGGTAGTGTGTGTGGTAAGGATATATCATTTTGGAATTGCTGGTTGGGAATATGGGGAAGATTAATAAAAGTGTGTACGGCTAAAGAAAGTATAAAAAGTATCAATGCCAGCAAAAATGTTCCAAGAAATGGGGATTGAGGAAATAAAGCTTTACCTTGGGTTGCAAGCCAAGGACCTAATATGCCACCAATGATACCACCACCAATGATTAGTGCAGTACAGCGGTTTTTGATTGAGGGGAGCTCAAATATTTCAGCGGCAGCAAAGCGATAATACTGATTAAAAACGGTAGCAAATCCTAATATGAGTGCTGCAATGACAAATAGCTCAAAAGATTGTTGAGAAATCGATATCATTGCTGTAATGCTGCCTATTATTCCTATTAGACTACTGATGAGAAAACCCATTCTACGTCCTTGTTTAGCCATGATTTGAGAGGCAAAATACACCATTATAGCCGCACCAAGTACAGTAGCCATAATGGGAATACTAGCGAGCTGGGGATAAGGAGCTAATTGGTTACCGACTAGGGTTGAACTTAGAGTTAATAATGAAATGACACTGCCAATTAAGCCTTGTCCAATAAATAAGGCAAGTAAGGTAAGATAATTTTTCATAGTAAAATATCCTTTTTAACCATCTATGATTTTCATATTACTTAATTTTTTAATGTAACTCTCTTTATTGAGAGAAGTATAAAATAAAGGTTGTTTTTGTTCATAAAGCCAATATAAACAACTATTTCTAGGAGGAATAACCCTTTTTATATTTACATTATTCTGGTATTTTGATTGTATTAGCTCAAATAATGTTGTAAATTTAATTTCTTGAGTATCAACAAACGAGCATACATGTTGTGATAATTTATTCCCCGCATTTATTCCTAAGGTAAAAATTGCTGGAATATCATTTCTATCTTTCTTTTCATGTACAGTTAGCCTTACTTTTTCTATATCTATTCTATCATGAGAAATGATACTGTCTTTTAAGTTTAACAAATGAATTGCAATATATTTTTTAGATGATGATATAGAAAAATTATAGAAAAAATCAATAATATCATCAAACAGTTTTAAATTACCTAATTTTCTAATCCAATATGCCTGACTTTTTCTATTTAATATAGATATAGTTGCTATTTTTATTACCTTATCAATATTAGATGAATCCTGTTTAAGATAAGATAAAAAGTTTTCTGTAATTTCCAAGTTTATATCTTTATAATTAGATATTACATAATGCCAATCAACATTAAGTAATATATAGTCCATTATTTTATAAGCAAAAGAGTGATCTATTTCATTTGCTAATTTATTTATCTTATCAATGTTCATATCTATATTATAAAAATCATTATAATCTTCAAATGTTATTAAATAATTCTCATTTGAAAAAATATTAGCCATGGCTTGCCGTTGTTTATTATAAAACAGATTTGAATTTGGGTTAGTAAACAGTGCTGGATAAAATCTACTCCCCCCAGTTAGAACAGTTAATGTTACTTTCTTAGAACAAATAACATGTATCGTTTTTAAAATAGTATATAGTACAATTATTGCATATAACTCAGAAAAATCTGCACAATAACCTTCTGTTTTTAAATGACCACAGCTTCTTTTTGCTTGTCCCCAACCAATAGAAAAGTGAATGTTTCCTTTAATAATAGCACAATAAATTTTCTTTTGTATGATATGAGCATTAATACTAGCTGAGTTTTTTGAGATTGAATAATGTCTAAAAATTTCGGTAATTAAAGCTGATTGATACCATAATTTATCTTGCAAGTTTGAGTATATAATATTTTTATTTATTATTTCTAATTTACTTTTTATAATTTTAACGAGTTTTTTAGATTCTTTATCAATTAATATGTCTATATTTTTTATAATAGTATTAACTTCTTCATCCGTTAAATACTCAGTATCCAAATCATCATTATTTATTTCATAAATTTTACTATTTTTAATTATATTGGATAAGTTAGTTTCACTAATGAAAACTCTATTTTTTAATAATTTTTTAATGTATTTATTCATGGTTATATCCTTAATCCGTATAATAAAAAGGTTGTTTTATTTTATACATTTCATACAGAGGATCAAATTTCTCTTCAGAAGTTTCCGATGGATATACATAAATTTCAGTTTCAGAATCTGCATCTCTTTCAATTCTATATCTATAATCTATCATCACTTCATCTCTCTTAAAATGAATGCTACCAGTTGTATGTTGTGCAGTTAATGAATAGTTCTTACAATTTGTTGATATAAAATTAAATTCTCCTCGTTTCCCATGAATAGTAAGTTTTATTGCTGTAGGTATTTTTGTGAAGATAGTATTTAATTTTCTATCTGTTAGCGAAATTGCAACATATTTTTTAGCTGCTTCCCATGCTTCATATCTCATTTTTATAATGAGCTCTGTATGATTTAAGGAAAAGTCTCCAATTAAATGAGATGAAAATAAATGCGATTTTTTTATTTTTTCTATAGAAAAATTAAGAGAAAAAATAAAAGATATATAAAAATTTTGAACCTCATTATTATATGTAATATATTGATCTTGTTGAAAAATTGAATGATAATTAACAGATGTGATAATAGACCAAAAAGTATATTTTAATTGTTCTCCTATAGAATTATTATTTATTTTTCCAAATGATATATCAAGTCGAGCTGGATCAAAATGCGGATCATATTCTTTTGATATTTTGGTATAAATATTTTTATTAGTTTCTTCTCTTTCTGATAAATAAAATTTATCTCTAGATAACCAACTTTCATAATCAACAATTTCAACAAATTCATTAATATGAAAATATTCAACCCAATATTTTAGAGATTTTTGATATAAATCAATAATACAGTTTGGTGTTAAACAAGCTCTATTATACTTTTTACCATCAGCCAAAATAATAAATTTACATGGAAATTGAGATACATTTGATATGATTTTTACCAGTTGTTCACATCTTAATATTGTATTTATTTCTCCAATATCTGGCTAGTATCCTTTATTTTTAATAGGAGAGAAAGGCTTTCTTGATAAAATTGGCATTACTAATGATATATTTCCATTTTGTATGATGCTTCTCTTAATAATTTTTAGTGCTTCAACTCTATTGATAAAATTTTTATTGTTCTTAAAAAAATAATTATCAAATAATGCTTCTGTAGCATATTCAAAAGAAGACAACTTTTGAGAATTATAATTATTCAAATTGTCTTTAGCTCTTTTAAATAAAGCAGATTGCCTCTTTGATACAGTAATATTAGATTGGTATTCTAGTTTTTGAAATATCTCATTTATTAGAAAATTTGAACTAACTCTATCAAAAATACCATAATTATTATTGCTTAATTGATGCCTTAGGGTACTTGTAATATTTATTAATCTATGTGAACTTGAAATTTGAGTTTTTTGTTGTTCTGTATTCAATTTCATAGCCACCCCCTAAATTTAAAACAATATTATTTAACACATCTTTAACATCTTATATCGTAAAATTATCTTCATGTCAATCACTTGGATAATATTTTTAAATTTAAATTAATTAAAAATGAAACAAAAAAGTAACGACAGTTATATACCACAAGCATATAAAAGATCTGGTAATGATGTATTATTTTTATTCGAAATGACTATAAATAAAAGTACTTTTATCCAAAGTGCGGTTAAAAAATGATTTTTTTGACCGCACTTTTTATTGGCGAAAAACGACGACTTCGTTATCACAACTCATTAGGCTTTTAACAAAAAAATGCCTTGTTGTGAGAAATGAAGATAAGCCGAGTGAATATGCGGATTAAAATCTTCTGGGCGTGCATTAATTAATAATTCTTGGTTATGCCAAAGTGCAACAATTTCCCAATAATTTCCCATATAGACCGCACTTTTAATGGTGCAATATTGTTTTTCTTCGCCTTGTTGGCTTAATTTAATGGCTTCAGGGCGTATGCCCACTAAACATTTTCCATCGGCAACGGCGAATTGTTGTGGATTATTGAGCGAGATCTGATAACCATAAATATCTAAGGTATTTTGCTGGAGGGTCGCGGGTAATATACTGGATTCGCCCATAAAATTGGCGAGAAATAAGGAATTTGGGCGTAAATAAAGCTCTTCTGCGGGGGCTTTTTGCATAATTTTGCCTTTATCCATTACAATCACTTCATCGGAAACCGCAAAGGCTTCGGTTTGATCGTGCGTAACATATAAGGAGGTTATGCCTAAGCCTTGCTGTAATTCACGAATTTTTTCACGCATTGAACGGCGTAAATTGGCGTCTAAATTACTTAAAGGCTCATCAAAAAGTAGCACTTTCGGCTTGAGAATTAAGGCTCGAGCTAATGCCACACGTTGTTGCTGACCGCCAGAAATTTGATCCACAAAACGATCTTCAAAGCCTGCTAAATCCACTAATTCTAATGCTTCTTTTACTCTCTTTTGGCGTTCGGATTTGTTGATGCCTTGCATTTTTAGCCCGTATCCCACATTTTCGCCAATGGACATATGGGGAAAGAGGGCATAGGATTGAAACACAATACAAATATCTCTTGTTTGGATCGAGGATTGGGTAACATCTTCGCCATCAATAAATATTTGCCCTGATGTTGGGCTTTCTAGCCCTGCAACAAGACGTAGCACCGTGGTTTTACCGCAACCTGAGGGTCCTAGTAAGGTAACCATACTGCCTCGTTTGATACTTAGGTTTAGGTTATCAATAACGGTGGTTTTACCAAAGGATTTTGTTATGTTTTTGAGTACGAGAAAATCATTATTTTGTTGCATAATATTGAACCTTTTATTCAAAATTAGAGTTGTTTTTTCGCTTTTGAACGAGCAATTCGGCTATCTCCTACGATCCAATCAAAGAACAGGATAATTGCCATCATGACGATAATTAAAATTGAGCCATAGGCGATAGCAATACCATATTCGCCATCTTCTACACGATTCAGAATATATGAGGTGGCAACTCGGGTATCTGCTGTGACTAAAAATACAATGGCACTGACGGTGGTCATTGCCCGAACGAAGCTGGTTACCAAGGCAGAAATTAAAGCGGGTTTTAGTAAAGGTAACACCACAAAGAGGATTGTTTTAAATGAGCTTCCTTTTAAGGATAATGAGGCTTCATCTAATGATTTATCAAGTTGACCTAACCCTGCGATCGCCGCTCGCATACCCACTGGCATATTACGCATTACCATTGATAAAACAATGATAATGCCTGTTCCTGTGAGGTAAATTGGGGCATCATTAAAGGCTAAGATATAGGAAACCCCTGCTACCGTGCCAGGCACTGAAAAAGATAATAAGGTGAGAAATTCTAAGGTTTTCTTGCCTTTAAATTCTCGTCTAACGGTAATATAGGCAATAAGTAAGCCAAATAATGCGGTAATAGGGGCGGCGGTTGCGGCAAAAATCACAGTATGAATAAGTGATGGCCAAGCACCATCGTTAAAGCCTTGTCCGAACAACATAATATAGTTTTTGAGCGTTAGGGTGTAATCTACGCCCCAATTTACGGTAAAGCTGCCGTAAAATATACTGCCGTAAAGTGCAACGTTAAAAATAACCCAACAAGCTAAAATAACGCTAATCAAGGATTTCATTAAAGCGGGGAGTTCTTGCACATCGCCACGATAAGATTTTCCAGAAACGGTAACATAAGAGCGGTTGCCAATCCAAGCATATTGGATAATGAAAATACCTAAGGAAAAAATTAATAATAATGTGCCTAAGGTACTGGCAGAGGCATAATCTAATTGTGAACCTGCGATATAAAAGTAAATTTGTGAGGAAATCACATCAAAACTTCCGCCGAGTACCAATGGGGTACTAAAATCCGCCACAGATTGAATGGCTACCACTAAAAATGAGTTAGCCAATGCAGGTTTTAATAGCGGAAAAATCACGCCTAAAAAGGTTTGGTATCTGTTGGCTCGTAAAGTATAAGAAGCCTCTTCTATTGAGGGATGAATGGATTTTAACGCCCCTTCTAAGATCATAAATGACATTGGGGTTAATGCTAATGTATGGGCGATGACAATGCCAGTAAAACCATATAACCAGTTGCTGTTAAAGCCTAAATAATCCACCAGATATTCGGTAACATAACCTGAACGTCCTAACATCAAGGTTACGCCAAGCCCAACCACAAAGGGCGGTGTAACGATGGGCAAAATGGAAAACACTTTACCAATAAATGCGGTACGCTTTGCAATGCGTGTGGTATATAACGCAAAAAATAAGCCAAAAATAGTGGCTAAAATCCCAACAGTCCCCGCAACGCTCAATGAGTTAAGAATAATGCGTAAGATATAGGGTTGTTGGATAATCTGTAAGGCTTGGGTAGGTACAAACTCAGAACCGTTATAAAAAACCGAAATCAGGATCGCAAATGTAGGATAAACAATAAAAAAGAAGATTAATAAAATAATGCTGATCAGGGAGGCAAGAATAAATTTATCGCCTTGCATTATTTTCATTTTCGCTAGGGCATTGGTGCTAATGGCGATTAATGAGATAACCAAAATAAATATGGCGTAACCTAAACTTATTTTCTCAATAATGGCAGAAATAAAAATAAACAGGAAAATACTGATAGCAAGAATAAATTCATATTTGCCTTGTTTGGCTTTATCTAAAGATTTCGTTAGGCTGGAAATAATAGGAAATACAAATAATAAACCAAACCATAACCAGCTTAGATTAAATGAACTCCAGCCCATTGCCTGATAGATTTCTTCAGAAGTGGATTCCATAAAGCCATAATGTAGAGCCATTGAGGGGAGGAAAATAAAGCCAAGTAGAGCAAGTATTATCCAAAATAGATGAGCATTAAATATTGCATTTACAATGTTTTTTTGCATAAAAGCCCCGAGTAATAATGATATTTGAAATAAGGCGATAATGATCGCCTTGTGTTATTTTAAATTGAAAAGACGCTATTTAAGCAATTATTTTGCTAATTTCACTTCATTTACCCATTTTTCAATTAAGCGTTTACGCTCATCGGCGGCACCAAATTTTTCAAAATCATAGTTAATTAAGTTTAATTGCAAAGGATCAAAGGCATTCGGCGATTGTTCTGCGGTGGTATTCACTAAAATTTGATGGGCTTCCCCTTTTTTCCACGCTAATTCTTGCCCTTCTTTGGAAAGCACGAAATCAACGAATAATTTAGCATTTTCAAGGTTTCTTGCCCCTTTTAAAATACTAACGCCACCCAATTCATAACCCGTTCCCTCGCAAGGTACCACTAATTCAAGCGGTGCGCCTTTTTCTTTTTCTAAGGCATAGTCGTGTAAAAAGCCAATGCCTATTGTAGCTTCCCCACGAGCGGCACTACGAGAAGGCGTAATACCTGATTTGGTATATTGGGAAATATTAGGATGTAGCTGACGGAAATAGTCAAAGGCTTGCTCTTCGCCCCAAAGCTGAGTGAAGGTAGCGATAGCGGTATAAGCGGTACCTGAACTTTGCGGATCGGCAATTTGTATTTCTTGTTTTAAACGTGGATCGGTTAAATCTTTCCAACATTGTGGTAATTTTTCAATGCCTAATTTCTTTAATCTTTCTGTATTCACACCAAATCCGAGAATGCCCATATAAGTAACGGAAGACAAGTTTCCTTTTACTTTGGCTGGATCTTGAAATTGTGGCACAATTTGATCAACCATAGGAGAGCGATAGGCTTGTAATAATCCTAGTTCCCCTGCTTGTGAATGGGGATCTAGCGTGCCACCATACCAAACGTCAGCTTGAGGATTATTTTTTTCTGCTTCAATTTTCGCAAAGGTACTGCCAGAACCATTGCGAATAAAAGAGGTTCTTACATTATATTTTTCACCAAAGGCTTTTGTTTGTGTTTCACACATAATATTTGTTGCACTACAATAGACAACTAAACGCCCCGCCGCATAAGCGTTAGAAGATGAAAATAATGTGGTAAAAAGTGCGGAAGTGATTAAACAGGATAATGCCGTCAATTTCATAGTTTTGTCCTCAATATTAAATGACTTTATGGAAGAAAAGTTTTGGCATTGTAAACAAATTTAACAAGAAATAACGTGAACTGTTTCACAAAAAATAAAATGCGATGATATAAAAAAACGATTTGCACACTGTCAAACTGAGCATTTTTTCTTTATAATCCAGAGCAAAAAATTATTAATGGGAAAACCTATGCCAACTTCATTTACTACCCCTTCTTGTGTGATTATTGCCATTGCAGGGGCTTCAGCCTCAGGCAAAAGCCTTATTGCATCTACTATTCATCGTGAGCTTTGTGATGAATTAGGCTGTGAGGAAATTGGGATTATTTCTGAAGACAGTTATTATAAAGATCAAAGCCATTTAGATTTTGAAGAACGAATTAAAACCAATTATGATCACCCTAATTCAATGGATCGTGATTTATTGATTAGTCATTTACAAGCCTTAAAAAATGGGCAAGCGGTAGATATTCCAGAATATAGTTATGTTGAGCATACCCGAACAGGGAAAGTCAATCATTTTGAGCCGAAGAAAATTATTATTTTAGAGGGAATATTATTGCTGACAGATGAACGTATCCGTAAGGAAGTTAATGTATCTGTGTTTGTTGATGCCCCTTTGGATATTTGTTTTATTCGCCGTTTACAACGTGATATGCAAGAACGTGGGCGTTCATTGGAATCTGTGGTTGAACAATATCGTAAAACAGTGCGTCCGATGTTTTTACAATTTATTGAGCCGTCTAAGCAATATGCGGATATTATTGTACCTAAAGGCGGCAAAAATAGAATTGCTATTAATATCTTGAAAGCACAAATTATGCACTTATTAGCAGATTAAAAGGAGGGAAAAATGCGATTATGCGATACCGATATTGAACGTTATTTGGAGCAAGGTTTAATTTCCCTCACACCTCGTCCTAGTAATGACAAAATTAATGGGGCAACCATTGATGTGCGTTTAGGTAATTCTTTTCGGGTATTTAAAGAATATTCCGCCCCTTATCTTGATTTAAGTGGCCCCAAAGAAGAAGTGGCGGCACAATTAGATCTCGTGATGAGCGAGGAAATTATTATTGAAGATAATCAAGCCTTTTTCTTGCACCCCGGCACACTAGCCCTTGCCACCACCCTTGAATCAGTGAAATTGCCTGCCAATATTATTGGTTGGCTTGATGGACGTTCCTCATTGGCTCGTTTAGGTTTAATGGTGCATGTTACAGCACATCGTATTGATCCCGGTTGGGAAGGCAAAATTGTGCTTGAATTTTATAATTCAGGAAAATTGCCATTAGCATTACGCCCTAATATGGTAATTGGTGCGTTAAGTTTTGAAGTGCTAAGTGGCGAAGCGGCGAGACCTTATAACCGCCGTTCAGATGCTAAATATAAAAATCAACAAGCGGCTGTAGCAAGCCGAATTAATGAAGATCAATAGTTAAGGGATCTAAAATGAAAAAAGTTATTGCTCTATTAACAGCTTTTGTTTGTGTAGTAATAACTTTATTTTATTTTAAAGTTCAACATCTTAAATCAGATCTGGTTGAAGCATTGCAACATCAGCAAGCCATTATTTCCTCGCCAAAGTTAAGTTTTCAAGTTTTTCCACTGGCGTTAGTGGCAGAAAATGTTAAAATTCAACCGCCCTTGTTAGCACCTTGGCAGGTTGATCTTCCTCGTCTTGAATTACAGATTGATCTGTTTTCTTTATTACAAAGCCAAATCAAAATTGAGAAAATTCATCTCACTAATGGCAAATTATCTTCCTCTCAGCATAATGCCTCAGATCCCATTGAGAATATAAATTTAACGCTAAAACCCACCGCACTTTTTTTAACTGAGCTATTTTCGCCCACAATAAAACAAGAGAATTTTGCACTACAAGGGCATTTTGTTTATAAAAATCAACCCTATAAGTTTCATTTACCAAAGGCAAGATGGTTGATAAAACAGCCGCAAGTCTATCAATTTTATGCTGATGAATTAGAAATTAATCAAGCAACCTTAGAAAAGGTGGCAATTCAATATTTACCCTCTCGCATTTATTTCCGTTCACAACAGGGAAATATTGATTTTTATCGCCAGCAAAAAGGTTATGCCCTTGTGGGCGAAAATGTGGATATTTATGCCTTTTGGGCAACCTTAGATATTCGTTCAATTCTTACAGGAAAAGGGAAATTAACTGGATTTTTACAATTTGAAAATGCAAGATTGCCTACTGGCGAATTATCTTTTGACATTTATCAAGGCAATATTAACGGCATTAATTTATTTAATTTCGTGGCACAATATTTCCCCATTAATTATGATGAACAACAACTTGCTCGCCAGCAAATTAATACGGATTTTGATATAGGACGAGCAGATTTGGTTTGGGATCAACAAAAATTATGGGTGAAAAATTTAGTTATTCAAACATCGGTATTACAATTAACAGGTGCTGGCGAAGTGGGATTGTTAAATGGACAATGCGATTTTCAGACCCAATTAACCCTTAATCAACAAAAATATTCAACCTTGCGTTTGCCTATTCATTTTTTTGGGGATTGCCACTCGCCACAATATAAAATAGAAATGAACAAAGAGCTACGCAACAACCTTAAGCAAAGATTAAAACGCTATTTACGTTAAAGACTTTTGCCATCAATCAACGGATTTTTATTGAGAATATAGTCGTTCCACTTTACAATAATCCGATGTTTGGCACGCCTTGCCGTACCGCTTTATCTTATTTTTAAATTGAAACGACAAAATGATGAGATCTTTATTTGCAACCACAGCTCGTGGTTTTGAAGAATTATTAAAAGCCGAATTAATGACACTTGGGGCTGAACAATGCCGTATTGCTCAAGGTGGTGTGCATTTTTCCGCTAATGAGCATACCCTATATCGCACCTTACTTTGGTCAAGATTAGCCTCAAGAATTTTATTACCTCTGGTTACAAGCAAAATTTATTCTGAATTAGATTTATATTCCACCATTGTAAGCCAACCTTGGTCAGCGATTTTTGATGAACGTTCAAGTTTTGTGGTTGATTTTAATGGTACAAATCAAGATATTCGCCATACTCAATTTGGTGCAATGCGTGTGAAAGATGGCATTGTGGATCATTTCACTCGTCAAGGTAAAGCAAGACCTGAAGTGGATAAAGATCATCCCGATATTCGTGTTCATGTTTATCTTAACCGTGAAAATATGGTGGTTTCCTTAGATCTGAGTGGCGATGCCTTACATTTACGTGGTTATCGTGAAGAAACGGGCAAAGCCCCTTTAAAAGAAACCCTCGCCAGTGCCATTATATTGCGTTCAGGTTGGCAAAAAGGTACGCCATTGGTTGATCCGATGTGTGGTTCAGGCACCTTATTGATCGAGGCAGCACAAATGGAGGCCAATATTGCCCCACAATTATATCGCCTACATTGGGGATTTGACCATTGGCTTGAGCATAATCCACAAATTTGGCAACAGGTAAAAAACGAGGCAATGGCACAAGCAGAGCAAGCTCAAGCAAGCGCTAAAGGGCATTTTTATGGCTTTGATCTTGATAAAAATGTATTAAAAAAAGCACAGCGTAACGCCAAACAAGCAGGTGTCGCCCACTTAATCCAATTTCAACAAGCGGATGTTGCAAGACTAACCAATCCCTTACCCACAGAACAAAAGGGAACCTTGATTTGTAATCCGCCTTATGGAGAACGTCTTGGAGCAACCCCCGCATTAATTGCCTTGTATTCTGTTTTGGGAGAACGCCTAAAACAACAATTTCCACAATGGAATGTTTCTATTTTTAGTGCAGAACCGAGCTTATTAGATTGTTTACGTTTACGCTCCTATCGCCAATTTAAAGCAAAAAATGGGCCTTTAGATTGTGTACAAAAAAATTATCAAATTTCTGACCGCACTTCTCCACTTAATGACAGCGAAGCCTTGCCACAATCAGCACAAGCGCCTAAGGTGGCACAGGATTTTGCTAACCGTTTACAAAAAAATAGCAAAAAAATTGAAAAATGGGCAAAACAACAAGGGCTTGATGCCTATCGTTTGTATGATGCGGATTTACCAGATTATAACTTAGCGGTGGATCGCTATGCTGATCATATTGTGATTCAAGAATATGCTCCGCCTAAAAATATTGATGAAAATAAAGCTCGTCAGCGTTTACTTGATGCGGTAACCGCAACCTTACAGGTAACAGGAGTAGAAACCAATAAATTAGTGTTAAAAGTGCGACAAAAGCAAAAAGGCAATAGCCAGTATGAACGCCTTGCCCATCAAGGGGACTATTTTTATGTTAATGAATATGGGGCGAAATTATGGGTAAACTTAACGGATTACTTGGATACAGGCTTATTTTTGGATCATCGTTTAACCCGCAAAATGGTTGGCGAAATGGCAAAAGGTAAGGATTTCCTCAATTTATTTGCTTATACAGGCTCAGCAACGGTGCATGCCGCATTAGCAGGAGCAAAATCCACCACCACCGTAGATATGTCAAACACCTATCTAAATTGGGCAGAACAAAATTTATTGTTAAATGATATTCAAGGCACACAACACAAATTAATCCAAGCCGATTGTTTGCAATGGCTAGATAAGGCACAGCAACAATTTGACCTTATTTTTGTTGATCCGCCAACTTTTTCCAACTCAAAACGTATGGAAGACAGCTGGGACGTACAACGTGATCATATAAAATTAATCACGAAATTATTGCCCCTGCTTAGAACGCAAGGAACTATTGTCTTTTCCAATAATAAGCGTGGTTTTAAAATGCAACAGGAGAAACTCGCTGAACTAGGCGTGAATGCCATAGAAATTTCCCACAAAACCTTA
The DNA here is from genome assembly GCF_004339025.1 of Volucribacter psittacicida. GTDB lineage: Bacteria > Pseudomonadota > Gammaproteobacteria > Enterobacterales > Pasteurellaceae > Volucribacter > Volucribacter psittacicida. The sequence continues at coordinate 13,519 of NZ_SMFT01000009.1, forward strand.
CCATTAGATTTTCAACGCAATAAACATATTCATAATTGTTGGTTGATAACAAGGCATCATATTGAGAAGTAGGCGAATTCACACCTTAATACTTTTAAGAGGTATTAAGGTGCTTAAGGGGATAAAAGTGCGGTACGTTTTTTGAAAAATTTTATAAATCAAAATCCCCAAAATCATTGGTGTCAACTTTAGCGTCAATTTGTCCCACTAAATACGAGCTAACCTCAACTTCTTGAGGGGCTACTTGAACATTATCTGATACTAGCCATGCGTTGATCCAAGGAATTGGATTAGAACGTGTTTTGAATGGCAATGGTAATCCTACGGCTTGCATACGGATATTGGTAATATATTCAACATATTGCACTAAAATATCCTTGTTTAAGCCGATCATAGAGCCATCTTTAAATAAATAATCTGCCCATTCTTTTTCTTGTTCAGCTGCGGCAACAAAAAGATCATAAGCCTCTTGGCGGCATTCTTCGGCAACTTCAGCCATTTCAGGATCATCTTGCCCTGATGCCATAATATTTAAAATATGCTGAGTTCCTGTTAAATGTAAGGCTTCATCTCGTGCAATAAATTTGATGATTTTGGCATTGCCCTCCATTAATTTGCGTTCAGCAAAAGCAAAAGAACAGGCGAAAGATACATAAAAACGAATGGCTTCTAGGGCATTAACGCTCATTAAGCAGAGGTATAACTGGCGTTTTAAATTGCGTAAGCTCACGATACATTGTTGCCCATCAACGGTATAAGTTCCTTCGCCGTAGAGGGTATAAAGCTGTGTATCACGAATAAAATCATCATAGTAGGCTGAAATATCTTTGGCACGTTTGATAATTTCTTCATTGGTTACAATATCATCAAAAACCACAGAGGGATCATTCACGATATTACGAATAATATGAGTATAAGAACGAGAGTGAATGGTTTCAGAGAATGTCCAAGTTTCAATCCAAGTTTCTAATTCAGGAATGGAAACCACAGGAAGTAAGGCAACATTTGGGCTACGTCCTTGAATTGAATCAAGTAGCGTTTGATATTTTAAATTGCTGATAAAAATATGTTTTTCGTGTTCTGGTAGGCTTGCATAATCAATACGATCTTGTGAAACGTCCACTTCTTCTGGCCGCCAGAAAAAGGAAAGCTGTTTTTCGATCAGTTTTTCAAAAGTTTCGTATTTTTGTTGATCATAGCGGGCAACATTAACATTTTGTCCAAAGAACATAGGTTCTTTAAGTTGATCATTTTTGGTTTGGGAGAATGTGGTATAAGCCATAGAAAATCCTTGCAAATTGATGAACAATATCCCCTCTTGTGGAGGGGATAACGATGATTAGAAGTTTGCATTACGAGGTGAGCGAGGGAAAGGAATCACATCACGAATATTTTGTACACCTGTTACATAGACAATCAAGCGTTCAAAACCTAAGCCAAAGCCTGAATGTGGTACTGTGCCATAACGGCGTAAATCACGATACCACCAATAATCTTCAGGGTTTAAGCCCATTTCTAACATACGTTTATCTAAAACTTCTAAACGCTCTTCACGTTGAGATCCGCCAATGATTTCACCAATTCCCGGGGCTAAAACGTCCATTGCGGCAACAGTTTTGCCATCATCATTTAAACGCATATAGAAGGCTTTAATATCTTTAGGATAATTTTTTACTACCACAGGGGCTTTAAAATATTCTTCCGCAAGATAGCGTTCGTGTTCAGAGGATAAATCGATCCCCCATTCCACAGGGAATTCAAAGGATTTCCCTGATTTAAGCAATACCTCAATCGCATCGGTATAATCAATTTGAGCAAAATCGGCTTGAACAAAATGTTCTAAGCGATTGATCACATCTTTGTCCACGTGTTTCGCAAAGAATTCTAAGTCATCTCGGCGTTCGTTGAGTACCGCATTAAACACATATTTCAGCATATCTTCAGCTAATTTTGCATTATCCGCCAATGTGGCAAAAGCCACTTCAGGTTCAACCATCCAAAACTCAGCTAAATGTCGAGTCGTATTGGAATTTTCCGCACGAAAAGTAGGCCCGAAAGTATAAATTTTACTTAAAGCACAAGCATAGGTTTCGCCATTTAATTGCCCCGATACGGTAAGAAATGCCTCTTTACCAAAAAAATCTTGGCTAAAATCTACCGCCCCTTTATCATCTCTCGGCAGATTTTCTAAATCTAAGGTAGAAACACGGAACATTTCTCCAGCCCCTTCCGTATCGGAAGCTGTAATCAACGGGGTTGCTACCCAATAAAAACCTTGTTCATGAAAAAAGCGATGAATAGCTTGTGCTAAGCAATGACGTACACGTGCTACCGCACCGATGATATTGGTACGAGGACGTAAATGAGCAACTTCACGCAGGTATTCAATAGAATGACGTTTTGCTGCCATAGGATAAGTTTCAGGATCCTCAACCCAACCTGTTACTTCCACTTTTGAGGCTTGTAATTCCACTGCCTGACCTTCCGCTGGCGACTCGACTATCGTGCCTGTTACAATCACTGAACAACCTGTGGTTAAGCGTAAAATTTCACTGTCATAATTATCAATATCATTATTGACTATAGCTTGAACAGGTGCAAAGCAAGAACCATCATAAACCGCTAAAAAAGATAAACCCGCCTTAGAATCTCGGCGAGTGCGTACCCAGCCTCGTACAGTAACGGTTTCACCCACAGCGATTTTTCCCGTTAAAACATCCTTAATTGATGCAATTTTCGTCATATCAACCTCAAAAATTTGCTCTGTTTTCGTTAAAAATAAGTTTCGGTAGTTTACCTCAATATCATTTTTTTACCAAAATCTAATCACAAAAAATTTCACTTTTTCAAAATAATTTTGTGACCTAGCCCACAGAATTTAGGGAAAATTATTGTCATAATTAAGATAAATGGTATAAATAAAAAACTATCGTATGGAGTATTTTTTATTAAAAAAATTAATCGTTGAGAGTGGTTATGCCTAGAGTAAAAAAGAGTTTATCTGACTCAGTAAAAATGCAGCAGCTTGGAGTAATTTATCGGCTAATTGAACAATTTGAATTAATTTCTCGGATTGATTTATCTAAGTTATCAGGGTTTGCTCCCGCCAGCATCACAGAACTTACACGCCAACTTATTCAAGCTGAATTTATTATGGAACGCACCGTACAAACAAATATTGTACGAGGTCGCCCTGCTATTGGGCTTTGTTTATCCCCTTTTTATTGGCGAACAATTTGTGCCACCTTGCTAGAAGACAGTTTTGAAATCACCTTATGTGAACTCGATGACACTATCGTAAAACAAATGACATTTGTCCTAACGCCAGAAAAACAACAGGATTTGCCTCATTTTATTCATCAATCTATTGAACATTTTTTACAACAAGTGAAACAAGAAAGTGGCAAATTATTAGCGGTTTCCGTCGTTGTAGCAGGGGAGCTTCATCATAAAGGACAATATTTAAGCAAACTGGGAGAACAACAATATGATTTAGATTTATTGGCGCTCTTTCAACCCCATTTTTCTTGCCCAATTTTGATTAATGAATCCTTTGAAACTTGGATCTTTGCGGAATCAAATTTAGGAAGTGCAATTAATTGTCATAATGTATTATTTTTACAATTAGATGATGTGATTAATATGAGTGTATTAATTAAAGGCGAGCCAGTAAATTCGGCACGTTATACACGAATGAATATTAACAAAGTGGCGGTTCCGCCTTTTAGTGAATTACATGATTTAACCAATCCGCATTTATCGGAAATTGAACGCCATCAGCTCTATCATCAGGTTACCCATCATAGTATCTACCAATTAGTCGATAAGCTCTTCCCGCAAAATCAATTAATCAATGGCGAACAAAAAATTGCTTTTGTTTGCGAACAAGCCAATAAGGGGAACGAAAATGCCATAAAAATTATTTATCATATTGCAGATAGCGTTTCTTATGTGCTAATGAACTTAATTAATATTTTTTCTTCAGAAAAAATTATCATCTCCTCTAGTTTATTAAGTTCCAAAGATATTTTCTTACCTCGCTTGCAACAAAAATTAAAAGAGAACCTATTATTAGATAACCTCGCCGTCAGTATTGCAACAAGCCACTACGCTTGGAATAGCCACATTGTGGCAAGTGCCGCCGTTAAGAAACATATTTATAATGGGGATTTATTGAAAAATCTAAAACCTTAGTGAAATGAGAATGAACTAAGCCACAAAGTGCGGTCTGTTTTTAATTGGCGTAATGAACAAAAACTAAAAAAGAAAAATTCTTGAAAAACCCACCGCACCTTTTCCCTATAAAAAGTGTGGTCTATTTTCATAAAATTTTATAAAGTCATCTCATCTAAACTTCGCCCAAAACTTGGTACAAAAACATTGAGAAAATAATCCATTTCTTCGCTATGCCATTGTTGTATAAGTTGATCTAAGCGTAGTTTTGCTGAGGAAAATTCAAGATTACCCTGTTCTAATTCAAATTTTGCTTTGATATAAGCACATAAAATATCCGCTTGTTTCACAATATTTCTTTCTTGTTCGCTGAAAAGCCCGCTATCTAAGTAAGGGGCAAACTCTTGTTGTAAGTCTTGGGGTAAAAAACTTAATAAATGCTTTTCCGCCATTTCTTCAATCTGTTTGTAGGCTTGTGTTATATTTTGATTAAAATATTTAATTGGGGTGGGAAGATCGCCTGTAAAAATTTCTGAACTATCGTGGTACATTGCAATCACCGCAATGCGATCGGGATTGATGTTTCCACCATAATATTTATTTTTTATTATGGCTAAGGCATGAGCGACAAAAGCGACTTGTAAACTATGTTCTGCGAGATTTTCTTTTTCTATCGTTCGCATTAATGACCAACGATGGATCAAGCGTAAACGATCTAAACAAGCAAAAAAATGGCTGGTTTTTATCTGTTGCATAATTCTTATTGCCTTTTAATGTGGATATTCCGCTAAGGTAACATTAAATTCAAGTTGTTGGGCTAAACGTGCCACAAGCACTTTAACTTGAGTATTAGGGGGAATATCAGAAACTAAACGCATTAAATGCGTTGGGGATGTGACGGGTTCATTATTAAATTTCAAAATAATATCCCCTTGTCGAATTCCTGCTTTATAGGCAGGGCCGTTTGTTGCCACATTGGTCACTAATACTCCGGCATTATTTGATCGCTGTCCAAGGGTATATAAATCACTTTCTATGCCAATATAACCACGAATAACACGCCCATCACGAATAATTTTATTCATTACATCAATGGCAATGTCCGTCGGAATGGCAAAGCTTAACCCTTCCGCAATTTCATTGCTGTCTTTACCAATACTTAAGGTGCTAATGCCAACCAACTCTCCTAGAGAATTGATTAATGCCCCCCCTGAATTCCCTCGGTTAATAGAAGCATCAGTTTGAATAAAGTTTTGGCGTCCAATGGCATCGCCCACCGCATTACGCCCTGTGGCACTAATAATGCCCTGTGAAACACTTTGTCCTAAGTTATAAGGATTACCTATGGCTAACACCACATCGCCCACATAAACTTGACGATCAGGATTATAATGAATTGTTGGTAAATTATTGGCTTTAATTTTTAATACCGCAAGATCCGTTAGACTGTCTGAACCAATCACATTGGCATTAAAAATTTGCCCTGATTGCAATGCCACCACAATTTGATCCGCATTATTGATAACGTGTCGGTTAGTGAGAATATAGCCTTCTTTTGACATAATCACACCTGAACCCAAATTGCTAATTTGTAATCCTTGGTTGGCATTGTTTTGTAATGAAAACGATTGGCTATAAACATTTACGACTGCGGGTGAAGCATTTCTTACGGCATTTTTAAAGCTCATCGGCTCATTATGTTGACTCAGGTTTAATCGGGGCAATACAAATAAAATCACCAAAGCAAGTACAAGCCCTATGCCGGCGGATTGCAGGAGTTTTTTCAACATAATTTATCCTTGATATAAATTAATTTAAGATCGGAGTCCCATTGTTTTATGTCTTGCAAATGCCATTGTGGCGCTTGTGCAAGCTGGGTGAGATGAGGTAAATGGCATAATCCTCTTGCGTGATCCCCCAATAATTTGGGGGCAATATACACAATGAGTTCATCAACCAAATCCGCTTCAATTAAAGCTCCTGCAAATGTTGCTCCTGCTTCCACCCAGAGAGTATTAATATGTTGTTGCCCTAATTGGCTCATTAAATTAGCCAACTGTTGTGATGAGGGCAAATGAGGTAAATAGAATTGTTGACAAAAGTGCGGTCTATTTTGATATTTTTTTTCTGTTTCTGTTACCAACCAAATTGGCGAGTCACTTTGAAATAAGGCTAAGTCTGGTGTTAATTGTGCCTGACGATCCAGAATAATACGAATGGGTTGACGCAAATTATCGCTAGGATATTGTTGTTGTACAGAGGAAGGTAATTGTTGCCAACGTACATTTAATTGCGCATTATCCATAAATACCGTTTGATAAGTAGAAAGGATTGCACTTGATCTCGCTCGCTCCATTTGTACATCAGATCTTGCTTGTTGTCCCGTAATCCATTTACTTTCTCCCGATGCAGTAGCGGTTCTACCATCAATGGTCATAGCCATTTTTAAGCGAACATAGGGTAAGCCTGTTCGCATACGTTTCAAAAAACCACGATTTAACCATTCTGCCGAGGCGGATAATAAGCCAACTTCTGTTGTAATCCCTGCTTCTTGTAACATATTCAATCCCTTTCCTGCCACCTGTGGATTAGGATCTTGCATTGCCGCCACAACCTTACTTATTCCCGCCTCAATTAAGCCTTTCGCACAAGGCGGCGTTCGCCCAAAATGAGAACAAGGTTCTAAGGTAACATAAGCTGTTGCCCCTTTTGCCTTTTGCCCTGCCATACGCAATGCCATCACTTCAGCATGAGGTTCTCCTGCTTTTAAATGAAATCCCTCCCCCACGATTTCGCCATGATTGACAATAACACAGCCTACCGCAGGGTTTGGGCTTGTGGTAAATTCCCCTTGTTTGGCTAAATCCAAAGCCCGTTGCATAAAATGATGATCTTGCTGGGTAAATGACATATCAATCCTTTAATTTCTCAATTTCTTTACTAAATTCATTAATATCTTCAAAACTCAAATATACGGAAGCAAAGCGAATATAAGCCACCTTATCTAAATTTTTCAAGGCTTCCATCACTAAACGCCCAACAAATTTACTCGGTACTTCTCGTTCGCCTGTCGCTCTTAATTCGTGCATAATCTCTTCAATAGCACGCTCAATATCATCGGTACTCACAGGGCGTTTTTCCAAAGCGTGTAGCATTCCCCCTCTTAACTTATCCTCATTAAAAGGTTCACGCAAACCATTATTTTTAATAATTCTAGGCATAATTAATTCGGCACTTTCAAAGGTAGTAAAGCGTTCGTGGCATTGTGTACATTCACGGCGGCGGCGAACTTGATAACCCTCAGAAACCAAACGACTATCAATGACTTTCGTTTCTTCGGCATTACAAAATGGGCAGTGCATAGCAACTCCTATCTAGCCAAATGGAGAACTATTCTAACAATTTTCTAATCAGGTTAAAACGTTAGAAATTGACATTATTCACAAAATTCACTAATTTATTTTTGTCCTTAATTTCAATATGTTTATCTATGGAGGAAAAAATGCAAGTTACCACTTCGGCGATTAATCATGGCTATTTTGCGGATAAATATGGTAAACGCGGTGAACAATTTAGCCCTAATGGTATGCCAACCTACTCAATTCCTTTTGAAATCCTAAATCCACCTGAAAATACCCAATCTTTTGCCGTCGTCCTAGAAGATAAAGATGCCATTACGGCTTCTGGCTTTGTTTGGACACATTGGTTGATTGCCAATTTACAACGTACTTCAGTAAAAGAGAATGAAAGCCAACAAGCAACGGATTATGTTCAAGGCGCAAATAGCTGGGCAAGTGTACTAGGCAAATTTGATCTAAAAGAAGCCTCCGCTTATGGGGGTATGGCGCCACCAAATTGTGAACACCGTTACGAACTTATTGTTTATGCCCTTGATTGTAAACTTGAGTTAGCAACGGGCTTCCGCTTTAATGATCTTCATTTTGCTATGCAAGGGCATATTCTCGCGCAAGCCTCAGTAATGGGCAAATATGATGTATAGTCATCTCATTTTAAAGTGGGACGACTATAATGCTTTCAAGGGGAGCAAGACTCCCCTTATGCCTTACCCGAATATTTACGCATAAAATGCAAATGAATTTGGTTAATTAACAAAATGCCTAACACAATCAAACTTGCCCCAATAAAAAATTGATGATTAGGCATTTCTTGTAAAAACCACCAAGCAAGCAAAACCGCAAAAATAGGTTCGGACAATCCAATAACTTGAACCTTAGTGGCTGTTAAATAAGACAAGGCTTTTGTTGTACAATAAAAGCCCAAAATTGTGGGTAAAATCGCTAAGGCGGCAAGATAAATCATTATCTCTAACTGCCACTGAATGTCATTTCCTTTCCACCAATAAGGAAAAAATAAATATAAACTCCCAAAAAATAATAAAAAAGTCGTCAAGTGCCAGCCACCTCGCAAACCAAATTTTCTTAAGCAAACAGAAAATAAACCATAGCCAGTCCCCGCAATAATAGCATTTAAAATCATAAGAAGATGGCTATGACTACCACCAGCCCAAGAAATGACAAAAATACCCATAACAGCGAATAACACCCCAAGTACAGAAGTGATTTTTAAAGGCCCTTTCAACAACAATACCTCAAAAATTAATGCCGAAACGGTAGCTGATGCCATTAAAATGACCACAACATTAGAAGCAAGCCCATAACCATACGCCAAGGTTTCAAAGAAAAACAGAACAAAAATACCAAGAAAAGCACAAATTGCCACTTTCCATAACCAAGCGCGAGAATGTAAAGGCGTTTGAATGATTTGCTGTTTTTGATAAGCAAGGGGTTTACGCCAACATAAACTGCTCAAGAGCAAAAATGCCATCAAGGTCTTAAAAAATGCAATATCCTGAGCGTTTAAGCCATTTTGCATGAGAATTTTACTGAAAATGCCAATAGAACTATTTAGCAATGCCGCAAATAAAGCAAGGATAATCCCTAAGAGAAGGTTATTGGTCAGCATATCGTTATGTCCTTTTATTTCATCATTGTTAACTTTACATAACTTAACAATTCTATAACAAATAAAAGCAGCTCACAATATGAGGGGGGAGGTCTGTAATATTCTTATTTTATAGCCATTTCAATTTACAAAGAGAAAAGGCAACACAACGAAAAGCGTACAAAGAATACGGCGAAGCGTGCCAACGCCGTACTCGGTCAAACACCACTTTCTTAAAAAGCTGGTTGATCTTCCATTATTCTTCAATATCCGCTATTCCGCCTGTATTAAATAGCTCCATATAAATTTGTGCCGCAGGGATACCTAACTCACGTAAGGTTTGATATTGTTGCTGCATAAAGGCTTTTGGACCACAAAGATAATAATCCGCTTGAGCAGGTAAATATTGGCGATCAATCGCTTTTAAATCTAAACGCCCTAATTGATCTATTTTGACTTGCTCAGAAGGCGTTTCACAAGCTAAATAACTATATAAATTTGGATGTTGCTGTTTTAATTGCTCAATATGTTGGTGCATTGCCAAAGCCCCAATATGGCGACAAGCGTGTAAAAAGCTAATTTGAATCGGATGATGAGTAGCTAATAATGTATTTAGCATCGCAATCATAGGTGTAACGCCAACGCCTGCACTAATTAAAACCGTGTCTTTATCTTGATGTTGTAGTACAAAATCCCCTGTTGGGTGGGTAACTTCAACAATATCGCCAACATGATAATCACGGTGCAATGTTGTGGAAACGTAGCCCTCTGGTAAACCATCGTGAGCCGTTTCATTTTTCACAGAAATACGAAAATAATCAGGATGATAGCGATCGGATAAGCTATATTGACGAGGTTGTTTTAAGCCTAACTCTGGTACAGGAATACGCAATGAGATATATTGCCCTGCTTGATATTGTGGTAATTTTCCGCCATCTACGGGCGCAAGATAAAAAGAGGTTATTTCATCGCTCTCTGCTTGGCGATCAATAATTTTAAAGGCTTTCCAACCATTCCAGCCGTAAGGCGTTTGCTGTTGTTGGCGATAGAGATCAGCTTCCGCATTGATTAAAATATCGGCTAATTGCTGATAAGCGGCAGCCCAAGCTGAAATTAACTCGTGCTCCATCGGAATATTTAATACTTCACTAATGGAATGTAATAAGTTTTCCCCCACAATCGCATATTGTTCTGGCTGAATATTTAAACTTACGTGCTTATGTGCCATTAGGCTCACCGCTGAACCTAATCGCTCTAAATGTTCAATATTTTCTGCATAAGCAAGTACAGCTCCTGCTAAGGAGCGTGCTTGTGCCCCACTGCGTTGATGACCGAGGTTAAAGGTTTCTTTTAACTCTGGGTTATTACCCAACATGCGTTGATAAAAATAGGCGGTAAGATCAGCACCATTTTCTTTTAATACTGGAATAGTAGATTGAATAAGCTCAATTTGATGTTTATTTAATGCCATAGTAAAGACTCCATTTATTATAAAAAAATATTGCCATTTGGTAGCAAATGGCAATAAATTAGCAAGTAAGTTATTCCTTGTTAATACCTAAAAATAATTAAAAAAAGACCGCACTTTTTCCATTTTTCAAGGCTATTCAATGGTACGTCGTCCTAAAAAAGAATGGGTTAGGGTTGTGCCATCAACCATTTCTAATTCGCCGCCCACAGGAATACCATGTGCGATACGGCTGACTTTTATCCCCTGTTGTAAGCATAATTCTGCAATATAATTGGCGGTAGCGTCCCCTTCTACTGTAGGGTTGGTGGCTAAAATAACTTCGTTAAACTGTTCTTGTTGTAAACGCTGTTGCAATAAATCAAGCCCAATTTCTTTCGGCCCAATGCCATCTAGCGGCGATAAATGCCCCATTAAAACAAAATAACGTCCAGAAAATTGCCCTGTTTGTTCAATGGCTTGAATATCGGCGGGCATTTCCACAATACAAAGCAAGCCCGTATTTTGACGGCGAGGATTATTGCAAATATTACAAATATCTTGCTCGGTAAAGGTGCGACAATGCTCACAATGACCAATTTGCGACATGGCTTTGGTTAGCGATTGAGCTAAATGCATACCGCCACTGCGATCCCGTTGTAAAAGATGATAAGCCATACGCTGTGCCGATTTCGGCCCTACACCCGGCAAGCAACGTAATGCTTCAATAAGATTTTCAAGTAAAGGACTAATTTGCATAAAAATTTTAAAATAAATGACCGCACTTTAACAGAGAGGTAAAAGTGCGGTGGGATTTTGTCTTATTTTTTGTTGAAAATGACGAATTAGAATGGCATTTTAAAGCCTGGCGGTAATGACATACCTGCGGTAACCGATGCCATTTTTTCTTTTTGTAGCTCTTCCGCACGACGTACCGCATCGTTAAATGCCGCCGCAATGAGATCTTCTAACATTTCTTTGTCATCTTCCATTAAAGACGGATCGATTTCAATACGGCGACAATTATGTGCCCCATTTACGGTTACTTTCACTAAGCCAGCACCAGATTCTCCTGTTACTTCTAACTGAGCAATTTCTTCTTGCATTTTTTGCATACGATCTTGCATCTGTTGCGCTTGTTTCATTAAATTGCCTAAGCCACCTTTTCCAAACATAATTTTTCTTCCATTGGTTGTTAATTAAATTGAAACGACTATAAATAATTCGTCGGGCTATTGTAACGAAAATTTTAGCTTGTGCAATGCCTTTCTTTTTATGTGCTTACACAGGACGAATACTGTCTAAATCCAATGTGCCATCAAATTCTTTAATCAGCAATGCCACCTTTTCATCGGCTAATAAATGCTGTTTTGCCTGTTCTTGTAACTCACGATAAATATTCTGGCGATGTTCCATTGGGGTTAAAGGTTCGGGCGTTGCATAAGGTTCAACGATCAGATCTATTGGATGTTGATAATAATCAGTGAGGCTTTGTTGTAATTGTGCCGTACATTTTTCTTTATTTAAATGTGCCTGCTCAGGGCGAATGCCTAATTTAATCTGTTGATTTTGTTGTGATAATAATACTGAATGCAAAGCTAATTGCTTAACAAAACCCTCTAATTGTAGTTCTTCAATCATTTTTGCCCAAGGATCACGTTGAGCCGTTAAAGAAACCACTTTATCAATAAGCTCTTGGGTTTTCTCTTGTAAAATCGCACGCTTAATTTCAGAAGGACGTATCCCTTCATCAACCTGTGCCATTTCTGGATTAATCCATTCCCAGCGATAATCTTGCTCAAGGGATGAAATCTGCTCGCTATGTTGTGCGGATTGATTTTGCGTTGACAACGCCTGTGTTGAGGCGGACTTACTGGCGTTATTTTTTTTGGCTTGATCCGCTAACTGGTTTAATCTTGTAGCTAAATCCTTTTTGGGTGTAGATTGCCCTACATCAATAACAGGCACATCAAGTAACGCCTTGTTCTCAGTTAAGTTTTTTTTTTCCTTTTGTGCCATATTGCGGGATAAATCACGCAAGTTTTCTATGGCAGTTAAGGCGGAATGCGCAGGATTCTCTGATTGCGTAGCCAAAGATTGTTGACTCACTACTGGCACTTCCACCGCCACAGGATTTTCAATAGGCTTAACATTGTTTTCTTTCGCTGTTTTGATGTTAGTATGAGAGTCCAACGCCTTTGTGCTTGATGCCGTTGATGATGTTTCCATCGCCATCGTGCTTTCTTGATTTAAAGATGAAGAAGAAAACTGTTTAGGGTGAAAGGCTAAAGCACGCAATAAGGTCATTTCTACCCCTGTACGATAGTCAGGAGCTAAATTTAATTCCTTACGCCCTGTAATAATAATTTGATAATAAAATTGTACATCCTCTGGCGATAACTGTTTCGCTAATAAAGCGATTTGATCTTGTGCCATATAATGGCTTTCAGGCAATAATTGACATAAGGCGATTTTATGTAATAACTCACTAATCTCAATTAAAAATTGCTCCCAATCTCCCCCTTTTGAGGCGACCTCTTGCACCACCTGCATAAGCTCATCGCCAGCCGCACGATGTAAGGCACGAATCACATTTAATGCTTGATTTTCATCCAATAATCCCAGCATTTGATTGACCGTATCCAAACGTACTTCACCATTTCCCATAGCAATCGCCTGATCCGTCAAACTTAAACTATCTCGAATACTCCCTTGGGCTGATTTTGCAATTCTTTCTAAGGCTAACACATCAAAATCAATATGTTCCGCACTCAGAATTTTTTCTAAATGTAAGCTAATTTGTGCAGGTTCTAAGGCTTTTAAATGAAACTGCATACAACGAGAAAGGATCGTAATTGGCAATTTATGGGGATCTGTGGTTGCCAATAAAAATTTGACATATTCAGGTGGTTCTTCCAAGGTTTTTAACAAAGCATTAAAAGAATGACGAGAAAGCATATGCACCTCATCAATCAAATAAACCTTATAACGCCCCTCCACAGGCTTATATTGCACATTGTCAAGTAATTCCCTTGTATCTTCAACTTTGGTGCGTGAAGCTGCATCAATTTCAATGAGATCAATAAAACGCCCTTGTTCTATGGCTTTACAATGTTCACATTCGCCACAAGGCTCCGCAGTCACCCCTTTAACACAATTTAATCCCTTGGCAAATAAACGAGCAATAGAGGTTTTGCCTACCCCTCTTGTTCCCGAAAAAAGATAAGCATGATGTAACCGATTTTGTTTTAAGCCATTTGCCAACGCCGTTAAAATATGCTGTTGCCCCACCACCTCTGCAAAGGTTTTTGGACGCCATTTTCTTGCTAAAACTTGGTAACTCATACCTATCCTTATGAATGGTTAATGCCCAGCAAAATTGACCAAGGTAAAAGGTTCAATTCCCAGATTGCGCAAACGTTGTTCGCCGCCTAACTCAGGCAAGTTAATCACAAACGCACAATGTTTTACTTCACCACCTAAGCGTTGTACCAATTTCACTGTCGCCTCAACAGTCCCCCCTGTCGCCAACAGATCATCAATAATCAGCACATTATCGCCCGCTTGAATGGAATCCGTATGAATTTCCAAAGTATCTTGCCCATACTCCAACTCATAGCTTTGTGATAGCGTTTCTCGTGGCAACTTATTGGGCTTACGCACTAATACAAAAGGGCAATTTAACGCCAAAGCCACAGGCGCACCAAAAATAAACCCTCTTGACTCCGTACCAATTACTTTAGTAATCCCCATTTCTTGAAATTTCGCCACAAATAACGCCACCACACAACGAAATGCCTCAGGATTTTCCACTAAACTGGTAATATCACGAAAAATAATCCCTTTTTTAGGGTAATCAGGAATGGATTTAATTGAAGATTGAATTAAATTTAATTGTTGTTCTGTCATATTCTTTGCCTAATGTCAGAGTAACTGCAAAATATGAAGTTTAGCATAAATAGCTAAAATACACAGTATTATTTTAAAACGGAATAGAGGCATACACATCAAAAAAGCAAACATTTGAATTAAAGTGCGGTCAGTTTCTTGAAAATTTTTAATGATAGTCGTTTCAATTAAAATA
>NZ_SMFT01000010.1 GCF_004339025.1 Volucribacter psittacicida
CGAATACCGAAGAGTAATGCTTAGGAGACACACGGCGGGTGCTAACGTCCGTCGTGGAGAGGGAAACAACCCAGACCGCCAGCTAAGGTCCCGAAGTCTATATTAAGTGGGAAACGAAGTGGGAAGGCTTAGACAGCTAGGATGTTGGCTTAGAAGCAGCCACCATTTAAAGAAAGCGTAATAGCTCACTAGTCGAGTCGGCCTGCGCGGAAGATGTAACGGGGCTAAAATATAGCACCGAAGCTGCGGCATCAGAGTAAAATCTGTTGGGTAGGGGAGCGTTGTGTAAGCCGTAGAAGGTGTATTGAGAAGTATGCTGGAGGTATCACAAGTGCGAATGCTGACATAAGTAACGATAAAACGGGTGAAAAACCCGTTCGCCGAAAGACCAAGGTTTCCTGTCCAACGTTAATCGGGGCAGGGTGAGTCGGCCCCTAAGGCGAGGCTGAAAAGCGTAGTCGATGGGAAACGGGTTAATATTCCCGTACTTGAATAAACTGCGATGTGGGGACGGAGCAGGTTAGGTTAGCAGTAGATTGGATTGTACTGTTTAAGTTTGTAGGTGGGGTTTTTAGGCAAATCCGGAAACCTGATAACACTGAGAAATGATGACGACGCTCTATGGAGCGGAAGTAACTGATACCCAACTTCCAGGAAAAGCCACTAAGCTTCAGGTTTATTTAAACCGTACTGAAAACCGACACAGGTGGTTAGGTAGAGAATACTCAGGCGCTTGAGAGAACTCGGGTGAAGGAACTAGGCAAAATAGCACCGTAACTTCGGGAGAAGGTGCGCTGGCGTAGTGTGAAGTTTGCACAAATGGAGCACGAACCAGTCGAAGTGACCCGCTGGCTGCAACTGTTTATTAAAAACACAGCACTCTGCAAACATGTAAGTGGAAGTATAGGGTGTGATGCCTGCCCGGTGCTGGAAGGTTAATTGATGGTGTCATCGCAAGAGAAGCACTTGATCGAAGCCCCAGTAAACGGCGGCCGTAACTATAACGGTCCTAAGGTAGCGAAATTCCTTGTCGGGTAAGTTCCGACCTGCACGAATGGCATAATGATGGCCAGGCTGTCTCCACCCGAGACTCAGTGAAATTGAAATCGCCGTGAAGATGCGGTGTACCCGCGGCTAGACGGAAAGACCCCGTGAACCTTTACTATAGCTTGACACTGAACCTTGAATTTTGATGTGTAGGATAGGTGGGAGACTATGAAGTGGTAACGCCAGTTATCATGGAGTCGTTGTTGAAATACCACCCTTTAACGTTTGATGTTCTAACGAAGACTGCGGAACGCGGTTTCGGACAGTGTCTGGTGGGTAGTTTGACTGGGGCGGTCTCCTCCCAAAGCGTAACGGAGGAGCACGAAGGTTTGCTAATCACGGTCGGACATCGTGAGGATAGCGCAATGGTAAAAGCAAGCTTAACTGCGAGACGGACAAGTCGAGCAGGTGCGAAAGCAGGTCATAGTGATCCGGTGGTTCTGAATGGAAGGGCCATCGCTCAACGGATAAAAGGTACTCCGGGGATAACAGGCTGATACCGCCCAAGAGTTCATATCGACGGCGGTGTTTGGCACCTCGATGTCGGCTCATCACATCCTGGGGCTGAAGTAGGTCCCAAGGGTATGGCTGTTCGCCATTTAAAGTGGTACGCGAGCTGGGTTTAGAACGTCGTGAGACAGTTCGGTCCCTATCTGCCGTGGGCGTAGGATAATTGAGAGGGGCTGCTCCTAGTACGAGAGGACCGGAGTGGACGCATCACTGGTGTACCAGTTGTCTCGCCAGAGGCATTGCTGGGTAGCTAAATGCGGAAGAGATAAGTGCTGAAAGCATATAAGCACGAAACTTGCCTTGAGATGAGTTATCCCAATCGAGAGATTGTAAGGGTTGTTTGAGACGAAGACGTAGATAGGCTGGGTGTGTAAGCGTTGTGAGACGTTGAGCTAACCAGTACTAATTGCCCGAGAGGCTTAACTATACAACGCTGTAGTGTTTTTGCG